>CBDEVG010000046.1:0-395715 GCA_965243535.1 Amaricoccus sp.
CTCGTTCGGTGCTTGCTTGCTCGGCGTCGGTGCTCTCCTCGGAGGGTGCACGGGACCAGCCTCGCACCTCGGCGACGATGCCGGTCCGGTCGCCGACGCGGCGTCCAGCGAGCGCTGCGATCCGTTTGCAGGCACGTGTCGCGCGACGCTGCGCTGCACCGATCTGGTGGCGTGCGAGGGTCTGCGCTTGAGCGACGGCGAGGTGCGGGCCGACGAGCCCGAGTGGGACTTCGACGTGCACGCCTACCTCGGTCGCTACCTCACGCTGTCGGGCGCGCGTCCGGTGTGCCGCTTCGGCGAGATCGGCACGGGCACCAGCACGAGCAGCTTCTCGTCGCTCGCCGACATCCCCTCCGACACGTCGACGTGCTCGTGGGAGTCGGGCTCGCACCTGCTCTGCGGCGTGAACACGTCGGGGTACACGCCCGTCTGCCTCGGCGACGGGCTCCTCCTGCGAGACGCGAGCGAGCGGCTCTACCGCCTGCGCGTGATCGAGGACGGCCGCGACGAAGGCGGCTGGTTCCTCGACCTCGAGTGGAGCGCCGTCGCGCCGTGACGCCCGCGCGTCACTCCTTGTAGCCGGGCGCGTTGCGCTCGAGACGACGGAGCAGCGATGGCCACACGAGGAACTGGCTCGCTGCGGACACGCCGTGCGCGCCGATCATCACGTTCTTCTCGAGCACGTCGGGCGCCGTGGGGTGCAGGTGTCGATCGGGCCCGAGCTGGCTCAGCGTGCGGACCTGCATCGTGCAGGCGCGCTCGAGGAAGTACATGCGCGTGAACGCGGCCGCGACGGTGTCGCCCACGGTGAGCGTCCCGTGGTTGCGGAGCAGCATGACGTTCTTGCTGCCGAGGTCCTTCTGGAGGCGCGGCTTCTCGGCGTGGTCGAACGCGACGCCTTCGTAGTCGTGGTAGGCGAGCTCGCCGATCACGAGCTGCGCGGTCTGGTTCAGCGGGAGCAGACCTTCCTTCAGCGTCGCGACAGCGGTGCCGTCCGGCGTGTGCAGGTGGAGCACGGCCTTGGCGTCCTCGCGCGCCTCGTGGATCGCGGAGTGGATCGTGAAGCCCGCGGGGTTCACGGGATAACCGACGTCGAGGACGATGTTCGCGTCCTTGTCGATCTTCACCAGGCTCGAGGCGGTGATCTCCTCGAACAGCATCCCGTAGGGGTTGATGAGGAAGTGGTGCTCGGGGCCCGGGGACGCGGGCCGAGATGTGCGTGAAGACGAGATCGGTCCAGCCGAAGTCGGCCACGAGACGGTAGGCCGCGGCGAGATCGACACGGATCTGCCACTCCTCGGCGGAGACGCGCTCACGAATGCTTCCATGGGTGCTCATGGGCCGCGATGGTAGCGCGTGATCGTCGTGCTGCGATCCGCTCGATCAGTCGCGGAGCAGAGCCCGCAGGCGCGAGGCGCGATCCGCGGCGAAGGCCCAGGTGACGCCGTCGTACGCCAGCAGCGCGACGCCCTGCGTGGCCATCGCGAGGCCGTAGCCGGAGAGGAAGTCGTCGTCGGGGTCGTTGGCCTCGCCGAGGAAGAACATGAGCAGGCCGCCCGCGATGTAGAAGACATCGAGGCCGGCGTTCACGGCGATGATCGTCGCTGTCTGATCCTGGGCAGCGGCGGCTTCGTCGCGCGCGCGGAGCAGCGCCTCGCCACCGAGGCCGCGCGCAGCGTCGATGTCGGCGAGGCCGCTCCCGCTCACGTCGAACAGCGCGAGCGAGAACGCTGCGTTGATCACTCCCCAGCCTGCGGTGCCGAGACCGAACGAGAGCATGAAGTCGTTGCCGTCGTTGGCGCCGATGCCCGCGGTGACGCCGCCGGCGATGGCGCTCAGCACGCCGAGGCCGAGCAGCAGCACGCCCTCGTCGATGCGATCCTGACGGTTCGCCATCCGGACGCTCGCGAGACAGCTCGCGCGCGCGTCGCGTCGATCGAGCGCCGAGATCGCCACCGACATCGTGAGCCGCTCGCACGGCGCCTCGGGGAGGAGGCGGATCTCGGCGTCGGGGATCGCGTCGCGGTCGTCGACCTCGACGTCCTCCTCGCTCGCGGGCGCACCTCCTTCGTCCTGCGCCACGATGCGCGCGGGTGCGAGCGAGAGGGTCGCGGCGACGAGCGCGCCGAGGATGGAGGCTCGCAGCTGCATCAGTCGCGCAGATCGGGCTGGGAGACGAGCGCGCCGAGCACGAGGCCGGCGTTGCCGGAGACGGTCTGCGGGCCGACGGCGATCTGCGCCCGCTCCTCGCCGTTCGGGCCTCGGATCACGAGCATGGTGTCGGCGCTGAAGATGCCGCGCTGCACCTCGCGCAGGCCCCCGGACCACACGAGCTGGCACTCGCGCGTGACGCACGCGACGCCGTCGGGGCTCGCGAGGTAGAGGCGATCGTTCTCGAAGAGCGCCGCGCCCGAGGGATCGAACGCGAGCTCGACACGCCGCTGCACCATGCCGCTGTCGAGATCGACGAGCGCGACCGCGCCGCTCCCCGTCTCGTGCAGCACGACGAGCAGTGCGCGCCCCACGGGGAACACGTGTCGGATCTGCCGCTGCAGCGAGGTGCTCCACACGTGGGCACCGGTCGCGGGATCGAGCGCGATCAACATCGTGCGGAGCGCGAGCACGAGGGGCGTCTCGGGTGTCTGCGGCATGGGCGCATCGTGCCCTCTCGCTCCCCGAACTTCACGGCGAAAGTCGGCCACGCCGTCCTTCGAGGGCCACGCAAGCGGCGCGCGTACTACGCTCGGCGCGTGCGTCTTCGGCGTCGAGAGCTGCTCCAGAGGACGGGCGCTGCCGCCGCGGTGGCGGCGCTGCCTGCGTGCGACCCGGCACCGATCGCGCCGAGCGCCCGCTTCGCCTGGGGCGTGGCCAGCGGGGATCCCACACCTCGCGCGGTGATCGTGTGGACGCGCCTCGCCGTCGAGCGCGACACGACGGTCCGATGCGACGTGTTCCGCGACGTCGCCGAGAGGGAGCTCGTGACGAGCGCGAGCGTCAGCGCGGTGGCCGCGCGTGATGGCTGCGTGAAGCTCGACGTCGTCGGGCTCGAGCCCGCCACGACGTACTACTTCCGCTTCGTCACCGAGGAGGGCGATGCGAGCCCGCTCGGTCGAACGCGCACGCTGCCGGAGGGCGAGGTCGCGCGTGCGCGCTTGGCGTTCGTGACGTGCTCGAACTTCGCGTACGGCCTCTTCCACGGCTACCGGAGGATCGCAGAGCGCGCCGACCTCGCGCTCGTCGTGCACCTCGGGGACACGATGTACGAGTACGCCGATGGCGTGTATGGCGCGCTGCGTGCGCTCGATCCGCCGCACGAGACGGTGACCCTCGAGGACTACCGTCGACGTCACGCGCACTACCGGCTCGATCCCGACCTGAAGGAGATGCAGCGACAGCACCCGATCGTGCCGATCTGGGACGATCACGAGTTCGCCAACAACGCGCACACGAGCGGGTCGCTCACGCACGATCCCGCGACGCAGGGCGCGTGGAACGATCGCGTCGCGGCCGCGAAGCAGGCGTTCTTCGAGTGGACACCGACCCGCGACGAGACGCAGGTCCACCGCAGCCTCGAGCTCGGATCGCTCGCGCGCCTCGTGCTGCTCGACGCGCGCATGGACGGCCGCGACGCGCCCCCGACCGACACGGCGGACTGGATGCGAGCGGATCGACGGCTCGTGAGCGACGCGCAGGAGGCGTGGCTCGGTGAGCTCTCCTCGCGCGACGACGTCACCTACACGGTGCTCGGCAACCAAGTGGTGCTCGCGCCCTTCGCGGCGCTCGAGAACCTCGACGCGTGGGATGGGTTCCCGGCCCAGCGTCAGCGCGTGATGCAGGCGCTCTCGGCGGCGCCGTCGCTCCCGATCGTGATGACCGGAGACACGCACGGCTCGCTCGCGCTCGATCTGCCGGGGCCGACGTACGCCGCGGACACGCAGCTCGGCGCGATCGGCGTGGAGTGGGGCGCGCCCGCGCTCGCGTCGCCGCACTTCACGGGGGAGGACTCGCGCGCGCGCGAGTCGATGCTGCTCGAGGCCACGCCGCACCTGCGGTTCACCGAGCAGGAGAAGAAGGGCTACGTCGTGCTCGATCTCGACCACGCGCGCGCTCGCGCCGAGTGGTGGCTGGTGGAGGACGCGACGCGCGCCGACGGCGATCGCGAGACCCTCACGGCGGCCTTCGAAGCGCGCGCCGACGATCGAGCGTCTCGTGAGGCCGAGCTCGTCCCCTCGCCGGTGATCGAAGGTGCACCCTCGCTCGCGCCCGACCGCTGACCACGACGCTGTGCGCGCCTGCGTCCGCGCGTGATAGCCCAGCGCTGCCTTGGCCGAGACCTCTCGAGACGACGCGCGATCGACGCTCAGCGCGCGCTTGCGACGCGTGACGCGCGCACTCGGTGCGTCGCTGCGCGAGGCGTTCGGCGACGACGGCTCGATCGGCACCGACGCGCGCCGCGTGATCGGGGCTGTCTCGGGCGTGGCGGGTGTGGTGATCTTCGCGCTCGCCTGGCAGCGCTACGCGACCTTCCACAACCGCAACTTCGACCTCGCGTTCTATGCGCGCCTCGCCTGGGGCGAGTCGCACCGCGATCCGTGGGAGCCCTTGCTCGATGCGCACGTGTGGGGCCTCCACTTCGTGTGGGTGCTCGAGATCCTGGGCTGGATCGGGCGGGTCCTCGGGCAGGTGCGGACGCTGCTGATCGCGCAGTCGCTCGCGGTGGCGCTCGCCGCGTGGCCGATCGCGCGTCTGGCCGCGCGCCTCTACGCGCCCTCGCCGAAGGCCGATGCGCTCGGACCGATCGCGCGACGTGCGCCGGTGATCGCGGCGCTCGTGTGGCTGCTCCAGCCGAACCTCTGGCACGTTGCGACGTGTGACTTCCACCCCGGGACGCTCGCCGTCTTGCCGCTCGCGTGGTGCTGCGAGTCGCTTCATCGCAGGAGCGCGCACGGCCTCGTCTGGTCTTCGCTCGGGGTGCTCGCGTGTCGCGAGGATCTGGGGCTCGTCGTGGCGTGCTTCGGGCTCGCGCTCGCGCTCGTCTCGCGTCGTGGTCCTCTCCTCGAGCGCCGCATCGGCGCGGGCCTCGCGCTCGGATCGCTCGCGTACGTGGGCCTCTTCCTCGGTGTCTTTCATCCGCGCTACGCGCCCGCGAATGGTTCCTTCGTGCAGCACTTCGCGGCGTGGGGGGAGGGCCCGACGGACGCGATCGTCACCGTGCTCGCGCATCCGTCTCGTCTCTTCGCGTGGCTGCTCGGCGCCGAGCGTGCGCCCTACCTCCTCGTGGTCACCGCGCCCTTGGCGTTCCTCGCGTTCCTCGCGCCCGAGTGGTTGCTCCTCGCCGCGCCGATCCTCGGGATGAACCTCCTCTCGTCGTTTCCCACGACGCTCTTCCTCGACTCGCACTACCTCACGCCCGCGCTGCCGATCCTGGTGAGCGCGTCGCTCGTGGGGGGCGTGCGGATCGCGTCGATCGGGCGTGGTCTCTCGCGCGAGATCGCGCTCGCACCGCTGCTCGCGTGCGCCGTGATC
This sequence comes from Amaricoccus sp., assembly GCA_965243535.1. GTDB lineage: Bacteria > Pseudomonadota > Alphaproteobacteria > Rhodobacterales > Rhodobacteraceae > Amaricoccus. The sequence continues at coordinate 5,527 of CBDEVG010000046.1, forward strand.
GCGCACGTGCTCGAGGGAGGCTCGCCGCTCTCGCTCCGCTACGACCGGCTCGCGTACGCCGACGACGCCACGACCGATGCGCTGCGTGACGCACTCGCAGCGATCCCCGAAGACGCCTCGGTGCAAGCGCCCGAGCGCGTGCTCGCGCACCTGGCCGAGCGACGGAGCCTGCGTCGCGGCCCGCCGCCCGAGACGCCGAGCGACTACGTGATCTTCGACGCGTGGCAGCGTCGGCTCGAGGCGCACCGTGAAGAGCTCCTGCGCACCGAGGAGGAGCCGCTCGTGCGCGACTGGCTCGCGCGCGACGATCACGCGCTCGTCTTCTCGCGCGATGCGATCTACGTGCTGGCGCGCGGCGGACGGCGCGAGGATGACGTGGCGAGCGCACACGTCATCGGGCACGTCGACGCGAGCGAAGGACGTCTGCTCACCGCCTGCCTCGCGCTGCTCGATGCGTCCATCGCACGCTCGAACGACGGTGGCGCGGTCCTCACGCTGGAGCTCGGCGCGCGAGGCGCGTGCGACTCCGATCTCGCGCTGCGTGTGGGCTGGGGACATCGCCCGCGTCGCGTGGATCTGATCGCAGACGGTGAGCTCTCACCGGCGCGGTTCCGTGCGGGCGATCGCATCCTGTCGATCCACGCGCTCTCACCGCAGGAGCTCTCGGACATCGAAGCGCACGGCCTGCGCATCGGTGCAGTGCGCCAGAGCGGAGCGCGGCCCGACCCCGGCGATCCTGCGGCGATCGACGTCGTTCTGCGATGAGTGTGGCCTCCACCCCGCATCGTCGGTTGCGGCCGACGACGCGGTGCGTAAGTGCTCGGGAAAACCCGTGGTTCGCCCGTTGCTACGGCGCGGCCCACGGCGCCCTCGTCGTTCGAGGCGTCGTCCCACTCTCGGAGCCCTCATGTCGTTGCGTCTCGCGCTCGCGTTGCTCGCCTTCTCGTTCCTCTTCTCTCCTGGCGTCTCCGAGGCGCAATCACGCGAGCCGACGCGGCGGTTCATCACGAACCAGCGCGGCGACGTCACGCTGATCGGCAACACGGCGCAGCACTGTCTGCGACGAGGGTCCGACCCAGCGACGTACTGCGATGTCGTCCGCAACACGACGGGCGCGGGCGGCGCTGGCATCAACAACGACTTCAACATGGGCCCCGTCGACGCCGACGGTGACGGCACCACCACGATGTCGAGCGCGGCCGATCTCACCCTCGCGTCGACGTCGACAGTGCGCTGGGCCGGTCTCTACTGGTCCTGCGGCGCGCCCGCCTCGGGGATGCCCGACGCGCGTCGCACCGTTCGCTTCCGCGTACCGGGCGGCACCTACAGCGACGTCTCGGCGAGCGTCTTCGACTCGGGCGTGACGGTCTCGGGCAGCGCCGACTACTACCAGGGCTTCGCCGACGTCACGACCGCTGTGCGCGCCGCGGGCAACGGCACGTACTGGGTCGCGGGCATGCGGTGCCGCACCGGCGCCACCAACTTGTTCGGTGGCTGGACCATGGTCGTGGCGTACGACGACACGACGCTGCCCCTGCGCAACCTGGTCGTCTACGACGCGTTCCGCGCGTACTCGACCACGGCCGTCGACGTGACGGTCACGGGCTTCCTCACGCCAGCGACCGGCAGCGTGAGCTCGCGCGTGGGCGTCGTGTTCTGGGATGGTGATCGCGGCAACCCCGACACCCTCCGCCTGATCTCCGGCGCCCGGAACACGCTGCTCGGAGCGACGCCCGGCGGGGGCGTGCTCAACCCCAACGACGACATCGGCAACAGCACGATCTCGTCGTTCGGCTCCGTCGTCGCCACGCGTCAGCCCGCGTACGGCAACACGCTCGGCTACGATCAGGATCTCTTCGCGACCGTCGATGCGCTCCCGAACAGCGCCACGAGCGCGACCATCCGCGCGCAGACGGGCGGTGAAGGCATCGGCCTGGGCCTCATCACGTTCGCGACCGACATCTTCGCGCCCGACTTCGCGATGACCAAGACGGCGATGGTGAACGACCTCGACGGCAACGGCGCCGACGAGGGCGACACGATCACCTACACGCTCGTCGCGACGAACAACGGTCGCGATGCGTCGATCGGCAGCGTGATCCGCGACACGTTGCCTGCGGGCACCGAGATCGCGCCCGGCTCGAGCATCACGATCGACGGCGTGACGCGCACGATCGCGGCCGACCTCGATCAGGCCGAGGTCGCTGGCGGCATACTGGTGGCGCGCGTCGGCACGGGCGCGACGGGCGTCGCGGGTGGCCGCGTGGCGACGGGCGCGAGCGTGACGGTGGTGTTCACCGTCCGCATCACGACGAGCGTCGGTGGAGAGCCGATCAGCAACAGCGCGAGCATCTCCGGTCAGGGCGAGACCTTGATCCTCGGCGGCGTGACCGACACGTTCTCGGGCACCTCCGACGGCGACGGTGTGACGCCCGGCAACCAGCCGACGATCATCGTGACGACCGCGCGCTGCGGCGACACGCGCGTGACCGCTCCCGAGACGTGCGACGACGGCGCGATCGCGGCGGGCGACGGCTGCAGCGCCGCGTGCCGCATCGAGGTCGACATCCTCGGACCGAGCGGCGTGGTGCTCGACGACTCGACACCGACGTTCACCGGCCGCGCGAGCCCCGGTGCCATGGTGGCGATCTCGCTGGGCGGCACGACGCTCGGCACTGTCACGGCCGACGCGTCGGGCAACTGGAGCTTCACGCCCGCGACGCCGATGGCCGAGGGCACGACGACAGTGACGGCGACGGCGACCGACGACCTCGGCAACGTCACGCGGGACACCACGACCCTCACGATCGACACGAGCACGTTCGTGACGATCACAGGTCCGACCGAGGGCAGCGTCACCTCGGATCTCACGCCGTCGATCACCGGTACCGGTGAGCCCGGGGCGATGGTCGACGTGATCGTCGACGAGGCCGTCATCGGCACCGTGACCGTCGCCGCGGATGGAACGTGGACCCTCGATGTCCCGACCGCGCTGATGCCGGGCACCCACCGGGTGCGAGCCGAGGCGCTCGATGCGGGCGGCCACACCGCGAGCGCACCGAACGTCACGTTCCGCGTGGACGACAGCACGTTCGTCGACGTCACGACGCCGAGCGGCACCACACGCGACTCGACCCCGAGCATCGGCGGCACGGGCGAGGCGGGCGCGAGCATCACCGTCATGGTCGGCGGCATGACGCTGACGACGACGGTCGCGGCGGACGGCACGTGGAGCGTGACGCCCACGACGCTGACGGACGGCCCTTACACGGCGAACGTGACGGCGATGGACGCCGACGGTCACACGGCGACCGACACGACGAGCTTCGTGCTCGACACGGTCACGTCGGTCGACTTCCTCCAGCCCGGGGATCAGGGCGCGATCGGTGACACCACGCCCGAGCTCTCGGGCACCGGTGAGCCGGGGGCGACGGTCGTCGTCTCGATCGACGGCACCGCAGTCGGCACCGTGACGGTCGACGCGGAGGGCAACTGGACGCTGCTCGTTCCCACGGCGCTGACCGAAGGCGCGCACGACGTGTCGGTCACCGCGACCGATGCCGCGGGCAACACAGCGATGGACACGGGGCGCTTCACGGTGGACGTCACCGCGCCCTCGCTCGAGCTTCGCAACCCCGGCGACGGCACGACGACGAACGACACGACACCGACCCTCACGGGCTCGAGCGATCCGAACCAGCTCGTCACCGTGATCGTCGACGGCGTGATCCTCGGCACCGCGCTCGCGGACGCCGATGGCAGCTGGAGCTTCGTGCTCACGAGTCCGCTCGCCGAGGGCGAGCACACCGTGCGCGCGAGCACGACGGACGCCGCGGGCAACACGACCGAGGATCAACACACCTTCACCGTCGATCTCACGGCGCCGGACGTGGCGATCACGAGCCCCGCGAGCGGCGAGCGCACGAGCGACTCGACGCCCGTGATCACCGGGACGGCCGAGGCTGGCGCGAGCGTGCAGGTGTTCGTCGACGGCGAGCTCCTCGGCACGGTGACCGCGGCGGGCGACGGCACGTGGTCCTTCCCCACGACGGACGCGCTCCTCGACGGTGAGCACACGGTGCGTGCGGTCGCGCGCGATGCGAGCGGCAACACGGCGACGGCGAGCGGCAGCTTCGTGGTCGACACCACGACGAGCGTCACGATCACGCGTCCGACCGAGGGCGCGACCGTGGGCTCGGCGCGCCCGGTCTACGCAGGCGTGGCCGAGGCGGGCGCGACGGTCGTCGTGAGCATCGACGGAGCCGAGATCGGCACCGTCGTCGCGGGCGAGGACGGCCTCTGGTCCATCCCACAGCCGAGCGATCTCGCCGAGGGCACGCACACCGTCTCGGTCGTGTCGACCGACGCGGTGGGCAACACCGACGACGACGACAACGACTTCGTCTACGACCGCGCGGTGCTCGACAGCGATGGTGACGGCATCGTCGACACCGTCGAGTGCCCGATGCCGGCGATGTGCCCCGACACCGACACGGACGGCACGCCCGACCAGCTCGATCCGGACGACGACGGCGACGGAGTGCCCACCGCCGAAGAGTGCGCGGATCCGACCGCGTGCCGCGACAGCGACGACGACGGCGCCGTCGACTACCGCGATCCGGACGACGACGGCGACGGACGTCCCACGCGCGACGAGCGCCCTGCGGGCGTGTCGATCGACACCGATCGCGACGGCACGCCGGACTTCCTCGACGTCGACGACGACGGCGATGGACTTCCCACCGCCGAGGAGTGCACGGCGGCGCCGTGTCGCGACACCGACACCGACGGCACACCCGACTACCGCGACGCAGACGACGACGGCGACGGCATCCTCACGGCGCGTGAGCGCGCGGATGGCGCCGCGCTCGGCGCGAGCGGTAGCGACGTCGACGGCGACGGCGATCCCAACTGGCTCGACACCAACGCGGACGGCGACGCGCGCGGTGATCGCGAGGAAGGCTTCGACGACGACGACGGTGACGGCGTGCCGAATTACCTCGACCCCGACGGCGTCGTGGGCACGGACGCGGGCGTCGCTGGCGACAGCGGGCCGAGGGCGGACGCGGGCGGCGCCACGGCCGACGCGGGTGCGGCGGTGGACGTCGGCATGAGCGGCCCGGACACGGGCGTTTCGGCCGGAGGTGGCTTTGCGGGCGGTGCGTGCGGCTGTAGAGTCGGCGCCGCTGACGGGGCTGGGCGCGGGTGGCTCTCGCTGGCCGCTCTCGGTGCCGTCTGGCTGTTCGCGCGCGGTCGTGCGCGTCGGAGGAACAAGTCGTGAGTGACATGAAGAAGAGCTCGATGTCGACGGCCACCGTTCTCGGTGCGGGCCTCATCGGAGGCGCGGCGCTCCTCCTCGGCGCGCCGAGCGAGGCCGAGGCGCAGGGCTTCCAGCTGAACCAGTTCCGGGCCGCGGAGACGTCGAACGACGGGTTCGCGATCTCGAGCCCCAACGATCTCGGTCACCTCGACGTCGGCGCGCGCCTGTCGCTCGACTACGCCCTCAACCCGCTCGTGTACGAAGACCAGGTCGGTATGGCGGGCACCGAGCGCTACTCGGTGGTCGAGAACCAGCTCAGCCTCAACGTGGGCCTCGCGCTCGGCCTCTTCGATCGCGTCGTGATCTACGCCGGCCTGCCCGCCACGCTCTTCAGCAACGGCAGCGACATGGCCGTCGTGCGCGCCGACGGAACGCAGATCGGCGATCCCTACCTCGGCGTGCGTGTGCGCCTCTTCGGTGAGCGTCAGGACGTGTTCGCGCTGGGCCTCCAGCTCGCGCTCACCTTCCCCCTCGGCGATGCGGCCTCGAGCACGCAGTCCTACACGGGCGAGCGCTCGGTCACGTTCCTCCCGCGCTTGATGGGTGAGATCCGCCTCGCCGACAACCGCATCCGCATCGGCCTCAACCTCGGCGCCCGCATCCGCGAGGGCACCGACGTCGCGATGCTGCGCGTGGGCCACGAGCTCACGTTCGGCGCCGGCGTCATCGGTGTGCTCGTGCCGGACGTGCTCGACCTCCTCCTCGAGCTCTACGGCGCGACGGGCTTCGAGTCGCTCAACAACCGCGGCGGCTTCTTCGGCCGTGAGAGCACGCCCGTCGAGCTGATCGGTGGCGCGCGCGTTCATCCCATCTGCGAGATGGAGATCGGCCTCGCGGGCGGCGGCGGCATCTCGCGCGGCTACGGCGCGCCGGACTTCCGCGGCATCCTGACCATCGGCTATGCGCACGATCCGCACTGCCGTCCGACCGAGCCCGTGGTCGTGCCGGACGAGCCGCCCCCGACGCCGGGCGACACCGACGGCGACGGCCTCCTCGATCCGGACGATCAGTGCCCGACCGAGCCGGAGGACGTCGACACGTTCGAGGACAGCAATGGCTGCCCCGATCCGGACAACGACCAGGACGCGGTGCTCGACGTCAACGACGGCGCGCCGATGGATCCCGAGGATCGCGACGGCTTCGAGGACACCGATGGCGTGCCCGATCCGGACAACGACCGCGACACCATCCTGGACGCGACCGATCAGTGCCCGCTCCAGCCGGAGGACGTCGACACGTTCGAAGACGCCAACGGCTGCCCCGACCCCGACAACGATCGCGACACGGTCCTCGACGTGAACGATCAGTGCCCGCTCGCGCCGGGCCGCCCCGAGGACGACGGCTGCCCGCGCTCGGTGCGCCTCGATACCGAGACCGGTCAGATCTACATCCTCCAGCTCGTCGAGTTCGCGACGAACCGCGACGTCATCCTCGATCGGTCCTTCCCGATCCTCGAGGAAGTGCGCGCCGTGGTCGAGGCGAACCCGCAGCTCCTGCGCCTGCGCGTCGAAGGTCACACCGACGACCGCGGTCGCGACGCCGCCAACCTCGATCTCTCGCGTCGTCGCGCCGCGAGCGTGATGCGCTGGCTCGTCGAGCACGGCGTGGCGGCCGAGCGCTTCGAGGCGTGGGGCTGCGGTGAGCTGCACCCCGCGGAGACCAACCTCACGGCCGAGGGTCGTCAGCGCAACCGTCGCGTCGAGTTCCACATCATCAGCCCCGCGCCTGCGTCGGGTCCGCGCCAGCTCGAGGGCTGCGTCGAAGCGTCCGCCGCACCGGCCGCGGGGGCCCGAGGCCGCGGTCGTCGCGCGCCGCGCTGACGGGTCTGGTCGGGACTGGTCTGGTCGGGACTGGCCTGGTCGGGACTGGCCTAGTCGGGACTGGCCTGGTCTGGTCGGGACTGGCCTGGTCGGCTGGGACTGGTGTGGTCTGGTGGGACGTGCGCGCTCGAACCTCCAGTCGCATGTGACTCTGGTGTCGTGGGGTAGGGCCGACAGACGTCGTGCCCCACCCCACGCTTCTTCGAAGCTCGGCGACAACCGCGAGCAGAAAAGGGGTTTGCGGGCGTGGCACGCCCCGTGTTAGCCGCATGGGCATGAATCGACTTCATGCACTCTTGGGCGCAGTGGGGATGGCGTCAGTGTCGTGGGTCTCGGGCGCCGCGAGCGCACAGACCTTTCCGCTCCTCCGGACCGTCCCCGCGCCGGGCTTCACGCCGCAGGCCTCCTTCTACAACCCGGTCCGCGACGAGCTCGTGGTCCTCTCGTTCGGTGGCACCGACGCCCAGATCTACGACGCGGACGGTGACCTCGTCCGCCCCACGGGCGCACTGCCGACACCTCTGGGCGACAGGGTGGATGGGGCTGCGTACGATGCTCTGGGGGGCGTGGCCCTCGTCGTCCGACACGACTGCACCTTGATCGAGCTCGACCCGGTCGCGCTCACCGTCCTCTCGAGCCGCACGCTGGAGGGCTCGGTGCTGGTGCCGCGGCCCACGCTCTGCGCAGGAGTCGACGTCGGCAGTGACGGCTTCCTGTACGCCGTCGACTACAACAGCTCACGTGTCCTGGTCTATCCGCGCACGGGCACGATTCCGGTCAGGGCATTCGACGTGGCGCTGGCCAACATCGACAACCTCGCTCGCGCGCCCGGCACCGACCTATTCGTGCTCGCGAACAACAGCCTCGGGCAGGTCGCCCTCTACCGCGAGTCGGGCCTCTTCGTCGCGGGACCGTCCACCCTAGGGACCGGCATCATCCTCGGCGATCACACCCGCACCAACACCGCGGGATCGGACGGTCTGACGTTCGTCGGAACGAGCGGCCGTCTGTGGTTCTGTGATCACAACGACCCCGTGGTCAGCTGCTACGTCCAGACGCGCGGGTGCACGGGCGCGCTCGACTGCCCACTTCCCTTCGTCGGCTGTGACCTCGGGACGGGCCTCTGCCTCTCGGCGACTTGCGGCGATGGACGCATCCAAGGCGGTGAGGAGTGCGACGACGGCGACTCGATGGGCGGCGACGGCTGCTCGGCGGGCTGTGTGGTCGAGCCGGGTTTCGTCTGCAACGGCGAGCCCTCGGTCTGCGGCACGTGCACCGACACGCTGCCCACCGGCACCGACATGGGCTGCACCTCCGCACGCCCTCACTGCCGTACGACTGGCCCGCGCGCGCCCCAGTGCGAGCTCTGCATCGATGACGCAGCTGCTGGCGCAGGCGACCTCGGCTGCTCGCCCGCGACGCCCTACTGCTTGCGCACGTCGGCTGGCGCCAACGCGTGCTTCGAGTGTCTGAGCGATGTCGACTGCGACGATCGCAACGACTGCACGACCGAGAGCTGCTCGGCGACCAACACGTGCACGCGCGCTTCGCTGCCGCGCGGCGCGAGCTGCGCCGTGGGCGTGTGCGCCGGCCCCGGCGACGAGCGCTGCGTGGAGTGCGTGACCGACGCGCAGTGCGCGGCGGGTTTCGTGTGCAGCAGCGCGGCGCTCGTCTGCATGCCCGTGGCGGCTGACGCCGCCGTGGTGATGCCCGACGCGTCGCTGCCCGACGCGTCCCTCCCGTTGCTCCCGGACGCCTCGGTCCTGCCGGACGCGTTCGTCGGGCCGGACACCGACGCCGCCCTCACGCCGCCCGACGCGGCGCTCGCTCCCGACGCTGGTGCCCGTGACGCGGGTGCGCGCGACGCTGGGGCCATGGACGCAGGCACCGACTCGCCCGACGCCGCCGCTCCGACCGGCGGCACGTTCACGGGCGGCGCGGCCTGTAGCGTGAGCCAGTCGTCGGGCTCGCGCGCCGCGTGGGGCCTCGTGCTCGCCGCGCTCGCCATGCTCGTCGCGCGTCGTCGTCACTGACCCGAGGAGAAGTAGAAGAACATGCGAACTCAACACCACCTCGGTCTCGGCCTCGGTCTCGGCGTCGGTTTCCTCAGCCTCTCTTCGGCGTCGGTCGCGGAGGCGCAGGGGTTCCAGCTCGATCAGTTCCGCGCAGCGGAGACGTCGAATGACGGCTTCGCGATCTCGAGCCCGAACGATCTCGGTCACCTCGACTTCGGCGCGCGCCTCTCGCTCGACTACGGCCTGAACCCGCTCGTGTACGAAGCGCAGATCGGCATGGCCGAGACGGAGCGCTATCCGGTCGTCGAGCACATGCTGACGGCGAACGTCGGCCTCTCGCTCGGTCTCTTCGATCGCGTGGTCGTCTATGCCGGTCTGCCGGCGACGTTGTTCTCGACCGGCAGCGAGATGGTGGCCGCCTCACAGCGCGCCGACGGGACGCAGGTGGGCGATCCGTACCTCGGCGTGCGCGTGCGGCTCTTCGGTGAGCGCACCGATGCGTTCGCGCTGGGCCTCCAGCTCGGCGTGACGTTCCCGCTCGCGGACGCGACCTCGCCCTCGCAGACGTACACGGGCGAGCGCTCGGTCACGTTCGTGCCGCGCCTCATGGGCGAGGTGCGTCTCGCCGACAACCGCGTGCGCATCGGCCTCAACGTGGGCGCGCGTGTGCGCGAGAGCACCGACCTCCTCTCGCTGCGCGTGGGCCACGAGCTCACGTATGGCGTGGGCGTGATCGGCGTGCTCGTGCCCGACGTGCTCGACCTCCTCGTCGAGGCCTACGGCGCCACGGGCTTCGAGACGCTGAACGGCAACGGCGGCTTCTTCGGTCGCGACAGCTCGCCACTCGAGGTCATCGGCGGTCTCCGCGTTCACCCGATCTGCGAGATGGAGCTCGGTCTCGCGGGCGGCGCCGGCGTCACGCGCGGCTACGGCGCCGCAGACTTCCGCGGCGTCGTCACGATCGGCTACGCGCACGATCCGCACTGCCGCGCGGCCGAGCCCGTGGTCGAGCCACCGCAGGTCCTCGACACCGACGGCGACGGCCTCCTCGATCCGGACGATCAGTGCCCCGCCGAGCCCGAGGATCGCGACGGCTTCGAGGACGACAACGGCTGCCCCGATCCCGACAACGATCAGGACGGCGTGCTCGATGTGAACGACGGCGCGCCCATGGATCCCGAGGATCGCGACGCCTTCGAAGACAGCGACGGTGTGCCCGACCCCGACAACGATCACGACGGCATCTCCGACGCGAGCGACCGCTGCCCGCTCGAGGCAGAAGATCGCGACGGCTTCGAGGACGAAGACGGCTGCCCCGACACGGACAACGATCGCGACACTGTGATCGATCCGAGCGACCAGTGTCCGCTCGCGCCCGGTCGCCCGGAGGACAACGGCTGCCCGCGCACGATCCGCCTCGACGCGGAGACCGGCACGATCACCATCCTCCAGCTCGTCGAGTTCGCGACGAATCGTGACGTCATCCTCGATCGATCGTTCCCGATCCTCGAGGAGGTCCGCGCGGTGCTCGCAGCGAACCCGCAGCTCCAGCGCATCCGCGTCGAGGGTCACACCGACGATCGCGGGCGCGACACGGCCAACCTCGAGCTCTCGCGTCGCCGCGCGGCGAGCGTGATGCGCTGGCTCACCGAGCACGGCATCGAGGGCGCGCGTGTCGAGGCGTGGGGCTGCGGCGAAGTGCACCCCGTGGAGACCAACACGACCGTCGAGGGGCGTCAGCGCAACCGACGCGTAGAGTTCCACATCGTCGTCCCCGCCCCGAGCTCCGGCGCTCGTCAGCTCGACGGCTGCCTCGAAGCCGCCGCCGCGCAGCCGCAAGACGCGCCGCCTCCGCCGCCGCGCGCGCGGCGTCGTGCGGCGCCCGCCACGGAGTGAGCGTCACATCGGACGCATGAGCTCGGGGGGCCGCGGTAGGCGGGTCGCTGTCCCCCTCAGGCCTTGATGACCAGCAGTCGGATCTCCGTCATGTCCTCCATCGCGTAGCGAATGCCCTCGCGACCGAGGCCCGACTCCTTCACGCCGCCGTACGGCATGTTGTCCACGCGGAAGCTCGGGACCTCGTTGACGAGCACGCCGCCCACGTCGAGCTCGTCCCACGCGCGCATCGCGGCCTGGAGATCGTTGGTGAAGAGGCCTGCCTGGAGGCCGAACTGCGAGTCGTTCACTTCCTTCAGCGCCTCGTCCATCGTCTCGAACTTCGAGAGCAGCGCGACGGGACCGAACGCTTCCTCACGGTAGAGCGCGGCGTCGCGCGGCGTGCCCTCGACGACGGTCGCCTCGAGCATCGCGCCCGCGCGATCCCCGCCGCACAGCACCTTCGCGCCGCGCTCCCTCGCCTCGAGGATCCAGCCGTGAAGACGCTTGGCCTCGCCCTCCGAGATCATCGGCCCGAGGAACGTCGTCTCCTCGCGCGGATCGCCTGCCTTCAACGCCTTCACCGCCGCGACGAACTCCTCGCGGAAGGTCTCGTAGATCGAGGCGTGCACCACGATGCGCTGCACCGAGATGCAGCTCTGGCCCGATTGATAGAACGCGCCGAACACGATGCGCGGCACCGCGGTCTCGAGGTTCGCGTCGCGATCGACGACGCACGCGGCGTTGCCGCCCAGCTCGAGCACGACCTTCTTCTTGCCCGCGCGCGCCTTGAGATCCCAGCCCACGCCGGGCGAGCCGGTGAACGAGAGGAGCTTGAAGCGCTCGTCGGTGGTGAAGAGATCGGCACCGTCGCGGTGCACCGGCAGGATCGAGAAGCTCCCCTTCGGCAGGTTCGTCTCCGCGAGGATCTCGCCGATCAGGATCGCGCCGATCGGCGTCTTGCTCGCGGGCTTGAGCACCCACGTGCAGCCCGCGGCGATCGCAGGCGCGATCTTGTGCGCCGCGAGGTTGAGCGGGAAGTTGAACGGCGCGATCAGCGAGCACGGCCCGATCGGCACGCGCTGCGTCATCCCGCGGTAGCCCTTGGCGCGCTCCGAGATCTGGAGGTTCAGCACCTCGCCGCCGAAGCGCGTGGCCTCCTCGGCCGCGACGGTGAACGTATCGATGAGGCGCGTGACCTCGCCGCGTGAGTCCTTGATGGGCTTGCCCGCCTCGATGCAGAGCGCCATCGCGAGCTCCTCGAAGCGTTCGCGGAAGCGCTTCACGCAGTGCTCGAGCACGGCCTTGCGCTCGTAGGGCGCAAAGCGACGCATGGCGTCCTGCGCGTCGACGGCCGCCTGGATCGCGCGATCGATCGTCTTCGCGTCCGCGAGCGCGACGCGCGTGGCGACCTCGCCCGTGTACTTGTTGGTGACCTCGAGATCCGCGTTCGGGCTCTCGGCGACGTTGGCGACGTAGAAGGGATATCGCTCTCGCAGCATCGGATCCTCCATCAGGCGGGCTTCTTCAGACGAGCTGGGCGAGCTCTCGGAGCTCGACGTTCAGCGCGCGGTGGTTGTCGGTGTAGTCGATCGGCACGTCCACGACGTGCACGCCCTCGGTACATCGGGCGAGGATCGGGACGAGCTCGTCGGCCTTCGTCACGCGGTGTCCGTGCGCCCCGTACGCCTCCGCGAGCTTCACGAAGTCGGGATTGCCGAAGGAGAGCCCGAAGTCGGGCAGCGCCATGTGCTGCTGCTTCCAGCGGATCATCCCGTAGCCGTCGTCGCGTACGACGACGATCGTGAGGTCGAGCCCGAGGCGCACGGCGGTCTCGAGCTCTTGTCCGCTCATGCCGAAGCCACCATCGCCCGTCACCGCGACGACCCGACGCTCGGGGTGGAGGATCTTGGCGGCGATCGCGGAGGGAATGCCGGCGCCCATCGTCGCGAGCGCGTTGTCGAGGAGGATCGTGTTCGGCCTCCGCGCCGCGTAGCCGCGCGCGAACCAGATCTTGTACATGCCGTTGTCGAGACAGAGGATCCCGTCGTCGGGCATCGCCTTGCGCACGTCGGACACGATGCGCGAGGGCAGCATCGGGAACGCGTCGCTGCGCGTGCCCTCCTCGAGGTGCTCGGCGAAGCGGCGCCTCACGCGGTCGAAGTACGCGTGGTCCCAGTGCTCGGGGCGCGAGAGCGCCTCCTTGATGCGCCAGATCGCGTTCGCGATGTCGCCGATCACCTCGATCTGCGGGAAGTAGACGGCATCCACCTCGGCGCCTTGGAAGTTCACGTGGATGACCGTGCGACGGCCGGTGTGCATGAAGAACGGGGGCTTCTCCACCACGTCGTGGCCGACGTTGAGGATCAGGTCCGCAGCCTCGATCGCGCGGTGCACGAAGTCGCCGTCGGAGAGCGCGGTGGTGCCGAGGTAGAGCGGATGCTCCTCGTCGATCACGCCCTTGCCCATCTGCGTCGAGCAGAACGGGATCTGCAGGTGATCCACGAGCTCGCGCAGCATCTTGCTCGTGAGCTTGCGGTTGGCGCCCGCGCCCACGACGAGCAGCGGATGGTGCGCGTTCTTCAGGGCCTCGACCGCGCGCGCGATCGCCTTGTCCTCTGCGATCGGGCGGCGCGCCTTCGTGTCGTGGAGGAGGAACGCGTCGGTGTCGTCGCGCGCGATGTCCTCGGGCAGCTCGAGGTGCACGGCGCCGGGCCGCTCCTCTTCGGCGCGTCGGAACGACTCGCGCACGCGCGCGGGGATCGTGTCCGCGCTCACGATCTGCCGCGTGTACTTGGTGAGCGGCCGCATCATGTCGACGACGTCGACGATCTGGAAGTTGCCCTGCTTGCTCTTCTTGATCGGCTTCTGGCCGGTGATCATCACCATCGGCATGCCGCCGAGCTGCGCGTAGGCGGCGGCCGTCACGAGGTTGGTCGCGCCCGGCCCGAGCGTGGAGAGGCACACGCCCGCGTTGCCCGTGAGCCGTCCGAACGTGGCCGCCATGAAGCCCGCAGCCTGCTCGTGGCGCGTGACCACCACCCGAATCGACGAGTCGCGCAGCGCCTCGAGCAGATCGAGGTTCTCTTCGCCGGGGACACCGAAGAGGTGGGTGACGCCTTCGGCCTCGAGCGCCTTCACGAAGAGCTTGGACGCGTACATCAGGTCGGCATCCCGCGCGCGCGCCGCCGAGTCAACGAGGCATCTCGGCCAGAGGCCTCCTCGTGGAGTGACGAGCGGATTAAGGGCTCGCTTAAGGCGCCTCACGGCGCCGCGCTGTCACACCTCGTCGCGAACCCCCACGACACGAGGTCTTCGATGCTCCCACACCACCTTCGCTTCGCACGCCCTCTCGCGCTCCTCCTCGGCGCGGGCACACCGCTCGTCTTCGGCTGCGCGAGCGCGAGCACGCGCGAGGAACCGGTCGAGCCCTCCGTGCGCTGCGTCGATCAGCTCTACGAGGGCACGCCCCTTCCGTCGGGCGCGAGCATCGTCGCGTGTGGCCTCGCGCCGCGGAGCGAGCTCGTCGACGTGGTCGACGGCGTCGTCTACACGACGAGCCCGCGCGGCGCGTTCTTCCGCGGCGAGGCGGGCTCGAGCCAGCGCGCGTTGCTCTACCGAGGCCTCGCCGACGCGAGCACGCCGACGTACCTCGAGGGCCGCATCCTCTTCGACGGCTGGTCCGGCACCGACGAGCGTCGCGTGGTGGGCATGCTCGCGATCGACGCGCAGGCGCCCACGCCCGACTACGAGGCGCCCGTCGTGTCCCAGGCGATCGGGTACGCGGTGGGCGGACGCGTGCTCGTCGACGGGCTCGTGCGGTACGTGAGCGAGAGCGGGCGACAGTCCGTGCTCGAGCTCGACGTCGCGAGCGGTCGCACCCGCCGCGTCGTGAACGGCACGGCGATCGGGCTGACGCCCACGTGGCTCTACTACTGCGCGGTCGACAACGAGGTCCGTCGCATCCGTCGCGATGGCACCGAGGACCAGGCGCTCGCGTCCTCGACGATCCCCTCGCCGCACTGCGGCGCCGAGCTGCGCGCGGTGGACGACGAAGGCATCTACCTCACGCGGCGCGATGCTCCCTACGAGATCTGGCGCTTCGGGCCGGACGGCCGTGAGGACTACGTCGCGACGACGCGGGAAGGAGACACGGAGATCATCGTGCCGCCGCCCGCGCGCCTCTTCGTGCACGGCTCATGGATCTACGTCCTCCGGCAGCCGAGCGGCGTGCACGGCAGCGACACGTTGAGCCGCATCGGCGTCGATCGCGACGAAGAGCTCCTCGTCGGCTGGGGCACCGACCTCGGCCCCCCGCTCTTCCGCGACGGCCACGTCTACGTCGCGATGACGCGCGATGGCCTCGACGGCCCCGTCGACGGCATCGTCCTCCAGCTCGACGTCGGCTCGCCCTGACGCCCCACCGCGAGGCCAGGCACCGCGACGCAACCGAGAGGTCAGCGTGCGCCGCGCGCGACGAGCCGGGTGAGCACGGCCTCCGCGGCGCCGTGATGGATCGCGCGCTCGAGCACGGTGCGTCCCTCGTGATCGCGCCCCTTCAGGTCCGCGCCCGCGGTGATCAAGCGATCGATGAGGCCGAGCATCGCCTTGGGCGCGCTCTTCGCGGGGCTCGACGCCTGCGTCGCGAGCTGCACCAGTGCGGCGAGCCCGGCGACGTCCTGCGTGCCGTCGGGGCTCGCCTCCATGACGCTCCACATCCCCATGTTGCCGACGAGCGCTGCGAGCGGCGTCATGCCGTCGTGCGACTTGCTCGTGGGTGACGCGCCGCGATCGAGCAGCAGGTTCGCGTTGTCGAACGCGCCCCAGTAGCAGGCCTCGTAGAGCGGCGTGCGGCCGTCGCTCGTGGCCGCGTCCAAGGGCGACTTCGCGAGCACGAGCTCGAGCTGCACGCGCGTGCCGCGTCCGGCGGCGAGGTGCAGCGCGGTGAAGCCCTCGTCGGCGCGCACGTCGAGGCGCGCGCCCTTCTCGAGCAAGAGCGCGGTCGTGGCCTCGTCGTGCGTCATCAGCGTGATCGAGAGCGCGTCGGCCTCGGCGTCTCCGGGTCGATTCGGATCGGCGCCCGCCTCGAGCAGCACGCGCGCGATCTCACCACGACCTTCGCCGATCGCGCTGCCCAACGCGGTGAAGCCCCCGTGCCTCGCGCTCGGAGAGGCGCCCTTGGCGAGCAGCGCGCGCACCTCGTCCACGTCCCCTCGCCGCGCCGCCTCGACGAGCTTCTTGTCCTTCGATCCGAAGAGGAAGCCGAACATCCCGCGCGAGGATGGCACGGCTCACAGCTCGCGGAGCTCGCGGCGGAGAAACGCGAGCGAGGTGTCCGAGCGCGCGAAGGCGCTCGCGTGGCCACCGCCGGGGATCAGCTCGAAGTGCTTGCGAGGCGCCTCGACCTGGTCGAACCAGGCGCGCGCGGCGCTGGCGGGGGTGAACGGGTCAGCCTCACCCTGCGCGGCCCTCGCCTGGACGCTCGACGGGCTCGCGGCGCGGGTCGCGCGTCCGTGATGCGCCAGGTCAGGCGACGTCGTCGAGGCCGCGGCTGGCGCTGCGTGGCTGCGCGAGCCCACCTTCGCCGAGCGCGCGGCGCAGCCCCGCGGCGGCCTGATCGCCGATGCGATCGAAGGCACGCTGGAGCGCGCGGTCGAACACCCGGAGCGGTCCTCGCAAGGTGAGCGTCGCGTCGTAGGTGACGAACGTGCCGTGCTCGGTGCGCTCCACCGACATCACGTCGACCGACTCGAGCCACGGGGTGCGGGCCACCACGCGGAGCGAGCGCGGCGGCTCGAACGCGACGACCTCGTACCGGAGCCTCCGCACGAGCGCGGAGCGCAGCGAGACCTCGTACCGCGCACCCAGGTCGCGATGCGCGGTGAGCCGCTCCACGCGGGAGACTCCCGGGTCCCACGTCGCGAGGTTCCGGAGATCCGCCATGAACGCAAAGGCCTGTTCCGGGTCGAGCGAGGTGCGCGCCGTGGTCGTGTAGTGAGCCATCGAGGAGGCTCTGTGGCCGTCGGACGGCCGCGTAAAGGGCGAGCCCGTGCGTGCGCTCAGCCCTCGGTCTGGCTACTTCTCTTCGGCCACGCGGAAGCGGCGGCCCTTGATGCGACCGGTCGAGAGGCTGCGCAGGGCCTGCGTGCTCACGCTGCGTGCGACGGCCACGTACGAGAACGTGTCGTGGATCTCGATCTTGCCGACGTCGGTGCCCGCGAGGCCGCCCGCTTCGCCCGTGAGCGCGCCGAGGATGTCGCCGGCCCGCACCTTGTCCTTGCGACCGCCGAAGATGCGCAGCGTGGTCATCGGCGCGTCGCGTCGCGTCTCGACGACGGGCGTCTCGATCGGTGCGTTGTCGTCGTCGCGCGGTCGGCTGAGGCGCGGGATCGTCGTGCCGAGGAAGGCCTCGATCGCAGCGATCTTGTCGCCGTCGCGATCGGTCGCGAACGTGACAGCGACGCCGGGACGCCCTGCGCGCCCCGTGCGTCCCACGCGGTGCACGTGGATCTCGGGCTTGCTCGGGAGCTCGTAGCTCACCACCAGATCGAGGCCCTCTACGTCGATGCCGCGCGCGGCGACATCGGTGGCGACCAGCACCCGCGTGCTCCCGTTGCGCAGCTTGGCGAGCACACGATCACGATCGTGCTGCTCGAGATCGCCGTGGAGCGCGGCCGCGCTCACGCCGTCCTTCACCAGCGCCTTCACGAGCTCGTCGGTGCTCGCCTTGAAGCTCATGAACACCAGCGCCGACTCGTGCGGGAACCGGCCGAGCACCCAGCGCAGCGTGCGCAGCTTGTGCGCGGGCTCGACGCGCATGAGGTGCTGCGTGATCTCTGGCACCTCCGCCTCGCCGTCGTCGATCGTCACGCGCACCGGCTCCACCTGGAAGCTGGCGCTCAACGTCTCGATCGAGCGCGGGTAGGTCGCGGAGAAGAACGCGGTGAGGCGCGCCTTCGGGGCCGCGGCGAGGATCGCCGTCATGTCCTCCTCGAAGCCCATGTCGAGCATGCGATCGGCCTCGTCGAGCACGAGCGTGCGCACGCGCGAGACGTCGAGATCGCGCCGCTTCAGGTGATCGAGCACGCGCCCAGGTGTCCCGACGATCACGTGAGCGCCTTCTTCGAGCGCGCTCGCCTGCGTGCGCCGTGGCTCGCCGCCGACGAGCACCAGCACGCGCAGGCCTCCGAGCTTGCGGCCCATGCGTCGCACCTCGCGCGCGACCTGCGATGCCAGCTCGCGCGTCGGGCACAGCACCAGCGCGCGCGGTGTGCGTGTGCTCGACGCGGCCACGTCGGAGGCGAGTCGCTCGAGGAGCGGCAGCGCGAACGCCGCCGTCTTGCCGGTGCCCGTGCGCGCCTGCGCGATCACGTCCTTGCCCGCCATCAGCAAGGGAATGCAGCGTGACTGCACCTCGGTGGGCTCGGTGAAGCCGAGCTCGCGCACCACTTCACGAAGGGAGGGCGAGAGGCCGAGGTCGTCGAAGCTGCGCGGTGTCGTCTCGGCCATCGCGCCCTCGTGCGCCCAAACCCCGCGGTTCGCAAGGCGCGAAGGACCGCGCCCGGGCGAAACGCCCCACGATGGTCGATTGCTCCCCAGCGATCGGTGGGCTGCGTTCCTGTTGCCTCACGATCGCGCTGGCGCACGTAGTGCTTTCTGCGCGCCATGCGTCGCCTCTGGCTCGCCGCCACTCTCGCTGCCCTCGTCTCGTCGTCCGCGTCCGCAGCGCGCGCCCAGAGCACGGACTTCACGCACGACTACCAGAGCTGGCTGCAGCTCACGCTCCAGGGCCCGATTCATCAGGATCTCTTCGTTCAGTCCGATCTCCAGTATCGGGCGTACGACGATGTCTCCCCTGCGCAGATCCTGATTCGTGGCGCCTTGGCGTGGCGGCCCATCGACGACATGTACCTCGGGCTCGGCTATGGGTGGACCCCTGGCTTTCGCGCGCGCGATGGTGGCCAGTTCTTCGACGAGCACCGCCTCTACCAGAACTGGCAGTGGGAGCTCGTGCACGGCGAGACCGGCATTCGGTTCTCGATGCGATGTCGAGTCGAGGAGCGTTTTCGCTATCCGACGGGCACCGTCGAGGTCGGGGTGCGCGTGCGGCAGATGCTGCGATTCGCGTTTCCGCTCACGACAGACCGCCTGTTCTCGTTCATCACGTACGACGAGCTCTTCCTCGATCTCACCGAGAGCGGTCACTCCCTCTCGGGCGTGGATCCGATGGGGAATGACACCTTCTCCCCTGCGTGGGAGGCCTTCGGGTACGACCAGAATCGGCTCTTCGTCGGCGTGGGAGCTCAGTTCGTTCCGAGCATCCTCCGGCTCGAGCTCGGCTACATGAACCAGTGGATTCGCCGCCCCCAGAATCCAGGCGGCGACGCGATGAATCACATCGCCGTGCTCAACACCGTCATCCACTGGCGCTGACGCCGAGCGATCGGGTGATGCGCCACCTGTCGTAGATCTCGCGAGCGGCGGGCCGCGATTCTGTATAGAAGTCGACGATGGCCTCGAAGAAGAGCGAACCCAAGAAGTCATTCGATCCGAACGGCGCCTCGGACCCCGACGGAGGCATCTTTGGTCTCCCTCACACGGTCGAAGAGTCCCGGATCACCTACATCCCCGTGCCGTGGGAGGTCACGACATCCTACGGCGGTGGGACCTCGAACGGACCGCGCGCGATCCTCGAGGCGAGCCGCCAGGTGGACCTCTTCGATCTCGAGCTCGGCAACTTCTGGCAGGCCGGCCTCGCGATGATCGAGGAGCCGCGCGTGGTGCGCGCCATGAACCGCGAGGGCAAGCGCCTGGCCAAGCCCATCATCGCGGCAGGCGGCGACGTGAAAGGAAACCGCCGGCTGAACGCAGCGCTCGCGCGGGTCAACGAGCTCGGCGCCGAGCTCAATACGTGGGTACGCGAGGCGACACGCGTGCAGCTCGAGGCGGGGCGCATCCCCGCGATCGTCGGAGGGGACCACTCCGTGCCGTTCGGCGGCTTCGAGGCTGCCGCCGCGCTCCGCGGGCGATTCGGCATCCTGCACTTCGATGCGCACAGCGACACCCGCCGCGCCTTCGAAGGCTTCGAGTGGTCGCACGCGTCGATCATGCACAACGCCCTCGAGAGGATCCCCGAGGTGGAGCGTCTGGTGCAGGTCGGCATCCGCGACTTCTGCGAGGAGGAGCACGCCTACACGCGGTCGCAGGGAGAGCGGGTGCGCGTGTTCTTCGACGAGACGCTCGCCGCGACGAAGCACGCTGGCGTCCCGTGGCAGCGCATCGCCGACGACATCGTCGCCGCGCTCCCGGAACAGGTCTGGGTGTCCTTCGACATCGATGGCCTCGATCCCCGCTTCTGCCCGCACACCGGCACCCCGGTCCCGGGAGGGCTCGACTTCTGGGAGGCCGTCGCGGTGATCAAGACGCTCGCGAGATCGGGCAAGAAGATCATCGGCTTCGATCTGAACGAGGTGGCTCCCGGCCCGGACGACGAGTGGGACGGCAACGTCGGGGCACGCCTGCTCTACAAGATGTCCGGGTGGTGCCTGCGCTCGAACGGGCTGCTCCCCTCGTCCTGATCGCAGAACAGCCCGTTCTCGAGGATCGTTCCTACGCCAGGCGGCGCCTCGGGAGCGCGCGGAACGAACGAACGCGCGGCAGTCACCTCGCCGAACGATCGAGAGGTGTTCGCCCGCGACCACGAGGCTCGCCCAGCCCGCATCGACGCCGAGACCATCGAGGCGCGGTGACGCAGCCTCCTCGTTCGTGATCGCAGCGGCGAGCGCGCGCGCGACCTCGGCCGACTGCGCTCTGTCGGTCGCCGTGCACACGAACGCGACGAAGCCAGGGGTCGAGCGGAGCGTCGTGAAGACGGGCTGCTCGGTGGGGAACCTCTCGAGTCGACCCGCGATCACGACGGACCTCTGTCCCCCTTCGACGACGCCCGAGCAGGAGCCAGACTCGCCACCCGCGGAGCGCGCCGTGACTTTCCAGGGCGGCACGAAAGGCGGCGGAAGCCTCGGCATGCCGTAGGTATCGATGAGATCGAGATCGGCCAGGACCTCGCGCTGCTGGGGAGTCGCCAACAGGAACCGCTCCGATCGGTTCTCCTGTTTGAGAAGCACGAACCGGCGGGGATCGTCGGCCAGCTCGAGCGCGCGGTCGTACACCCCCACGAGCTCCGACGGATCGTTCCAGCGATACTCGGTGGCGCGGCCCTCGAACTCCAAGCGCACGATTCGGCGGCGTGCGTCGAGGTCCTTCAACCGGATTCGTGCGCGCGAGGACGCGATCGCTGGGCATGCGGGCTCGAGCCCTTCGAGCAGGCCTTTCAAGAGCTTCGCGGATTGCGGCGCGTGGAGCAGCGCGATCCCCTCCGATCGGGTGAGGAGCTCCGCTGCGGCGTACGGAAGAACGCGCCTGGCGGGTGCATCGTCGTCGTCTTCGAGCCCGTCGCGGCCCGCGTCGCCAAACGCCGCACCGTCCGCCTCGAGGCTGCCGACCATGCCCGCAGCGAAGCTGGCCAGAGACACCTTCACGAAGAGCCCGACGCTCTGGAGACGTGCGAGCATCGTCGCGTCATCGACACCGCCGGGGGAGGTGTTGGCCTTCGGTCTTCGTGCCTTTCGTCCCATGTTGCGTGGCCGCGAGGATAGACGCTCTCCGCCGCGAGGCGCCCCGATCCATGCTTGCTCGGTCCCTCGGTTGTCCGCGGCGCAGGCGCCGCGCGCTGGGGCGCTGCCACCCGACCCCGTACTGCCATTCGATCCCGAGAAACGATCGTTTCTCGGTCAGCTGATCGGAACACCCACCCCCTCTGGTCGTCATGACCTCGATGCTCCCTCACGCACGCCTGCTCGCGCTCCTCGTGCTCGCGCTCGTCGCTTGCGGCGAGGCCGAGGCGCGTGTGCCCGAGGAGCCCGTGCCCGACGAGCCCGAGGCTTCCGCGCCGACGAGCGCCGCTCCTGCGCCAGTGGAAGGCGCACCCGCGACGGTCGCGACTCCCGCAACAGGCGAGTGGGTCGAGCTCGGTCATCACGGCGATGATCGCCATCGATCGACGCGCGTGCGCGCGTGGGTGCCGACACACGAGGAAGGCGCGCGCCTGCCGGTGCTCTTCGTGCTCGATGGTCAGGGCGCCGACACCTGGTTCCGCATCCCCCAGACGATCACTGCGCTCGTCTCGGAGGGACGCATCGAGCCGTGGATCGTCGTGGCGATCGAGGCGACGCGAGATCGCACGCGCGAGCTGGGGCGCACCGATGGCCTCTTCGCTCGCTACGTGCGCGACGTGATCCTGCCGGTCGTGCGCGAGCGCCTGCCCACACGCGAAGGACGCGCGAGCACCGCGATCCTCGGCTACTCGTACGGAGGCCTCGCGGCCGTCGCGTCGGGCATCGCGGA
This sequence comes from Amaricoccus sp., assembly GCA_965243535.1. Taxonomy (GTDB): domain Bacteria; phylum Pseudomonadota; class Alphaproteobacteria; order Rhodobacterales; family Rhodobacteraceae; genus Amaricoccus. Next base: position 27,960 of record CBDEVG010000046.1, read on the forward strand.
GCCCGACACGTTCGGTCGTGTGATCGCGATGAGCCCGAGCCTGTGGATGCGCCAGCGCGACGTGATCGCGCGCTTCGACCGTGCACGCACACGTCCCGTGCGCCTGTGGATCGACGTCGGCAGCCGAGAGGGCGACGAGCACGACGTGATCCCGTACATGGTCGGCGACGCGCGTGATCTGCGCGACGTCGCGCTACGGCACGGCATGGTGCTCGGCCGCGACGTGGGCTCGGACGAGGCGCTCGGTGAAGCGCACGACATGAGCGCCGCAGGAAGGCGCATGCGTCAGGCGCTGATGTTCGCGCTCTCCGATCGCGACCTCTCGCGCGAGACGCCGACGTCCCTCTCGATCACGCGCTACCCGCCGCCCCGCCGTCCGTCGCAGGGCAGGCGCGTGACGCACGCGATCCAGGCACGCTACGAGGGCGACGCCCGCCTCACGCTCCCCGAGAGCCTCGTCGAAGCACGCGCGGGCGAGACGCCGCTGACCCGCGACATCGCCGGCCTCGATCGTCCGCTCAGCGTGCGCGCCTTCGGCCTCGAGGCCCGCTGCGACTGAGAGAGCGAGAGACGAACGTTTCGAGCTCTCGAGCTGTCGTACGGGTGTTGGGGGCAGCGCCCCCAGCGCGCGGCGCCTACGCCGCGGACGAGTGAGCGCGTCGCCTCCGCACTTCCCGGAATACGTGAGCGATGCGCGGACGTCCCCCGCGTTCATGCGCACTCTCCACGCTCTCGTCTCGGTCTCGCTCCTGTCCCTCGTCGCGTGCGGCCCTGCGGCGACGCGCTCCTCGTCTCCTTCACGCCCGACCGCGGCCACGGATCGCATCGCGCTGACGGCGCGCCACGACGCGCATGTCGAGTCGATCGTCGCGAGCGAGCTCGATCAGCTGATGGCGGATGGCGAGACACGCTCGGCGCGTGTCGTCGTCCTCTCGGTCGACGATGGCTCGATCCTCGCGGCCCGAGGTCGCGATCGCGGCGGCGCGAACGACGCGCTCGCGACCGACGAGGTGCGCTCGCACGGCTCGACGGGCAAGACGTTCACGATCGCGATCGCGCTCGAGGCCGGCGTCGTGCACGAGGGAGAGCGCTTCGACGGCGCTCCCATCACGCGGGGTGATGGGACGATCACCGATCACGCAGCGCATGGAGCGATGACGCTCGAGGACGTGATGGCCTTCTCGTCGAACGTCGGTGTGACGCACGTCGCCGACGCGCTCGGCGCCGATCGTCTGTTCGAGGGCTACGACCGACTCGGCCTCGGTCACCGCGTGCCCGCGGGCGCGCGCGCCGATGCGCTCGCGAGCGCGCGGATCGCGTACGGCGCGGATCTGTCGGCCACGTCCCTCGAGGTCGCGCGCGGCTACCTCGTGATCGCGCGCGGCGGCACGTACCCGAGCGGTGAGCGAGCGCTCGACCACGACGCGGCGACGAGGACGCTCGCGCTCCTCGAGCTGGCGGTCTCGCGCGACGACGCCACCGGTCATCGCGCCTCGATCGACGGCGTCCGTGTGGCGGGCAAGACCGGCACGATGCCGATCGACGGCGGCACCTACGGCGTCTTCGTCGGCGTGGTGCCTGCGGATGCGCCCGCGTACGTCGTGCTCGTCGGCGTCGAGCGCGACGGCGACGGCTACTCGGGAGGCACGCTCGCCGCGCCGGCGTTCGCGCGCGTGGCACGCGCCGTCCTCGCGCAGTGAGCGGTCAACGAGCCCAGAGCTCGAGCTGCGCGCGGCCGCCGCCGGGCAGGTTCGCGAAGTGGAAGTCCACGCGACGGATCACGCGGTTGCCGCCGGGCAGATCGATCGTGCGCGAGGGCGTGTCGCGCGCGAAGACCAGGCGTGTTCCGGGCGAGAACTGCTGTCCGTCGCCGAACGTGACGTTGACGTCGAAGAGCTCGAGCGCGCTGTGCTCCACGCGGAGGGCGATCTGACGGAACGTGCCCGCGGCGCCCGTCACCACGATCGTGTCGTGATCCACGCCGCCCGGCTGCACCCAGCGCTCGCCGAGCCGCGTCCAGCCCGTCATCGCCGCCGCCGCCTGATCCTGCACGTCGTCCCGACGCTCCTGCCGTCGCTCCCGCCCGCGTCGCTGCGCCGCTGCGAGCGATGGGACGAGAACGAGCGTGCCGAGGCCGACGAGAACGAAACGACGTCCGAGCTTCATGAACCCTCCGTGGTGGTTTCGCCTCGGGTCAGCAACCCGCGTGCCCACGTGGAGAAGGCCAAGGTCGTGACGAGCCGCGGTCGATGTGGAGGCTCCATCCCTCACCATGGCGGATCGATCCGTCATGCGCGATCGAGGAGCTCGAAGCCTCAAGCCCCCGGCGATGCGTCGGTGGGCTTGCTGGCCTTCTTGGCCTTGGCCGGCGGCTTCTCCGACGGCGCCGCCTTCTTGGCTGCAGCCTTCTTCGGCGCCTTCTTGGTCGCAGCCTTCTTCGCGGGCTTGGGCGTCTCGCTCGCGTCGCCGTCGTCGCTCGACTCGGGCGCCGCCTTCACGCTCTTCTTCGACGCCGCCTTCTTGAAGCCGCCACCGCTCCTGCCGCGCGCGGGCTTCTTGCCCTTGCCGGTCGAGGGGCCGCGCTCGCGTCGCTCCGCCAGCAGCTCCTGCGCGCGCTCGGGCGTGATCGTCTCGGGCGAGTCGCCCTTGCGCAGCGTCGCGTGCGTGTCGCCATCGGACACGTACGCGCCGAAGCGTCCGTCGCGCACCGTGATGGTCTTCTTCGAGACCGGATCCTCGCCCAGCTCCTTGAGCGGCGCGACGGGCCCACGCGCCTGACGACCCGGGCGTGTCTTGGGCTGCGCGAGGATCACCAGCGCCTGCTCCTTGGTCACCGTGAAGAGCTCGTCCTCGCTGCCGAGGCTGCGCGTCTCTTTGCCCTTGCTGATGTAGGGGCCGTACTTGCCGTTCTGCGCGACGATCGACTCGCCGTCCTCGCCCACGCCCACGGTGCGCGGCAGCTCGAGCAGCTTGAGCGCGTCGGCGAGCGTCACGGTGGACGGGCTCATCGCGCGGAAGAGCGACGCCGTCTTGGGCTTGTCCTCGCTCATCTTCGGATCACCGAGCATCACGTACGCGCCGAAGCGTCCCGCGCGCACGTAGACCGGCAGGTTGGTCTTGGGATCGGTGCCGAGCTCGCGACCACCGCTGGGCGCGCTGATGAGCTCGAGCGCCTTGGCGATGGTGAGCTCGTCGGGCGCCACATCCTCGGGCACCGTCGCCGTGTCCTCGCCGCGCTGCACGTAGACGCCGTAGCGGCCCACGCGCGCGACGACGTCGCGATCCTCGGCGTCCTTGCCGATGTAGATGGAGTTGATCTCGCGCGCGTCGATGTCACCCAGGTGCTCGGAGACGAGCTTGCGCAGGCCCACCTCGAGGCCCGCCGAGCGGTGCGCGTTCACGCCTGTCGTGCCCGCCGTCTTCACGTGGCTCTCGTTCGCCGCGCCTTCGGCCTGCACGCCGAAGTAGAAGCGACGCAGCCACGGCGCGCTCTCGTTCTCGCCGCTCGCGATCGCGTCGAGGTCGTTCTCCATCTTCGCGGTGAACGCGTAGTCGACGAGCTCGGGGAAGTGACGCTCGAGCAGCGTCACCACGGCGAACGCCGTGAAGCTCGGCGCGAGCGCGGTGCCCTTCTTCAGCACGTAGCCGCGGTCCTGGATCGTCGCGAGCGTCGCCGCGTACGTGGAGGGACGACCGACGCCGAGCTCCTCGAGCTTTCGCACGAGCGAGGCCTCCGTGTAGCGCGCGGGCGGCTGCGTCTCGTGGCCTGCGGCGCTGACGTCCGTGGCGGTGAGCGCATCGCCCTCGACGAGCTTCGGGAGCTGCTTCTCCTTGCTCTCGAGCTCGGCCTCGGGATCGTCGGAGCCCTCCACGTACGCACGCAGAAAGCCCGGGAACTCGATGGTGAGGCCGGCCGCCGAGAGCTCGCACTCGCGCGGCCCCTGATCGGTCTTGGCCGTCGCCGCGAAGCGCACCGAGACGCTCTCGCCGCGCGCGTCCTGCATCTGCGAGGCGACGGTGCGCTTCCAGACGAGCTCGTAGACCTTGGCCTGATCGGGATCGACCTCGCGCGTGACCTCGTCCGGCAGCTTCCAGTCATCGCCCGCGGGACGGATCGCCTCGTGGGCTTCTTGCGCGTTCTTCACCTTGTTCGCGTACGTGCGCGGCGTGGCCGGGAGGTAGTCCTTGCCGTAGAGCGACGCGATCTGACTGCGCGCCGCGGCGATGGCCGTGTCGCTCAGCGTCGTCGAGTCCGTGCGCATGTACGTGATGTAGCCGTTCTCGTAGAGGCGCTGCGCGGCCTTCATCGTGCGCTGCGCGGAGAAGCGCAGCTTGCGCGAGGCCTCCTGCTGGAGCGTCGAGGTCATGAACGGCGCCGACGGGGAGCGACGGTACGGCTTGCGCTCGACCGAGCTCACCTTCGCGGTGGCGGTGTCGAGGCCAGCGGCGAGGGCGCGCGCTTCCTTCTCCGGAAGGAGCAGCGCGTCCTTGCGCGTGAGCGTGCCCTTGCTGTCGAAGTCCTTGCCCGTCGCGAGGCGCTTGCCGCCCACGCCGATCAGCTGCGCCTCGACGTCCTTGTCGCCGTCCTCGCGCTTGGTCTTCACCAGCGTCGCCGACAGATCCCAGTAGCTCGCCGACACGAACGCCCGACGCTCCCGCTCGCGCTCGACGAGGATGCGCGTGGCCACGCTCTGCACGCGACCCGCCGAGAGGCGCGGCATCACCTTCTTCCACAACACGGGAGAGACCTCCCAGCCGTAGAGGCGATCGAGGACGCGTCGCGCTTCCTGCGCGTTCACGAGCCGCCGGTCGATCGTGCGCGGCTGCTTGATGGCGTCCTGGATCGCCTTCTTCGTGATCTCGTGGAACACCATGCGGTGCACGGGCACCTTGGGCTTGAGCACCTCGAACAGGTGCCACGCGATGGCCTCTCCCTCGCGGTCTTCGTCGGTCGCGAGGTAGAGGGTGTCGGCCTCCGCGAGCAGCTTCTTCAGCTTGCCGATGTGCTGCTTCTTGTCGGAGTCCACGACGTAGAGCGGCGCGAAGTCGTTCTCGACGTCCACGCCGAGCTTGCCGAGCTCGGTGCCCTTGAGGTGTGCGGGGACGTCCTCGGCGCTCTTGGGGAGATCGCGGATGTGGCCGATCGACGACTCGACCATGAAGCCGCTGCCGAGGTAGCCCGCGATGGTCTTCGCCTTCGCGGGGGACTCGACGATCACCAGTGCCTTGCCGGTCGTCATGGATCTCTCTCGGGGTCGAGGAGGCCGATACCTTATTACTAGGTGCCGCCTGCTCGGAGCTGTGGTCTAGGGGCCCCAGTCGGGCCCTGACGAAAAGGGGGCGGACGGTGCCACACGATCCCCGGAGCGTCGAGGTACGTGCACGAAACCACGTGAAAACGAGGGTTTAGCTCCCGTACGTCGCCAGCGGATCGAGGTAGATGCCGTCCACGTCGAGCTCGACGTCGAGGCTCTCGAGCCGCGCCGACTCCCCCGGGCCGTACTCCTCCATCACCCACCGCCGCCCGTCCCGCCGGTACACCTCGATGCACGTCCGACAGTCTCTGGGCCGGCATCTTCGAACGCGTCGTCGCTGACTTTGGACGACCCGTGGAAGCCACCGATCGGCCCTGGGTGATCGACGGCATTCGGCACGGTGTCGGCGAGGAGGATGTTCGGAGGATCCCGGAGCTCGAAACTCCCGTGCGACTCGCCACCGAATGGCTCGTCCTACACGGCCGGCAGTACGGCAAAGGGCTCGGACATCAGCCGAAGCTGAACGATGCGATGGACTTCGAATCGCTGTTTGCGCTCGGTCTGCCGGCGATCCTCTGTTCGTCCGACCGAAAGTTCGTCGACCGCGTTCGAGCGCTGAGCACGCCGGGCAGTCAGCGAGTCGTCTCACCTGCGGAACTGCTCGCGCACTTGTCCGGCGAGGTGCGCGTGTGTTGAGCACTCGGATACGACACTCGCGTCAGCGAGCGGCCAGAGCCGCGTTGGCCATGCGCTCCATCGTCTCGTCGGTGAGCAGGCCGCGGCGGGCGAGCACGGGGATGAGGTCGTTCGTGACCTCTTGGAAGGAGCTCACGTCCGGCGCGCGAGTTGACGGTGGCACGCGGACATGGCCACATCTGGACATGAAGACCGTGAAGATCGCTGCGCTCAAGAACGCGCTTTCTGCCACGCTGCGGCGCGTCGAGGCGGGCGAGGAGGTCGTCGTGACGGATCGCGATCGCCCGATCGCCGTGCTTCGCGCGGTGGAGGACGAAGAGGGCTTCACGCTCGTGCCCGCGAGCGTTCCGTTCGCGCGCGTTCGCGCGAAGAAGTATCCGCCGACGCGGGTACCGGTGGACTCCCTCGCCGCGCTTCTCGAGGAACGCGGCTCACGGTGAACGTCTACTCGGACTCGTCGGTGCTCCTGCGGATCGTGTTGGGAGAGCCGAGCTCGCTGTCTTCTTGGCGGAAGGTCACCCGTGCGTTCACGAGCGAGCTCTGCCGCGTCGAATGCCACCGCACGATCGACCGGCTTAGGCTCGATGGTCGGCTGAACGATCTCGACGTCGCGGAACGGCGGGAAGCGATCGAGGAGCAGCTTCGCGGGCACGAGCTGATCGCCGTCGACCGACGAATCCTGAGGCGCGCTTCCGAGCCGATGCCCACACGCCTCGGCACGCTCGACGCGATCCACGTTGCGTCGGCGCTCGCCCTGAGGACGAAGGTGGCGACGCTCCGCCTCGCCACCCACGACGAGGAGATGGCCGTGGCTGCGCGAGCGCTCGGATTTCGCCTCGTGACGTGAGCTCCAGCGGCTGGCGCGGAATCATGCGCCCTGGAGGGCGGCGGTGGCCATGCGCTCCATCGTCTCGTCGGTGAGCATGCCGCGGCGGGCGAGCACGGGGATGAGGTAGTTCGTGACCTCTTGGAAGGAGTTCACGTCGGGCGCGAGCTGCTTGCCGATGCCCTCGGCGGTGACGAGGCCGACCATCATCAGCGTCATCTCGGGGCGCGGCCTGACGCCGTGCTTGCGGCCCGTGGCGAAGACCTCGTCGATGAGCACGCGGAACTCGAGATCCTTCGCGCCCATCGCGCGGAACGCCGTGGCGAAGCGCGTCATGTCGCGCTCGAGCTCCACCCAGTCCACCGTGCCCGCGACGTAGCGGTGGTACGTGCGGATGTGGTGCATGAAGTCTTCGATCGTGCCGAAGGCCAGGCAGCGGTTGAAGTCGATGTAGTACTCGAGCGCGTCCTCGGAGAGCGACTTCGTCAGGCCCACGTCGAAGATGCAGACCGTGCTGTCGGCCTCGATCACGAAGTTGCCGGGGTGGAGGTCGGCGTGGAGGAAGCCGTCGTCGAAGCACATCTTGAGGAACGTCTCGCGGAGGCGCGCGGGCAGATCGGGGAAGCGCAGCGCGTGCTCGCGCGTGATCTTCTCGCCGCGCACGAACTCCATCACGAGCACGCGCTCGGTCGAGAGCTCCTCGAAGACCTCGGGGAAGCGCACCTTCTTCACGCGCTTGAAGTTCTTGCGAAAGCGCACGTAGTTGGAGGCCTCGATGCGCAGATCCGTCTGGCTGAGGATGCCCTCGAGGAAGTGATCGAGGTGATCGACGAGCTCGGCGTGCTGGGCCGCTTCGCTCATCGCCATGAGCACGACGGCGAACGCGTGGAGGATCGCGCCGTCGCGCTCGGCGAGCAGGCGGATGTCGGGACGGAGGATCTTGATCGCGACCTCGCGGCCGTCGTCGAGCACCGCGTGGTGCACCTGCGCGACGGAGGCTGCGGCGACGGGCGTCTCGTCCATCTGCGTGATGCGCGAGAAGCGCGGGCCGAGCTCTTCTTCCACGATGCGCTTGGCGCCGGGGAACACCGGCAGGTGATCCTGAAGGCTCTCGAGCTCTTCGATGATCGGCGGTGAGAAGAGGTCGGGTCGCGTGCTCATCACCTGACCGAGCTTGATGAACGTCGCCCCCAGGCTCTCGAGCGTCTCGCGCAGGAGGCGACCACGCAGGTGCTCGCGCTGTCGGATGCCGACGGCATCGTCGTCGGCCGTGACCAACACCGTGAGGCGCAGGAACCCGTAGCGCGCGAGCATCCACGCGATCGCGAGCCCGATCTGCATCCCACGCACCACGAGGTGCGAGCGGGAGAGCCCACGGGCGCCTGGCACGGACGGTGTTAAGGCCGCCGCGGCGGTGCTCACGTCGTCGGTTCTGGCCCCATCGGCCCGGGCCTCGGCGCTGAGTGATCGTTGCGTCTCGTCGGTCGTTGACACGTGGGGCGCTCGTCTCGTAGGTCCGCACGGCCCGCCCCGTCGGGGGCTGGCCCACATCGTTCGGGAGACTACCTCATGGCTCATCGTTGGAAGTTCGCGCGCGTCGGTGGCTTCGATCAGGCGCAGATCCGCACCGGAAAGGATCTGGTCTCCATCAGCGAGCTCGATCAGAAGCTGTGGGTGGCGCTCGCGTGCCCCATCAAGGGCCTCGAGCTCGACGAGCGCACGCTCGCGCTGATCGACACCGACAAGGACGGGCGCGTGCGCGCGACCGAGCTCATCGCGGCCACGAAGTGGGTCGCGCCGCTCTTGAAGGACGTCGAGGTTCTCGCGAAGGGCGCGAGCTCGCTGGCGCTCTCGGCGATCGACGAGACGAACGACGAGGGCAAGCTCCTCCTCAAGACTGCGAAGAAGATCCTCGCGACGCTGGGCAAGAGCGACGAGAAGGAGATCTCGGTCGCGCACATGAAGGACGCGATCGGAGCGTTCGAGAAGGACCGCCTCAACGGCGACGGCGTGGTGCCCGTGGACACCGCGGAGAGCGACGCGCTGAAGAAGGCGATCGGCGATGCGATCGCGTGCACGCCCACGCCGCCCAAGGACAAGTCGGGCAAGGACGGCGTCGACGAGGCCACCACCAAGGCGTTCTTCGAGGCCGTGCGCGCGCACGCCGAGTGGCAGAAGAAGGCCAAGACCGACGACACGCTGCGCGCGGTGGGCGACGACACGGCCGCCGCGTTCGGCGCGTACGCCGCGGTGAAGTCGAAGATCGACGACTACTTCGCGCGCGGTCGCGTGGCCGCGTACGACGCGCGTGCGCTCGCCGCCGTGAACGGAGAAGAGAAGGCCTACCTCGAGCTCGCGGCCAAGGATCTCCACGTGTCGGCGAGCGAGGTCGCGCACTTCCCCATCGCGCAGATCGTCGTCGACAAGCCGCTGCCGCTCACCAAGGGCGTGAACCCCGCGTGGGCCGACAAGGTCGCCGCGCTCGCGAGCGCCGTGGTGAAGCCGCTGCTCGGCGACAAGACCACGCTCACCGAGGCCGAGTGGAGGTCGATCGGCGCCAAGCTCGACCCCTACGGCGCGTACGTCGCGGACAAGAAGGGCGCGAGCGTCGAGAAGCTCGGCGCAGCGCGTGTGGATGAGCTCGCCGCGAGCGACCTCGAGGCGAAGATCCTCGCGCTCGTGGCAGAGGACAAGGCGCTCGAGCCCGAGGCCCAGGCGATCGAGAAGGTCGAGAAGCTCGTCCGCTACAACCGCGACCTCATGGAGATCGCGAACAACTTCGTCTCGTTCCGCGACTTCTACTCGCGCAAGAAGCCCGCCTCGTTCCAGGTCGGCACGCTCTACCTCGACACGCGCGCGTGTGAGCTCTGCATCGAGGTGAACGACGCCGGCAGGCACGCGAGCATGGCGCCGCTCGCGAACACCTACCTCGTCTACTGCGACCTCAAGAACAGCAAGGGCCAGACGAAGCAGATCGCGGCCGCGATGACGGCGGGCGACGTCGACAACCTCATGGTCGGAAGGAACGGCATCTTCTACGACCGCAAGGGCCTCGACTGGGACGCGACGATCACGAAGATCATCGACAACCCGATCAGCGTGCGGCAGGCGTTCTGGTCGCCTTACAAGAAGGCGCTCCGCATGATCGAGGAGTTCGTCGCGAGCCGCGCGGCCGCCGCGCAGGCCGACGCCGACGCGAAGCTCACGGCGGACGTGAGCGCGGCCACGGCGGCCACGACGACACCGCCGGCAGCAGACGCGCCCGGCACGCAGACGCGCCCGCTCGACGTCGGTGTCGTGGCCGCGCTCGGCGTCGCCGTCGGCGGCATCACTGCGGCGCTCGGCGCACTGCTCGGCGCGTTCTTCGGCCTCGGCATCTGGATGCCGCTGGGCGTGCTCGGCCTGATCCTCGCGATCTCGGGCCCCTCGATGGCGGTCGCGTGGCTCAAGCTCCGCAAGCGCAACCTCGGTCCGATCCTCGACGCGAACGGCTGGGCGCTCAACGCGATGGCGCTCGTGAACGTGCCGCTCGGTGGCTCGCTCACCAAGGAAGCGAAGCTCCCCGAGGGCAGCGAGCGTGACCTCAGCGATCCGTTCGCCGAGCAGCCGCGTCCCTGGGGCTTCTACGTGACGCTCTTGATCGTGCTCGGCCTCGCGATCGGCTGGTACGTGGGCAAGCTCGACCACTACCTCCCGAGCGCCGTGCGGAGCACGAGCGTGCTCGGCGAGAACGCGCCCGCGTGGGTCGCACCTCCCAGCGCCCCCGCCACCGAGCCCGCGCCCGCGCCCGCCGCGGACTGATCGCGCTCAGGCCGGAAGCGCCGCGCGCGCACGCGCACCGCGGCGCTTCGCGAGGTCTTCATGGGCCAGCGCCGCCATCGAGTCGAGGTGCCGCGCGCGCGCGTTCGCGTCGAGCGCGCGCACTCGGTGGATCGTCGTCGCGCGGATGGGCGCCAGGCCCACGAACGAGAGCGTGCCGGTGACGAAGCTGCCGTGGATCGCGCGGTGGTGTCCGAGCGCATACCACCAGCCCGGACTGTCCATCGTGGTGACGACGCGCGCGCTGCGTCCCGCGAGCAGGCCCGTGGGCAGGCTCCCGCTCTCCGAAGCGCCCGCTTCGTAGCGGAACGCCCAGCCCGGCAGAAACAGTCGGTCGACGAGCGCGCGAACGATCGCGGGCGGCGAGGCCCAGTGCGTGGGGAAGAACCACGCGAGGTGATCGGCGCGCTCGATCGCGTCGCGCACGCGCACGAGATCGGGCTCGAGCGGCTGCTCGCGCGCGAAGCCATGGCGGAGAACCGGATCGAAGGACAGCTCGGCGAGCGGAACGAGCTCCGTGCGCGCGCCCGCTGCCGTGAGCGCGTCGGTGTACGCGCGGGCGAGCTGCGCGTTGAAGGACCGGGGATCGGCGTGACCGAGGAGCACCAGTGCGTGTTGCATGCGCCCAACGTGAGGCAGCGTCGTACGACGTGCGATGCGCACGGGCGGATACGAGCTATGCACGAACGCATGGATGACCACGGCGCCCGAGGCGCGCTCGGAAGGACACGATGACGCTCGGTACGAAGCGAGGCGCGGGAGACGGTGCGTTCGGGAGCTGGGACGACGCACGCTTGTTCCTCGCGGTGGCGCGCGGCGGCTCCCTCTCGGCGGCTGCGCGCGAGCTGGGCACCGACCAGTCGACGGCGAGCCGACGCCTGGCCGCGCTCGAGCGCGCGCTCGGTCGTGTGCTCTTCGAGCGAGGCGCCCGCGGCCTCCTCCCCACGCGACACGGCGTAGCGATGGTGGCCTCGGCGACGGAGGTGGAGCGCGCGATGCACGCGCTGGCCGACAGCGCGCGCCGCACCGAGCACGAGGTGCAAGGCCGCGTGCGCGTGACGCTCACCGAGGGCTTGGCCCAGCACGTGGTGGTGCCGCGCGTCCTTCCTGCGCTCTTCGAGGCCCACCCGGGGCTCGCGATCGATCTCGTGGCGACCGACGAGCCGCGCGATCTGATGCGTCACGAGGCCGACATCGCGCTGCGCTTCTTCCGCACGTCGGCGGGAGAGCTCGTGGGTCGTCGCGCGACGCGCTTGAAGCTCGGCGTGCTCGCGTCCAAGCGTCGCGCGCGCTCCCTTACCGGGCGCACGATCGCGAGCCTGCCGTGGATCGGCTACGAGCGGCCGGGCTTCGAGACGCCGGAGGCAGCGTTCCTCGCGTCGCACGGCGCGCCGCGTCCGAGGCTCACGTGCTCGAGCGTCGAGTCGCAGCTCGCCGCGGTGCGTGCGGGCCTGGGCGTCGCGCTCGCGCCGCGCCTGCTCACGACCCGACACAGCGACCTCGTGGCGATCGAGCTCGGCGAGCCGTTCACGCCGCCGACGCTCGAGGTCTTCGTCGTCACGCGCCGCGCGATCCGCGACGTGCCGCGCGTGGCGGTGGTCTTCGACGCGCTGGTCGCGGCGCTCGCGGACATCGACGCGCCTTGAGCGTCAGCCTCAGCGGCAGGCCTCGGGCTCGGCCACCTCACCCCATGCGATGAATCGGATCGCGTGGCTCGGCGCGAACGCATCGGTCGAGAGCGTCGTCCAGCGCACGCCGTCGGTGCTCCGGTAGAAGCGCTGCCGCTCGTACCACTGCTTCCAGCCCGCGTTCGCGGCGACGAACGTTCCGTCGGGGCTCCTCGCGATCGCGCCGATCGCGAGCGAGCTCTGCGCGGCGCCCGAGCCGTCCGCGAGCGGGGTGCTCGTCCACGTTCGCCCGTCGGTCGTGCGATGGCGGGTGCCGCGTGAATAGACGACGAGGCCTTCGCCATCGGGGAGGACCTCGGACGACGTGAGCTCGGGCCCGATCGCGCTGAGGTCGAAGGTCTCGCCTCCGTCACGCGACACGCACGCGAAGCTCTCCGTCGGCATGCCGGCACGCACCACGTGGCCCGCGATCACGATCGCGCCGTCGAGCTCCGCGACGCCGCCCGTCCACTGCATCGACTGACCGCAGCGCGCGTCGATGCGCGAGGGCGTCTCCCAGTGCGTGCCGTCGGTGCTCGTGCGGACGTGGCTTCCGTCGTCCCCGATCAAGACGAAGAGGCCCAGCCCGGCCAGGTACTTCACGCGGCGCACGTTGCCCGATGGCAGGACCGCCAAGGGCGTGCGCGTCCATGTCTCGCCACCGTCGTCCGAGCTCTCGGGGGTGCGGGCGCCGGCCACGAAGACGCCATCGCCGTAGGCGAGACCACCGAACGTCGTGCCTTCGCGTAGCGCGCTCCAGCGCACGCCGTCCTCGCTGGCCTCGATGCCGCCGGGATCGCCCCAGCCACGGCTGCGTACGAAGCGCGCGCCATCGAACACCACGGCCTTGGTGGGCTGGTGCTGGTGATCGCAGTCGACGTCGCTCGGCTCCCAGCAGCGCAGCGACTCGTCCTCCGATCGGCTCGCGGTCCAGCTGCGTCCGTCGTCGCAGGAGATCGTGCTGCGACCGACGTAGCCCACCGCGACGAACACACCGTGCAGCGCCGGGCTCGGGGCAGCATCGAGGCGCGTGCCTGCATCGCCGCTGCCGATCGGACCGCCATCGACCTCGATCACGTACTCGGCGTCGACGCGGAGCGAGGCGTCTGCCGGAGGCCCTGCATCGCCCATCGAGGTGGGCATGGAGGTCGTCCTCGTGCCCTCGCAGGCCGCGAGCGCGAGCGCGCTCGAGAGGGAGACCGCGGTGATCGTGCGCGAGAGATGCCGCATCGCGTGCTCCTTCAGCCGACCGAGCGCGTGAGCGCCGACAGAGGTGTGGTGGTGTCGATCGTCCCTTCACCGCTGCGACCCTCGATCGACGCCTCGCCGACCTGACGCACGCTCGGATCGAACGCCTGCGCGATCGAGACGAGGAGGCGGTTGTGCGCGGGCCCGAGGCCGTCCTCGCACTGCCACCACGGCGCTTGGTGCTCGTCGTCCTGCAGCCACACGTAGTTGGGCAGCGCCGAGGGGCGCGCGCCGTTCTGGGCGAAGCGCACGTAGCGCCCCATCGAGAAGCCCGTCGCGCGCTGACCGCCGAGGAGCGTCGTGCACGTGTCGCGGAAGCCGTGGCCACCATCGGCGAGCTCGTTCGTCCAGTAGACGAGGGTGTGATCGAGCATCGTGCCGCCGTCCTCGGGGATGCGATCGAGCGCATCGCAGAGCAGACGTACGTGGCGCGCGTGCGCGGCGTTGTAGAGGGTCATGCGCTCGCGCGCGACGCGGCGTCGCGGATCACGCGCGGGCAGACTGCGGTTGTTGCCCCACACGCCGTGCGCCATCTCCTGGTGCACCGAGGGGCCCGACTCCACCCCGAAGTGGCCTGCGGCGAGCTCGCCGAGCTCGAGCACGGCCGTGCGGGTGAGGTCCGCCGCGAAGGCCGCCGCGATGATGCCAGCCCACTGCCGCACGCGCGTGTCGTACGCCTCCTCCGTGGGCAGGGGAGGCGAGCTCCCGGTCGGCGGTGCGTCGGGGAGCGCGACGCCAGCACCACAGAGCACCTCATCGGTGTCGAGGCTCGCGGCGACGTTCGCGATGAGCTCGCGGTGTGCGGCCAGCCGATCGAGATCACTGCGCCCGAGCGCGTGGGCGTCGCGGGCCTGCGAATACTCGCGATCGAGCGCACGGAAGAGGCGTGCACGTCCACTCGCGACGCGCGTCGCGCGCACGTCGGTGCGAGGCGGAGGCGCGCTGCCGAAGAGCGCGTCGAAGACGTCGCGCGGGCTCTGCGCCGAGCCCACCGGCGAACGATCCAGGCGGTAGGAGATCGGCGTCGTGCCGATGGTGCGGATGCCGACGTTGAGGCTGGTGCGCGTGCTCTGGCGGTGGTTCACCGAGCCGACGATCTGATCGAGCGACGCGCCGCTCGAGACCACCACGCCATCGCGCACCGTGCCGTTGGCGCCGGTGAGCGCGTGCAGCTGTCCGCGGTTGTGCTCGTTGAAAGGCGAGGGGAGGCGATTGACCCACGCGGAGGTCATCGTGAGGCCATCGAGCGCGAGCATGCGGTCGCGGTAGGCGTGGAGCGGCTGGAGGATCGGGCTGAGCTCGTCCTCGTCCAAGCCGTGGAGCGAGACCTCGCGATCGGGACCGTCGGTGCAGATCGGGTCGCGCACGCTGCCGAGCGGCAAGCGGTAGCCGGGTGCGTAGTTGCCGTGGCTCGACACGACGACGAGCAGGCGCTTCGGCGTCGCATCACAGTCGGCGCTCGCGCGGCCGCCGAAGAGCCCGGTCTGTCCGAGAAGTCCCAGGCCTGCGCCTGCACCCAGGCTGGTCATGAAGCTGCGTCGTCGCATCGTCGTTCCTCCGAAGGCACGTAGAGCAGCCGCCGTGCCGCGCGCCGAGGGCCCAGGAATCCAAGGGATCTCGCGTCGAGCGCGCTCGCTGGCGGAGCGCGGCGTGCTCCGCGCCCCCGAGCGCTGGAGCGAAGAGCGTTCTTCGTTCCGCCACGCGAGACGCGCTTCGCCGCGATCTCGCAGAGAACGAGGGCTCGCCGCGCTCGGCACGCATGCTGCTGAAGGGCTCGACGCGGCTCACTCGCGGGCCGCGCTCACGGAGGCCTCGCATGCGCCGCTCCTCGCTCGCCGTACTCGTCCTCGTCCTCGCAGGCTGCGACGGACACCTCAGTCAGCTGTCGCGCGAGGAGAGCGCGCGGTGCGAGGACGAAGCGGCGGCCCACACACCGATGCGTCGTCTCACCGCCATCGAGCACGCGAACTCGCTGCGAGACCTCTTCCCCTACGCCGAGATCTCGCGCCCCGCGCTGGCCGATCCGCGCTCGCGCGTCGGTCTGGACAACGAAGCGCAGCGCCTGCTCGTCGATCAGAACACGCAGGATGCGTTCGGGCTCGCGGCGCGTCGCACGGCGGTCGCTGTCGCTGCGGCGATCGAGGGCGACACGGCGCTGCGCGAAGAGATCTTCGGCTGCGAGCTCGAGGGCGCAGAGGCAGATCGCTGCGAGGCGCAGATCGTGTCTCGCCTCGGCGAGCGTGTCTTCCGACGGCCGCTCGAGGCCGAGGAGCAGGAGCGCTGGGTCTCGCTCTTCCACGAGGTGCGCGCCGAGGATCCCGACGACGTCGGCGTCCCCACCGAGGTGCTGATCGAGGGCCTGCTTCTCTCACCGCAGTTCCTCTACCGCATCGACGACGGCGTCGATCTCGGCGCGCAGACGACCGAGCTCACCCCCTACGAGCTCGCGACGCGCCTCTCGTACTTTCTCTGGCGCTCGACCCCGGACGCGCTGCTGCTCGAGGCCGCCCGCGCCGATGCCCTGCGCACCGACGACGAGATCGAGGCCGAGGTCCGTCGCATGCTCGAGGACCCGCGTGCCGAGCGCATGGTGGTGGGTGTGATCGAGCAGTGGCTCTCGCTCGATCGCGTGCGCAACGAGACCAAGGCGAGCGACCTCTATCCATCGTGGGACGACGCGATGCGCGACGACGTGGTCGAGGAGTCCGAGCGCTTCGTGTCGCACGTGCTCTTCGAGGGCAGCGGCAGCTTCGCAGACGTGCTGCTCGATCGCACCGCGTTCGTGACGCCGCGGCTCGCGAGCCTCTACGACGTGACGATCCCGTCGGGCACGCGTGAGGACGAGTGGGTCGAGGTCCAGCTGCCCGCCACCGAGCGACGCGGCGTGCTCACCCGCGCGGCGTTCTTGGCGGGTCACGCGCACGAGGGCTACGGCTCGCCCATCCTGCGTGGCGCGCGCATGGTCGATCGTCTGCTCTGTCGGGAGTTCTCGGAGATCGAGCCGCCGATGTTCGAG
Organism: Amaricoccus sp.; assembly: GCA_965243535.1. Classification (GTDB taxonomy): domain Bacteria; phylum Pseudomonadota; class Alphaproteobacteria; order Rhodobacterales; family Rhodobacteraceae; genus Amaricoccus. The sequence goes on from CBDEVG010000046.1 coordinate 44,487, forward strand.
AACGAAGAGGGCCGCGAGATCGTGACGAACCGCGATCTCTTCGAGGCCCACACCTCCAACCCCGCGTGCCGCACCTGCCACGATCAGATCGATCCCCTCGGCTTCACCTTCGAGGGCTACGACGCCATCGGCGCCTTCCGCACGATCGACAACGGCGAGGTCGTCGACGCGCACGGTGCGACGCCCGAGGGCGAGCCGGTGGACGACGCGGTCGAGCTCTTCGATCGCATCGCGGAGAGCCCGGCCGTTCTGTCCTGCTTCGGCCGCACGATGTACCGCTTCGCGCACGGTCGTCCGCCGAGCGCCGCCGACACCTGCGAGCTCGACGCGGTGCAGCGCGTGTCGCGTCGCACGCAGGGTGACGTGCGCGAGGTCGTGGTCTCGGTCGCGCTCACGCCCTCGTTCCGCCTGCGCGCACTGTGATCAGACGGTCAGTCGAATCGCTCGAACCTCGGCTCGGTAGGCTCGGTGCTCTGGGTGCTCATGCTCGTCGGCCGCACACGCGTCGTCCTCCGAGGGGAGGGCACCAGCGTCACGCGGAGGCGCTGCGACTCGGTCGGCACGACCGCCTCGACGAGCGTCTCGTGACCTTCGAGCTCGAGGCGCAGCGAGAGCGGCGTGTCGCTCCGCGTGAGCTCGATCACGAGGGGGGTGAGGCCGCGCGACGTGCCATCGACGGATACGATCGCGCCGGGCGGCACGGAGTCGATGCTGAGCGCGACGGTGCGCGTGGCCGTCATCGCCTCGCTCGAAGCGCGCGCGGGCTCGATCGCGACCGGTGTCGGCGTCTGCGCTGCGACGTTCGCGACGGGCGCAGGCGTCTCTGTCGCATCGAACGCGAACGACGCCGCGACGCCGATCGACGCGAACACCGCGAACCCGCCGAGCGCGAGGATCGAGGTGCGAGCACCAGGCACCGCCGCCTCACCCACGAGCGACACCCGACCCAGTGATCCCGTGCGCTCGCTCCCGATGCGCTCGGTCGAGGTGTCGAGACCGGCCCCTTCGCGCGGCTGCGAGTCCACCGCGCCGAGGTCCACCGCCACGTCGACCTCGGCCTGCGGCACGTGCGTGAGGTGCGAGCCCGCGCTGACCCGACGCAGCATGTCGCGCTTCTCCTGGATGCGTTCGCCGAAGAGGCGCTGCATCAGCGCGGCGAGCTCGACGTCGGGGGGGTGTGCCGTGCGTCGTGCGCTCACGAACGTCACGAGATCGGCGCGCATCTCCGCCGCCGACGCGTAGCGTCGGTCGAGGCCACGCTCGAGCGCGCGCATCACGATCGCGTCGAGCTCGCGCGGGAGCTCGGGGACCACGGCGCTCGGTGGTCGCACGACCGCTTCGCTCACGGCCTTGAGCGCGAGCAGCTTGTTGTCGCGCTTGAACAGACGTCGGTTGGTGGCGGCCTCGTAGAGCACCACGCCCAGCGCGAAGACGTCCGAGCGTCGATCGAGCGGCCGTCCCTGCGCCTGCTCCGGCGACATGTACTCGATCTTGCCCTTCAGCTGTCCCGCTTCGGTCTGCGTGAGCCGATCGGCGGCCTTCGCCACGCCGAAGTCGAGCACCTTCACCGTGCCGTCGTAGCCGACGAAGAGGTTCTGCGGAGAGACGTCGCGGTGCACGACACCCTCGACACGACCCTCGTCGTCGCGCAGCTCGTGTGCAGCGTGGAGACCGTTCGCGGCCTCCGCGAGCACGTGCGCCGCGAGGTGCGGAGGTAAGTTCTCGCGTCGCGAGACGAGGCGACGCATGAGCCCCGCGAGGCTCTCGCCTTCGAGGTACTCCATGACGAGGAAGAGCTCGCCCGCGTTGTCCGACAGCTCCGTCACCTGCACGACGTTCGGATGTCGCACGCGCGCCGCGAGCCGCGCCTCGTCCAGGAACATCGAGACGAACGCGGGCTCCTTCGCGAGCTGTGGTAGGATTTTCTTGATGACCACGGGACGCTCGAAGCGACTCGGTCCCACCAGCCTCGCGAGCACCACCTCTGCCATGCCGCCCGCCGCGAGGTGGCCCAGGATCTCGTAGCGACCGATGCGCTGTACCGGAGTCTCCAGCATCGGCACCGTGACCTCGACGGGTGCGCCTGCCGCGCCGGGCGCGCTCACGTGCTGCGCGTCCACGTCGACGTCAGTCCGCACTTCTTCGGCCGAAGACATCCGCGGTCATCATAGCCGAGCCGCTTCGGTCGCCGCGCGTCTCCGAGAGGTCCTCTCGATGGTGACGATCGTCGCGATGGTCTTCGTCATCGGGCTCGGGGCCTCGTGCGCGGAGGCGCAGGGTCGTGCGCGTCGTGCGGCCGCGGGGCCGAGCGCGGCCGATCGCGCGCGCGCCGTGGCGCTCTACGAAGAGAGCTCGATCGCCTACCGCGGTGGGGAATTCGCGCGTGCGGCCGCGCTGCTCGAGGAAGCGCACGCGCTCTACCCGCAGGCCGTTCTCCTCTACAACCTCGCGCGCGCGTACGAGAGCCAAGGCGAGTACGGGCGGGCGATCTCGGCGTACGAGCGCTACCTCGCGGACGAGCCCGACACCGACGATCGCGGCGCGATCGAGGCGCGGCTCGTCACGCTGCGTCAGCAAGTCGAGCGCGAGCGCGGAGTTCCTGCGATCGTTGCGCCCGTCACGCCGCCGCCAGCGCCCGACGACACGCTCGAGATCACGGGCTTCTCCCTCCTCGGGCTCGGCGGTGCCGGGCTCGTCGCTGGCGGTGTGCTCAGCGGACTCGCCGCGTCGGAGCACGGGACCGCGACCTCGCCGGACACCACGCAGCGCGACGCGATCGACGCGGACGCGCGCGCCCGGAGCCTCGGGGATGCGGCCGTCGGTCTCCTGATCGCGGGCGCTGTCGTGGCTGCGACGGGTGTCGTGATCGTGGTGGTCTCGAACGGCGACGACGGCGCGTCAGGCACGGCGAGCCTTCGCGTCGGGCCCACCGGCGTCGTGCTCGGAGGCACCTTCTGATGATGCACCGCTCGTCGATCACGTGTGCTGCGGCTCTCCCGATCACCTTGCTCGCGTCGGGCTGCTGGTACGAGCCGGTCGAGGTCGAGGGTCGTGCGTGCACGACCACGGCAGACTGCATCGACGGCTACCGCTGCGAGGCGCGCGTGTGCGTGCTCGGCGCTCCGATCGACGCGGGGCTCGACGCTCACACCTCGATCGACGCGCGCGCGCTCGTCGACGTCGGCCTCGACGCGACCTCCGACGCGGGATCGGATGGAGGGCCGCTGTGCCTCGCTCCTGAAGGGAACCCCGTCGATCTCGGCTACGACTTCGGGTGCGCCATCGTCGCCACGTCCGCGCGCGAGAACCAGGTCGTGTGTTGGGGCGATCCGGAGAATGGTCGGACGGGGGTGCCCCTCGACAGCGCGTTCGATCCCGATGCTGGCGCGCGGGACATGGCGCCGGGTGTGACGATGCCCGTCGTGTTCCCGGCCGATGCGCCTTCGCGCTGGGCCTCGATCGCGCTGGGCACGAGCCACGCGTGCGCGATCGGCTGTGATCGCTCGCTCTGGTGCTGGGGTCGCAACGGCAGCGGCGAGCTCGCGTCGAGCGGCCCCGACTCGTACGAGGGCCGACGCGTCACGCTCGCGGAGACGATGGATCGTTTCGACCGCGTGACAGCCGGTCGTCAGCGCACGTGCGCGTGGAGCGCGTCCGCGGGGCGTGGCGGCACGACCTACTGCTGGGGCGCGGACGAGGTCTTCGCGCGTCTCGGCACCGACGGCATCACACCGGCCGTGGCGAACGGTCAGGACCTCGTGCTCACGTCGCTCGAGACGACGCAGGACGTCATCTGCGCGATCTCCGACGAACAGCGCCTGTACTGCTGGGGCAACAACCACTACGGGCAGCTGGCCGGTGGGAGCGAGACGGCGCTGTCCGAGATCACGTCTGGTGGGGAGTGGCTCTCCGTGGCGCCGACGAGCCTCTTCGTGTGCGGTCTCGCGCGCGTCGAGGCCAGAAATCGCCTCTTCTGCTGGGGGCGTCCCCGGGGCTACTCCGCCTCTCGGCTGTTCGACGTCTCGGGGACCAGTGACGTGCCCACGCCGCTCGAGATCACACTACCGTTCGAGCCGCGCGCGTTGGGCACCGGGCGCGGGATCATCTGTGTGAGCGACGAAGCGGGCGACGTGTACTGCTGGGGCGAGGTGTTCCCCACGGGGGTGTTCGAGACCGCGCCGACGCTCCAGGCGACGCGGGAGCCAGTCGCGTCGTTCGTGAACGGCCTCCACGGCGTGTGCGCCGTGGGCGCGACGACGGGTCACCTCTCGTGCTTCGGACGCTACCGCGAGGGCGAAGGGGCACGCTCGCTCGAGACCTTCGTGACGGTGCCGCCTCCGTGAGCGACGCGCGTAGTGACGGCACGCAGGTGCGGCGTCAGGCCGGTGAGGTGTCCGTCGTCCTCCATCGCTTGCGGCTCGAGGTGATCGAGGGGCCCGATCGTGGACGCGACGTCGAGCTCAAGGGCGCGCATCTCCGCATCGGCACCGCGCCCTCGAGCGACCTCGCGCTGAGCGATCGCACCGTGAGCCGACACCACGCGGAGGTCGTGGCCGAGGGCGAGCGCTACGTGCTGCGCGATCTCGGATCGACCAACGGGAGCTTCGTCGGCGACACGCGCGTGACCGAGGCGTTCCTCGAGCCGGGCGCGCGCGTACGCGTGGGCGACACGGTGCTCGCGTTCTCGCCGAAGAAGAAGTGGCAGCGCGTGGACGCGCGCGAGGTCGAGTCCTTCGGTGAGCTCACCGGCCACGCGCGATCGATGCGCGAGGCCATGGCGCTGCTCCGCACGATCGCGCCCACGGATCTGAGCTGCCTCGTGCTCGGCGAGACCGGCACCGGCAAGGAGCTCGCTGCGCGAGGTCTCCACGCCGAGGGCGCGCGGCGTGGCGGTCCGTTCGTGGTCGTCGATTGCGGTGCGGTGAGCGCGACGCTGATCGAGTCCGAGCTGTTCGGCCACGACAAGGGTGCGTTCACGGGCGCCGACCGCGCGCGCCCGGGCGCGTTCGAGGCCGCTCACGGTGGCACCCTCTTCCTCGACGAGATCGGCGAGCTGCCGATCGACCTCCAGCCCAAGCTCCTGCGCGCCCTCGAGCGTCGCGAGATCAAGCGCCTCGGATCGCAGACACCCGTGCAGCTCGACGTGCGCGTGGTCGCCGCGACGCACCGCGACCTCCTCGCGATGACCGCACGCGACGCGTTTCGTCAGGACCTCTACTACCGACTCGCCGAGGTGGTGGTGATCCTGCCGTCGCTCCGTGATCGGAGGGACGACGTGGGCCCGCTCGCGCGTCGTATGGTGAGCCTCGAGGCCAGCCGGCTCGGGCGAACGCGCACGATGTCGGACGAGTGCATCGAGGCGCTCGCGTCGCTGCCCTGGGCGGGCAACGCGCGCGAGCTACGCAACGTGATCCGTCGTCTCGTGGCGCTGTCGCCCTCCGAGACGATCACGCGCGACGATCTCGCGCGGCTCTCGCCCGAGCTGCTCGGCGCGATCACGGCGGACGCGATCGCCGTGCTCCCCGCGATCGCCGCGCCTCTGGCCGCAGCGCCGCCTTCGAGCGCCGCGCGAGCCGAGGCGCCCGAGCTCGCAGGCACGCTGAAGGACGCGCGCGAGCGATGGAACCGACGCTTCGAGCGCGCCTACGTCGAGGCGCTCCTGGGGCGCGTCGGCGGCGATCTCGATCGCGCAGCGGCCGAGGCCGACGTCCATCGGAAGACGCTCGAGCGACTCGTGCGGGAGCTCGGCCTGCGGTAGGGCACTCGCGTATGCTCGCCGCGTGGAGCTCGCGCGCACGCGCATCGTCGTCGAGTCCGTGCTCGCCCTGGGCGGCATGGCCGAGCTCCTGCGAGGCCGTCTCGAGGGACCGAATGGCTTCGTGCGTCCCGTCGTCCTCAAGCGGATGAAGCGCGAGCTGCTCGAGGACGACGAGCTCCGCACCATGTTCCTCGACGAGGCGCGCTTGCTCGCGCGCATCCGCCATCCACACGTCGCGCAGGTCTACGGCCTCGCAGACGACGACGGCGCCACCGTGCTCGTGATGGAGCACGTGCCTGGGCCGACGCTGCGCGTGGTGCTCGAGGCCGCGCGACAGCGAGGCGTGCGCCTGCACGAAGAGCTCGCGCTCGCGCTCGGCCTCACGCTCGCCGAGACGCTCGCCGCGATCCACGCGCTCACCGATGATGCGGCTCGACCGCTCGGGGTCGTGCACCGCGATCTCCACCCCTCGAACGTCGTGGTCGGGGACGACGGCGTGCTCAAGCTGCTCGACTTCGGCATCGCACGCGCCGCGACGGCGGTGCACGACACGAGCACCGGCGTGGTGAAGGGCACCGACGGCTACATGGCGCCGGAGCAGGCCGCGGGTGAGCGCGTGGGGCAGGGTGCCGACGTGTATGCCCTCGGCATCCTCCTGCACGAGATGCTCACCGGCTCGCATCCGTTCGCCGCCTTCGATGGGCTCGCGCTGCTCGATCGGCTCGGTGCCGCCGATGGCCCTTCGCCGCGAGCGATCGTGCCCTCGCTGCCGATCGCGCTCGATGCGCTGGTGGTACGCGCGATGTCGCGCAGCGCGGGTGATCGACCCTCGGCGTCGGAGCTCGCGTCGAGCCTCGCGCTCGAGCTCGGACGACGTGGCGTCGTGCCCACGTACGACCTCGTGAAGCGCTCGGTCTCGAGCCTGTTCGCAGCGCCCGAGCCTGCACGTGCAGAGAGCGTCGCGAGCGAGACGGTGACCGAGGACCGCACGCAGGTCTCGACGCGCCGCTGAGTGGCGCCGCGCCTTTCGGTCATCGTGAGCGAGCCGTCTCTTGCCGACGCGCCCCGCGTCTCGTCACGCCTGGCCGGCGGCGCGCTCGCTCGTCGGAGGGCCGTCGCCCACGGTGCTCGCCTCGGCGGCGAAGGCCTCTTCCGTGAACTGCGCGAGCTCCTTGCCGATGCGGCGCAGGAACGCCTGCTTGCTGTGGAACGGCAGGAACGTGGCCTTGAAGCCGTTCAGCACCATGTGCTTGATCTCGCTGAGCGTCATGCCCATCTGCGTGTGGCAGAGCCACAGCTCCTTCGAGACCGTGGTGTCGGTGATCAAGCGGTTGTCCGTGTTGATCGTCACGCGAATTCCGAGGTCGTGATAGAGCTTGAGCGGGTGGGACGCGAGGTCGCGCACGGCGCCCGTCTGCACGTTGCTGCTCGGGCAGCACTCGAGCGCGATGCGGTGATCGTTCACGTAGTGCAGCAGGTCGCCATCCTCGCGCAGGCGACATCCGTGACCGATGCGGTGCGCGCCGCACTGGTGGATCGCTTGATGGATGCTGGCCGGTCCGTACGCCTCGCCCGCGTGGATCGTCACGTTGCAGTTGTTGTCGCGCACGAGCTGGAACGCAGGCAGGTGGTGCTTGGGCGGGTAGTCGTACTCGGCGCCTGCGAGATCGAACGCGACGACGCCGCGACCCTTGTAGGCCACCGCGAGCTCGGCCATCTCGAGCGAGCTCTCGGGCGAGATGTTGCGGATGCCGCAGAGGATCGTGTTCGACTCGATGCCGAAGCGCTCCTTCGCCTGCCACAGGCCCTCGAGCACGGCCTCGACGACGGCGGTGAGGCGCATGCCCTTGCGGGTGTGGAGCATCGGCGCGTAGCGGACCTCCATGTAGCGGACGTTCTCGCGCGCAGCGTCCTCGCCGAGCTCTCGGGCCGCGCGCACGAGCGAGTCCTCGGTCTGGAGGACCTTCAGCGTGACGTCGAAGGCCTTGAGGTACTCGACGAGCGAGCCCGTGTTCTCGCCCAGGTGCATCGCGCGCTTGAGCTCGTCTTCGGTCTTGCCCGGCAGCTCGATCCCACCTTCACGCGCGAGCTCGAGGATCGTCGAGAGACGAAGCGAGCCATCGAGGTGGACGTGCAGGTCGGTCTTGGGAAGACGCTCGAAAAACGCCAGAGGTAGCGGTGCCATGCCGACGTGTAGCACGACAGCCCCGAGCGGATCACGCAGCCCCCACGACGAGGCAGGAGGCGCGGCCGCGCCGTCGTCAGCGCACGGCTTCGTGGCTCAGCGCGGGTAGGCCTGCGCCTGCGATCGCTTCGCGCAGGAGCGCGCGTCGCGCGTCCTCTTCGCTCGTGCCGGTGGGCATCGAGGAGAGGAGCTCTGCGGCCGAAGCGAACTGGCGTTGGAGCAAGAGCGCGTGGCCGACGATGCGCTGTGCGCGAGGGTTCGGCGTCGCGGGGTGCTCGAGCAGCACCGTGCGCGCGGTCTCCTCTGCGCGCGCCCCGTCGCCGATCGCGAGCCAGCGCTCGGCCGAGCGCAGCGCGCCGGTGGCCGTGCCGTCGTCCGCACGGTCTGCGAGGCGCTCGCACTCGGCGCGATCGTGCACCGCGAGCGCGGCGCGGAAGCGCAGGGCGGCGTCGGTCGGCGTCTCGGGCAGCGCGCGCAGGATGGCGTGCGCGACGGCGGCCTGATCGCCATCGAGCGCGCGCTCGATCGCTGTGATGACCTCGGCGCGGTGCACCGGCGAAGCACGAACGAGGCGCAGCGCGGCGAGGCTCGCGCGTCGCGCATCGCCTGCCACGAGCGCACGAGTGAGCAGCACGCGAAGCGCAGCCACGTCGAGCGGTCGCGCGACGACGAACGCATCGAGCAGGCTCGTCGCCTCGTCGGCTCGCTCGCGCGTCACGAGCAGATCGGCGAGCGCGAGCACGGGCGTCGCATCCTCGGGCGCGGCCTCACGCGCGCGACGCAGCGCGGCCTCGCCTGCGTCGAGATCGCCGCGCTCGATCGCGAGCCGACCGCGGAGGAGCCACAGACTCTCCGAGCTCGGATCGCTCGCCAGCCCTTCGTCGATCAAGCGCTCGGCGAGCGGACGATCGCCCGAGCGCGCTGCGGCCTCCGCTTCGCGCGACAAGAGGTAGCCATCGGTCACGCCGCTTCGCGCGATCTCGTACTCACCGATCGCCGTGCGCAAATCGCCACGCTCGGCCGCGATCTCGGCGCGCACGAAGTGCTCGTACGCGCTCGGCGGGATCCACGGCCCGGCGCGCCGCTCGCCACCCACGACGCGCTCGACCGCGTCGTCCGCATACCGGACGCAGCCGCCGAGGGCGCTGGCGATCACGAGCGCGATCGCCGCGAGGTGTACGCGCCTGGCGATCACATGCGCTGGCCCGATCCCATGCGCTGGCCCGATCCCATGCGCTGGCCCGATCCCATGCGCTGGCCCGATCACATGCGTTGGCACTGCATGAGCGCGCCCGCATTGCACATCACGTTGACCGACGAGATCGCGCCGAGCTCGAGGGGCCAGCCCATCGTGTAGGCGGCGCCCTGCGCGATGAGGTCGGTGCCCTGCACCGCGGTGACCCGCACCTGCGGCTCGGCGTTCGTGGTCGAGTCGTCGCTCCACACCTCGATGTCGAGCTGCGGCATGAGGCCCGAAGCATCGGTCTCGATCGCGTGCGTGCGGATGTAGGCCGAGGGCACGTTGAGGATCAGCGCGCCATCGCCCGGATCCACCTCGATGGTGATGCCCTCCACGTTCGCCACGGGGCGCATCATGAAGCGCTGTCCGGCCTGCGGCGTGAACGACACGCGCAAGGAGTCGATCGCTGCGATGCGCACGTCGCGGAATTGGAGGCGGAGGATCGCGCCCTCGGGTGCGCTCTGGCCACACGAGGGCAAGAGCGCGAGGAGCGAGAGCGCGGCGAGGACGAGGAGAGGCGTGCGGTTCTTCATGGTGTGCTCCACGTCCACGCTCAGGGCTCGATCGGAGGAAGAGGAATGCCCATCGGATTCGGGGGCGGTCCGCTGTTCGCGACAGCGACGCCCACCCCGATCGCGATGCCTGCGACGACCAGCACGCCACCACCGATCGCGACCCAGAAGAGCGGCTCCTCGGTGAGCGGCGTGCCACCACCGCCGCCGCCCGCGAAGCTCGAGCCGGCGCCGCCTCCGTCGTCGGAGACAGCGGTGCTCGGCGAGAGGATCACGTCGAGGCGCTCGTTCTGTCCTTCCACGAGCTCGATCGTGCGGCGCGACGACACGTAGCCCGCGCGCGTGACCTGGACGATGTGCCGACCCGCGACGAGCGTCGTGCGCGCGACCGGTGACTCACCGAGCTCCGTCTCGTCGATGCGCACGCGCGCGCCGTCCACGTTCACCGTGACGAGCAGCGTGGGCGGCGGCGGAGGCGGCGAGAACATCACGCCTTGCAGCTGCGCGGTGAGCGGCTGCAGCGCCGCGGCCGCGCTCGCTGCGTCCGTGAGGCTGCCCGTGAGCGGCGTGAGGCGCGGCGATCCGCTCACCGGATCGACCATCTCGAGCGTGAGCGCCACCGGCCCGCGCGCGGCGCGCTTGGAGAGGCGCACGAGGATCGCGCCGAACGCGCCCGCGCCCGCGATCTGCCCGCCGATGCAGGTGGGCCCCGTCGCCGGATCGGCGGGGCACGCGGCGATCGCATCGCGCAGGGCGGGCGCCATGAGCGGGAGCACGGGGCGACCGCCCGTCATCGGGCTCACCTGCGCGATCACCGCATCACGCGCGGCGCTCTGCACGTCCTCGGGGACGGCGACGCGACCGCTGGTGAGCACGACGACCATGATCGGCGCCGGCATCGGCGCGCCCGGTGGAGGCGTGGCGGTCGCTGTCGTCGCGGTCGCCGGTGCTGCGGTCGTGGTCGCCGCGGGGGGCGTCTCCGCAGGTGCAGGCTCCGCCGTCTGCGCTGCGGGTGCGGGCTGCGCTGCAGGCTCGGCGGCGGGGGCCGGTGTGGTCGCGGGCGGCGGGCTCGTGGCTCCGAAGTCACCCGTCTCGTCCTGCGCGTGCACGCGCGGGGGTGCGAGCGAGACCGCTCCGAGCACGGTGAGCACGATCAACGCCACGAGCGCCGCGAGCGGCGAGCCCGAGCGCGGGCGCGAAGTGGGGCCGGACATGGCGCGTACACTACACTCGCTCGCTCGAAAGGGCATCGCACATGGAGCGCGTTCGTCACCTCATCGTCGGCGCTGGGATCTCGGGTCTCGCGTATGCGGATCGCATCGCGAAGGGACCTCACGGCGCGAGCGAGGACTACCTCGTGGTCGAGGCCGACACCGAGATCGGCGGCTACTGCAAGACGATCGTGCGCGAGGTCGACGTCGAGGGACGCCGCGCGCGGTTCGTGTGGGACTACTCGGGCCACTTCTTCCACTTCAAGCACGCCGACATCGAGAGCGATCTCGTCTCGCGCATGAAGGGCCAGAAGGTGCTCTCCATCGCGAAGGACTCGCGCATCCACTGGCCTGGCGGTCAGCGAGGTGCGAGCGCCGATCGACCGGTCACGGATTGGATCGAGTTCCCCTTCCAGAAGAACATCCACCAGCTCCCGCAGGCCGACTTCATCGACTGTCTCTACGAGCTCTACCTGCGCGACGAGCGCAGCGGCGTCCCCGCTGGGCAGAAGGCCGCGAGCTTTCTCGACATGCTCTACCAGCGCTTCGGTCGCGGCATCACGGAGCGCTTCCTCCGCCCGTACAACGAGAAGCTCTACGCGACCGACCTCGGCTCGCTCGACGTCGACGCGATGGGCCGCTTCTTTCCGCACGCCGACATCGGCGACATCGTGCGGAACATGCGCGAGGCGAACAACGCCTCCTACAACGCGCACTTCACGTACCCCGAGGGCGGCGCGATCCAGTACGTGCACGCGCTCGCCTCGAGGCTGAAGGAGAGCGCGATCACGCTCGGTGAGCGTGTCGTCGGCATCGACCTCGTGAACAAGGTCGCCAAGACGACGCAGCGAGAGATCCAGTTCGAGCACCTCGTCTCGAGCATGCCGTTCGTGAAGCTGCTCGACGCCGCGGGCCTCGCGTACGAGCCGTCGACGTACACGTGGAACCAAGTGCTCGTCTTCAACCTCGGCTTCGACCGCAAGGGACCTCCGGGCATCCACTGGGCCTACTACCCGCAGAAGGAGCTCTCGTTCTATCGCGTGGGCTTCTACGACAACATCTTCGGCACGCCTGAGATGAGCCTCTACGTGGAGCTCGGCTATCCGTCGGGGGCAGGGCCGCGCACGGCGCGCATCGACGAGCACGAGATCGCGCGGGCCAAGGAGCGTGTGCTCGCGGATCTCGCGAAGGTCGGCGTGATCGAGGGCCACCGCCTCGTCGCGGAGCAGCACGTCGTGATGGACCCGGCGTACGTGCACATCACGCGCGCCTCGCTCGCCGACGTGGCCGAGAAGAAGAAGGTGCTCGAGAGCCGCGGCGTGAGCTCGATCGGTCGCTACGGGTCGTGGACCTACTGCTCGATCGAGGACAACGTCGTCGAGGCCCGCGCGCTCGCGGACCAACACGCGAAGGCGTGGAACGCGTCGCGATGAGCCGCGCCGCGCGATCGGGGCTCGCGACCGCGATGCTCCTCGCCGGCTCCGTGGGCTGCGGCGCGAAGTCCGACCTCGACGTGCCTCCGCGCGAGTGCCGTCCTCCCGATCCGCCGCCGCTCTCGTGTCCCTCGCTGCGCGCGGGCGAGGCGGTGGTGATCTCCGAGGGCAGCGAGAGCGTCACCGCGCTCGACGTCGCGCCGTTCGAGTCGGGCGCGATCGTGCTGCGTCGCTCCATCCTCGCGAGCGGCGGCGCAGAGCAGTGGCGCGTCGTCACGCTCGATGGCCGTGGTCGTGTCGTCGATCGCGGTGCACGCGATCTGATCGGCGAGACCGACGATCCGCTGCGCCGCAGCGAGGGATCGATCACCGCGGGCTGCACGCCGATCGCGCTGCTCGAGGAGCGCGTCGACGCGATGGGCCTCGAGGCGCGCTGCACGCTCGTCCCCATCGATCCGCTGCCGATCCGCTTCCGGCCGCGCGCGCTCCCGACGATCACCGCGGGCTGCCACGATCTCCTCGACGACGCGCTCGGTCCCTCGTTCGTCGAGCCCGGGCTCCCGACACGCGTCGTGCACGTCTCGCGTGATGGTGCGATCGGAGAGACGAGCACGCTCTCTCCCTCCGGACCGTGGCTCACGCTGCGTCCGCAGCGGCTCGCGCTCGCGAACGGCGGCTGGGCGATCCCGTACTTCCCGAGCGGAGGCGGTGTCGGCGTCGTCCTGCTCGATCCTGCGTCGCGGCAGATCGGCGACACACGCTGGGGCATCGGTGACTCCCCCGTGGGCGTGGCGACCACGACGACCCGCGCGGTGTGGGAGGCCGCGAACGGGCCCGCCGAGGCGCCGATCCGCATCGAGACCGTGGGCCTGCTCCCCGACGGTCGTCCCGAAGGCGCGCACAGCATCCTCCCCACGGAAGGCTTCTTCATCCTCGCGTACGGCCTCGCGCTCGTGGACGTCGGCGAGCACACGATCTTCCTCTTCCGCGGCGGGCGCATCGGCGAAGAGGCGCGCGTGCACGTCGGCACGCTCGATCGCGAGGGCAACCTCCTCGAGGGGCCCACGCCGCTCGTCAGCGCGGATCGCGCGCGCCTCGTGCCTACCGCGAGCGGTGCGATCGCGATCCTCGTGCGAGGCAACCGAGAGCTCGCCGAGGTGCAGGCGATCCCGCTCGACTGCGAGTGACGGGTGCGCGCGGGTCAGCTCGCGTGCGTGTGCGCGAGCCTGCCCCGGTCGAAGACCCACATCGTTCCGGGCTCGCCGATCTGCCACGTCTCGTTGGTGGTCAGGGGCACGGTGCTCACCACGGCCACGCGATCACGCGTGGTGGTCACGGGCGCGAAGTCGATCGTGATGTCCTCGTCCGCCAGGCGCGCTTGCCCGAACGGCGCGCGCCGGATGATGTGACAGAGCTTGGTGGCGCAGCGCGCGTAGAGGCGCTGTCCATCGCCGAGGAGGAAGTTGAAGGTGCCCTTCTTGCCGATCGTGCCGCCGAGCTCTGCCACGGCCTCGGAGAGCGTCGCAGCATCGGGTGCGCCCTTCGGAAAGCTCGCGCGCAGCCCTTCGAGCAGGTGGCAGAACGCGTGCTCGCTGTCGGTGGTGCCGATCGGCACGTAGCGGCCGAGCGCGAGCGATCGCGCGCCGCGCACCGTGCCGTTGTGCGCGAAGACCCAGTCGCGGCCCCAGAGCTCGCGCGTGAACGGGTGCGTGTTCGCGAGCGACGTCGGGCCGCGTGTCTTCTTCCGGATGTGTCCGATCGCGAGCAGCGTCTTGATCGGGTTCGCCGCGACGAACGCCGCGAGCGGGCTCTTCGCCGCGGGCTCGGGATCGAGGAACGTGCGGGCGCGCTTTCCTTCGTAGAGCGCGAGCCCCCAGCCATCCGCGTGGTGCGCGGTCCCACCGCCACGACGGCGCAGACCGGTGAACGAGAAGACGATGTCCGTCGGGACGTTGCACTCCATGCCGAGCAGCTCACACATCGCCGGCGAATCCTACACGGCACCGCCTCGACCACGATCGTTCGGCTCGCCCCGCTCCCGTGAGATCGCGGAGGGAACACGAGGTGTGGTCCCACGCGTACTGTGGTCTCGCATGTGCTCGTGGCGCGTCGTCTCGTTCCTCGTGATCGCCGTGGTCGCGCTCCTCGTGCCGCGAGCGGTCGAGGCGCAGTGTCTCGCCACGCATGGATCGATCGTCGCGATCGGTTGCGAGGATCTCGCGATCTCGCGCGACGACGGGGCCACGTTCACGCACACCGGCCTGCACGTCGTGGCAGTGACGGTGACGGACGACGAGCGCGTCTTCGTCGCGAACCATGCCGAGCCGCCGAGTCTCTTCGAGGTGGGCGCGGGCCACGTGGCGCTTCCGCTCACCGAGGTCGCTGCGCTCGCGTCGGTCGGTCGGAGCGTCGTCGTCGTCGGGAGCCGCGCCCCGGCCGATCCCGAGGAGGTCACGCGCACCGTCGTGCTCGTGCGCGGGCCGGACGGAACGGTGCGCGAGCTCGGATCCCTCGGGGTGTGGTCGAGCGCGACGCGTGTCTCGGCGACCGGCACGGAGCGCGCGCCGCGCGTCGAGATCGTGATGGCGTTCGGGCTGAGCTGCTGGGGCACCGTGCAGGTGCGCCGTGCCATCGTCGATGCGCGCGGAGCGCAGATCGCCGATCTCTCGAACGACATGGAGTGCGCGTACCACGGCGAGGCATGTGGCGGGTTCTTCGACGTCGAGATCGGCGCGCACGGAACGGCGTACGCGGTACGCGCGCCCTCCGACGAGGGCACCGAGCGACCGGGCCCGCTCCTGCTCGTGAGGCCGACCGAGCGCACGACGCCGACGACGCTGCACGTGCCGAGCGGCGCGACGCTGTCGATCGCGCACAACGGACAGCTCACGCTCGCGCTGCTCGACGGTGTGCTCCATCGACTCGAAGGCACGCGGGCCACCTCGCTCGGAGGACAGATCGATCGCAACGCGCGGCTCGCGCACGTCGATGATCGCGGGAGGCCGTACGCCGAGACCGCACAGGGCCTCGTGCGCTTCTCACGCGGGGCCGGCTGGTCACCGATCCGTCCCTGATCCGAAGCGTCGAGAGGTGTCAGGCCAGCTCGTCGGGCGGGTCCTCGCGCTCGCGGATCGGCTCGGGCGCAGCCTCGACAGCTCGTGTCGCAGCGGTCGGGCTCGTGTCCTTCTTGCGGAGCACCTCGAGGAACGATCGTGACGGAGGCGCATCGGGCAGCTCGCTCTTCTTCAGCTCGGCGAGCAGCGTGGGTGAGGCGCCATCGCCCGCGCCGACGACGAGCACACGCTCGCCGATCTCGACGAGGTAGACCCAGCGGCGCGCGTCGAGCGGCACGCGCTCGATCACCTTCATGCGCTGGCCCGCGCCCATGCCGAGGCCACGCGAGGCGCTCCAGCGCAGGACCACCCACGCGAGCACGCAGACGGCCGCGAGCGCGAGCAGCGACTGGAGCAGCGACGCGCCGTAGCCGCCCGGCAGATCACGCGCGGCGGAGCCTGCGTGTGCGCTCGCTTGGAGGAGCTCGAAGTGCATCGCGCCGGCGAGCCTAACAGGCGTGCGTCAGCGCGACGCGATCGAGAAGCCGAACGAGCTCGAGGCCGGGTCGGCCACGTCGTGCTCGAGCGTCTGCGCGCCCAGAGGGTCGTCGTGCCAATAGACGTGCTGCCGCAGCGGATCGCCGATCACGAGCTCGATCTCTCCATCGCCGTCGACGTCGGTGGCGCCGAGCGCGACACGCGTGCGGCCGGTGGCCGCGGGCAGGGTGACTGCGCGACCTTCGACGGCGTACGGCGAGGCGCGTTGTCCGAGGTAGACGAAGACGCGCGTCGCGTCCGCGAGATCGCCGGCGACCGCGAGCTCGTCGTCACCGTCGCGATCGACGTCGCCGAGGTTCGCGAGGATCGACGCGAAGCCGGGCACACCGGCGGGCGCGGCGACGACGGTCGGGACCGCCGTCAGGCCATCGCCCGCGCCGAGGTACACGAGCATGGTGCCCGCGCTCGTCCCGAGCACGAGGTCCTCCCCGACGCCGCCGAGGTGTGCCGTGGCGATGCCCGTGAAGGTGACGCCCGGCGGCGCATCGATCGTCGTCGTCGCCACCGGCGGATCGCCCAGCGGTGCGTGGTAGACGAACACGCGTCCGTCGACGCCGTTCGCGCCGATCACGATCAGATCGCGCTGGCCGTCGCCGTTCACGTCGCCGGAGGCGAGCTGGAGGAGGCTCGGCGGCGAGAACGTCATGGACGGTCGGATCGGCAAGCCCGTTCCTGGCATCCCTTGGAAGACGTGCGCGCGGTTCGAGCCGTCCTCGCCGATGACGACGGCGCCTCCCGACAGCGCCGTCATGAACTGACCGAACTGCATGGCCTCGGGGTAGCTCAGCGTGGCGACGGAGGTCTCGATCGGGCTCGAGCCACCGTGGAACGCATAGGCCTGGCCGAAGCTGAAGTTGTGGCCGCTGACGATCACGTCGTCGATGTCGTCGCCGTTCACGTCGTGCGCGTCGATCGTGGTGAAGCCGACGCGCTCGTCCGCGTTGCCTGCGCGGAACGCGGCCACGCGCACCGGGCCCGTGGCCGTGCCGCGGTAGAAGAAGGCCACGCCCGCCGCCATCGGAGGCGCGTTCTGTGCGCCGATCACCAGATCGCCGAAGCCGTCGTCGTCGAGGTCGAGCTGCGACACGAACGGGACGCAGCGGCCGCCGACGATGCGATCGGTGCCCGCGCACGTGAACGCGTCGGGCGCGAACGCATCGAGCGCTGCATCGATGCTCGCAGCGTCGAGCGCAGGGCCCGCGTCGGGGCCACCGGCGTCGGGCGCGAACGCGTCGGGGCCGAACGCATCGAGGTCCGCGTCGAGATCGGCATCGAGGCCACCGTCGAGGGGAGCGCTCGACCCGTAGCCGATGCGTCCACAGGCGGAGAGCACGAGCGTGACGGGCGCGACCCAGGCGATGCGATGCACGCGCCGATGATGCCAGAGACGCCGCGCGCGCGACGCCGTCGTGCGCGGCCTCTTCAGCGCACGAACAGACGCGGATCGTCGGGGCGCACGTCGATGTGGAAGTGATCGCGGTGGCCCTCGGAGTAGTCGGGCGTGATGACCGTCGAGAGGCCCGCGCGCGCGGCGAGATCACATGCGAGCGCCTCGAGCGCGTGCGCGGGATCGTCGACGGGCGTCGTGTCGATGCCCTCGCACGTCGGTCGATCGGGGTGCATCGGATAGTCGTGCTCCACGTCGAGCACCGAGCCGTCGTCGCGCACGAAGCGCGCGAGATCGAGGGCCATCCCCATCGTGTGGAAGCTCGTGCGCGGCTCGAGGCGCCACGAGCTCAGCACGTGGACCTCCGCGATCCGATGATCACGCAGCACCGCCGCGACACGCGGAAGACGCGCCGCGAGCTCGCAGCTCACGATGAACGGCGCGCCCTCGCGCATCTTGCGGAACGAGACGCCGAGCAGGTTGCCTTCGAGGCGCACGGGGCTCGGGATCGGCGAGCGAGCGGTGCGGAAAGTCTCGTGCGTGAAGCCGGGGCTCTCGGCCGTGATGCGATCGAGCTCTTCGAGACAGCGCGGCGTCGCCCGCACAGCGAAGACGCGCGCCGGATCCTCGGTGAACACGCCGTGCGGTACTTGTCCGCGGAAGTTCGGAAACGTCGCGACGCGTCGACGGATCTCGCGCGCGACGGCGAGCGCGGGATCACGTCGCAGGGCGCGCGCGCGGTCGTTGGGCGCGGGCTGCGCGTCGGCCGCGAGCGCGATGGCCAGCGCGGAGAGCGCCACGAAGGCGGGGAGGATGCGCGCGAGCAGACGAGGCGGCACGGAGCCGAGACGGACCGTGCGCGCCCCTTATTCCCTGCGGATCACACCGTCTCGATGCGGCGCAGCATCCGCGCGAGCAGGCCCGGTGCGTAGCGGCGCGCGTAGATGCCCGCGATCTCCTTGCCGCCCACGTAGACCTCGCGCGAGCGCTTGGCGATGCCATCCACCATCACGCGCGCGCACTGCTCTGCGCTGATGCCGTGCGCGTTGGCCTTGGCGCGTGTGGCCGACTTCTCGACCTCGCCGCCGCCCGCGCGCTCGATCGCCTTGATCGCGATGTCGGTGTCGACGAAGCCGGGGCACACGATCGTGACAGCGACGTTCTCCTTGTGGCCTTCGGCGCGCAGCGACTCGAAGAAGCCGTGGAGCGCGTGCTTGCTCGCGGCGTAGCCCGAGCGGAACGGCGTGCCCACGTAGCCGGTCACGCTCGAGACGACGACGAAGTGACCGCCGCCGCGCGCCTTCATCTCGGGCAAGAGCGCCTTGGTCAGCGCCACCACGCCGAAGTAGTTGACCTCCATGATGCGGCGGTCTTCGTCGAGCGGGGTCTCGGACACGAGCGATCGCTGACCGATGCCCGCGTTGTGCACCATCACGTCGACCTTGCCGAAGGCCGCGAGCGCCTGCTCGACGTAGGTCTTGGCGAGATCGGTCTGGGCCACGTCCATCGCGAGGAGCGCCACGTCCTCGGGCCGTGACGCGCGCGCCTTCACCTTCTCGAGCAGGTCCGCGCGGCGGGCCGACACGATCACGCGCGCGCCCTCGTCCACGAGCTGCAGCGCGAGCGCCTCGCCGATGCCCGAGCTCGCGCCCGTGATCCACACGACCTTTCCCGAGAACCGCTGCTTCGCCATGGCCGGACGGTACTACGCGCGACGTCGGGGTGCGCGAGGGGGGAGGCTCAATCCTCGACAGTGCTCATGCCCTCGACGAGCACGCGGTCGGACTGCTCGACGAGCCGCGGCTTGCTGCCGAGCCCGAGGTGGCCGGAGCGATCTCCTTTGGTCTCGAGGTAGAAGCGGTTGTGCTCGTTGGCCGGCAGGATGTGCGGCAACCGGCCCGTGATCTGGACGCCGTGCTCGGCGAGCTGGGCGAGCTTGTTCGGGTTGTTGGTCATCAGCTGGATCGAGCGCAGCTTCAGGCTGAAGATCATGTGCGCCGCCACCGCGTAGTCCCGCTCGTCGTCGCGAAAGCCGAGCGCGAGGTTCGCGTCCACGGTGTCGAGGCCTCGGTCCTGGAGGGCGTAGGCGCGGACCTTGTTCATGAGCCCGATGCCGCGGCCCTCTTGTCGGAGGTAGAGGACCGCGCCACGACCGAGCTCGTCGATCTTCCGGAGCGAGGCCTCGAGCTGATCGCGGCAGTCGCAGCGCAGCGAGCCCAGCGCGTCTCCCGTCAGGCACTCGGAGTGGAGGCGCACGGGCACGTCCTGCCCGCCGACGATGTCGCCCTTCACGATGGCGACGTGATCTTTGCCGTCGCGGTTGTTCCAGAACGCGACGATGCGGAAGTCGCCGTAGCGCGTGGGCAGCGTGGCGACACCCACGACGCGCACGCAGATCTTGTGCGCACCGAAGCCTCCGCATTCGTGCGTGGCGTCGTGATGGACCAGCTGCTCGAGGCTCGATTCGTTCTCGTTCACGTCGGATCTCCGATCAGTGGGTGGGCGCGAGCAGGCGACGCGCGAGGCGCTCGCCCGAGAGGAACGCGCCCTGGACGCCGCCGTGCGCGTCGAAGGCCTCGCCGGCCAGGCTCACCGAGCGTCCGCCCGCGAGCCTGACCACGAGCGGTGCCCCGAGGCCCGCGCCGGAAGGGAAGCGCGCGTAGCGCCAGCGATGGGCTGCGACCCAGCTCGGGCTCGCAGCCCACGATCCGAGCAGGCGCCCTGCCTCGGCGAGCATGAGCGCCTGCCAGGCCTGCGGCTCCAAGGCGAGCCAGTCTCGTGAGGCCCGCACGCCGGCTTGGAGCACCAGCACCCGATGGCGGGGGCGCTCGCGCTTGGTCGAGTCGTGGACGATCACCTGGAGCGGACCGTCGTCCGGATAGAGCACGTCGAACCGCGGCTCGGCGACGTCCAGATCATAGGCCGCGAGCACCGCGAGGCACGGCACCGTCCCGAGCCAGCCGAGGATCGTGCGCGCGGTGTCGAGCTCCGGGAGATCGGGCAAGAGCTGACCCATCGGATCGACTGGCAGCGTGAGCGCGACGTGTGGGGCGGCGAGTGAGGCTCCGTCGTCGAGGAACACGCGCTCACCCTCGATGCGCGCCACGGTGACGTTGGTCCGTACGTCCAGGCCGTCGGCGAGGTGCTTGGCGAACGAGGAGATCCCTTCGGTGAGCGCCACACGGCGATCGCGCGCCGTGTAGGTGTCGGGCTGGCACGGCACGCCGCGGCCCTCGACCCGGAAGGGCCACCCCTCGAGCTTGGGGGCGTCGAGCGCGTCGATCGCGGCGAGGAACGACGCATCGCTGCCGTGGAGGAAGGCCACGCCGTGATCCACGGGCTGACCCTCCAGGATGCGGCGTGTGGCGCAGCGCCCGCCGACACCGCGCGATCGCTCGAGCACCACCACGGACCGCCCCGCGCGAGCGAGGGCTCGCGCACAAGCGAGCCCGGCGACGCCGGCTCCGACCACGATGACCTCGGCGTCCAAGACGCGGGGAGCTTAGGCCTCGCGTCCGCGTCGTCCACGACCGCTTCGGAGAGGGGGCTCGCCATGCGCACGGAGAGCCCCAGGATGAGAGGCGATGAGCCTGGAGCTTCCCGTCCTCGTGGTCGCCGGCGCCTCAGGCTTCGTGGGGCGCGCGCTCGCTCGTGCGCTGACCGAGGAGCGTCGCTTTCGGATCGTCGGACTGAGCCGGGGACCGCACGAGCCCGGGGATGGCTACGACGCGTGGCGTTCGGTCGACCTGTTCTCGCTCTTGGACACCGAGCGTGCGCTCGAGGGCGCGTCCGTGGCCGTGTACCTCGTGCACTCGATGATGCCGAACGACGGCCTCACCCAGGCTCGCTTCGAGGACCTCGATCTCTTGTGCGCCGACAACTTCGGCCGCGCCGCCGCGAAGGCGGGCGTCCGCCAGATCGTCTACCTCGGTGGGCTCGTGCCGCGGACTGGCGAGCTCTCGGATCATCTCAAGAGCCGCACCGAGGTCGAGGGTGCGCTCGGTGCCCACGGCGTGCCGGTGACCACGCTGCGCGCAGGGATGGTGGTCGGCCCCGGCGGCTCGTCGTTCGAGATGCTCGCGCGGCTCGTGGAGCGGCTGCCGGTGATGCTCTGTCCCGCGTGGACCTCCACACGCTCGCAGCCGATCGCGCTCGAGGACGCCGTGCGGCTCTTGTCGTTCGCGATCGATCGCCGCGAGTGCTTCGGGCGCACGTACGACGTCGGCGGCCCCGACGTCCTCACCTACCGCGAGATGATGCAGCTCACGGCCGATGCGCTGGGCAAGCGGCGGAGCCTGATCTCGGTCCCCTGGTTCTCGCCGTCGATCTCGACGCTCTGGGTCTCGCTGGTCTCGGGCGCATCGCCCGCGCTCGTGGGACCGCTCGTTCAGAGCCTTCGTCACGAGATGGTCGCGCGTGATCGAGAGCTGGCCGACCGAGCCGGGGTCGTGGGCGTTCCCTTCCGCGAGGTCCTCGCCGAGTCGGTCCGCGCGATGCGCTCGATGCCGCGCGCTCCGTCGCGAGCGTCACGGCGATCGGCCTCGCCGCCGGAGGCACCGCGCGACGGTGTGCGAGCTGCACCCAAGCGAGTGCGCAGCGTCCAGCGCCTGGTGCTGCCGAGCGGCCGTCACGCGACGTGGGCGGCCACCGAGTACTTTCGGTGGCTGGAGCGTGCGATGCGTCCGTTCCTCCGCGTCGAGCTGTCGGAGGGAGACGCCCACGCACGCATCGCGATCGCAGGTACGAAGCTCTCGCTGCTCGAGCTCCGCTACTCGAAGGAGCGGAGCACCCACGATCGACCGCTGCTCTACATCGTCGGAGGGCTGCTCTCGAACGACGACGGTCGTGGACGCCTCGAGCTCCGGGAGCTGCGGGGCACCCGCACCATGCTCGCCGCCATCCACGACTACATCCCGCGCCTCCCTTGGTTTCTCTATCGACGAACGCAGGCGCTGGGGCATCTCTGGGTGATGTGGCGGTTCGCGCGCTACCTCGCGCGCACGCCCGACACGGGCGGGCCCGCGGGCGTCACGGGCGTGACCGAGCCGCAGGGCTCCTGAGCGCCTCCCGACCGACGGGGCCCTCGGCGAGAGGCGCCCGCGCCCGCGAATTCGCCGAGAAACCGGCCATCCTGATACCCTGGCGCACGCGGCCGTGGTGTCTTCCGGGCCGCGGGTGAGGCTCGACTGGCCGCGTTCGTCCCGACTCGCTTCGGCCCCTACACGCTCCTCCGATCCGTCGGTCGTGGGGGCATGGCCGAGGTGTTCCTCGCGCGCGCCGTGGGCATCGGTGGCTTCGAGCGCTTGCTGTGCGTGAAGCGCGTGCTCGACGAGCACGTGAACGACACGGAGCTCATCGATCACCTCGTCGACGAGGCCAAGCTCGTCTCGCGCATCTCGCACCCGAACGTCGCCCAGGTCTTCGATCTCGGGAAGGTCGGCGAGCAGTTCTACATCGCGATGGAGTGGATCGACGGCGTCGACGCGATGAAGCTGCTCGAGGCCTGCGAGGCCAAGGAGATCCACGTGCCGATCCCCGCGGCCGCGTACGCCGTGATGGAGATCGCCAAGGGCCTCCACGCCGCGCACACGACGAACGACGAGACGGGTCGCCCGCTCGGCATCGTGCACCGTGACGTCACGCCGACGAACGTGCTCCTGTCGCTCGAAGGGCAGGTGAAGCTCATCGACTTCGGTGTCGCCAAGAACCTCCTGCGCTCGCGGCAGACGCAGGTCGGTGTGGTGAAGGGCAAGTACAACTACCTCGCGCCCGAGCAGGCGAGGGGCGAGACGGTCGACGCGCGGGCGGACGTGTTCGCCGCGGGCATCCTCCTCTACGAGCTCCTCGCGGGTGAGCCGCTCTATCCGGGCACCAAGGCGGCGGACGTCTTGGTGAAGGCGAGGAACGCCAAGATCCCGCCGCTCAAGAAGGCGCGAAAGGACGTGCCGCCCGAGCTCGAGGCGATCGTGATGCGCGCGCTCACCAAGGATCGCGACAAGCGCACACCGAGCGCCGCCGCCCTCGCCGACGAGCTCGAGCGCTACCTCACCGCGAGCGCGCCCGACTTCGGCGCGGCGCAGCTGTCGGCGCTCGTGGGCTACCTCTTTCCCGAGAAGGTCGTCGCCTCGATCGAGTCCGATCCGATGCAGCTCGACGAGTTCGTCGCGCACGCCGAGGTGAGCCTCGTGACGGCGCCCGGCGTGGTCGTGAAGCAGGACGACGACTTCGAGGCGGCGCCGACGCGCGTCGCGAGCCCCGACGAGATCGCGAACCGTCGAGCGCAGCGCATGGCGGGACGCTCGCTCACGCCGGTGCCCGCGCTCTTGCCCCGCACGCCCAAGCGCACCGCGGGCAACAGCGCGCGCATCGGCGTCGCGATCGGGATCGTGACGATGGTCCTGCTCGCAGGCCTCGCGTGGGGCGGCTACGAGCTCTTGCGCGATCCGATCGTGCGCTTCGAGACGACACCCCCCGGCGCGTTCGTCGCGATCGACGGCTTCGGCACGGGTCACGCGACGCCAGCGGATCTCTCGCTCTCCACAGGCACGCACCAGCTGGTGCTCAGCCTCGATGGCTACGAGGATCACGCAGCGCCCCTCGTGGTCTCGACCGACACGAACGTCACCCTCGCGCTCGTGCCCGCGCGGCCACGGCTCGAGCTGAGCTCGGATCCACCGGGCGCGATGATCTTCCGTGACGGCGCGCTCGTGGGCTCGACGCCCATGACGCTCGAGAACCTCGTGCGCGGAGAGGAGGTGTCGCTCGAGCTGAGCGCCGCAGGTTTCCTCCCGCTCAGGTACCTTCATCGGGTGGCCAGCGATCGCGCCGAGCGTGTGACGCTGCGCCTCGAGCCCAGCCCCTGATCGATCCCAGTCGCCGTCGAACCCACGCGATCACACGTCTCTCGGAGCACGCATGAGCCAAGCCGATCTCCCGCCCGGATTCACACCGAAGACCAAGAAGGGCGGGGTGCGCAACACGTTCCAGTCGACGGTGCTCGGCACGGCCGTGTTCGTCGCGGAGATGCAGCGCAAGGTTCCGCTCAAGACGAAGATCGCGGTGCTGCTCTTGTTGCTCGTGGTGGGTGGAGGCGCGGGCCTCGCGATCCATCGCTCGCGCACGCGTGGTGAGCAGGAAGCCCAGCTCGCGACGGCGCTCGCTGCGCCGCCCGCGGAGGCGCTGCCGGTGCTGCGCACGCTCATCGAGGACTCGCTCCTCGACGATCACTCGCGCATCACGGCGATCACGCGCGTGGGCGAGCTCCGCGACGCCGCAGCAGTGCCTGCGCTCGTGAGCTGTCTGTCGCGCAGCGACGATCAGCGCGTCGCAGCGGCCGATGCGCTCGCGCGGATCGGCGCGCCTGGCGCGGCGCCCGCGCAGGACCGGCTGCTCGAGCTCACGCGCGACGCGCAGGTGACGAACCCGCTGCCCTATGCGTGGGCGCTCACGACGATCGGACACGCGGACTCGGCGGACATCGTCGTGTCGTCGATCCCCTCGGGCAACGTGCAGGCGTTGGCCTCCTACGATCCGGTGATCCTCGCGCGCACCCTCGGCACCGCGCGCCTCGTGCCCCGCCTCTCCGATGCCGACGCGCGCATCCGTCAGTTCGCGGCGAGCTCGCTCGGCCCGCTGTGCGACGCCACCGCCATCGCGCCGCTCACCGCTGCTGCCGCCGACGCCGAGCGCGACGTGCGCCTCGCCGCGATGGTCTCGCTCGGTCGGTGCAGCACGCCCGAGTCGCTCGCGGCGCTCGATCAGAACCTCGATCGCGATCGATCGCTGTGGCCGCCGCTCCAGACGGCGTTCCTCGCCGACGTGGGCGCGCCCGCGATGACGGTGCTGATCGCGCACGTCGAGGATGCGCAGACGCGGAGCGCGATGCTCACCGCGCTGGCAGGCATCGCCGATCCGCGCGGCGGCGACGCGCTGGTGACCGAGCTCGAGCGTCGCCCCGATCCCGAGGGTCGCGTGCGCCTCCAGATCGCGGCCGCGCTCGCGGAGATCTCCGACCCGCGCCTGCTCACGGTGCTCGATCCGGTCATCACGGACGGCGAGGGCGAGTGGCCCGCGGCCGCGATCGCGATGCTCGGTCGCACCGCGAACGCGGAGGACGTCGAGGCGCGCCTCGTCGAGATCGCCTCGGGCCGTGGGGACGAGCGCACGGTCGCGCTCACCGCGCTCTCGGAGGTGCACGCGTGCTCGGACGACAGCAAGGCGCTCTACCGTCGCTACGTGCGCACCGAGCCCGCAGCGCTGGTGGCGCTCGCGCGATGCTCGGATCCTCTCGCGCTCGAGACAGCACGCACGCGCGTCGCGCAGGCTCTGCCGCAGCGAAACCAGACGCGCGCCGACGAGGGCGCGATGTGGCGCGCATCGCTCGAGGCGATCGCGCTCGCGCGCGCGACCGATCTCTCGTCACGTCTGTTCGAGCTCGCGACCGATGCGAACGCCGATCCCACGCTCCGCAGCGACGTGGGCGCGGTGCTCGGTGTGGTCGGTGACGACGCGACGCTCGACACCGCCGCCGATCGCGTGACCGACGCGCGCACGCAGTCCGGTGTCCGCCAGGCGCTCGTGCGTGCGCTGCGTCGTCGTACGCCGAGCGCCGCGCTCTCGCGCCTCATGGGCTACGTGCGTGGCGGCGAGGACGACGAGCGCAGCCGCGCCGCGACGGTGATCGTCGGCGAGCAGGCGAGCCCCGAGATTCGCGCCGAGCTCGTCACGCTGCTCGCGGACGAGCGCGCCAAGCGGCACGCGGCGTTCGCGCTCGTGCTCGGCGGCGACGTGGCCTCGGCCGACGCGCTCGCGCGCACGCTCTCCGCTGACACGGCGCTCGCGACGGAAGTGAACACGCGCCTCACCGAGCTCGAGTGGGAGGTCGCGCCCGAGCTCGTGATCCCACGTGTGCTCCACGGCGTGCGGCTGCGTGAGCGCGCGCTCGGCCTCGCGCTCGATCGCTACACCTCGGCGCTGCGCGCGTCCGAGGGCGGTCCTGCGAGCCCGTCGGCGCGGTCGCTCCGTCGTCAGCTCGAGGCGCACATGGAGGACGCCGACGCCGAGACGCGTCGCGGCGCCGCCGAGGCGCTCGCAGGCCTCGGTGCCCGCGGTGCGTTGCTCGCGCTGCGCCAGCGCGGCGGTGCAGGCGCCGAAGAGGCCGCGGCCGTCCTCGCGCCGCGCGGACGGACCTGAACGACGACCGAGATCAGGAGAGGCCGATGACCCACACACAGGCTCGATGGCTCGTCACGCTCGCTGCGATCGCCTCCTACGCACTCCTCTCGCTCGTGCCCGCGGCGCTGCTCGCGCAAGCAGCCACGACCACACCGACGGGACCGACGCTGCTCGTGCTCGGCACGGTGAGCCAAGACAGCGATCCGTCCGTCGCGGGCGCTGCGACCTCGGCGATCCAAGGCGTCGCGCGCGAGCTCGGCTACACGATCGTCGCGCTCGATCCTTCCGCGCCGCGCGCGTCGATCGATCTGCACACGGGCGATGCGCTCAACGGCTTCACGATGCAGACGGGGATCGATCGCACGCTCCATCTGCACGTCGTGCGCGACGGCGCGGGCTATGCGCTCCACCTCGCCGTCGGATCGCGTGATGGCAGCGCGGCCGTGTCGCTGCTCCGCGCCTCGACGCTCGAAGAGATCGGAACGGCGCTCGCCGACATGACGCGCGCGCTCCTTCCTCTCCCGGGCGTCGCGGCGAGCGGCACGTGGATCGCACCGCCCGATGCGGCAGTCCGCACGAGCGCGCCGGCCGCGCCGAGCACCACGACCGCTGCGGGCACGAGCGCGTCTGCCTTCGCGCCTCCGCCAGCGGCCACCGAGTCCGCCGGTCCGCGTCGCGATCGCACGTGGCTCGCGCTCACAGTGGCTGGCGCGGCGGTGCTCGGTGTCGGCTGGGTCACCAACTTCATCGCCAGCATGTTCGCGGGCAACGATGGCTGCGGCTTCGCCGGCTGCTCCCCCGAGTCGCAGCGCTGGGTGCCTTTCCGTGGCGTGTCGTTCATCCCCGTGCTCGGCCCGTGGATCCAGTTCGGCGTGCTGCCCGACGCGAACAACTGGTGGCCGATCTGGCTCGCGTTCGACGGCCTCGTGCAGGCCGCAGGCTTCGCGATGTTGGTCTACGGCCTCGTCACCAACCCCGGCGACGAGCCCGCCGCGCCGACGGCGCCCACGGTCTCACTGCTCCCCTCGTTCGGCGCGGACTACGCCCGCCTCGATCTCGTCGGCACGTTCTGATCGTGCTCTTCCGTCTTGGCGAACTCGAGCACGCGTCGCTGCGTGCTGAGGAAGCCATTGCGCTCGATCCCATGGAGCCCTCGGCGCTCGCCGTGCTCGCACGCGTGCCATCGGCTGGCTCGGGCTGACCGTCAGCGATTCAGGAGGATCACAGCGCCGTTCGCGAGGCCGACACAGATCGTCGTGTCGTCGATCGCGAGCGCGGTGATCTCGGCCTCGAGCGAGGTGTGCTCGATCGCCGTCGTGCGTGTGTCCTCGAGCGTGAGCACGTCGACGCCGTGCGTGCCGCCGATCACGAGCGTGGTGTTGGTGCACGCGAGCACGCGGCCTCCTTCGCTCGTGTGAAGGACCTCGCCGCGCCATGCGCCGGTCTTTCCGTCGAACGCCCGCACCCGTCCGAGAGGATCGATCACGACGCCGAAGCGTGCGTCGGGAGAGAGCGCGACACGCACGGGAGAGGCGTCCTTCAGCTGCCAACGCGGCTTGATCGGTGAGGGCTCGTACGCGTAGAGCGTCGTCTCGTCGTGTAGCACCACGAGCGTGCCGAGCGCGGAGATCGCGGGGCGGATGCAGCGGAGGTACGGCCCACCCAGCTTCGAGAGCTTCTTTCCCCACGGCTGCTCGCCGATGCCGCTCGTGATCGCGCTGAGCGCCGTGCCGCCGCGGCTCACCTCTTCGTAGCCGAGCACCACGGCATCACCCGAGCGGTTCCACGCGACGGCGCTCGCGCGAATGCCGCCCTCGAACAGCGGTGCGAGGCTCTCGACCTCCCGCATCGCGGCGCCGCCCTTTGACGCGCACAGGACTCGAAGCGCGCGTGCGTCGAGCGCGAGGGGTCCTCCTCCGCGTGTCTTCTTCCACCCGCCGTTCGACAGCACGCCCACGTCGATGCCGTTGGTCGCCACCACGCGCCCGCGCGCGACGGCGACGTCGGTGATCGCGAGGTCGGAGAACGTCGGCAGCATCTGCGTCGGCATGACGACGATCCTATGCGATGGACCTCAGGCGCCTGACAGTCGCCTTCAACGGACGCGGACGGTGACGCGGTCGGGCCGTCGGACGTTGTCGAGATACACGTAGAGCGGGCGGCTCTGCCTTCGACCGAGCTCGTCGAGCACGCGGCGCAGGCGACTGAGCTTGCCGCGGTAGGGGCCGCGGCCGAGGCGGATCTCGGTGCCGTCCTCGCCCACGAAGAGCGTGAGGCCCTCGTCGGGCTCCACGTGGATCTCGGCGATCGGCTCGCGCCGCGACAGGTTCGCGGTCTCCCACTCCGACACCAGCGCGATGCTCGCGGTGAGCAGCTCCGTGCGGTAGCCGCGATCTTGCTGGAAGCGCTCGGGATCGACGCCCGTGATCACCGGCAGATCCACGGGATCGCCCTCCTCGAAGGCCTTGAACACCGTGGCGTCCTCGTCGACGAGGTACGGCTGCTCGAGCACCAGCATCAGTGCGGGCGTCCGCTCGCGGACCTCGACCTCGAACGTGCGCGGCAGGCGGCGTCGCACCGTGGCCGACGCGATCCACGGGTGCAGCTCGAGCGAAGCGCGGACCTCCTCGGGCGATCGCAGAAAGACGTTGTCGCCGACAGCGATCCCCATCGTCTCCTCGAGCTCGTCCGAGGGCACGCGCTCGTTGCCGGTGATCGCGAGCGTCTCGATCGCGAACTCCGGGGAGGTGCGCGCGTAGCGATCGACGAAGCGCACGATCGCGATGCTCGCGGCCACGAGGCCCGCCGCGAGCGCGACGCGCAAGAGCACACGCATCGGCCCGAGCGCGCGCGCGAGCGCACGTCGGGAGGCCTCGCGCAGTCGTGTGCCCAGCGCGCGCAGTCGATCACGGATCGGAGGCCGCGACGGCGTGCTCGCGCGTGACGTCTCGCCTTCCGCACCGTCGGGCAGGCTCGTTCGACGGTTGTTGCGCGTGCTCGCGGCCGCGCGCGGCGCGCCGCTCGGACGCGACGCGCGTGCGCGTGCGGGCGCTGTCGCCTCTTCTCGCACGACGCGGACGTTCACGGCGTGGGCCTCGCCTGGAGGCTCGCGAGGAGCTCGGGGCCCACGCGCGTGATGTCTCCCGCGCCGAGCGTGATCACGACGTCGCCGGGCTGGAGGCGCGCCGCGATCGCCGCGCTCACCTCGCTGCGCGGACCGACCCACGTCACGTCGCGATGACCGTGCGCGCGCACCGCCTGCGCGAGGGCCTCGCTCGTCGCGCCCTCGATCGGCTGCTCACCCGCGGCGTACACGTCGGCGAGCAACAGCACGTCGGCGCGGTTGAACGCGCGCGTGAGCTCCTCGAAGCAGAACTGCGTGCGTGTGTAGCGGTGCGGCTGGAAGGCCACGACCAAGCGTCGTCCGTACGCGCGCTGCGCGGCCTCGAGCGTGGCCTGCACCTCGGCGGGGTGATGGCCGTAGTCGTCGACGATCGTCACGCCGGGCGTGCTGCTCTTGGCGTCCGTCTCGCCGATGATCGTGAAGCGACGCTGCACGCCGCCGAAGCCGGCGAGCGCCTTGCGCGTCACGTCCTCGGGCACCTCGAGCTCGTCGGCCACGGCGATCACCGCGAGCGCGTTGAGCACGTTGTGGATGCCGGGCATGCGCACGGTGAACGAGCCCACGCTCTTGCCGCGACGCACGAGCTCGAAGCGCGTCGAGAGCCCCTCGACCACCGGGTTGCGCGCGCGGTAGTCCGCCTGCGCGGTGAGGCCGTACGTCGCGATGCGCTTCTCGATGCGCGGCAGGATCGCCTGCACGTGCGGGTGATCGAGGCACGCGACCACCAGGCCGTAGAAGGGCACCCGGTTGGCGAACTCGACGAACGCCGTCTTCACGTTCTCGTGCGTGCCGTAGTGATCGAGGTGCTCGGCGTCGATGTTCGTGATGATCGCGACGACCGGCGTGAGGTGGAGGAACGAGCCGTCGGACTCGTCGGCCTCGGCGATGAGCAGGTTGCCGGTGCCACGCGCCGCGTTCGAGCCGAGCGAGTTCAGCTTGCCGCCGATGACGACCGTGGGATCGGTGCCTGCCTCGCGCAGCACGGTGGCCACGAGCGACGTCGTCGTCGTCTTGCCGTGCGAGCCCGCGATCGCGACTCCATCGCGCAGGCGCATGAGCTCCGCGAGCATCTCGGCGCGCGGGATCACGGGCACGTTGTGCAGTCGCGCGAAGACGAGCTCCGGGTTGTCCCGCTGGATCGCAGAGCTGAAGACGACGACGTCGGCGGTGCCGACGTTCTCGCTGCGATGGCCCACGAACACCTTCGCGCCGAGCTCCTCGAGGCGCTTGGTGGTGTCCGAGCCTCGCGCATCCGAGCCCGTGACGGCGAAGCCCGAGGCGAGCAGCACCTCGGCGATGCCGCTCATGCCGATGCCGCCGATGCCGACGAAGTGGATGGTCCTGACACGACCGCGGAACATGAGGTCGCGGATACCACGGGCCCCAGCGACACGAGCAATTCGCTGCGCCCCTTCCCAGGCTCCGCGCGCGCCGAGGCGTCCCGCCGCTCCTCAATACTCGGCGATCGCGCCCTCTCCGCCGCCCGACGACACGCCGCCTGCGATCACGGTGCCCCCCCGGACGACGGCGCCCACGAACGTCGCGAGCTCGCGGGGCCGCGCGTAAGCACGCTCGGCGCCCGTCAGGGCATCGAGCACCACGACCGTCGCCTGGAACTGATCCACCACGGCGGGCGTGCGCGCCACGAAGCTCTCGCCCGTGAGGTCGCCGCGCGCGGTGCCGAAGAGGAAGAGGTCGGTGCCACGGGCGACGGAGGGGCCGAAGAAGTCGTCCGAGGCTGTGCCCGCACCGTAGGCCCACAGCAGCGTGTACGTGGCCTCGTCGATCGCGGCCGCGAACGAGTCCGTCGCACCTGCCCAGCGGTGCGCCCCTCCCGAGAAGTCGATGTCGCGGGTCGTCGACCCCGTCACGTACACGCGATCCCCGTCGAAGCTCAGCGCGTTCGCTTCGAGCGAGCCGCCGAGCACGAGGCGCCTGCTCTCGTCGGGCCCCGCGAGCGCGGTGAGCCGCGTCAGCACCAGCGCGCCGGACGAGTCACGGCCTGCGACCGCGAAGGAGGTCGCGCCGCTCGGATCCGAGGTCTCGACCACCGCGGAGAGGCTCGCGATCTCCCCCACCGTCCCGGCGAGCACGAACGATCCGTCGAGCTGGAGGCGCAGCGCGAACGAACCGCCCGGTCCTGCAGAGCTCGACGACACCCAGTCCGACTCGCTGCCGCCGACGACCATCACCTGCTGCACGTCCGACGCGACGAGGTCGCGGATTCGCTGCTCGCCGACGCCGGTGAGGACCTCCAGCCGAGAGCACACGAGCGCGGCACCGACGACCTCGTAGAACGCCACCCAGGCTTGGAGACCGTCGTCTGCGCCGAGCGCGCCGCAGCCCGTGTCGAGCGGGCCCGTCGTGTCCGAGACGATGACGTAGTCGCGCGGCGGCCCTGGCGTCGCGTCCGTGGCCGCGGCGACGAGCGGTCCGTCGACCCCGATGCCTCCGTCGAACGGGAGCAGGAGGACGATCGGAGCTTCGCCGCCGATGCCCTCGACAGCGACGAACGACGTGGGCGCTGCCGAGACGACCTCCGCACCGAAGATCGTCGCCGAGCCGCCCTGATGGCGGCCCGTGATCACCAGGCGCCCATCCGTGAACCGCGCGAGATCGTGCACGCGCGCCCCGACCACGGACGTCAGCGTCGTCGCCGTGATCGCGGGGACGCCAGCGTCGAGGTCGGCACCTGCGTCTTCGGCGGCGTCGACGGGAGGCGCATCGCTCGACGCCGATGCCGCGTCGAGCGCGAGCGCATCGTCGACCGACGCATCGACGCTCGGGGCATCGGGCGGGGACGCATCCATGCTGGCGTCCACCACGTCGTACCCGACCCTGCCGCAGCCCTGGGCGTGCCAGAGCGCGCCCGCGAGGGCGATCACGCCGAGGAACGACGTGTGCCTCGACCTCGACCTCGCGCATGGTGGCGTGCTCGCCGCCCGGGATGTCACCCATCCAGGATCGAAGCGCGGCGTCGTCGCGGTCAAGGGCTGGCGCCTGACGCTTGCGGCTGCAAGCTCTCGCGGCGATCCTCGAACCCACCTCTGTCGTAGGTCCGTCACCGCATGGAAAAGCGCAGTCTCCCGCTCGCCGCCGATCACGCAGCCAACCTCTACGCCCACGTGCCGAGCGCCTGGTACGTGCTCGGCCGCAGCAAGGAGGTGCGACCCGGGCAGGTCGTCACCAAGCGCCTCGCCGGCAAGGACGTGGTGCTCTTCCGCACCCAGAGCGGCGTGCTCTCCGCGATCGATCCGTACTGCGCCCACATGGGCGCGCACCTCGGTCACGGCGGCTGCGTGAAGGGCGAGACCATCGAGTGTCCGTTCCACGCGTTCCGCTTCGACGTGAACGGCAAGTGCGTGGCCACGGGCTACGGCACGCCGCCTCCGCCCCGCGCGAAGAACGCGACCTACGAGCTGCGCGAGCGACACGGCCAGATCCTCGTGTGGCACGGCAACGCCGGCGAGCCCTCGTGGTTCGAGGTGCCCGAGGTCGACACGACCGGTTGGATGGAGGCCGCGTTCGAGGTCGCGCCGCTCCGCGGTCATCCGCAGGAGACGAGCGAGAACAGCGTCGACATGGGCCACCTGCCCATCGTGCACGGCTACGCGGACATCGAGATCCTCCGCGAGCTGCGCTGCGAGCCCGGGTACCTCTCGGTGAAGTACGCGATGACGCGGCCCTACATCCCGGGCTTCGCGGACCTCGGGCGTCTCTACGCCGAGTTCTTCATCCACGTGTACGGCCTGGGCTACTCGCGGGTCGAGGTGTGGGTGCCCGAGGTCGGCCTGCGCTCGCGCCACATGGTCTTCGCGACGCCGGTCGAGCGTGAGCAGCTCGCGCTCCACATGGGCTTCCAGTTCGAGAAGTACAAGACGCTCGATCGCCTGCCGCGCGCGCTGCGTCGCATCCCGATGGGCCTCTTCCACCGCGCGCTCTTGCACGCGGGCATGGCGTCGTACGTGCACGACGTGAAGCAGGACTTCCACATCTGGCAGAACAAGCGCTACGTGCACCCGCCGCAGCTCGCCGTCGGTGATGGGCCCGTCGGCGCGTACCGCCGCTGGTGCAAGCAGTTCTATCCGGGCGTGAACGGCCCCGCGGGCGCCGATGTCGGCAGTGGTGGCGTCGGAGGCAGCGATCTTTCCAACGACGGCGGCGCCGCGGCAGAATGAGGCCCCTCATGACGAACTCTTCGCTCCGCTCGCTCCTCGTCCTCACCCTCTCGTCGCTCGGCGCCTTCGCGCTCGCGGGCTGCGCGCCCGTGAACGCGGCCGGTAACTGGTCGGTGAACCTGACGAACGGTGCCAACGGGTGTTCGTTCGACAACTGGACTCCCGGCGAGACCACGAGCGCGTTGCCCGTCACGATCACGCAGTCGGGCTCGGACGTCACCGCCGAGGTCACGGGCCTCCAGGGCGGCCTGGTCGAGGCGGCCTTCGGCGGTCGGCGCTTCGTGGGCAGTGTGAGCGGGAACCGGATCGACGCGCGTCTGACCGGACGTGGCGGCACGATGGGCGGCTGCGCGTACACGCTGGTCGGCGACCTGTCTGCGAGCGTGTCGGGGGACACGATGAGTGGTCAGGTCGTCTGGTCGTACGACGCGAACTCGAGCGCGGATTGCGGCGCGATGGCGACGTGCGAGAGCGTGCAGGCGATGAACGGCTCCCGCCCCCCCACGCCGTGATCGCTCGATGACGACCTCGGGGTGGGCATGACGGGCACGGCGAACGGCACGACGTTCCGTGGCGTCGTCACGATCCCGGGCGCGAGCACCGGCGCGCCGGCGACGATCGAGATCACGAGCGTCGAGGTGCGCGCCATCGCGGCCAACGGCGACGTGCTGACCTGGCCGCTCGCGTCGCTCGAGGTGACGCCTGGCGGCTACGACGGTGACTTCGTGTTCCTTCGCTCGCCCGAGCAGCCCGCGACGCTGAGCACGACGGATCTCGCCGTCGTCGAGAAGCTCGCCGAGCTCGGTGGGCCGGCGATGGCCGCGCGCCTCGGCTCGGTGCGCAAGCATCGGGGCTCGGCGTCTTTCTGGCGCACGTTCTCGTTGGTCGCGGCCTCGCTCACGGCGCTCGCGCTCGTGGTGCTCGTGCTCGTCACGCCGACGTTGCTCTCGTGGTCGGTCGGCCTCCTGCCCACGTCGTTCGATCGACAGCTCGGCGACCTCGCCGCGAGCGATCTCGCTGCGACGGGCGAGACGGTCACCGATCCGCGCGTCGTGTCGTTCGTCGAGGCGATCGTCGCGCGCCTCGAAGAGAGCGGGCCGGCGTCCGATCACGACTACCGCGTGAGCGTGATCGAGAACGACGAGGTGAACGCATTCGCCCTCCCCGGAGGGCAGATCGTGGTGTGGACAGGCTTGATCCGAGAGGCCGAGAGCGCCGAGCAGATCGCGGGCGTGCTCGCGCACGAGCTCGCGCACGTCGAGCGCAGGCACGGCCTCCGCAACGTCGCGCACCGTGCAGGCATCGCGATCGGCCTGCGCCTGCTCGTCGCGATCTTCCTCGGCGGAGATCTCGATGGCTTCACCAGCCTCGCGGCCGACGTCGCCGTGATCGCGGCGTCGAACGACTACGGACAGGACCAAGAGAGCGAGGCCGACGCCGACGCGGTGGCGCGCATGCATGCGGCGGGTCTGGATCCGAACGCGCTCGCGAGCTTCTTCCGCGTGATGTCACGCGAGGGCGTCGGCGAGCTTCCTGCGTTCGCGTCGTGGCTCTCGACGCACCCTGATCACGAGACGCGGATCAGCGCGATCGAGTCGCTGACGCGCGAGCTCGGGCCCGCTGCATCGCGTCCGCTCGCGCTCGACCTCGACGCCGTGAAGGCAGCGCTGACTCCATGATCGACGTTCGTCGGTGCCGCTGATGGTCTCCAAGCGTGGGCCGCGGCGGGTCCAGCAAGAGAGGGTCGTCTCGCTCCGCGACGATGGCGGCCTCCGCATCGTCGTCGTCGCCGACACGCACAGCGCCCCGCACCCCGAGAGCGCGCGTGTCATCGCAGCGCGAACGCCGGACGTGATCGTTCATGCCGGCGACATCGGCGATCTCTCCGTGCTCGATCGGCTCGCGGAGATCGCGCCCGTGATCGCCGTGCGCGGCAACATCGACGAGCGCGCGAGTGACCTCCCCGACGTCGTGACGATCGACGTCCGCGCCGGCGGTGTGAGCGCGATCAAGCTGCTCCTCCTCCACATCGCCGTGCACGGCCCGAAGATCCGCGCCGACGCCGCGCAGCTCGCGCGTCAGGCCGGCGCTTCGATCATCCTCTGCGGGCACTCGCACGTGCCCTTCCTCGGCAAGGACCGCGGCCTCGTGGTGTTCAACGCCGGCTCGATCGGCCCCCGACGTTTTCAGCTGCCGATCGTCTTCGGCGTGCTGGACATCGCCGATGGACGGCTCTCGATGGAGCACGTGAGCTGCGAGACGGGCCTGCGCTGGGAGCCGTGAGCGCGAGCGCACCGCGTGCGCACGCGCTCACGGGGCGTGTCCACCGTGGGTCCGCACTGGCGCACTCGGGTGTGGAGCTGGGGCATTCTCGATGGCCGACATGAAGCTCTGGAGGGCCTCGGTGAACGCGACGAGTCGAGCACGCAGCGCCTCGCGGTCCTCTGTCTCGAGGGCCCCCGAGAGCGCCTCGAGCGCTTCATCCAGCTTCGCCGAGTGCGCCAGCGCGCTCGTCTCGTCCTGCGCTTGCTCGCGTTCGCCTTCGCTTCGCTCGATGCGCGCCTCGGTCGACTTCAGCGAGCGTGCTCCCAGGCCGACCATGGCCGCGGACAGTGCAACACAGACGACCACGAATCCCATGCTCCATGGGTTCGGATCTCCGAGCCACAGCACGGCGAAGAAGAGTGACGCAGAGAGTGGCGTCGCGATGGCGAGCCAGCCCGGACCACGACGTTCCGCCGAAGGCGCCCAGTCGATGCGTGCACACGAGCTCGTCCCCTCGTGCCACTGGGCATAGGTGCCACCCCACGCCGTGGCGCGGAGCGCGAGGTGACGCGACCCGCGGCCTGCTCCTCGCTCGAGGGGTGGAGTCGAACTGCCCTCCATCGACACGACCTCCACCACGCGGTGCGGGCTCGACGAGAGGCGCACGACGACGCGGCGCGGGCGATGGTGTCGCAGCGCATTGGTCGTCATCTCGATGGCCGCGAAGGCGAGGTCTCTCGCCTCGAGGCGACGAAGGTCGGAGGCGAGCTGCCCTTCCATGGTGATCGGCACGTCGTAGAGGGATGCGAGCTCACGCAGCGCACGCTCCAGATCGAGGGATGCACCGAAGGGCACGAGCAGCTCGCGCGCACGCAGGACGAGCGTGCGTACCGCGGAGCTCACGCCTGCAGTCTCGGTCGTACTCTCGAGCTTGGCGCGCACGCCGAAGACCACCCCGGAGAGGCCGTCGTGGAGGGACATCGCCGCAGCGAGACGTCGCGCCTCCCCTCGGGCTTCCTGTGCCAGATCGTCGGCCGACTTCGCCCGGGCCTCGAGGTCGAGGGCATGACGAATCATCCGCTCGCCGAGGACTCCAGCGAGGCAGGCGAAGACACTCGCGAGGGTTGCCGCCGCCACGGAGAGGGGGGTCCAGCGAGGCGCCGTGAGGAGGTGAAAGCCCAGACCGGAGCCGACGACAGTGGCGAGGAACGCGCGGTTCACGGAATAACCCATCAAGCCTCGCGCGACGCCTCCCATCGCCAAGAAAGCCCATGTCGGTGTGGCCTCCACCGACGACGAGGCTGCGAAGCACGCGGTGAAGAGCATGGGCACTAGGAACGCGAGAAAACGACGCACGGCGTTGCGCTCTTCGAACATGGTCCCATCGCGAATGCGCGCGGCGGCCTCCACGTGGTCGAGCACGAACAGCAGAGTGAAGACCGTGAGATAGAGGGGATGGACCCCGAGGAGCGCGAGCCCTTGCGGGGTCAGCGAGACGCCGAGCACCAAGAGCGCTGTCAGGGCATGTGCAGATACCTTGAGCGGTGCGGCATTGATTCGTGCGGCCTCCTGGTCGAGCGCGAATGCGTCTCGTGAATGCCGATGTCTCCGTGTCGTAGCGTCGTCCATTGGTCTCGTCAGCGTGCGGCGGCTGGTCCATGTGCGTCGCTCTCCAGCGCCGCGAGGAGGGCAGTCAGGTTGCGCCCCACCGTCTCCAGCCGCTCCCGTACGGCCGAGAGGGCTCCTGTCTGCGCCACGATCTCGAGCTCTGCGAGCGCGTCCGACACGCTGCGAACGAGCCCGCTCGAGAGGGTGTGGGTCGGCAGTGGCCGAGACACGAAGAGCCCCGCGGCGAAACGAAGTGCACGGGCGTCGTAGGCGAGGCCTGCGCTGGTCGATACCGAGACCGCGAGGAGGTAGGCGACGAGCTCGGGAGTCGCCGCCTCGGCGAGGAGAAGAAGTGCCAGCGGAACAGCCGTCAACGGTGCGACGAGCGCCAGCCAGAGGGGAGCGATGCGCGCCGCCGGCTTGGGCCAACGGACCTCCGCGACGCTCGTGCTCTCCTCGTCGACGCGTGTCGATGTGCCTCCCCAGGCGCGTGCACGAAGCGCGAGGTGTCGCGTGCCTCGTCCTCCCGAGGACGTCGGCTGTCGTGCCGCGAGAGGACCGCGTGCCGTGACACGAATACCATGGTCGGCTCCGGACAGCAGTTGGATGTCGAGGGCCGACACGTCACGATGGCGAAGCGCGTTGGAGGCGAGCTCGAGCGCCACGAACGCGAGGTCCGAGCTCTCGAGCGGGTCACTCGGGGCAGTGCCGGTGACGGTGGTCGGAACGGCTGCGAACGCGACGACGCTCGACAGCGCCGTTGGCAAGTCGAGGGGCGCTGCGACGGGGAGAATCGTCTCTCTCGCACGCTGAATGAACGCTTGGAGTGCTGTCGTCACCTCCGCTGCGCTCTCGGCCTGCTCGAGGCGTGCGCGGAGAGAGAACAGCATGCCCGAGAGCCCGTCGTGAACCGACATCGCCGTGGCGAGCCGGCGCATCTCCTCACGCGCAGCCTCTCCGGCGAGGGCGCGCGCCTCTGCGCGTCGTTCGAGCTCGATCGCCACCCTCGCCAGCCATCGCCCGAGCAGCGCTGCGAGGGCGGCGAAGACGACCGCGGCCAGTGCCGTGAGCATCGAGCGCGGTGTCGCTTCGGGCGCCGCGAGCCCATGAAAGCCAGGACCCGTGATCAACAGAAGGGCGATGAACGCGGGGCCGAGGTGCGTGCCGATGAGCCCCGCAATGGCGCCGGCCATCACGAAGAACGCCCAGGCGGGCGAGCTCTCGAGGCTCGAGGGCGCAGCGAAGCTCGCCGTGTACACGAGGAGCACGAGCGTGGTCAGAACGCGCCGCGGCCAGGCCTTCGCGGTGAACAAGCTGCCGTCTTCCACGCGTCGTGCGAGCTCCACGAGGTCGAGGGAGAACGCCACGGTCGAGAGCGTGAGGAAGAGCGGGTGAATCCCGAGCAGCGCGCGTCCCCATGGCGTCCACGCGACGATCACGAGCAGCCAGGCCACGCCGAGGTGGTACACGGCTGTTCGCGGCGCCGCGTTCATCCGCATCGCATGCGGGTTGGCGGCGAAGAAACCCTGGGACTCGCTCTCCACTACGAAATGAGGCCCAAGCGCATGGCTCGCGCCGTCGCCTCGCTCTTGGTCTTGACGCCGAGCTTGGCGTAGATGTGCTGTACGTGTGTGCGCACCGTCGAGAGCGAGATGTCGAGCCGCGCCGCCGCCTGTTCGTAGGAGTAGCCAGAGGCCAGCTCGCTCAGCACGGCGCGCTCGCGCACCGACAGTGAGGGGGCTGACTCGGGAGGCGCGTGGAAGCGCTCGATCACCCGTCGTGCGATACCGGCCGTCATCGGTGCGCCCCCGTCTGCGGCCCTCCGCACGGCCTCGACGATGCTCAGTGAGGCGTCCGTCTTGAGCACGTAGCCCACGCATCCGGCGACCAGCGCGGAGAAGAGCCACGCGTCGCCCGCGTGTCCGGTGAAGGCCACGAGAACCGCATCGGCGAGGCAGGCGCGAATCGTCTGCATCGCCTCGAACGTCGACTCACCCGGCATCTCGAGATCGATGACGATGAGGGA
Source organism: Amaricoccus sp. (assembly GCA_965243535.1). Classification (GTDB taxonomy): domain Bacteria; phylum Pseudomonadota; class Alphaproteobacteria; order Rhodobacterales; family Rhodobacteraceae; genus Amaricoccus. The sequence continues at coordinate 84,199 of CBDEVG010000046.1, forward strand.
GGGGAGCGTGCCTGCACCGAGGCCTGCGATGGCGGCGTGACAGCTGCTGTACGCGACGACCTCCATTCCCGCGCGACGCAGCGCCTCCGCGCACGCCGCGCGCGTCTCGTCATCGTCTTCGATCAGGGCCACTCGCTCGCTCGGCATCGCGCACTCATACCATCGCACGTGCGATGCGCGTCCCATCGGATGTACATCGGAGCCGTGCTGCTCGACCGCCCGCCTCTGGCAGTCATCCGTCGCCGAGAGACGCAACCACGTGACGATGGCCACACGTGGTTTGCCTATGACGGCAACTCTCCGGTCGGCACGAAGAGGGTCACCCGGTGACCTGCGTCGATCCAGGTGATCAGCAGCGATCGTCGTCGAAGCGCCACGCGTGATCGGCTGGCGTCAACGACGCGAGCACCCGTGCGGCGCTCTCGAGGATGCGGGCTCGCTCGTCGTCGCCGAAACGGTCCCACGTGCGGTAGAGCGCGCCGATGCGTGGATGGCTCCCGAAGCGGTCTCGGTGGCGCACGAGGAAGTCCCAGAAGAGTGGGTTGAACGGACACGCGCGCTCGTCGTGCCGCTCCTTCACGCGGAAGTGACAGCCCTCGCAGTGATCGCTCATGCGATCGATGTACGCGCCACTCGCGGCATAAGGCTTGGTCGTGAAGCCATCGTCGGCGAAGAGCGCCATGCCGTGCACGTTCGGCAGCTCCACCCACTCGTAGGCGTCGACGAAGCCCGCCCAGAACCAGTGGCTCAGCGCGAGCGGCTCGACGCCGGCGAGCAGCGCGAAGTTGCCGAGCACCATCAAGCGCTGGATGTGGTGCGCGTAGCCCGTGTCCTGCACCTGCCCCACCACCTCGCGCATGCAGCGCATCTGGGTGCGCTCGGGCTCCCAGTAGAAGACGGGCAGCGCGCGCTTGGCGCCGAGCGCGTTCGCGCGTCGCATCGCGGGCATGCGTGTCCAGTACATGGCGCGCACGTACTCGCGCCAGCCGAGGATCTGACGCAAGAGGCCCTCCGCCGCGGCGAGAGGCATCGTCCCGCGCGCGTGCTCGTGCACGATGCGCTCACACACCTCGCGCGGCGAGACGAGCCCGAGGTTCATCGCGGGGGCGATCCGTGTGTGCCAGAGGAAGCGCTCGCCCGAGATCATCGCGTCTTGGTAGCGACCGAAGAGCGCCGCGCGCTGCGCGAAGAAGTGATCGATCTCGGCCAGCGCGGCTGCGCGCGTCACGGGCCACGCGAAGCCGTCGACGTCACCCCAGCCGTGGCCCCATGCGCGCACGCGATCGATGCAGTCGCGTGTGATCGCGTCGGGCTCGTGCGCGAGGAGCGAGGGCGGACGCTCTGGGCCCGGAGACTCGCGGTTGTCGCCGTCGAAGCTGAGCTTGCCGCCGAGCGGCTTGCCCCGCTCGTCCATCAGCCAGCCCGTCTTCTTCCGCAGGTGCGCGTAGAAGTGCTCCATGCGGAGCACGGCGCGTCCCTCGACCCAGCGATGGATCTCTTCGCGCGTGAGGAGGAAGTGACTGCCCTCGCCGCCGTCGTCGAAGAGCTCCACGGGGACGCCGAGCGCGTCGTCCTTGCGCGCGATCCGCAGCGCACGCTCCATGCCCCACTCGCGTGGTCGCATCGCGACGACGCGCTCGGGACGGCGTCGCGTGGTCACATCGCGCAGGCCGTCCACGTACGAGCGCGCGTTCACGATCTCCACGTCGAAGCCGTCCGCGCGCAGCTCCTCCGCGAAGTGGTGCATCGCCGACAGCACCAGGACGAGCTTCTGCCGGTGGTACGGCAGCGCGCTCGACTTCGCGCGTGACTCGATCAGCACGACGGGCCCGTCGTGCGGGTGTCTCGGCATGCACGGCAGCCGTCGATCGAGATCCCAGGGGCCCACGAAGTGGAGTGTGGTCATCGACGAGCCCGCTGCGGCAAAGAGGCGCTCGCCTCACGTCCCGCAGAACGTCTGGTAGTCCCACTGGTCGGCGCCCGGGGGATCCATGAGGTCCTCGTCGTCGGGCTGATCGTCGCAAGGTCGCGCCAGCACGCGCAGCATGCGCTCGAAGAGCGAGAGGTCGCCTTCGGTCGCCTTCGCGATCATCTGCTCGACGCGGTGGTTGCGCGCGATGAACGCGGGGTTGGCCAGGCGCATGCGCTCCTTGCGCGTCGCGACCGGGACGGAGTCGCCATCGAGGCGCACGCGCCAGCGCACCGCCCACGCGTCGAAGGGCGCGGGGTCTGCGAACATCGCAGACACGACCGACACGCGCGGCGCGCGATCGATCGCGTCGAACAGGCGACGGAACGTGAGCGTGAAGTCGACGCGCGCCTTCGCCAGGAGCTCGAGCAGATCACGCGCGAGCGCGACGTCGTCGTCACGCTCGTCGCCGAGGCCGAGCTTGTCGCGGAGGATCGCGTGGTGCCGCGCGCCGAACCGATCGGGGAAGGTGTCGAGGCGCTCGGTCACCTGCTTCACGGCGGCGTCTTCGTCGCTCGAGACCAGCGGCAAGATCGCCTCGGCGAGCCGCGCGAGGTTCCACAGCGCGATGCGCGGCTGGTTGTGGAACGCGTAGCGACCTTGCTGATCGATCGAGCTGAAGGTCCGGCCGGGGTCGTACGCGTCGAGGAACGCGCACGGGCCGTAGTCGATCGTCTCGCCACTGATCGACGTGTTGTCGGTGTTCATCACGCCGTGCACGAAGCCCAGGCCCATCCAGCGCGACACGAGCGTGGCCTGCGCGTCGATGACAGCATCGAGCAACGTGAGGGCCCGATCTCGGTTGCGTGCGAGGTGCGGGTAGTGGCGCCACAGGGCGAACTCGACGAGGCGCTCGAGGCCGTCGAGGTCGCGCTGCGCTGCGAAGTACTCGAACGTGCCGACGCGCAGGTGGCTCGCCGCGACACGCGTGAGGACCGCGCCCGGCAGATCGTCTCCCCGCAGCACGAGCTCGCCCGTCGTCACCGCGGCCAGCGCGCGCGTGGTGGGCACACGCAGCGCGTGCATCGACTCGCTCACGAGGTACTCGCGCAAGACGGGTCCGATCGCGGCGCGCCCATCGCCGCGCCGAGAGAACGGCGTCGGCCCCGAGCCCTTCAGCTGGATGTCGCGACGAACCCCGTCCTTGCCGACGACCTCACCGAGCAAGATCGCGCGACCGTCGCCGAGCTTCGGCGAGAAGCCACCGAACTGATGCCCCGCGTACGCGAGCGCGATCGGCTCACTGCCGTCGAAGAGCCCATTGCCCGCGAGCCGCGCGACACCCTCGGGCGACCGAAGCTCCGCGGCATCGATCCCGAGCAGCTCGCACAACGACTCGTTCACACGGAGCATCGCCGGCGCGCGCACCGGCGTCGGCGGCACCTTCGCGAAGAAGCGCTCCGGCAGCCGCGCGTACGTGTTGTCGAAGGCGATCGTCATCGTGTCGATGGTATGCGGCCCAACCGGCGCGATGCCCAGCCCGCATCACGAACGGTCAGACGTCTCGGGGGCTGGACTCTCTCCCTCGTGTCGGACGAACACATCGAACGCTGGATCGAGGTGGCGAGCGCTGCAGTGCGAGCCCATTGGGAAGCCGATGAGGCCGCCTCGGAGGACCTCGGTGACCGCGAGCAGGCACGCCGGGACGCTGTCGAGCGTCTACGCCGCCTCTCGGATGCCGAGCTCGAGACACACATTCTTCCGCTCTCGGAAGACGGACGGATCGAGCGCCGAGTCCTCGTTCCTGAGGTGCTGCGGTTCGTGCGTGCGAACGATCACGACTGGGCGGAGCGCAGGGCTCGTTACGCGACGACGCTCCTCGCGCTCGCCCGACGAGAGACCGACCCCAATGTTCTCTGCGCGTACGTGGCCGGCTTCCTCGATCTCGAGGACCCTCGCTGTCTCGATTTCGTGATCGCCCACGCCGTCCATCTGGACCCAACGGTTCGCCAGACGGTCGCTGGCGTCCTCGCGAGCCATCCCGAGTGTTCACGCGCGCTGGTGACGCTCCTCGCGCTCTCCGTCGATCCTGAAGACGAGGTCCGCAACTGGGCGACGTTCGGCCTGGCGCAATCGCGCCTCGACGCTGCGCATCCCTCCGCGGAGGCGGTGCGAGAGGCGCTCCATGCTCGGATCGAAGACCCTCACGAGGAGTGTCGCGGTGAGGCATGGACGGGTCTCGCGATCGCGCGTGATCCGCGGGTCGTTCCGCTGATCCACGACGCGCTCGCCGGCCGGCGCCAGTGCTGGCTCGTGCTCGAGGCGATCGAGGAGTGGCCGCGGCGCGAGTATCTGAAAGGTCTCGCGCGGCCAGTCGATCGATGGAGCGAGGCGTCGCTCGCGCGGGTGCGCGCGGCGTGCGAGGGCGCGACCGAGTGAGCGCTCGCTACGGGTAGCTCTCGATCGTCGTGCCCTCGCCGTCGTCGCAGAAGGCCACGCCGAGGAGCGCGACGATCGCGATCCCGAGCGTCAGTGCGCCCGCTGTGACGCAGCCCACGTACGCGCGGTGCGAGGCGCGCGCGCTCCGCTTCGCGCCGACCGACGCGGCCTCCTCGCGCCGCTGCTCGGCGAGGCCCTCGGTGGTGATCGTCGTTCGGTAGCCGGTGCGGCTCTGCGCCGCGCGATCGGCGGCCTCGAACGCCTCGGGGATCCCATCCACGATCCACGCGCCGAGCTCCACCAGCGCGCCGAGCACAGCCTCGTTCTCCCACGTGGGCTTCTCGATCAAGAGGCCGTCGCCATGGGTGTGCACGCCGAGCGGCCGCAGGCTCTTCATGCGATCACGGATCGTCGCGTCGAACAGGCGCACGACCACGTCCTCGGGCCCCGCCTCGACGAAGAACGCCTCGTCGAACGCGGGCTCGCCGACCACGACGTCGGTGCCGCGACCCTCTGCGATCTCCGCCACGTCGTCGGAGGTCTGCGGGATCACGTGGAGGCGCAGATCGTCGCGCACCGCCGCGCCGAGGAACCACACCTCGGTGTACGGATCGCGGGTCGAGCCCGCGCCACGATCGACGAAGCGCACCTCGACCTCGTGCGCATCGAAGCGGCCGCGCACGCGATCGGAGGCGGTCTCCTTCGCGTCCTCGAGCAGGCCACGGACGAGCTCGACCGGTCGCTTCATCGCTCCTCCTTCACGGTGCGCCCGCGATCACGACCTTGCCGAAGTGAGCGCCGCTCGCCGCGTGCTCGAGGGCCTTCGGTGCTTCATCGAACGCGAACACGCGATCGATCACGGGCGCGAGCTTCGCATGGGTGAACGCGCGTCCCATCGCCTCGGCGCTCTCGCGCGGGCCGACGACCACGCCCGAGAGCTTCACCTCCTGCATGAGGATCGGCCGCACATCGAGCGGCTCCACAGCGCCCGCGAGCACGCCGATCACGTGGATCGTCCCGCCGATCGCGATCGCGCGGAGCGACTGCGCCATCGTGCCTGCGCCACCGACCTCGACGACGTGCTCGACGCCCACGTTGCCGGTGAGCTTCTTCACCGTCTTTCCCCACTCGCGATCGCTCGCGTAGTCGATCACGTGCGAGGCGCCCATCGACGTCAGGCGCGCGCGCTTGTGCTCGCTCTTGCTGGTCGCGATCACCTCTGCGCCGAACAGGTGTGCGATCTGGAGCGCGAAGATCGAGACGCCGCCGGTGCCCTGCACGAGCACGCGCTGCCCCGCGGCGAGCCGACCGTGATCGACGAGCGCGTGCCACGCAGTGACCGCTGCGCAGGGCAGCGTCGCGCCTTCTTCGAACGAGAGGTACGGAGGCAGCGGCCACGCGCCGTCCTCGTCGAGGATCGTGTGCTCCGCGAGCACGCCTGGGAGCGGACCTCCGAGCGTCGCCCGCAGCTTCGTGTGCGACGGCGTGCCCGCGCTCCATCGCTGCGAGAACGACGAGAGCACCCGATCGCCGACCTTCCACCGCGTGACGTCGCGGCCGACCTCGATCACCTCGCCGGCAGCATCCGAGCACGGCGTGAGCGGCAGCGCCTGACGCGGGTCGTAGGTGCCGCCGACCATCATGAGGTCGCGGTAGTTGAGCGAGATCGCGCGCACACGGACGCGCACCTCGCGCGCACCCAGCGTCCGATCGGGCACGTCGGCGATCGAGAGGTTCGCGAGCCCGAACGAGGGGACCTGCCACGCGCGCATCGGGGCAACGTGCCTGATCTCGAGGCCCGACGCGCCCGCGTACTGCGATTTTCTTGCGAGACGAGCCTCGCTCCGCGATACTGAACACACGAACAGCCTTCGTGCCGAATTGTTCGACGATTCGGCCTCTTCGACCCCCGACTACGTAGAGGTCTCCATGGACAAGCGCTCCCGCTCCGACGTCGCTCCCGCACTCTCGCCCGCCAACGGTCGGCCCGACTCCCACGACGTCGCGCCGATCCTCCCGGCGCGCGATCCGATCAGCCCCTTCGTGCACGGCGTGATCGCGCTCTTCCGTGGCCCGCTCGGCGACGTGCGCTTCCCTGATGCGGACCGCGCGAGCCTCGAGGCGCTCGCGAACGCGGCGTGCGACGCGCAGTGTGAGGTCGAGGCGCTCGAGGCCGCGCTCGAGGCGGCGCGCGCGCGGGCGCGGGCGGCGCAGGACACGGTCGGTGATCACGCCAGCCGTGCGCTCGCGTACGCGCGCGTCTTCTCCATCGGGCAGCCCGAGATCGAAGACGCGATCGCGGCGGTGCCGAGCAAGCTCGATGCACGCGAGCGCGAGGTCCGCAGCGCGAGCTCGAGCGGTGTGATCGAGGGCGAGTCGCCCAAGCGTCGCGGTCGACCGCGCAAGATCGTCATCGGTGAGCCGATGCTCCCGATGCACGAGCCCGTCGAAGCAGCGGCCGGCGCCGCCGAGTGAGCTCGTTCACGACGGGATGCGCAGGCGCACGACGAACGCGTCCTGCATGCCCGTCGCGGTGAGCCCTCCTCCGAAGGCAGGAGAGACAACCGCCTGCACGGTGCCGCGGAACAGGCCGGTGACGTAGAGCCACTCGCCCGTGCGCCACATGCGCTGAACGACACAGTCCGTCGTGGCGTTGATGCGATCCCACGCGATCGGTGCGCCGCTGTCGCCGCGCGCGTGGAGGACCCAGCCCTCCCGACCGCTCGTGCGTCCAGCGAGCTCCGCGAGGCCCGACGGCGCGAGCAGGTCCGGTGAGTAGCCGACCGCCACGAGCGAGCCATCGTCGGCCACGTCGAGCCCACCGATCACGTCCTCGCCTGCCGCCACGATCGGCCGCGTCATCCACTCGATCGCGCCCGTCGGAGCGAAGCGTGTGAGCACGATGTCGCCAGCGTCCGTGCCATCGCTGCCCGGCGACACGAGCGCCGAGCCGGCCCACTGGAAGTTGCCGAAGCGTGCGCGTGTGCCCACGAACGCGTGGCCCGTCGCGCTCATCGCGACAGCTTGCACGTACGCCGAGCCCACCGAGTCGTAGGTCCACAGCGTCGAGCCGAGGGCCGCGTCGAGCACGCGCACGGTCGCGAGGTCCGCCGGGCCGGGGTTGAAGTAGCCGCCGACGAGCACACCCGCGCTGCCCACGTCGAGCGCGACGTTGTACCCACCGAGCGTGCGGAGGCTGCTCACACGCGCGAACGCACTGGTCTCGAACCGCGACACCAGCGCGTCGCTGCCGCCTGCGGCGAAGCTGCTCACGTAGAGCTGCGAGCCCGACAGCATCGCCTGCGTCGGCTCGTCGCTCTCGGGCGCGCTGAGCGCGAGGGCCGCCCAAATCGTTCCGTCGCGCTCGATCCGCACGAGCACCGAGCGCGCTGTCAGCGTCGTGGTGCCGAAGGTGCGACCGCCAGCGTCGGAGTTGACGCCGAGGTAGAGGCGACCCGACGCGTCGAGGGCGATCGCGCCGACGAGCGTGTCGCCCACGGGCTCGAGTCGACGCACGTAGCGAGGCGTGGTCCCGCTCGGCCCGACGTCGAAGCACGCGACCCACGTGCCCGTCGCGCCCGACGTCGTCGGGTCGAGGTGCGTGCCCGCGATCGTCGCGCCGCCACGCAATCGCCCTGCGGCGCACACCTGCGATGCGTCACCCGTCACGAACACGATGTCGGCGAAGGAGCCCGGGTCGCCGGCGACGTGGAGCAAGACGCCCGGATCGAGCGGTGGAGGCCCCGCATCACTGCCCGCGTCTGGCGTCGCGGCGTCGATCGGCACGAACGCGTCGGTCGTGCTCGCGTCGCGCGTGCTCGCGTCGAGGGCGGCCGCGTCGGTCGAGCTCGCGTCGGTCGTGCGCGCGTCGCCCGCCGCGCCCGTGTCGTCGGTCGTGCGCGCGTCGATCTCGAGGGCCGCGTCAGGCAGCGGCGCGTCGAACACGGCGAGCCACACGTCGCTCGTCGGCCCTACGTCGCGCGTGCTCGCATCGACGTCGTCGTCGGGGTGAGCCGGCAACGTCTCGGGGGGCACGAAGAGATCCTCGCAAGCACCGGCGCGACACGTCGTGATCGGATCCGGGCACACCACGTCACGACACGCGGTGGTCAGGTACACGCGCAGCGCGAGCGCACGGCCCGAGACGTAGCCGCTGCGCACGCGTGCCTCCGCGAGCGCGCTTCCATCGGCGCGCCGCGCGACGGCGCGGACCTCGAATCGTCGCGACGCATCCCCGCCGCGTGGCTCGAGCGCGAGGGAGAACGGCAGCGCGGGATCGCCCGCGCCCGGGCGAAACGTGCCCGTGCGCACCACGTCGCCGTCGTCGCCGCGCACCTCCACCTCGAGCGTGACGGTCTCGCTGCGCACGACGTCGTCGCCGTCGAGCACCACGAAGGTCTGCGTGCGCGTCGCGCAGCCCGCGACCACCACGCAGAAGGTCGCCATCCACGCGAGCGCCACCCGAGAGGGTCTGCGCTTCATGGTGCGCTCCAGCGTCCGGACGCGAGCGTGAGGGTCTCGATGCGACCGGGCACGTCTGCGTCGAGTCCCGGACCGGGCGTCGTGAGCGCCACCGCGAGCGCCACGCCGCCGCCCACGAGCACGACGCCGCCGAGGACCACGGCCCAGATCCACGCGTCGTCGCGCTGCGGGGGCACGACCTCGGTCTCGTCGGTCGTGGGGTCGCCGAGCGCGCTCGACGACGACGTCGTCGTCTCGACCGGTGGATCGACGGTGGGTGGATCGGTCGTCGCGGTCGGCGTCGAGCGGCGCTGCGCGTCCTCGTCCGCGATGGCGCGGTCGAGCGCCTCGAGGCGGTGCTGGAGCAGGCGTCGATCGTCCTCGGTCGTGTCGGGCGCGCCCGCGTCCAGGTAGCCGCGCAGCGCCGTGCGTGCGCCGCGCACGTCGCCGGCGTCGCGCAGCGCGAGGTAGAGGTTCCGCAAGAGTCCCGCCTCGTGGGACAGCTCGTAGGAGCGCTGGAATTCCCGCGCGGCCTCGAGGTAGCGCCCCGCGCCGTAGAGGCTCACGGCCACCTGGAAGGCCTCACGCGCCCGGAGCGTGTCCTCATCGGTCGGTGTCGCAGCCTGCGCTGCTTCCGCCGCTTGGGGGTCCGCCGCGTGGGCATCGGACTGCGCGAGCACCCGCGCGGAGGTGACGAGCCCGAGCGTCAACGCGACGACGAGCCAAGAGACACGAATCACTGCTGACCTCCGTCGCGGGGCGAGCACCCCTGCATGGTACCCTCGGCAGCACGAGCTCCGAACGAATGGATGGCACGGCGCGCACGCACGAAGACTCGCTCGCCGGACGCTACCGCCTCGGACGCGTGATCGCGCGCGGTGGCAGCGGCGTCGTGTATGCCGCGCACGACGAGCGCGTGGGCTCCGAGGTCGCGGTGAAGGTGCTGCGTCGGGCGCTCGCGAGCGACACGACCGCTGTCGCGCGCATGGTGCGCGAGGTCGAGCTCGTCGCGCGCCTCAAGCACCCGAACGTCGTGCGCGTCATCGACGTCGGCACCGAGCGCGAGGAGCCGTTCCTCGTCATGGAGCTGCTCGAGGGGCGCACGCTCGCGGAGCGCGTGGAGGCGGACGGGCCGCTCGACATCGAGCGCGTGCGCACCATCGCCGCGCAGCTTCTCGATGCCCTCGACGCCGTGCACCGCGCCGGTGTGCTGCATCGCGATCTGAAGCCCGCCAACGTGTTCCTCGTGCCGGTGCGACGAGGCGAGCTCGTGAAGCTGCTCGACTTCGGGCACGGCGTCCTCCACGACGGCAGCTCCGCGAAGCTCACGGAGAGCGGCTTCTTCGCAGGAACGCCCGGCTACATCGCGCCCGAGCGCCTGCTCGGTGCTGCACACGACGTGCGCAGCGACGTCTACGGCGCGGCCGTCTGTCTCTACGAAGCGCTCACGGGAAAGCCTGCGTTTCATGCGCCGAGCCCCCTCGCGCTCCACGCCGCGATCGTGCACGGCCGCTGGGAGTCCATCGCCGCGCTGCGCCCCGACGCGCCGCTCGCGCTCGTCACGGCGATCGAGCGCGCGATGCACGTGGACCCTGCGCGACGCTTCGCGAGCGCGAGCGAGCTCGCAGAGAGCATCGAGGACGCGCTCGCGCCCCTCGCGCAAGGCGCCGTCGATCCCCATGCGCGCACGCTCCCTGTCGCGTCCTCGGTTGATCGACAGCACGCCCCTCGGACGACGGCCCCCTCGGCGACACCTCCACGCGCTCGCGACACAGCCCAGGTGCTACGCGTCGGCCTCGTGCTCCTCGCCGTGTCGGCCGCGGGCGTGTGGTGGCTCTCGCGCGCATCGGGCGCGACGGATCCATCGAGCGACGCACCGACCTCGGAGCCCTCGGAGCCGCCCGCGGAGGCTTCGCAGGTGCCCGTGGAGCCTTCGCAGGTGCCCGCGGAGGCTTCGCAGGTGCCCGTGGAGCCTTCGCAGGTGCCCGCGGAGGCTTCGCAGGTGCCCTCGGAGCCTTCGGCCGTGACTGCGTCCGTGCCAGCCCCCGCGATCCCCGCGCACACCGACCCCGAGCCTTCCGATCGAGACCCACGAACGTCGTCCCGCGACCGCGCGGACCCGGAAGAGACCACGCGCCGCGCGCCTCGTGATCGCGCGGTCACAGCCGCCGAGTCCGCGACGCGCGAGGAGCCGAGGCCCGAGGCGCCGCCACCGCGCGAGGCCGCGGCACCGACCGAGGCCACGGCACCGGCCGAGGCCACGCCGAGCCGCGCCGACGAGATGTTCGTCCCGAGCTGGGCGCGCTGATCGCGCATCCGCTGCGTCTGTGACCGCATGTGTCGTCGTGGAGCAACACGCGCGCCACACGCTGCTCAGGGACATCCATACGCGTCGTGCCCGGCCCTGCGTTCCGCGCGAACGCAGCGCGTTCCCGGACGACGCGATCAGGGCGCGTCGTCGTCGTCGCCCTTCGCGCGCGAAGCGAGCGCGCGCAGCGCGTCCCACTTCTCGAGCTCGCGCTTGTAGCTCTTGGTGTGGTTGCGGTTCTCGACGAGCGTCGAGGCACCGAAGAGCAGGTAGGCGTTCTTCACGGAGCCGAGCCGCTCCGAGGCCTCGCGCAGCACCCCGCCCACCAACCCTTCGAGCGTCGCGAGGTCGACGAGCACGCCACGGCGCCGTCGCTCGATCGCCGTGTCGACGACGGCTCGCGCGATCGCGTCCAAGCCGTCGAGGTCGGCTTCGTGCGGGCCCGACGAGCCGTCGAGGCTCGCGCCCTCGAGGCTCAGCGCGCGCGTCACGTCGTCGAGCCCGAGGCTCGGTGCGCTCCGCTCGCCGCCCGCCCGCACGAGCGCGAACGCGTAGGAACGACGCACCACGTTGTCGAGCTGCCGCAGGTTGCCTGGCCAGCGCGCGCGTGTGAGCAGGGCGATCGCGTCGTCGCTGATCGAGGCACCGTGCACACGGCTCGACTCGAGGTGCCGCCTCGCGAGGAAGACACGGACCCAGTCGGGGATCTCGTCTGCGCGCTCGGAGAGCGGCGGCAGCTGCACGGGGAGCACGTGGATCCGGTAGTAGAGGTCCTCGCGGAACGCACCGCGCGCGACGAGCTCACGCAGGTCCGCGTTGGTGCCCACCACGAAGCGCACGTTGGCCTCGCGATCGCGCGTCCCGCCGAGCGGCGTGTAGCGACGCGTCTCGAGGAAGCGGAGCAGCCCGGCCTGCGCCTTGAGCGAGAGCTTGTCGATCTCGTCGAGGAACAGCGTGCCGCCGTGGGCCTCCGCCACCAGGCCGTCGTAGTCGCTGCTCGCGCCCGTGAACGCACCTCTCCGCCAGCCGAAGAGATCGGCCATCTGCATGCCGTCCTCGACAGCGAGCAGGTTCGCGGTGTGGAACGGCCCGTCCTCGCGCGTGCTCTGCGCGTGACACCAGCGCGCGAGCTGCGTCTTGCCCGACCCCGTGGGTCCCGTGAGCAGGATCGTCTCGCCTTGCCCTGCGAACACGCGCAGCGCTTCGACCAACGCGCTCATCTTCGCGCCGACGACGGGCAAGAGCGGATCGCGCACGGCGCTCGTCACGTTCCGCGCGCGAGGCAGCACGGTGAGGTGCGCGGCCGTCGCGACGCACGCGAGCTCGATCTGCTCGACCCACGCACCACGGGGGATGGCCGCGCGTCCCGAAGCCTGGGGCCACGACAGCTCGATCGCGAGCATGCCGACGAGCACCTCGCCTGGCGCCACCAGCGGGAAAGCCACCACGTGCGTGACGTGTCGCGCGGCCATCTGCTGGACGCTGCCCGCGCGCTCGAGCGCGACGTACGGCATCTGCACCGCAAACTCGGCCGACGTCTCGTGCGTGGATCCCCGCGCGAGCGGCGCGCCTCGCCCTGTCGACACGTCGAGCGCGAGCGGCGCGCGTGCACGCGCCACCTCACGAAACAACGTCGCCGAGGGCGCCACGCGCTCGGCGGTCCCGCGCCACTCGTCCACGACGAGACCTCGGTACGTCTCATCCTCGCCGCGGAGGTGCACGAGCCCGCGCGCGAGCGTCGCGCCTGCGGACGCGAGGGGCTCGGCGAGGCTGCGCGCGGCCCCGAGGAGCGCATGCGCCACGTCGTCGGCGGTGCTCGCCGCGCGGAGCGCGCCCGCGAGATCCACGGAGCTCATAGGGCGCCGAGCTTACCGTCTCGCGCTCGCGAGGCGCTGCTCGATCAGCCAGCGCTCGATCGCGTCGCGGTTCGGCGCGCCCTCGGGCAGCGGTGATCGCGCGTACGCGTCCTCGAGCAGCGCGAGCGCACGATCGAGCGACCCCGAGAGCTCGCGATCCTCGCGCTCGCTCAGCGGCGCCTTCTCCGCCCGCTCGCGCTTGATCGCGACGAGCGCCTCGATCTCCGAGAGACCGTGGCGCGCGGCGTTCACGCGCACGTCCGTCTCGAGCTCGCCGCTCGAGAGCAGATGCGCGCCCGTGAGCGCCACGCGGTACGCGTAGAGCAACGTCTTCGCGCGCTTCTCCTTCGTGTGCTCCTCGCGCATGCGGTGGAAGAAGCCTCGGTAGTGGTGCACGAAGCGCCGGCTCACCGACGCACGCACGAGCGAACGCAGCGACGAGGCGCGCTCGCTCTCGTAGAGCTGAAAGGGCGCGAGCACGTGCTCGAGCACGTTGCCGTTGCCGCGCAGCAAGAGGCCGAGCGCCTTCTTCGCGTCGTGCAGCGTGAGGTCTTGCTCGACGCCCTCGAACACCTCCATGCGATCGAAGGTGTCGGTGGGCGGCTCGAGGCCGAGCATGGAGGCGAGCGGCAGGAGCTCGATCCCCTTGAGGTCGTAGTCGCTGTCGGGTGAAGGAAACCCGTACGCGTGCGCGCCGGTGACGCCCACGAGCACGACGTCGCGACCGGGCGCTGCCTGCGCCACGAAGCGGCGCGCGAGATCGAGATCGACGGTGAGGCTCATGGTGTCGTCACGACGCACGGGAGACTGCGGGCTGACGCAGCGCGCAGAGCTTCCTCGAGCACGTCGAGCATGACGTCGATCCAAGACATCGTCCCCGAGTCGGACTTCCTCGTCGCGGGCGATTGCGCGACTGAGCACGGGGTGAGAGCCTCTCGAGATGCGTGTCCAGGACGCGTGGCTCGTCTGGGTCGGGGTCATCGGGGCGCTCGTCGCGTGTGCAGGGACGACGGAGCCCAGGCCGGAGCCGACGTCGACGCAGTCTCCGAGCGCGGAAGAGCCCAGCGAGACCGTCGCCTCGCCGAGCCTCGCGACGGTGGAGCCCACGTCCGAGGTGCCGATCGTGGACGAGCCCTCTGCCGCGCCGTCGGAGGAAGCGACTCCCACCTTCTCCACGAGCGTCTCCTTCGACCTGCGCTCCATGCCTCACCGCGCCCCGTACGACGTGGATGGCCGCCTCGTCTCGGGACGCGTCGAGCTGCTCATGCAGCGGGTCCGAGATGCCGCGGGCGAGCCTGCGCCGCGGCTCGTGGTCTTTCCGGGCGCGAGCGTCTTTCGCGCCGAGTTCTTCGGTCGCGACGCGGACGCGCTCTCGCAGTGCCAGCGCGTGGTGGAGGCCGTGGCCACTCCCGAGACCGACCCCGGTTCTCGCCCGCCCCGCTCCGAGCTGGACGACGTCCGAGCGACGCCCTGCGCCCCGATCGAGGGCGACGCGCCCTGAGGCCTCACGACTCCGACGAAACGACGAAAGCACCCCCGCGCATGGCGCGACGGTGCTTCCGATCGAGCGACGGAGAAGATCAGCTCTTCTTCGCCGCGGCCTGCTTGGCGGCCTGCTTCTCGCGCCAGAGCGCGAGCTTGCGCGTCCGCCGACGCATCTCGTGTTTCCGTGCCGAACCGTGCTGTGACTTGCTCATGGGGCGCGACCCTACGATCGATTCGCTCCGCGCGCTTCGCGATTTGCGGGTGGGTTCGGGCTGGCGTCACCACGGACGGAGCGCGTCGTCACGACGGACGTGGGTCTTCCGGCGGACGATCACGCAGCACACGCGCGACGAGCGACACGGTCAGCGCGTCGAGCGCGTCCTCGTCGGGCGCGTCGGGCAGGCTCGATCGCTGCGCCACCTCGGCGATCTCGGCGCGCAGCGACTCGCACCGCGACTCGAGCTCCTCGTAGCTCCATGCGCCGTCGCGGATCGCGAGCAGCTCCTCGCGATCGGGTCGCTTCACGATCACGCGGCCCGTGCCGAGGATCTCGATCGCCATGCGCATCAAGCGCACGAGGTGCATCGCGTGCTTGGTGTCGTAGCCGTGCGCGGCCTCGAGCGCGGCGCGCTTGGGGTTGCGCTCGCGCTGCCACTGACGGTGCTGCTCCCACTCGCGGTGCGCCGTGCGGTAGCGCTTCTCCCTCGCCAACACACCGAGGAAGCTCGGCGAGAGCGCGGCCGCCTCGAGCTCGCCTCGCGCCTCGAGCGCCTCGATCGCGCCCTGCTGATCGCGCGGGATCGTCGTGCGCTCCGGCAAGCCGTAGTCGGCGCGCAGCGGCTCCTTCGAGGGCGGGGTGAGCAGCCAGCGTCGGTGCGTGCGGATGCGCTTGAGCTGCGCGAGCGCGTAGCCTGCGAACGTTCCCTCGACCCGACGCGAGAGGAAGCGCTCGCGCGCGTCGAGGAGCGCACGACCCTCGGGCGTGACCACGCGGTGATCGGCCTCGTCGGTGAAGAGCATCTCGAGCAGCGTGGGGTTGCCCTGGGCCGAGAGGCGCACGTGCTTGCGGAGCTCGGTCCACACGTGATCGCTCGAGTGCTCGATCTGCTCGGGGCCGCCGCGAAAGCCGAAGTACCAGGACCGAGGGCCCACGATCACCCCGCGGAAGTCCTCGTCGGATCCTTCGCGTGCGAGGCCGTACGCGCGGCTGCCGCTGCGGGTCTCGAAGATCAGCGTCACGCCGTCGTCGCTCGGGCTCGTCATCGTCGATCAGTCCGCGAACAGCTGGGCGAGCTCGGGGCGCGCC
Source organism: Amaricoccus sp. (assembly GCA_965243535.1). Lineage (GTDB taxonomy): Bacteria > Pseudomonadota > Alphaproteobacteria > Rhodobacterales > Rhodobacteraceae > Amaricoccus. The sequence goes on from CBDEVG010000046.1 coordinate 99,963, forward strand.
GCGACGAAGCTCGCGCCGATCGCGACAGTGCAGGAGGGGTCGACGTCGTGACGCGTGCGCTTGCCGAAGCGCGCCTCGAGCGCCTCCCGAAGGCCCGGCAGACGCGTGCTCCCACCGGCCAGGAAGATGGCGTCGAGATCGTTCGGCCCGGTGTCTGCGCGGGCCAGCACCTCGTCGACGATCGTCATCATGCGTGTGACGAGCGGCGCGAGCGCGTCGGCCAGCATCGTCCGCGTGAGGCGCACGCTCGCGACGCTCGTGGGCGCTGCGGGATCGACCTCGGCGATCTCGACGAGCACCGCGTCGTCGAAGGTGAGGCGAACCTTCGCGCGCTCGACGGCGTGCACGAGCTTGTCGAAGGCCACCGGATCGCTCGCGAGATCCCAGCCGCTCTCGCGGAGCACACGCTCCCGGACGCGTTGCGCGAGGGCGCGATCCACGTCGTCGCCCCCGAGGTAGGCATCGCCACCTTGGGCCATCACGCGGAAGGGAAAGGTCGTTCCATCGATCAGCGCGACATCGAAGGTGCCGCCGCCGAGATCGAACACGAGCCCGCGTCGCAGGCTCGAGCGACCGACGTAGGCGACAGCGGTGAGCACGGGCTCGTCGACGACGCGCACGTCGGCGAAGCCCAGCGAGCGCATCGCCTCGATGACCGTCGATCGACGGGACTGTGTGAACGTCGCGGGCACGCCGACGACGAGGATCGGCACCGCGAGCGACGAGAGGCCCGCGAGCGTCAGGGCCTGCGTGGTCACGAGGCGCGCGACGTCGCTCGCGCGGAAGGCGCCGCAGCGCGTCTCGAGCGCGACCTCGCCTGCGCGCTCCACGAGCTTGTACGGCGTGCCCGCCGCGAAGCGCCTCGACTCTTCGGAGCCGAGCGCCGCGCCGAGCACGCGCTTGGTCGACACGAGGGTGTTCACGGGATCCATCGCGCGTCGGTGGCGCGCCGGATCGCCCACGAGCATCGCGCCGCTCGGCAGGAACGCGACCGCAGACGGCAAGAGGGTCGCCCCCGTCTCGCCCAGCGGCAGGGGCCGTCCGAGGCTCGCGAGCGTGGTGTTGGTGGTCCCGAAGTCGAGACCGAGCGCGCCTGCCATGCGACCCACGCGAGATGCTCCTTGGCGACGGTGCTGTCCCGAGCGCTCGGGCCCGCTCGCGGTCGCGTGCGCGGTGCGGGGTCAGAGAGTAACAGACGGCCCGCGGCCCGCCCCGCATCGGAGGCGGCGGCGCAGCGATCGGAGACGAAGCATGAACGGCGTGCTCCCGAGCATCCTCGGCGCGGTCGGCAAGAGCCCGATCGTGAAGCTCAACCGCCTCGGCGAGGGCCTCGCCGCGGACCTCTACGTGAAGTGCGACTTCCTCAGCCCCTCGGGCTCGTCGAAGGACCGCATGGTGCTGCACCTCGTCGATCAGGCCGAGAAGCGCGGCGAGCTCAAGCCCGGCGGCACGATCATCGAGGCGACCGATGGCGGCACCGGCGGCGCGCTCGCGATGCTCGCGGCGGTGCGCGGCTATCGCTGCGTGTTCGTGCTCCCCGACAAGGTGAGCCACGAGAAGATCGCGGCGCTCAAGGCCTTCGGCGCGAAGGTCGTGGTGTGCCCCACGGCCGTCGAGCCGGACGACGCGCGCTCGATGTACGCGGTGGCCAAGCGCCTCGCGACCGACACGCCGAACGCGTTCTACGCGAACCAGCACCACAACCTCGACAACCCCGGCGCGCACGCGCTCTCGACGGGCCCCGAGATCTGGGAGCAGATGGGCGGGCAGATCGACGTGCTCGTGTCGGGCCTCGGCACCGGCGGCACGTTGATGGGCGCGGGTCGCTACCTGAAGAGCAAGAAGCCGAGCGTGAAGGTGGTGGGCGTCGATCCGGTGGGGTCCATCTACTACGACCTCGCCAAGAGCGGCCGCGTCACCAAGCCCTTCGCCTACAAGGTGGAGGGCATCGGCGCGGACTTCCTCCCGAGCACGATCGATCTCGCGGAGATCGACGACGTCGTGCGCGTCGACGACAAGGAGTGCTTCCTCACGACGCGCGAGCTCGTGCGGCTCGAGGGGCTCTTCGTGGGTGGCGCGAGCGGCGCGGCGGTGGCGGGAGCGGTCCAGTACGCGCGCGCCTCGCAGAAGGAGGAGAACATCGTGATCGTGCTCGGCGATCGCGCCTCCATGTACCTCTCGAAGATCTTCAACGACGACTGGATGCGCGAGAACGGCTTCCTCGAGGACGACGGCCTCGGGATGGTCGCGAACCTCCTCAAGGACAAGAGCGACGCGATCATCGGCGCGCATCCCAGCGATCGCGTGCGCGACGTGATCGCGCGGATGAAGGCGCACGGCATCTCGCAGCTGCCCGTCGTCGAGGACGGCCGCTTGCTCGGCGCCGTCGCGGAGGTCGATCTGCTCCGCTACCTCGTGTCGGGTGAGCACTCGCTCGACAGCGCCGTCGGCCCGCTCGCGGAGAGCGACTACGCGACGGTCTCGCCCCGCACCAGCATCGAGAACCTCCAGGGCCTGCTCAACAACGCGCGCATGGCGATCGTGCTCGACGAAGGCTCGAAGATCGTGGGCGTCGTCACGAAGATCGATCTCATCGACTACCTCGCGAAGCGCGCGAGCTGACGCTCACTCGTCTTCGACGTCGTCGACGAGCGCCTCGTCCATCGTTGCGTCGTCCCACGACTCCAGCGCGAGGTAGACCTCGGCCGCGCCGAAGAGCGTGTCCTCGGGCGCGAACGCAGCGGCGACGAGGTGCCACGTCGTGTCGTGCGACGCATCGCGTGGCGTCGTGAAGCGCACCGTGGCGCCGTCGGACGTGGGCTCGACCGTCGGCGCGAAGCGCGGATCGGCGCGGGCTACGAGCGCACGCCAGAGCGCGGGATCGAGCGGCATGTAGGGAGTGAAGCCGGCGGCCCATCCGATCGTGTCGAGGAGCGCGTCTTCCGAGACGATCACCGCCTCCACCGTCGTGCCGGACGCGACGCCGCTCGCGCGCGTGCAGTCGGGCCAGGCGTCGCCGCTCGTGAGGGCGCGGACGCTCGCCGAGGTGAGAACGCCGGGGAGGGCCGTGATCTGGCTCTCGGGCGTGATGCGCGCGGCGTGGATCCGGCGCGTGTCGATGATCGCGTGCACCTCGCGCGCGCGTGCGTCGTACGAGATGCTCGAAGGCAAGAAGAGCGCGTGGATGCGCAGCGTCGCCACGTCACCCTCGAGGTCTGCCCATTCGCGCGCGTTCGAGGCGCCGCTCGTTCGTAGCCGCGGACGCTCCGACCGAGCGGCGGAGATCGGTGAGAAGCCGACCGAGCCACCGGCGAAGTCCATCGATACGAAGTGCAATCGCTCGTCGCGGATCGACGGCCAGCCATCGTCGAGCTCCACGGTCAGCCAACCCTCCTCGGCGCGGGCGGTCTCCGAGACCTCGACCGTGTACGCATTGCCGAGCAGACCGTGTGTCACGAAGGGAATGTCTGCCTCCGGTCGGTAAGACGCCTGCGTGCTCGCGCTCGCAGGCACGCTCGCGCCCTCGAGCTGCACCTCGAAGCGCACGGGGTCACCGGGCCAGCGCACGAACGCGAGGGCGATCAGGAGGCCGAGCAGCAAGGCCACGCCCGTCGCCGCGGCGACGCATCCGCTGCAGCCGAGCGCCACGTTGCGCCCGCGCTTCCGTCCAGCCGCGGCTGCTTCGGTCATCGCGCGACGGTCTCACGCGCAACCTCGGGGGTCACGTCGTGGGCGGTCGCTGCGATTGCCGCCAGCGCGGCGGCTCTTCTTTCTTCGCGATGCTCGACGGGTCGTCGGGGACCCACGACATGCGCACCTCTTCGAACGACTCGCGGAGCTTCTCGACGTCGAACTCGAGCACGAGGTCGGCGTACTCCTCGGGCTTCATCTGGAGGCAGTGCGCGAGGTCGCGGAGGTACTCGTCTTCGGCCAGGTCCGTGCCGTCGCGATCCACGAGGTGCGCGAGCAGCTCGAGCAGGCGGCGCTTCTTCATCGGCGGGTCTGCCAAGAAGTCCTGCGCGCTCTTGTCGATGTCGAACGTCAAGAGCGAGAAGCTCTCGAGGTGTGCGTCGACCTCGGGCGGCAGGGCGTCGGGCTTCACGAGCAAGAGCTTCGCGAGCAGCTCGCGCACGGCGCCCTCTTCTTCGCCCGTCATCGTCGCATCGGCGTAGATCGCGCCGAGCATCAGATCGGCGAGGACGAAGATGCGATCGCGGACCTTCATGGCGCTCGAGGATACGGACCGAGGGCGCGGAGCTTCCTACAGCACGTAGCGGATGTAGGCGGCGCCGTGCACACCGATCGCGAGGTCGTTCATGCGATCGAGCGCCGGACAGAGGCGCGTGCCGCCGAGGAGGCCGATCGAGAGGTGACGCGCGTGGAAGTGCGCGTCGATGCCGAGCTCACCGCCGTACGCGATGCTCACCGTCGAGGCGTTGGGCTGGCCGTAGAGGCCGAGCACGTCCGTGCTCGCGACCATGAAGCCGACCTGCCCCGCGAGCCAGAGCGCGAGCTCGGCGGTGGGGTTGATCTGTGCGCGCACGTCGCCCATCGCGCCCATCAGCTCGAACACCTGGCGGCCAGGCGGCGGGGGCGTCGCGGTCTGGTGCATGGAGCCCTCGGCGATCGCGCCGATCCAGAGCCAGTCGAGGATCTCGTAGCCGATGCGGATCGCGAGCATCGGACCGGGCGAGCTCACGCGACCCACGCCCCCGATGAAGCCGCGACCGCCGATCACGCCCTCGATGTAGAGGCCGTGCGCGTAGAGCGAGCGCGTGATCGGTATCGCCTCGGGCGGCAGGCGCTCGACGTCGAGGCGCGTGCGATCGGGCTCTTCGGTGCCGCCGGTGCGGCTCGCGTCGGCGTCGCTTCGCGCCGCGTCCTGCGCGACGGCGTGTGCGCTCACGGTGCCCACGAGGAGCACGATCATCGCCACGCAGAGCGTCTCGGGCAGCCGACTCACGAGGGCGAACGCTACCAAAGAACGCGCGCCCACCGCGCGGCTAAAAATCGCCGAACAGCCGGGCGAGCGTGACGTCGAGGGCGCCCGCGACTCGGTAGAGCGAGCCGACCGAGGCGCTCGACTCCGCGCGCTCGATCTGGCTGAGCAGCGAGACCGAGAGGCCCGTGCGCGTCGCGAGCTGCTTCAGCGTCAGCTTGTGCTGGGTGCGGAGCCCGCGGACCGTGTTGCCGATGTGTCGGTTCAAGAGCTCTTCGGGCGATCGCGTGAGGCCCTTCTTCTTCACGACGCGCTCGACCGCCGCCCGCAGATCCTCGGGCTCGAACGGCTTGCGCACGTAGTCGACGGCGTCGAGCTTCATCGCGACCACGGCCGTGTCGAGGCTCGGCTGCCCCGTCGCCATGATCACCGACACGTCCGAGTCCCTCGCGCGGATCCGGCGCAGCACCTCGAGCCCGTCGAGCTCGGGCATCATCAGATCGAGCACGACGACGTGGTAGGCCGTCTCGAGCTCCTTCTCGACCTGCGTCGGATCGGTGAGGCGACCCACCTCGTAGCCGTCGTTCTCCAGCAGCGTCGCGACGAAGTCGACGATCCCTGCATCGTCGTCGACGACGAGAACCCGGATGACGGGAACTGCTCGACCCACGCACACCTCCCGGCGGGGCAGGCGCCCCCCTCGCTCGCGTCGCTCGAACCAGCGCGCTCGTCGAGCCTCGCACTTGTGCACGCAGATGTCAGTTCAGTTCTTCTCGCAGACACGGGGCTCGAAGCGCCCTCCAGCGGTCGCCAGGCCCCCTGGGAGGCCGTGAGCGTCTCGGGTCTGCGCGTAGTCGATCGACACGCACACGAGCACCGCGAGAGCGACCGCGAACATGCGGAGGAAGAAGCGTCGCGCCCACGACTCGTCGCCACCCTTGGGCTGCTCCTGCCAGCGCGCGATCAGGTGATCGACCCAGAGGAAACCCGGAAGCGCGACGAGCACCACACGCGGGAACCAGCCGAACGCGGCGAGCGCGAGCGTCGCGCCGCCCGAGATCCAGAAGAGCACGCGCGTGATGCGCAGCGTGAAGGCCGCGCCCCGCACCACGACGAGCGTGCGGTAGCCGCGCTCGCGATCCTCGTCCTCCTGGAACGCCTGCGCCGCGAAGTACGCGGTGGAGATCCACACGATCGCCACGAGGAGCACCACCGCACCGCGGATCGTGGGCGCGAAGCCCGACACGAGGAAGCCGCCGAGCGGCGAGAGCGCGCCGTAGCCCGCGGCGTTCACGAAGGGGCCGCCGAACGCGTGCGCCTTCCACGCGATCTTGGGGTGCGAGTAGAGGATCGCGAGCACCGTACAGAGAACGACGCACACGCCGACGCCGATGCCGAGCCAGAAGCCGAGCGCGATCGAGAACACGAAGGTCGGGATCGCATAGAGGCTCACGTGCGGAGGCACGGGCACCGAGTCGCCGAAGAGCGTCGGCGACTCGTCGCGATCGAGGCCCGCGTTCAGCCACATGGTCCCCGCGTGCGGCACGGCCCACGCGAGCGCGAGAAGGCCCATCGTGCGGAAGGGGGCGAGCGACGCGTCCTCGCAGCCGTGATCCCAGTACGCGTACGCGAAGCCGATCATCGGGAGGATCGACACGAACAGCATGCCCTTGGGCCGCGCGAGGGCCCACAGCGCGCGCGCCGTGCTCATGGGCTTGTCGGGGATCGTCGGTCGAGTCGGCTCACTCACGGCATCGCTCGTGCGCTGGCTTGCGGGGCGCGGTCCTAGCACGGGCTCCGCGCGTGGAGATCCCCTCGCTCCCAAGGATCGCGGACCTCGTGGCATCCTAGAGGCCTCGTGCGAGCGCGACGCGAGCGGTGGTTCGAGATCTCCGACGAGGGCCTCGTGCGTCGGGCCCGTGAGCGGCCGCTCGGTCGCTTGCTGCTCGAGGCCGTGCAGAACGCGTTCGACGCGGGCGCGACGAACATCGCGGTCGAGCTCGGCGCCGAAGAGATCGTGGTGATCGACGACGCCCCCGTGGGCATCAGCGACGAGCGGCTGGTCTACACGGTGTTCCTCAGCGACAAGGTCGACGACCCGACCCGCCGCGGTCGCATGGGCCGCGGGCTCAAGGAGCTGCTCTCGACGTGCGAGCGCGCGCGCGTCGAGACCACGGGGGCCACGATCACCTTCGGCGAAGAGGGCCGTCGTCGCGAGGAGAGCGTGCGCACCGAGGGCACGCGCCTCGTGCTCGGTCGCACGACGAGCGACGACGAGCGGGCTCGCGCCGTCGAGGTGCTGCGCATGACGATCCCGCCCGAGGGCGTGACGCTGCGCATCGATGGTCGCGTGGTGCGTCGTCCCCGCCCGTTGCTCGGCCTGCCGAGCTGCGAGCTCGAGACGGTGGCCGTCGACTCGGGTGTCGAGCGCGCCGTGATGCGCGCCACGACGCTCGTCGCGTACACGCCCCGACGTGGCGAAGAGCCGCGCCTCTTCGAGATGGGCGTGCCCGTCCAGCGCTGGAACGTGCCGTGGCACGTGGACGTGGGTCAGCGCATCCCGCTCGGCGACGCGCGTGATCAGGTGCCCGAGCGCTTCGCCCTCGCGGTGAAGGCCACGCTGCTCGAGGCGATGCTGCACCGCTACCTCGATCGGCGTGATCTGCGGGCGGACTGGGTGAACGACGTGATCGCGCGCTGGCCGGTGACGACCACGCTGCTCGACGCGTACGTCTCGAAGATCTTCCCCAAGGGCTCGGTGCTCGGCGCGACGGCGACCGACACGCGGAGCGTCGCGGCCGACGATCGTGCGCGTCAGCTCGGTGCGCACATCGTCGAGGCGGCCTCGCTCTCGCACGGCGCGTACGTCGCGCTCGGTCGCGTGCTCGAGACGAGCGCGGACTTCGTGGCGCGTCGGGCCTCGGAGCTGTCCGGCGTCGAGGTGGATCCGAACGAGACGCAGCTCCGCTTCTCGAGCGCGGTGCGCACGCTCGCGAAGGAGATCGCGGGCAGCCACGTGCGCGTGCGCTTCTATGCGGCCGTGCCCGACGGCCTCGGCCTCCTCGAGGAGGCGCGTACCGACGTCACCTCGCGCATCGTCTCGTTCAACGTCGCGGGGCGCCTGCGCTTCGACGATCTCCTCGATCCGCACACGCTCGGCATCGTGCTGCACGAGCTCGCGCACCTCGTGACGCCCGAGCACGATCACCGCTTCGTCGATCGCCTCCAGTTCCTCGCCGGCCTGCTCGCGCGGCGGATGGCCGAGGATCCCAGCCTCGCCGTGCTGCTCCGAGGGTGCTAGACCCGCGCTCCTCATGGCGACCAAGCGTCGCTCGCCCGAGCGCGAGCCCACCGACCGCATCGTCAAGCGTGCTCCGCAGGATCGGAAGCGTCTGTCGCCCGAGCTCGAGGCGTTCGCGCGCGGCGACGACGACGCGATCTGGCGGCGCCAGATCCAGAGCGGACGCCTGCACGATCCACGCGTCGTCGCGCTGATCCCCGGACTCAAGAACGCCGACGCGCGCATGGTCTACGAGGCGCACGTGGCGCGCATCCTCGAGGCGATGAGCGCGCCGGTGAACGACGAGACGCGCGCGCGCCTGAGCGAGGCGCTCGCCGTCGTGTACGCGTGCGGCACCTACCGCGGCTACAGCATCGTGAGCTTCGAGGCGTTCGCGGAGGCGGTGATCGGGATGCCCGCAGACCGCGCGATCACGCTCGCGAAGGCGGGCTGCGTCTCGCTGGGCCTCCCCAGGTCGCTCAGCGAGGCCGAGATCGCGGTCTGGCTTCGCGCCGAGGCGGGCGTGATCGAGGTGACGCCGAAGGGTCGCGTCGAGGTGCGCAACGGCACGATGACGCTGACGATCCCCATCGGCGTCGCTGCCGAGGCGCTCGCGGCCGTGGGCTTCCGCGAGGCGCCGATCGCGCGCACGCACGAGGGCCCGCGCACGGTGGTCGATCGACCCAAGGGCGTGCTGCCGATCAGCGCGATCGTCGAGCGCGAAGAGCGCATCCGGCGCGGCGAGTGACGTGAACGCGCACCGCGTCGAGGGCATGCCGCGGCTACGCGGCGAGCAGTACCCGGCGCGTCACCGCGAGGTCCTGCGCGAGGCCCTGCATCTCTTCGCGGAGCGCGGCTACGCGGGCGCGAGCCTGCGCGAGCTCGCGCGTCGCCTCGGCATCCAGCAGCCGAGCCTCTATCACTACTTCCGCAAGAAGGACGAGCTCGTCGAGCAGGTGCTCGAGTACTTCGGCATCGGCGGTGCGGGCACCATGATCGCGGGCGAGCCCTACGCGCCCGACGACATCGCCGATCTTCCCGCCGCGCTCACGCTCTACGTCCGCTACCTCTACGACCACACCGAGTGGCCGCTGCTCGTGCGCTTCATGTTCGTGCTCGCCGCCGAGAAGCGGAGCTTCACGCCGAAGCTGCGCGAGATGTTCGTGGAGCAGTCGAGCGAGCTCACGCGCATCATGCTCGCGCACTACGTGGACACCGGGCAGGTGAGCGCCGACGAGGTCGCGCACTTCTCGCGCATGATTCTGTCGGCGATCGCGCTGCCGCTGATCGAAGAGCGTCTGCTCTTCCCCGACGGCGACCGCCACCCCGACCTCGATCCCTACTTCGCGTTCGTCGTCGAGAGCGCGCGCAGCACGATCGAAGCACGTCGCAGGAAGTAGTCGCGGCGACGGGCTCACGGCGCGAAGCCGAAGAACACGCGGAGCTCGTCGAGGGCTGGAGGTGCTTGGCCCCGGACGAAGCGGCGCACCTCGCCGTGGTGGTTGCGCGCGTGAACCTCCGCCGTCTTCATGGTCGCGAGACCGCGCACGAGCAGCGCCTCGAGGCGGTCGGGCGGATGCACCAAGAAGGTCGGCGTCGCGCTCGCGTCCTCGACGTAGGCGAGATCGAGCACGGGATGAGGGGCGCGATCCCATCGGCTCGTGCGGAGCGCGCCGTGTCCGACGACGCGCGCCTCGGCGACGGCGACCGAGTCGACCTCACGCATCTCGCAGTCGAACGCGGGGAACGCACGAAACACGCTGCGGCTCACCGTGAAGCGTCCTTGGACGACGTGGTTCTCGACGGTGGGGCTCAGCACGATCAGGCGCGCGAAGGGCGCGCCGAGCGGGCCGAGGGCGAACGCCCGCACCGGCGTGCGCTCGTCCGCGAAGATCGCGTCACGCTGCTCCGCGAGCACCGCGAGCACCTGCTGCGCGAGCGCGTCGCGCGCCTGCGGTGTGAGCGTGCTGCCGTGGATCACGCACCGCAGCAGGATCGCGCGTGTGCCCTCGTCGTTGGTGATCACCCACTCGCCGACGGACACGTTGCTGCACGCATACGTGTGCTCGTGTCCCGCGAGCGGCTGGAGGTCGCTCCGCGGTCGACCTGCGTGATCGAGATCGCTGCGGAGGATCTCGACGACGTTCGCGCTGCGATCGGCGACGCGCCCCGATCGCTCGGGGCCCTCGACGTAGCCCTTCTTCGTGAGGCTGGCGGCCTTCTTCCGCGCGAAGTCGGACGCGTCGTCGTCGTCGTCGCGCGTCGAGACGTTCGCGCCACCCCCATGGCCCGCGTTCACCCAGCTCTCGTAGACGCGGCAGTCGATGACCTGCAGCTCGTAGCTGCGTCCGTCGGGATGAACGAACGTGCGGATGCGATCGGGCGCTGCGAACGAAGTGCTCGCGGCGCCTCTCGTCGACTTTCGCGCTGCCATCCGGTGAGCTCCGTCGTCCGCGTCTCAGGCGCCGCGCGCCACGACTAGGGCTCGCTGCGGCACTCTTCCCAGAGGCCTCGTCGCTCGGCGTTCGCGATGCCCTCGTCGCCCCGGAACGTCGACTCCATGAAGTCGTTGGGCGCCAGCACGAGCACGCTCGCGTAGCCACGACGGATCAGCTGGCGCTGCCAGAGATCGTTCTCGCCCGGGCCGAGCCAGAGGTAGGCGAGCGTGCGATCGAAGCGGTCCATGCAGCCGCGATCGAACGTGAGCGCGACGCGGCGACCGAGCAGCTGCTCCGAGAAGATCTTCGCGTCCGCGCCGTAGCAGTGGAGCATGCCCGTGGCGTCGTAGGTCTCGGGCGTGTCGGCGCCGAGCAAGCGCACGCGCAGCATCTCGCCGTCGTCGGTGAGCACGTCGAAGGTGTCGCCGTCGGCGACGGTCACGAGGCGGCCGCGCTCGGGGTCGCGGCATGCGCCGGGAGACTGCGGGAGCGAGGCGAGATCCATCGCGTCGACGCGGGCGTCGTCGAACACGAACGACCGCTCCTCGTCGAAGCAGTTGCCGGTGCCCGCCGTGTACTCGCACGGCTCGTCGAGCACGGGCTGGTACGGGCAGGCCGAGAGGGCGAGCGCGGACGCGAGGACGGCGATGAGACGACGCGCGTTCATCAGAACCGGAACCTCGCCTCGAGCTGGATGAGGCGCTCGGTCGGGAAGCGCAGCGGGTTGCCCGGATCGAACTCGCGGTACGTCTCGCCGTAGACGAGCGTCGCGATGCCGGTGCGGCGCCAGAAGAACCAGTTGAGGCCCACGCGCCAGTTGGTCTGCTCCGGCTGGTAGCTCACGCCCTCGGGCGTGCGATCGCCGCCCGGCAGGTTCTGGTACGGCGCGTTGCGGTAGAGGCCACCGACGTCCGCCGCGAGCATGAGCACGCGCGGCACGAGGAGGAAGCTGAGCTGGACGTTGTACGCGGTGTTCATCGCGTTGTAGTCCATCACGTAGCGACCGAAGTAATCGCCGCGGAGGAGGATGTGCCAGAAGCGGAAGAAGAAGCCCGCCTGCCACAGGATGCCGCGCTCGTTCGGACGCTGGTCGTAGCGACCGCCCGCCGTGAACTGCAAGGAGAGCTGGTTCGGCGTGTACACGAAGAGGCTGTCGAAACGATCGGTGCGGCCCACCGCGTCGAGGAGGAACTGCGCGCCACCGGTCCACGCGAAGTTGCGATCGTCGGAGCTGAAGAAGCGGCCGCCGACGTTGCCCGTGCCCTGGCCCGAGCCCGCCGCCGCGAACGCGCGGTAGCGCACGATGCTCGACAGATCGGGGAGCGGGCCGCCGACCTCGACCGAGAAGCCGTTGCCCGGCTCCGCGATGTTGCCGACGTAGAACGGCGGCGTGAGCAGCGGGTAGTTGGCCGCCGACATGACGAACGCCGTCGTGAGCAGGCCGGAGCCGCTGTTGAGGTTGAAGTAGTGGCCGTCGGTCCCGATCGGCAGGTTGAACATCACGAAGTTCACGCGGAGCTGCTCGTCCGCGCGCATCTGGATGAGGAAGAACGAGTTCTGGATGAACGGGATCGGGCCGAGCGCGCGGAGCTGGAGGAGCGTGAAGCGCGCCTCGGGCACGTTGCCGGCGTCCGAGCCGTCCTGGTTGTAGTTCAGCTGCACCGAGCCGCCGACGCCGCCCACGACCGAGAAGCGGATGCCCGGCTGCGCCTGACAGACCGAGATGTCGGGATCGAAGCGGCAGCCGAAGTCGTTGCAGTCCGTGCGTCCGTCGCGGTCGTTGTCGACGCCGTCCGAGCACGTCTGATCGCTGCGCTCGCCGTCGGCGTCGCCGCCCTGACCGATGAGATCCTCGGCGCTCGTCGCGCCCTCGGGCAGCTCGGGGAACTCTTCGTTCTCGCCCACCGCGCCAGAGCCCTGCACGGCCGTGCTCGAGCTCGCCGAGCGCCAGCTGCCGCGGCAGGTGCGGATGTGCTCGCTCTGACAGTCGGCGTCGTCGCAGTCGGTCGCGCCGTCGCCGTCGTTGTCGACCCAGTCGCTGCACGCACGATCGGTGCGCTCCTCGCCGCCGCCCGCCTGACAACGCGCGCTGTCGAAGCAGTCCGCGTCCGCGCAGTCGATCATGCCGTCGCCGTCGTCGTCCGAGCCGTCCTCGCACATGCGCTCCTGCGCGCTGACGGGCGTCGCGGCCCGGAGCTCTTGCGTGTCGGGCACGGCCTGCGGCGCGACCTCGTCCGGCATCGGCGCGTCGCTCGATTGAGCGAGCGCGGGCGCGGCGCCGAGCGGGAGCGCGAACAGCGAGAGAGCGAGGAGGTGGAGCCTGAGTCGGTTCATGAGCATCTCGGGGCGCGACGGTGCGTCGCGGAATCGAATGGGAGTCGCAGAGAGGATCAGCCGCACACGCGCGGGCGCGGCTCGAGCGTGGGGTCGGTGAACGTGACCTCGCAGAGGTCGCGCGTGACGGGGTTCCAGTTGCAGTCCCAGTCCTCGCAGTCGACGAAGCCGTCGTCGTCGTTGTCGCGACCGTCCATGCAGTTCGCGCGCGCGAACTCGGGCATCGCGCCCACGCTCTCCTGGCAGGGCGAGCGCTGGAAGCCGTTGGGCACGAGGTCACCGCTCGCGTCGTGGTCGACGAAGGCCTCGATCACCGAGCGGCACGAGAAGTCCTGGCAGTCGCCGAACCCGTTGCCGTCGTTGTCGAGGCCGTCGGTGCAGAGCGTGAAGCTGCGCTCCGTGAGCGTCACGCACGCGCGTGCGACATCGACGTCCTCGGAGCGCGAGCAGCTGAAGTCTGCGCAGTCCGCGAAGCCGTCGCCGTCGTCGTCGAGGCCGTTGCTGCACTCCTCGAGCGAGGCCTCTTCGAGCTCGTCGCAGTACGCGATCGCCTCGGGTGTCGCGCCGCGCGTCGTGTCGGTGCACGCGAAGTCGTTGCAGTCGATGAAGCCGTTGTCGTCGTTGTCGACGCCGTCCGAGCAGGCCTCGAGCGAGTTCTCTTCGCCCATCGAGGACGCGCAGAACGCGACCGCTGCGGGCGTCGCGCCGCGCGCAGCGTCCGAGCACGAGAAGTCCTCACAGTCGGTGAAATTGTCGCGGTCGTTGTCGACGCCGTCGTTGCAGCCCGGCAGGTCGTTCTCGACGAGCGTCGCGCAGAACGCGATCGCCTCGGGTGACCCCGAACGCGAGCAGCTGAAGTCGTTGCAGTCGGTGAAGCCGTTGCCGTCGTTGTCGCTGCCGTCCTGACATCGGTCGAGGCTCGTCTCCTCACCACGCAGCGCCTCGCAGTACGCCGTGAAGCTGACGAGGTCGTTGCCGGTCAGGCTCGCGCAGGTGGGGTCGTTGCAGTCGAGCGCAGGGATCGTCCCCATGCCGTCGGGCCTCGGGATGCGGCTTCCGTCGTTGTTGTTGCGGTCGACGCAGCGCGCGAGCGTGTTCTCGGGGCCGCGGCAGGCGAAGTCGAGGAAGCAGTCGAAGTCGTCGCAGTCCGCGCGCCCGTCGCCGTCGTCGTCACCGTCGTCGCACGCCTGCTCGCCGCCGGGCACGCACGCCGCGGTGCCGCGACAGTCGGTGTCGTCGCAGTCCGCTGCGCCGTCGCGATCGTCGTCACCGTCGTTGCACGACGTCTCGCCGCGGTGGCACTCGACCGCCTCTTCGCAGTCCTGATCGAGACAGTCCGGTCGTCGATCGCCGTCGTCGTCGATGTTGTTCGAGCAATCGGTCTCGACCTCGCACACCGTGACGAACGGATTGCGCGAGCAGCCCGAGTCCTGGCAGTCGGCGAAGCCGTTGCCGTCGTCGTCGATGCCGTTGCTGCACGCGGCGTCGTCGAACTCGATCGAGCAGCAGAGCTCGAGCATCACGAAGCAGTCGCTGTCGCCGCAGTCGAACCGTCCGTCGTCGTCGTTGTCGATGAAGTCGGTGCACTTCTCGGGCGTGTTCTCGGGCTCGAGGAAGGGCACCACCGGGACGCGACGGTTGCAGAAGCCCTGACGGATGCAGTCCGGATCGCGGCAGTCGAGCAGGCGATCACCGTCGTCGTCGAAGCGGTTGGTGCACGCGTCGAGCGTGCGCTCGTAGCCGACGGGCGGGCCTTCCGAGACGGGGGTGAAGCAGGCGCTCAGCACGAGCGCGAACGACACGAGAAGCGAGCGCGACACGCGTTCCATCAGTGGTGCTCTCCGTGCCAGACGTCGGGCACGCCGGGCGGAAGCGTTCCGTGGCCGCCGAGGCAGATCGCGCGGTCGTCGCCGTAGCGGCGCGTGAAGTCGACGTAGAGCGCGCACGAGCCGCGCTGCGTGGTGTTGTCGCCGAGGTTGCCCGCGGCGCGCGCGGCCTCGAGGTAGCGGAGGACCGGATCGTGGCTCTCGCCCGTGAGGTAGCCGGGGAGCGTGCCGGTGCGCGCGAAGCGGGTGACGAACTCGATCAGCTGGAGGTTCGACCAGCTCGAGACGACGCTGCCGATCTCCGGGTCGGTGCGCATCTCACGCGCGACCGCGCGCGTCGCGAGCGGGTCCGAGACGATCTCGTCGTTACACACCCACTGGCACTCGCTGTAGTTGTTCCGGTGCTGGCGGCTCTCGCTGTGGCCGTCGATCGTCGAGATCAGGCGGTCGTAGTGCCACTCGCGCGAGGGATCCTCGCTGAGCGAGTGGAGCGAGGTCATCACGAAGAGCGGGATGCCGTGCGCCCACATGCCGCGGTGCTCGCGCATCGCCTCTTGCTGCGCGCGCAGGTACTCCGGCCGCGACGGCGTGTCGTCGGGCTGGTAGGCGTGCGCGTAGCCGCGACGCAGATCGTCGACGATGAGGTCGGGGCACTCCACGAGGAGGCGTCCGTAGCCGTCGCGCGTTCCGTCGGTGAAGCAGTGCCAGGTGCCGCGGCGTCCGTTGATCGTGGCCAGCTTCGCGTTGATGTAGAGCTCGTACGGGTGCCAGGTGCCCCACTGGTGGGCGGGACCGAAGCTCTCGAGCGAGTTGAACCCCGCGAGGCGGCACTGCGATCCCGAGTACTCGCCGGAGAAGATGCGGAACGAGTCCCCGTCGTTGAAGCTCACGGGCGTCACGACACCGTTGATGAAGACGCGAGACCAGGCGTTCGCGCCCGCGGGCTCGACGGGTGTCATGAGGATGCCCACGACGAACGCGCCGCCAGCCAAGGCCAGGGCGGTGGAGCGACGCAGGGTGGTGGGCGCGTTCATGAGGCTCCGAGAAGTGCGCAGGGCCGGGTCGGCAGCACGCAGCGCGGCGCGAGCACGGGGGCTCAGGCGCGCGAGCGGCCAGTGGATGGCATGGTGCGCGGGGGAGTCAAGCGTCGCAGGCGTGACGCGACGGTCACGCGCTTCACCGCGCTTGCCTCGATCCCTCGCGCATCGTCGTTCATCGCTCGCAGATGTATTGGTTGACGCGGCCGCCCCCGCAGCTGCCGCAGGTCAGCGAGCAGGACGCGCTACTCGTGCGGTATCCCGCGGGGCAGGGCGCACAGGAGCTGAAGGCGGGGCCGTCGAGCTCGCAGGTGGACTGGTTCAGTACCCCGGCGCCGCAGCTGCCGCAGCCGAGCGTGCACGTGCGCGACGAGGGGTGATAGCCCGGAGGACAGTCCGTCGTGCAGCTCGAGAACGCCGTGCCGCAGTTGGGCTGGCAGTTGTAGTCGTTGAGGCGGCCGCTTCCGCACGCGCCGCACGAGAGCGAGCACGTGATCGACTCGGGGTGATAGCCGTCCATGCATGGCGAGCACGACGAGCCGCCCGGCGCACACGTGCACGCGCTGCAACCGCTCGACCAACGACAGCTCGCGTCGCACTCGAACGCCTGGCAGGTGCCACAGCTGGTGCCGCCTACGAACGTGCTGGTGGTGCCTGGCTCGCACTCGCCCATCCCCACGCAGCCCGTGGCGAGGCCCCAGCGGCACGCCGCTGAACAGGTGCGGCTGCGTGACCCGCAGCGCTCGCACGGCACCGTCTCGACCATGCCGGGCTCGCACTCGCCCATCGACGAACAGTCGCCGAGCGCGCCCCACGTGCAGCTGTCGAGACAGGTCTGGACGCGCATCCCGCAGCGCTCGCACGGCGTCATGCGTCGCTCGCCGGGAGAGCACTCACAGGCTGCGCACGTGCCGTCCACGCAGCGTGATCCGACCGCGCACGGGCCCGTGCCGGGGCAGCACGCCTGTCCCATCGCGCCGCACCCCGCGCAGACGCCTGCCGTGCACGTCAGGCCCGCGTTGCAGCCCTCACTCGCGCAGCACGGGTCTCCACTCCGACCGCACTCACGACACACGCCCTCGACGCACACCATGATGCCCATGCACGGCGCGCCGCCGGCGCAGCACGAAGCCCCGCGCGCACCGCAGCCACCGTCGGTCAGCGAGCGCGCGTCGAGGTCGGCGTCGAGCCGTGCGTCTCGTGGATCTGGGAGGTCCGCATCGATGCGAGCATCGAGGCCCGCCGCGTCCTCGATCGAGCGGCCCTGCGCGCAGCCGATGGCCACCATGGCGAACGCCGCGAGCGGGGCGATCCAACGCACGATCGACCGAAACCACATCGCCCCGAGGGTATGCCCCCCGGTCATCTCGCGTCTCGCGCGACGTGGCTTCGTCGTGGCAGCGGGTGGTCGGAGAATGGACGGCGGCGTTCCGACGCCGTGAGGACGTGGTCGGAGATGGACGTCGTCGGTCTCACGACGCTCCGCGGGTGGTCCGAGGTGCACGCGCCGGTTCGAGGCCGTCGGTACGTGGTCCGATGAGAGGGACAACGCGCGACCCGTCCAGCGAATGCTCGCTACAACCCGTACTTCCGGAATGGCGTGAAATCCGCCACCATCATTCGGTGAACGAGGGATAGAACGTGTATCTGGACGTGTCGCTGCATCACGGTATCGGCGGACTTGTTCGAGTCGTCGAAAGGCCCGTGCAGTCGCTGGACCTGAAGATTGAGTGGCTTCCTCTCGAGGAGCTACTGCGACCTACACTCGCGTGGCAGGACATGTCCTGGCCGTGCCTCGTCGGCACGTATGGCTCGCTGGGCGAGCTCTACTCCGATGCATCGAAGTTCGTCGGGCGAGACCTTACGCAGGAGACTGACGTCGCCGATCTTCCGAATCTGGCGGTCTCTGTCAGTGACGAAGTGCTGGATGAGCTCGAGAAGGCTGTGGCGAGTCGGGCTCTGTGCCCGCCGGACTGGAGACGGTTCCGGTATGTGTCCTCGGATTGGGACGCGGTCGACCTGGTCGGAGATTCGGGCCGGTCCTTGGAAGTCGCTGACTACCGCTCTCTCCTCGCTGCTGTGGAGAGTGGTGCGCGGGCTGAGCCCTGGTTCGAAGAGGAATTGGCGCAGGCGTCCAACCGCTTCCCTGAAAGTGGTCTCATGGACATCGTGCGGTCGAGGGCTCTTCTGGACGCCGAACAGGCTACGATCGCCCTACGTTCCGCGACGCTCGCCACGACGCGAGAGCCGGACTATGCGGTTGCCTGGGTCCAACTGGCAATCGTTCACCGGTCACTCGGTGTCGACGCCGCTTCGAGCCTGGCCCGCGCGCGCGATCTGCGTCACTGGGACGACTCCTACGCGCTGCGGCTGAGCGCCGGAATCGGCGAATGACTGGTTTCATGCTCGGCCGCGACGAGCGCTGTGACTGCCAAGAGCCCGCTGCGCCTCGGTCTCCACGACATGGCGGGTTGCCGGTGTACGTCATTCGCGGAGGTCCGTGACGTGGGGAAGTCGATCCTTTGCGCGCGCTTCGAGACGTCGTTTCGGTCGCGTTTGCCGGTGTTGCCTCGAGGGCCGCGCTGGCCGGTCGCGGCAGTCACCGAAGAGAAGAGCGTGCTCGTGGTTCGATGCCGGTCGAGCTCTGACTACTTCATCGCCGGCCGAGGGGGACGATTCAATATATTCGTTGCGAAAGCCCGGACAGTGGCGGCCGCCAAAGGGCTGAATGGCGCGGCGGTGCACGGGTGCCTCCCCCCTGAGGGTCGTCGGGAGTTTGCAGAGCTCCACAACGAGATCCTCACGACGCCTCTCAGCGCCGAGGCCCTGGCCTTCATCGAGCTGATGCCGGCATCCCTTCGAGAGACGGCGCGTTCTGAGTACCTACCCAAGCCACCTGAATGGTTCGCGCGAAAGGTCGCATGGTTGTACGTGCGTAGAGTCGAGGATTGCGATCGCTGGGCTGACTTCGTCGCACGATGGTGGACGGACATCCTTCGAGCCGCGAAGGACGACCCGACCGCGCTCTGGTGAAGTCGTCTTCCCGCGGACCGGTAGGCGTAGACGAGCGGTGCTCGTCCAGAACGCTCAGCTGCCGAACGCCAGTCCACCCACCGAACATGCGCTACGGCAGCGCGATCATCTCGCGGCCATCACGGAGCATGACGACGCGGTCGCCGCGGATGCCGACGCCGACCACGGAGGAGCGCTTCGGCTTCATCGTTCCTAGATCCACCTGCCTCGAGTACGCGGGGTTCTTCGGAGAGGACATCGAATGCATCGACATTCGCTGAGCGCGCACCGAACGTGGTTGGCAGTCTCGCTGCTGACGCACGTCTATCTCCTGCTCTCCGGTTGTCCTGGAAATGCCCCTCCGCCGGGGTCATGTCGCCAGCCTGGCGACGTCGGGAACTCCCGAGGCATTGGTCGCTACTGCTCTTCCGATCTCCGACCCGGTTGCCCCGACGGTCAGTTCTGCCTGACCAGAGTTCTGGCTGACGATCCGTGGGGTGAGAATCTCTGGTTCTGCTCACGGACGTGCTTCTCGTCGAGCGATTGCGGCGAGGACGCCCAGTGCGTTCGGAGCCCAAACGACCTCTGCATCACCTGCCGCTATTGCGTGCCGACGGATTGCATTCCAGCCGAAGATGTCGAGGCGGAGGATGCCCGGATTACCGAACCTGAGGACGCCGCCGTCCGAGACGGACGATGAGTCGCCCTCGCGTACTCCAGCGCGCTGCGCGACGCCCCACGCCTCTCTTCGTTGCCGCCGTGCTCGGCTCGCACACCGCGATCGGATGCGGCGCGAGCTAGGGCGGCGACGATCCCGGCCTCGATGCGACGGCCGGTAACGACACGAGCGTCTCGGTCGACGAGGACGCGTCGAGTGAGCCCGACGCGTACGCGTTCCCCGACGCGGTCACGTCGCCTCCTCGAACGCTCATCGGATGAACGGCGGTCTGTTGTTCGACACCGGTCCAGGCGCTGGGGTGCGTGACAGGCGTGGCGAGTCCGTCGATCCTGTCGTGCATGCGTCGCTTCCAGCCTTCCACCACGCTCTTCGTCACCGCCTTCCTCGGCTCGTGCACCGCCATCGGCTGCGGCCCCGGCGACACGAACGATGACGCCGGACCCGTAGGCGGCGAGGACACGAACGTCGCTCCCGGTGGCGACGCCGCGGGCGCGCCCGACGCCTACGCGTTTCCCGACGCGCTCAGCTCGCCGATCGTCCTCTCGATCGACGACGACGACGGTAGCGGCGGCGGCGCGGCCACGGCGCGGCTCGAGGTGCTCACGAACCCGCTGCGCGTGCGCCTCCTCGGGCCCGATGGTGAGGTGCGCTTCGCGAGCGTGGCGTCCGGCCTCGAGATCGGTGTCTCGCCGACCGGCGACACTCGCTACAACGACGTGACCGTCGATGCGCCGCGACGCGTCACGTGGCAGCCGCTCGATCTCGGCATCACCGCCGTGAGCGACGTGGAAGGCCTCGTGGGCGATGGTGTCGATCACAGCGCGCGCATCACGCTCTCGCGCGTGGCGCGCGGCGTGATCCGCATGCGGGTCGCCGTCGAGAGCAACGAGGAGACCGTGGGCCTCGTGCGCGCGCGCTGGGCCGCCGACGAGGGCAGCTACCAGGGCCTGGGCGAGCGCTTCACCGGCGCCGACGCGCGCGGCTTCGTCGTGCCGATGCAGATGGGCGTCACCACGCTCGCGCGCGAGAGCGGCACCAACGAGCACCACGTGCCCATCCCGTTCGTCGTGAGCTCCGGGAGCTACGGCCTCTTCGTCGAGAGCCGCGAGGCCGGCGCGTTCGACGTGGGGCTCGCGAACGAAGACGAAGTACGCGCGACCTTCGAGGGCAGCGCGATCGAGTACGTGTTCTTCGTCGCGCCCACGCCGCGCGAGGTCATCGCGGCCTACACGCGGCACACGGGCCTTCCCATCCTGCCGCCGCGCTGGTCCTTCGCGCCGATGCACTGGCGCAACGTGTGGGACGATCGCGCGCAGCTCGAGACCGACGCCGAGGCGCTCGTCGATCTGCACATCCCCGCGACGGCGTTCTGGATCGACAACCCGTGGACCGACTCCTACGTCGACAACGTCTTCGACGAGACGCGCTTTCCCGGTCACGCGGAGATGCTCTCCGAGATCCGCGCCTCGGGCTTTCGACCGCTCGTGTGGAACGTGCCGTACCTCGACGCGCCCGAGGACGGCGTGGCCGACAACACCGCCGAGACGCTCTACCAAGAGGCGGAGCGCGACGGTCACCTCGTGGAGCTGGCGAGTGGTTCGATCTTCTCGGCACCGAGCGCGAACGGCGTCTCGGGCCTCAACGCCGCTGCCGGCATGATCGACTTCACCACCGAGGGTGGTCGCGACTTCTGGCAGGCGCGTCTCGATCCGCTCGTGCGCGACCTGGGCATCCGCGCGTTCAAGCTCGACTACGGCGAGGACATCGTCCCCGAGCTCGCGGGCGCGCGCACACAGATCCGCTTCGGCGATGGAACCAGCGAGCGCGAGACGCACAACGTCTACGCGATGCGCTACCACCAGCCCTACCGCGACGCGATCGACGCGCACTCCGACGAGGGCGGCTTCCTCCTCGTGCGCGCCTCGTGCTGGGGCGGACAGACGGTGGCCGACATCGTGTGGCCGGGCGACATCGACTCGAACCTCACGCGTGGTGACCTCGACAACGTCGGCGGTCTGCCGGCCGCGATCTCCGCGCTGATCTCGCTGTCTGCGAGCGGCTTTCCGAGCTTCGCGTCCGACACCGGTGGCTTCCGCGAGGGCCCGCCCGATCTCGAGACGCTGATGCGCTGGGCCGAGCACACGGCGTTCTCTCCCTTCCTCCAGCTCGGCGGCTCGGGCCCGCACCACAACCCGTGGCTCTACGACCCGACGACGCAGGTCCCCGATCCCACTGGCACCTACCGCGAGCTCGCGCGCGCGCACACCGAGCTCATCCCGTACTTCCGCATGCTCGCGCTGCGCGCGTCGGCCGATGGGACGCCGCCGATCCTCCATCCGTCGCTGGCGTACCCCGACGATCTCGGGGGCTACCGCGATCCCGACGCGTACCTGATCGGCGAGGACTTCTTCGTCGCGCCCGTGGTCGAGCCCGCGGCCACCGATCGCTTCGTGCATCTGCCGCCTGGCGGCTGGGTGCACTGGTTCACGCAGAGCTCGTACGTCGGTCCGCGCGACGCGACGGTCGAGGCGCCCGTCGGCACGCCGCCCGTGTTCGTGCGCATCGGCGCGATCGTTCCGATGCTCGCGCACGATCTCGAGACGCTCGTCGCCGCGCCCACGCCGATGGGCGACTCGCGCATCGACCTGACCGATCGCCCGTTCCTCCGCGCGCTCTTGATCCCGAACGGCACGCGCACGATCACCACCGAAGAGGGCGTGCGCATCGGCTACGACCACACGAGCGGCCCGCTCGAGATCACGCTCGCGCCCGTCACGAGCGGACCCGACCTCGGCGTGCGCGACGTCCGCCTCACCGTGGACACGACACACGCCGACCCGTTCATCCCGAGCGTGATCGCGGTCGAGGTCGGCGGCGTGGACGTTGCGATGAGCGCCGCGGCCGACGTGGCCGACGGCTGCGACGGCGTCTGCTGGGCGCCCGGCTTCAACACGATGACGATCTCCGCGCGCCTCAGCGGGCCCGTGACGATCCTGCTGCGCTCGTCGTGATCGCGACGTCCAGCCAGCTCGCCAGCAGCGTGATCGCCGCCGCGACGAGCCCGGTTGGTCGAGTCGGCACCGAGCCGACTCAGCTCCCGGTCAAGTGGGTGACGAGCGCAGACATGCGCCAGTGCGGTCGCGTCCATGGCGCCGTACGAGACGTCTGGACATCACGGATGCGTGTTCTGGGAATCGACGCCCCGGAGCATCAGTCGGCTCACGAATGCTGCGAGCCCGGTATCGGCCAACAGCTCGAAACGCTTTGCCCGTGCGCACCACCAGTAGATGTCTCCCTCGACGACATCGAAGTAGAGGGCCTCGACCGACACTGAACGCTCGCGAAACACGCGGGCGAGCCAGAGATGGTCCTCGAGCCACTGGCAGTCGCCGAGCAGGCGCTCGCCGCCGCTACAAGTGTCAGGTGGGTGCGCTCCCTGCGCGCAGACGACCACGGTGCGAGCCCCCAGCCGTTCCACGGCATGTTCGATCGTTGTCGCCACTTCCGCCGCCCGGGTCTGTCGCGCACCTCCCCGTAGCTGAAGAATGGAAAGCGGCTCGAGCGATGAGATGACCCGAGCAGTGACGTGCATGTCGTCGCCGAGAACGAACACTGCCGGGAGCGCAACCTCGTGCTCCGGCTCGATCGCACGCCGGCGAAACTTCCAGATGGCCTCGTTCGGGATCTCCATGTCAGTCCTCCCCTTGTGCTCGAGTGTAGCCAGGCACGCCGTCCAACTCCTCGAGCTTCTCCACGTGCATCCAGCGGTAGCTCCCGCCGATGCGCGAAAGAAGGGAGAGAATGGTGTCGTCGTCGAGCCAGGCCGCTGATGGAAATGTGACGAAGCGGCAGCGCCAGTGGTCCACGCAGTCCGTGAGCCCACCGATGGAGGGAAACACCTTGGTTCCTCGATTCGAGATCATCTTCAGCTTGAGCCCGCCCTTGGCCGCCATACCGCTGAGCGCCGCGCCGAGCTCCTCGGGGCTCTCAGCAGACTCCACGAAGACATCGACGCCGACGGTCCGCCGCGTGCTTGCGCGAACGTAGTCGCGATCGCTCGAGAGTACCTTTACGACCAGCGGCTTCTCCCGCCGGGCGCGCCATCCCATCGCTCGCGACCCGAGATTGCCGATGACAGCCTCCGCGAAGGCGCTCGTGGTCACACTCCCGCCGGGGCGCACGTCCCTGGTGTAGATGCCTTCGGAAAGAGTGGTGGCGACCGCGTCCTCGATCGCCTCCGCCGCAGCATGCTCGTCCAGGTGCCGAAGCATCATCGTCGCCGACAGAAGCACCGCGGAGGGGTTGATGACGTCCTTACCTGCGTACTTCGGGGCGCTTCCATGGACGGCTTCGAAGATCGCCACCTCGTCACCCAAATTCGACCCGGGGGCGAACCCCAAGCCCCCGATGAGGCCGGAAGCGAGGTCCGAGAGGATATCGCCGTTCATGTTGCTGGTGACGATGACCTCGAAGGATTCGGGCGCACGCACGAGTTGATGCGCGCAGTTGTCGACGATGATGTGGTGCGCCTCGATGCCTGGATACTCTGGAGCGACTTCCTCGAACGTTCGCTTCAGAAGCCCCTCGGTGAGCTTCATGATGTTGGCCTTGGTCGCGCAATGAACAGACTTCCGGCCCTGCGCGACAGCCACCTCGAACGCAACGCGGACAATGCGCTCGCAGCCCTTCTTCGACATCAGCTTGAGGCACTGAGCGACGCCGGGCGTCTGCATGTGTTCGATGCCCGCGTAGAGGTCTTCGACGTTCTCTCGCACGATCACGAGATCGATGTTTCGGTCCGAGTACGGTGTGCTCACGCCAGGCAACCGTCGCACCGGCCGCAGGTTCGCGTACGTCTCGAAGAGCTTTCGCAGCGTCACGTTGGCGCTCTTCTCACCGAAGCCGACGGGCGTCTCCAGGGGGCCTTTGAGCGCGACTCGGGTGTCGCGAATCGAAGCCACCGTCTCAGGAGGAACTCCACTCGGAAGACCCCGCCGAAACACCTCGGCGCCTGCCTCCTGCACCTCCCACGCAATCTTCACTCCCGCGGCATCGACGATTCGTCGCGTCGCACGGACTACCTCGGGACCGATGCCATCTCCGGGAATGACCGTGACACGCTTCTTGCCTTGACCGTCCGTTCGGTATCTCATGACCCTCGTCTTTCTGTAGTGGAGGACTCACTCGTACTTCGACGGCTCGCCATAGAAAATGACAGAATACAGACGGATTCGTTCTCGTCTATGAAAGGATCGGCGCATGTCGATCGCTCCCACGTTGAACTACCACCACCTGCAATACTTCTGGGCTGTCGCGCATCGAGGCAACCTCTCGCGCACGGCGCAGGACCTACGGATCTCCCCCTCGGCGCTCTCGACACAGATTCGACAACTCGAAGCGAACCTCGGGGCACCTCTTTTCCTTCGCGAAGGTCGGAGTCTGGTCCTGACGGAGGCCGGTCGCGTCGCGCTCGCCCATGCCGACGCGATCTTCGCACAAGGTCGCGAGCTTCTGAGCACGTTCGGCGGTGTCCGCGATCCCTCGGCGATTCTCCGTATCGGCGCGGTCGCTACGCTGTCGCGAAACTTCCAGGAGTCGTTCCTCGAGCCTCTGCTCAGCATGCCGCACGTGCGCCTCCGACTGGTGTCGGGTGGCCTCGTGGAGTTGTTGGGCATGCTTCGAGAGCACCATCTCGATCTCGTCCTGGCGAACACGGCCATCGCCGAGATCGAGGTCTCTTCGTCGCTGCGAAGCCGCCAGATCGCTCGTCAGCGAGTGAGCTTCGTGTGCAGCAAGAAGTCGTCGTTCAACCTGCGCCGCGACGGGTCGAGCGTCTCCTTTCTCCTTCCCGGTGCCCGCAGCGCCATCAACGCCGGATTTCACGCGCTGTGCACGAAGCTGGGCGTCATCGCCGAGGTGCGCGCGGAGGTCGATGACATGGCCATGCTGCGCCTGCTGGCGCGGGACACGGAGGCGGTCGCGGTCGTTCCGCCCGTCGTCGTCCGGGACGAGCTCCGGGCCAAGCGACTCCACGACTTGGGTCCAGTCGCCGGGCTGGAAGAGGACTTCTACGCCGTCACGGCAGACCGAAAGTTCCCGCATCCCCTCGTGGAGACATTGATGAAGCGCAGCGGTCCCGACGTTCTCGCCGCTCAGCGGCCGTGACTCGTCCAGCGCGCGTCGACCTCGCTGGCCGCGAGATGGTCGGCTTCCATGCGCCGAAGGACCGATCGCCATGCAGTTCGCCAGGTCGCCCAGTCGTGTCGACCCTCCACGACGATCGCCCGCGTCGGATGGACGAGGCGCGAAAGGGCTCGAAGACCCTCCGAGTACCGATCATTGTTCCCGAAAGCCAAGTAGATGGGCACGGGATGCCCTCGCTCAGCATGGGTCGCCAGCCACTCGATGCGCGGCCGTGCGTGCAAGAGGATGTGGCGTCGGGGCGGGTCGACGTACGTCCCTTCGGCCGCAGACAGCACGCGAGCTTCCGGCCCGAGGAAAGGTGCTATCAGCACCACACCGTCTACGTGCTCGGGTCTCCTCATCACGGCTTCCATCACGCCCAGACCACCGAGCGAGATTCCGACGAGCCAGATCTGTTCGTACCCTCGGGCGTGTGCTTCCTGTACCAGATCCAGGGCAACGCGTTCGCCGACGTTCCCCTCGCGATAATAACTGAGGTGAGCGTCAGCCAGGACGAGGTCGCACTCGAGACCAGCATCGCGTAGGTCTTCATCGAAACCATGGCGAAGGAATGATTCGGGTTCATCGCCCATGCCTGGTAGCACGATCATGGCGCAACGGCTGGCGTGCTGAGTCCCGCCGGTGTCCACGGACCAAGCGCGCATCGGCGTCGAGGCCGATCGAACATGCGCGCACGCTGCGCTGATCGAAGCGAGTGCGAGGAGGATGAACGTACGGATGGTATGGCTCACGCGACGCCTCCATGTGGAGCTGCCATCAGTGCCAAAAGACACCTATTTCGCCAACGAGACCTTGTTCTTCCAGTGTGAACACGGCGTCTGAGGTCGGAATCTTCCAGCCGACGACGAAGATCCACGTGTGGTCGGGGTGGTACGTCAGACCGACGATCAGATTTGCTAGGTCGTGGCTCCCGGAGAACCATTCCCCCACGACGGAGAGCCCATGCACCCACGGAACCCGCTGTTCGACGGACGCGATGAAGGACACGGTGTCTCTCGTGCCGAACAGTTGCTCGCTCCCGTGGCTCGCGCCGGCAGCCAACCTAGTGCCGGTGGCGGTCAGCTCGAGGGAAGCGAGGGCGTAGAGCCAATGCCCCCACCCGCCGTCGAGGACGGAGACCAATCCCATCGCGCCGCCGACAATGCGCAGGTCGAGTTCTTCGACGTCGTCGAGGAGCGGAATCGACGACTTCCAGCCGAGCGCCATCGTCTGTCGGGCCGCGACGTTCGGGCTCCACGTGGAGAACATCGTGACGGCGAGCTCCGTGTGATGACCCAGACCATAGGTGAGGAAGTGGGTAGACTCCCACCCGACCGCCTGGGAATCGAACGGCGCCACCTGGCTCTCGTGCATGAAGAATCCGTGGCCTTCGGGGGTGACGTCCGCGCTAGGCAGGCTGACGATAGCCTGCTGCGCTGACGCCACGCTGATGTTGCCTGTGTGCAGAAGCGCCACCAGCACGATGATCAGCGGAACGACCACGTGATTCTCGCGACGCACGTCCTTTTCGTCGCGTCCGCTCACGGTCAGGTTCCCGCCGCCGGGATTCGCGCTTCGATGTCCCTCAGGATCTCCGCCGTGTGTTCCCGCAGATCCGAGTCCGCCGCGCTCGTCGTGGAGATGCCGATCCACACGACTTCCCTCGTGTCCCCGTCGTGCAGCATGACGACGAGGGTCTTCGTGCGCACCGGCGCGTCGGGCTGAGTGCTGAGGTCGGAGGTCTCCATGCGCCCATCCGCGCCCACCCGGGGGTCGGTGAGCAGGACGCCGAACGACACGAGCATGTCGGCGTTGCTCGCTTCCGTCCTCACGTAGCCTCTGGCGGCCATGATGTCGTGCATGGTGTTGGCGACGATCTCGTCTAGCTCCCCTTCGTTGACGGGGTGGACGAGTACAGCGTACGTGCGATGGGTCACCCCAGCCTCGGGAAGGGACGTTCGATGAGCGACGCGCTGACCCCCGCCGCATCCAGTGGCGATGGCGACGAGCATGAGGGCCGACACAGAGAGTATGCAGAAGCGGGCCGACGAGTTCACGGGGACCTCCTTGGATGGCCCGAACGTGCGTCCGCTCGGGCTCGCTCACCATCGACGTGCGCTTCGCAATCGCATAGGAATGCTCGATGGTTCGGCGCGCGTGGTGGAGGACGCGACGCATCCGTACCGAACATGTGCGATTCGAACCCGACGCTGCGCTCGGCGTCGGCCCGCACGACGAACGTGTGCAGCAAGAGTGGACGCGAGCTCATTGCGCATTCCGCCCGATCGTGAGCGGCGAACGGCGCATCGTGATCAGAGTCCGAGCGAAGCGACGCTGTCCGTCGTGACCCACGAGTGCCGTCGATCGCGCGCCATGTCGATCGTGCATCACCTCGAGGCGCTCCTCGCCGAAGCGTTTGCCCAGCCGCAGGATGCGAGACACGAGCGAGAGCCTGCTCGGGGTGCGGTCGCCCGCGCACGGGACTCGCACAGCGTGAGCGTTTGCTGGGCCGATCTTGCCCGCCCACTCCATCGAGCTCGGGGTCGCTGCCGACGAGTCGATCCCGCGGGCACGCTCGGCGGAACGCATCCTGGGGTGCGGTTCGCAGCGTTCGCCGACGTGCCGCTCGTGGTGCGCTACGTGCCGTAAGCCCGCCTGCCGGCATTCAACTCATGGGGTTGCGCAACCAGCCGATATCGGGTGAAGTAGAACGAGCTACGTCGTGTTCTCCATCGTATGAAGAAGCCTGCCATCCTGCTCGTCGACGACGAAGAGCGGCTTCGTTCCGCTCTGGCTCGCGGCCTTGGGCAGTACGGATACGAGGTCACGGTCGCTGAGGATGGGGGAGCCGCGCTCGATCTGGTGCGTGCAGGTCACTTGTTCGACGTCGTCGTGAGCGACTACGACATGCCGCGAATGAGCGGCGCGGCGCTGCTCGTCGAGCTGGAGCGGGAAGCGCCCGAGCTCGCCAAGCGGACGGTCATCGTCACGGGCAACCCCGAGCACGCGCGACGGACTCTGCCGCCAGGAGCCCGCATCCTGGGCAAGCCAATCGGAATCCTCGACATCGCTCGCGAGGTGGAGCTAGTCCTCGCCGCGGCGTCCGATCGGGGGCCAAGCGATTGATCAAGGGTGAATCCATTCTCGGCGAGGTCGCCCGGGAGCATCGAAGAACTTTCAGGAGAGACTGTCGTCATGCTGTTCGCGCCCCTCATCATCGTGGACCAAGCGTCTTGGCATGTACGTCGCGAGGCGCGGGCCGGCACCGCGATCTGGACCGAGTACACCCTCGATGGTGCTCGATACACGGACCTGACCGTCCTCGTTCCGGAGCGCACGCTGATCCCACGCGACCGTATCGCTCATGGCGTCCGAGCTTCGTGTCGCGGTCTGGAACGCGACGATGTCGTCGACTGGCTCGGCCGGGCGGGCTTCCAGATCGCGACGCGACCGTGATCGCGACTTCCAAGCACGCAGCGAACCTCGTGGAGGCGATCGGCCTCACCGCGATGCTGGCGCGAAGCCTGAGCTCGACGCAGCGGTCTACCGGGCCGCGGGGCGCACGGCGCCGCAGAGTCGCGCGCCGAGCCTGACTGCGCGTGGGTCCATCGCGAGCGATGTCGGAGCTCGTGGAGAAGTCGTTGCCGTCGCGCTCGGGCACGATCGCGTCGAGACCCCCGCCATCGAACACCTCGAGCACTGGGAGTGAACATCGTGCTCACGGGAGCGGTCTACGCGCGGCCCGCCTCGGCAAGCTCGAGACGGTTGCAATCTTGCGCCGGCCGTCTCTGTTTCAGGTATTCGGTGGAGCGAGTCCCAGCCGTGATCGGGCCTCGGCGAGCGGTAGCGGCATCAGCGACCAATAGTCCCAGCGACCCATCACGTCCGTGGTCACGCGCGAACCGCGATCGAACGCGAGGAGCGCCGCTCGTGGGTCGAACGCTCCACGCGTAGGGGTGACGACGGCGGGACTGACGGCGAGCTCGAGATGGAACGTAGCCACGACGATGATGAAGAACGTGAACCACTCGGCTTCTCCGCGGGACGAGCAATGCCCAGCGTAGAACGCGCCGAGCTGGCACTCGCCCGCCGCGTCCGTGCCGTAGTCGTTCAGCACATGCATGAGGTCGTGGTGGACCATCCGCTCGGGCATGCCGCCATGCTCGCCGGGAAACCTCATGCCTCGCGAGACGAGGTGATCGTGGAACGCACGACCGAGCGTCCCTTGCGCCAGCTCCCCGAGGTAGCGGAAGCGCTTGGCCAGGGCTGCGTCGCGGTAGATGCCCAGAACGAACGCCGCCGCTCCGAGGGCGCCCGCTACGCCGTCCTCCGACCAACTGCGAGCGAGCACGCGGCGCGCGTCTGGTGCGCGCGAGGCGAGCGCGCGCTTGAGCGTCAGGATCCGCCGTTGTCGCAGCGCCGGCAGGGCGCGGAGCCAAGGCGAGTCGATTCGCCACTGCCTCGCTCGCTCGAGCACCAGCTTCTCCTTCTCCGCGTCGACCTCCGTCTCGATGCAGGCGGCGAGGACGAGGAGATCGACGAGTGCGCGACGCCCCCCGTCGCTCTGGGGCGGGGTGCTGGGCGTCGCGCCGACGCAAACGGATCGAACGACCTCGACCAGCTGCATCGAGCGCGGACCATGGGTGCCGGTGAGCGCGACCTCGCGTACGACTCGAAGTGTTTCTCCCGCGTGGCTCGACGTGCGCAGCTCGGGTGCGATCATGGGTGACCTTCCAGCGTCTCGGACGCTACGGGTGCGAGCAGCCGGGCGCCTGGTGTCCCCTCCAGGGAGCTCGAGGCGGACGAGCTCGCGGATGAGCGCGGCCAGCCGCGAGCCGAGCCGTTCCATGGCGACGGCAAGAAACCGTAGCGTACCCGCCGTCATCGACGACGAGCACAGGCCCCGGACCAGGCGAAGTCATGGGCCGAGTGTCTCACGTGAATCCGCTCGCAAGAGTCACCATATGGTGACTCCGAGGCCCGGTGCTCGAGGTGGCGCAGTCATCACGAGCCGGACACACGCCTCGTGCCTTTCGCCTACCTCGCGACGGGCGCATACGCGGACGACCTGCCGGAGCCCTCGCTGGAGGTTGACACCCGCACTCCGCACCGGCTCGGATGCCGCGATGATCGCGACCGGCTGTCCGCTCGTGAAGCGCGAACACACCCTTCGCCTCGACCGAGGCGCGCCGCCCTCGTGACGGTGCCATTCCTCATCGAGCGCAGGCGCTTTCGGCCCGGCCGCGTGCACCTCCTGCCGACCGCGAGCGTCGTCATCGTCGCCAGGGCAGCTCGTACCCGTGTGGTGCTCCACACGCCGCACAAGGCAGTGCGCGTACTCGACGACGTCGTGGAGTGTGCGCGCCTGTCGCCGAATCTCGTCAAGTGCCTCCTGGGCGAGCCGCGCCGATTCCTCGAGCTGGAGCTCGCGCCGACCGCGCACCCGATGCTCGCACCGTTCGCCGAATGCAGCTCCCTCGACGACGTGAGCGTCCTTCTCGGCGACCTACGAAGGAGCCTCACGATCACACCCGACGAGCGCGATTTCCTCGCGCTCTGGCGAGCTCACGTGGCGGGCGAAGAGCCCATTCCGACCGGTGACCGCTGGATACAGCGCCTCTGCATGCGGTTCGCCGGGCAGTCGCCGAAGCGCATCGACACGCTCGCGCGCCTGGCGCGCACGCTCGAGGCCGACGACCGGAGCGGGCTCTACAACAGTCTAGGGGCGTTCGCCGATGCCTCGCATTTCGGGCGCGTCTGCCGCGCCCACACCGGAAAGACGCCCACGGGTTGGCGAAACATGTCGCAGACGTTCTATTGAGCCGCACGCACCGCGTCTATCCTCGTGCGCGACGGAGGCGAACGCATGGCGCTGGGACCGAAAGCGATGGGCGAGGCCATCCTCGCGAACCTGAAGAAGAAGACCGGCAAGGATCTCGCAGCGTGGCGCGCCGAGCTCGAACGGGCGCACATCACCGACCGCGACGAAGCCAAGAAGCACCTTCGCGAGCGCGGTCTGGGCCAGTTCCAAGCGCTCGCCGTCGTCGAAGAGGTCATTTCCTCGAATCCGTACGACGACGAACGTCGGCTCGTCGTAGGACATTTCGCTCGCTATCCAGAGCAGCGGGCCCTCTACGACGCGGCAGCGAAGCGCCTCGCCACAGCCGGATGGACCCCGCGGCCGTGTCGCGGCTATCTGCCGATCTACCGAGGCGGTCTCATCGCGGTCTCCTTCAAAGCCACGGGCCGCGGGCTCTACGTCGCTGGCAATCTCGCGCGGCCATCTGAATGGCCCGATCGGGTCGCGCACAAGCCCTCGCTCGGGGGGAGTGTACGCCTGAAAGACGGCCTGTACGTCTCGGACCTCACGGCACTGGCACGCATCCTCGACGGATTGGCCTGATCGGGCGCGCCGCGCGGGAGAATCGATACCCATGACGACACTCCGACCCGTGTTCACCGTGCTCGCGATGGCCACTGTTCTCTTTGTGTGGAGCGGTGTGACGCAGTGCCTCCCGTGGGGTGTCCCGACGACTCCGCAATACGACGCGAGCGGCCGGCCCCCGCACGACATGCAGTCCGAGACCACCGTGCGTGCCGCGCCCGGCACCTGGACGACGGCCGCTTTCGACGCGCAGCTCGGTAGCTCCATGCTCACCCTGACGACGGAGCGCACCTTCGCCTGGATCGTAGCCGTTCCGATCACCGCCTACGATCCTGCGCGCTACTTCGCCCTCGAGCTCGCGGCGCAACTCGCCGTGTCGCTCGGGCTCGTCGCTCTGACGCTCCTCACGAAGGAGCTGTCACGGTCGCGCCGACTCGGCGCCGTTGCGATTGCTGCGCTCGCGGCGTCCGTGGCCAGCTACGGGCAGATGATGAACTGGTGGGGAATGCCGGCTTGGTACGGCATCGGGATGAGCGCCAACCTCACCGTGGGCTGGCTCCTGGCCGCCAGACTGGCGGATTGGGCGCTCGTTCGGCCTACGGGCTGACAAGGATCTCGCGCAATCGATCACGCAGGAACGTCCGCAGGGGCCGCGTTCGTCGAGCCCACGGTCAGGTCCAGCTCCGCTCCCCACGCTCGTTCGGATCGGGCAGGAGGACCAGGTGACGAGGGCTCGCTTCATCGGCGCGGCGTTGATCGCGATGGCGATCGCCGGCTGTGGCGGCGGAACGCACTGCGTCGAGGGCACCTCGCGAGCGTGCGTGTGCACCGATGGCCGGACCGGCGCCCAGCTCTGCAACGCCGGCGGAACCTTCGAGATGTGCTCGTGCGGCGGACCGCAGATCGATGCGGCACTGGCCGATGCGGCCGTCGATCCGTCGATTGACGCGGCGATGGCGGGGGCGGATGCCTCGGGGTCGCGCGACGCGCCGAGTGTCGATGCGGCCTCGAGCTGCACGCCCGGTGCGGCCTGCGAATGCGCGGGCGGTGCGCTCGGCTACTGCGAGGGCGCGGGCTGCGTGTGCGATCCCGGGCCCGTGCCTTGCGCGCAGGACGTGGACTGGCTTTTCCTCGTCGACGCGAGCAACTCGATGGTCGAGGAGCAGGTCGTGCTCGCGAACGAGATCCCGCGCCTCGTGCGCGTGCTTGCGAGCGGTGATGCGAACGACGACGGCACGCGCGAGTTCACGCCGGTGCGCTCGCTCCACCTCGGTGTGGTCACGCCCGATCTCGGCGCAGGGGACCTGACGGGCGTGCCCTCGTGCCGCATGGGCTTCGGCGATGACGGCATCCTCTGACGCACCGGCCCGAGCTGCGCGAGCCCGCACCCGAGCGGCGTCTTCGAGTTCATGCCCGGGGGCGCGACCTCAGCGGACGCCTTCGCGGCGAGCTTCGCGTGCGTTGCGCAGGCAGGCACGGGTGGCTGCGGCTTCGAGCAACAGCTCGAGGCGCCGCTGCGTGCGCTCTCGCCGAGCTCGAGCACCGCGTGGACCCGAGAGGGTTACGTCCCGCCGTCGTTCCGCGACGGAAGCACGGGCCACGCGCTCGACGCGAACGCGGGCTTCCTCCGCGACGAGTCGGTGCTCGCGATCACGCTCGTCTCCGACGAGGACGACTGCTCCACGCCCGAGACGCGCCTCTTCGATCCGAGCGACACGCGCTTCACGGGAGTCGGCCTCAACACCCGCTGCATCACCTACACCGACGTGCTCTATCCCCAGCGCCGCTACGTCGATGGGTTCCTCGGCCTGCGCCCGCACCCCGGGCTCCTCGTGTACTCCGTGATCGGCGGCATCCCCGACGGCGCCTTCGCCGGCTACGACGCGCTGCTCGCCGATCCGGCGATGATTCCGCGCCCCGATCCGATGGATGCCAACCGCATCGTGCCCGCGTGCACGAGCCCGGCAGGCAACGCCTTCCCTGCGCGACGCATGGTTGAGGTGGCGCGCGATCTCGATCGCGCCGGCGTGCAGACGAGCGTGAGCTCGATCTGCGCGAGCTCCTACGAGACCGCCGTGAGCGACATCGGGCGCGCGCTGATCGCCGCGCGCGACAGCTGCTGATCGCTACCTCGCATCCTGGGCGACGACCGCGAGGTCGGCCTCTACGTAAGCCTAGGGTTCCCCGAAAACGCGCAGTCGTAGAACGCTCCGACAAGACTACCCGACCTGTTGCTCAATGCGGCGGCGTTCGAGAGGGCCGCGCCCATGAATGCCTTCATCCGCGGCACCTGCTTCGCGCCCCCTACGGAGACTGGGTTCGCGAGCCAGCGCGCGCCCGCGAGCAGCGCGCGCGGGATGTTCGCTTCTCCAGTGTGTGCCTCGGCATGCGAACAGTGTACGGGGGTTCGACTCGGTGGGGAAGGCCGTGGCTCACGAGAACCGGATGCGCATCCGGCACCGAGGTGCCGTTCCGCTCGGCGTACGCAGGCTCGGTGTCACATGGCAGCCCCCGGAAACACGTGATCGAGGTACCGCTCCCAGTCCATGCGGTTGGAATAGGCGCCGTCCTTGTTGCGCAAGCCGGCATCGAGGTCGTCCGCGCTCAGAAACGCGAGCACTCGAATGCTTCCGAAGACATGGATCCAGACGAGGTCTCCGTGATCGTCGCGAAGCTTCTCGAGCGCTTCGAGTTGGCGCCGCCGGTCGCTGAACGCCCGACCGATGAACGGGAGTGAGGGTGCGTTTGGAGCGAAGCGCGCGTCTCTGAGCGCGGCCGCGGTCACGACGCCACCTCGACCTCGAAGAGAGCGCGGAACCGCGGGCGGAGGTCACGAGGAGCGCGCGGAGCACGACGAGCACGATCAGTCATGAGGCGGCCGAGGATACCGCGATCCCCCCCGCTCGCTGCGAAGGGGCCTCCGTGCGGAGCCCGCGCTCGCGCCCGCAAGCGAGCGCGCGGCGCGCTCCTCCTCCGAATCGATGTTCGGCCGACACCGGGACGGGGTACCTTGGTTGGCCATGGCAAACGCGCGAGATGGACGGGGCGTGCCTTCATCGGTGGATGGTGGCTCCGACACGTGGGCCGCAGGCGCGGGTCGCACGCTCCTCGAGCGACGCTGTACGCCATGTCCACGGCGACGAGAGGCTCCGTCTCCGCCGATCTGCTGCCGTCGGCACGGAGATCGGTTCCGGCGCGACCTCCTTCGGCCCCCGGCGCGCGCCGGAACCTCGCTTTGCGCGCCGGATTCTCCAATCGCGCGCCGGAGCGGTGGGACGACGAGCCGGAACCTCCGCAGCCCGAGCCGGAACCTCCGCAGCCCGAGCCGGAACCTCCGCAGCCCGAGCCGGAACCTCCGCAGCCCGAGCCGGAACCTCCGAATCCCGAGTCGGAACCTCCCGCTGCGTCCCGGAACCATCGACGCTGAGGAGGAACCGGCGGGCGCGGCGCCGGAACCGCCTACCCGCGTCCTGACGTGCGCATCGTGTCGATCTGTCAGCGACGAAAAAAACTTGCACGACGTGAGGCCATTCTGCATCACTGACTGGCACACCGAGCGTGGTTGCCTCGGTCGCACATCCCAGAGAGGGAGCCTCGATGGCAGCGAAGAAGAAGCTGAAGAAGAAGCGCGTGCTCACGGAAGCGGGCATCTCGCTGGAGACGCTCGAGCAGACGCCTGGGCGCGTCGCGACGTTTCTCATGGGGCTCGTCAAGGAGAGAGGCGCGCGCGCCATCCTCCAGCGCATGGGCTACGACAAGGCCGAGCATCAGCGCGGGACCGCGCTGTTCATTGCTGTCGCCGAGTCGCGCGCGGAAGACATCCTCACGCCGGCCAACATCCTCGATGCCATCACCGAGCTCGACAACTGGGACGAGCCGCACATCCGCGCGCTTCGCGCGATCCTCAAGCGCTTCCCCGACGTGTTCAAGGCCGTGCTCTTCGGCATCGAGCCGATCGCCGGTCCCGAGGCCGTGTTCAACGTCGAGCGCATTCTCCAGAGGATGACGGCGGCCGAGAAGCTCCCGGGCGCGAAGGAAGCCTTCGCGGTCCTCGCGAAGCGCGGCTACACCCCGGCCGAGCGCAAGCGACTCGCAGCCCTCGTGAAGCTCGCGGGCGATGGCGAGCACGTGCCCGACACGCAGGAGTCCGAGGAGGCCTACATCCAGGCGCTGCTCGCACTCCGCGAGTGGTACGACGAGTGGTCGGAGATCGCGCGTCTCACCATCAAGCGTCGCGACTACCTGATCACGCTCGGTCTCGCCGAGCGGCGTGGCAGCGGCGGTGGTGGCGGCGGTGGCCTCGATATCGTCGATCCGACGCCCTTCCTCGATCCCAACAAGCCCAGTGATCCCAACGACCCGAACAGCGGGACCTGAGCGTGGCGAAGCGAACCATCTACGACGTCCGCCCGCACGGCGGCGGTCCTGGCGTGAACACCGAGTGGTCGGTGAAGAAGCGCGGGAACAAGAAGGCGACGAAGCTCTTCCCGAACAAGAAGGACGCGATCGCGCGCGGCAGTGAGCTCGCGAAGGCACGCAAGCCTGCGCAGCTCATCGTCCACACGGCGGACGGCAAGGTGGAGAAGGAATCCACGTACGGGAACGATCCGTTCCCGCCGAAGGGCTGAGTGCCGCCGCTCAAGTTCAACCTTGGCGCGCGCCGCACCGTCAAAGGCGAGGCGCGTGGCACGTTCGAGCTGAACGCCGACGACCTCGTCACGCACGCGGTGGTCGTCGGCATGACGGGCTCGGGCAAGACCGGGCTCGTCACGGTGCTCGTCGAGGAAGCGCTGCGCTCGAAGATCCCCGTGCTCTTGCTCGACGTGAAGGGCGACCTCGCGAACCTCAAGCTCGCGTTCCCCTCGTTCGACGCAAAGCACATCGCCCCCTGGGTCGAGGCCGCGCGCGGTGATGCGGACGACGTGGCCGATGCGCCGCTGGTCGCTCAGGAGGCGGCGAAGCGGGAGAAGCAGCTTCGCGGCTGGGGCATCAGCGAAGCGGACCTCCGCAAGTACTGCGCGAGCACGCACGTCCGCGTCATCACGCCCGGCAGCGATGCCGGCGAGCCGCTGCATCTGCTCTCGGCGCTCGAGCGACGCAGCAGCCGTTGGGACCACGACCTCATCGGCGCGCGCGCGACGCTCGAAGCGGCGGTCTCGATGGTGCTTCGCCTCATGGGGCGCGACCCCGATCCGGCGCAGAGCCGAGCGCATGCGCTGCTCACGGCGATCGCCGAGCATCGTCATCGCAACAAGCTGCCTGCGGATCTCGGCTCGCTGGTGCCCGACGTGTTCACGCCGCCGTTCTCGGAGATCGGCGTCCTGCCGGTCGAGACGTACATGGGCGAGAAGGCGCGCGCCGAGCTCGCGGCCGACCTGAACACGCTCATCGCCTCGAGCTCGCTCGCACGCTGGCGAGAGGGTCAAGACCTCGACGTCGGCACGTGGATGCAGCCCGTCGATGGGAAGACCACGGCGACGATCATCAGCGTCGCGCACCTCCAGGACGACGAGCGCGCGCTCGCCTTGGGCGTGGTGCTCGAGGAGGCGCTCGCGTGGGTGCGATCGCTGAAGGGCACCAAGAAGCTCCGCGGGATGGTCGTCTTCGACGAGGTGTACGGGTTCCTCCCACCGCACCCGCACAACCCGCCGACGAAGCGCCCCATGGTGGCGCTGATGAAGCAGGCCCGAGCCTTCGGCGTGGGCTGCATCGTCGCCACGCAGAACCCGATGGACCTCGACTACCGCGCGTTGAGCAACGCGGGCACGTGGATCATCGGCCGCCTCCAGACCGAGCCGGATCGCTGGCGGGTCATCGAGGGGCTCGGCGAGAAGAAGCGCGGAGCCCTCGACAAGCTCATCCAGTTCATCGCCCCGCTGTTCTTCGTGGTGCGCCAGGCGGGAAGCAACGAGGTGTCGCTGCTGCAGCCTCGATGGGCGCTGTCGTTGCTCCGGGGCCCGATGACACTCGCGGAGATTGCGGATCTGTGAAGATTCGCCCGGTCCGTGGACACCCCGAAGCGCGAGAATGCGCGAGGAGTGATTGATGATGAAGGCTCCGGTCGGACGCATCGTGCGGCGCCAAGTACGTGCGTCCCGACGGGTGTGGCTGTGGGGGTGCGTGCCTCGCGCGATGACCAACGTGTCGCTCACGAATGCTGCATCGGCATCTTGCGCTCGTCGTTGGAACGCCATCACCTCTGACGCAGAGCCTCAGAGGAACCAGTCACTCTGTGAAGATGGCGTGTTTCGCGGCCTCGACGATGGCCTGGACGGCTGGATGCTGAATGCGGCGCTCGGCACTGATGGCGTAGAAGCGCTCTCGGACCTCGTTGGCGCGCCCAACCACCACAACTCCGTAGTGGTCTCGGATCTCTTTCTCGATGACGCTAGGGCCGGGGAAGACTCCCTCGCTCCGCTCTCCGAAGACCTTCATCAAGGCACTGTCCGCAAACTCACCGGCAACTCGAGGCCGGACGCCTGCGGTCTCGAACCACTTGTCGAGCTGGCGGCGGAGAACGTGTTCCTCTGTCGGCAGCAGCATGGGCTGACCGTGGAGACACGCGGGAAACGAGCCCCGAAGCCGACCATGGACCAATGTGCTCGCGAAGAAGCTCACGGAGCATTCGCCGATGAAGTGGTTGTAGACCTTACGCTTCTTGCTCGGATGCACGACTGGCGAGTCGGCAACTACCAAGTCCAGGGCGTGAGCTGAGAGGGATTCAACCAAGCGTTCGGCCGTGTCCTCGCTGCAGACGAGCTGCACGTCACCCCCTATTCGGAGCGCGGGCTCGAGGAGTCTGTACGCCATGAGCTTCGGCACGACATCGGACACCCCCACTCGGAACCGCAGTGGCTTGCCGGTCGGTCGCCCCTTCAGGGTGTCTTGCAGTTCGCGCCCCAGCCCGAAGATGTCCTGGGCGTACGCGTAGACGACGTGTCCGGTTTCCGTGAGGGCAAGGGTGCGCTTCGACCGATCGAAGAGGCGCTCGCCGAGGGCGTCTTCCAGCGACTTCAGCTGCCCTGAGATGGTGGGCTGCGTGAGGCGCAGCACCTCGCACGCCTTGGCGATGGTGCCCTCACGTGCCACGACATAGAAGTAGAGGAGATGGTGATAATTCAGCCACTCCAACGGGGGCGGCGTGGGCATGCGTGACCTCCGCTTCCAGAACTCTTCTGCCCCAGTGATCGCAGCCGAATTCGAAAGTGTCTCAAAGCAGGCGGAAGTTTGCCCGGAAGGGGGTTCGTTTGCAAGAGCGTCGTTCACAGCCGATCCTTTCGAGTGGCAGGACCTGTCGTCGCGGGTTGACGATACGTGCCGAACGGAGCCGGTGCAGGACTCCAGGGGTTCACTTCCTGGGATGCTTCCGCGGAAGTGGCCGTGCCATGCAGTCGAAGCGATGGACGGCATCGGTTTCTCCAAGCCAACGGAGTCCACGTGTCGCTGATCCATCGCGGCTTCCTATGGAAAAGCGATCTCACTGCGATGGTGTCGAGACTGGTTCGGACGCAAGTTGCCGGCTCACAAGACGCGTCTCGAGTGACCAGGCGGCGCTGGCGAGATTCGAATTCAAGGAGGTACTTGTGGACTGCCCCCGATGCAAGAACGAGAAACTACTGGTTCGCGATCGCGACGGCGTGCAGGTCGACGTGTGTCGCTCATGCCAAGGAGTCTGGCTCGATGGAGGAGAGATGGAGAAGCTATTCGCCCGAATGGGTCCCGACGATGGGGAGGATTCGGAGGTGTATGGCGCGGAAGCCCCGGTGCCCGCGGTCACCCGGAACGACCGAGCTCGTGCCAAGAAGAAGCGTAGCTGGCTCGACGCTCTGACCGAACTCCTGGAGTGAGGTCGCCAGGCTCGACGTCTGGCGCATCGACGCCCAGGTGTTCGTGCACGATGTACGACCACCTGGGCGTTGTCGTTGTCCACAGCTGGTCTTGGGAGCACTCCACGGCCGACATCCTATCGCAATTGTGTAGATCCCGGATGACGCCCATGGCGAATGCCCCGCCCGACCGCGAGACCGCGAGCATGTGTGCTGCGAAAGAACCTGGAACGCCCGATCGTCAGCGCGACGAAGCGACCCGCGGGACGGCTCACGTCAATTGCCGCTGTCTGATGATGGTCCTCCTGTTTCCGATTCCATTTCGGCTCGTTCTCGCTCGTAGCGCTCGCGCGTGACGCGGGTGAGGATCTGCCGGATGACGAACCGCGGAGCGCCGTCCGTGCCGATCACTCGAGATTCGGCCCGTAGGTCCGTGGCGGAGAGGAAGTCATCGGTGACGACGATAGTCCCGTCGGGGAGGCGTGTTTGGACATGCCACGCAGTCCAGTTCCACGGCTCTCCGGTCAGTTCGCCCTCGCCGCTGATGGGGGTTCCTGGCTCGCGCAGGATAAAGCGGGTGTTCGAGGGATCGACATCCAGACGTAAGGCATGGGATTCGAGCTCGCCCCACGGGTCCCGTGCGATGGTCTCCTCCAGAATCGCGTGCTCATCTGGGCGGAGCGTGCGATGAGCGACCGCCGGGGTCGGGTCCTGTTCGGTACCATCGGGCAAGCGAATCACCTGAGTCCCCACGAAGTACTGTTCGAGATCGCCGGAACCGGCGAGGCTTCCCGTGGATCGCGACGTCGCCCCGCACCCGGACAACGAGAGCCCGCCGAGTAGTGCGATCCAAACAAATCGCGAGAATGAGAACGCTGTGGCCACATGGCGTTCTCTCGTCGTCCCGCGCTCATGGACGCATGGAACGCTACG
Source organism: Amaricoccus sp. (assembly GCA_965243535.1). Lineage (GTDB taxonomy): Bacteria > Pseudomonadota > Alphaproteobacteria > Rhodobacterales > Rhodobacteraceae > Amaricoccus. The sequence continues at coordinate 140,835 of CBDEVG010000046.1, forward strand.
CTGACGTCGACCCGTCGAGGCCCCCGCGCGGCACGGACGGGTCAAAGCGTCCCGACCTGTTGGAGCACGCCAGCGTAGCGCCGTTCCCACTCTCCGACAGCGCCGGCCCACACCCACACGAGGTCCTCGAGTGTCTCCCGCCGATCCCGCTCGAGCCCGAGGCACCACGCGAGACGGTCGAGCGCGAAGCGCTCCGGTGGCCCGAGCACCCCGTCGGCAAGCGCGATCCAGACAGCCGTGGCGTACGCGATGTCTCGCGAACCGGATTCCAGAGCCGCGATCTCGAACGAGAGGGGGTCGATGGGTCCTTTGGCCAGCAGGCCCGCTCCGGCGCGATCGACGCCGTGCACTACGGCGACCCCGCGCGCCGCTGAGATCTCGTTCGCATCGAGACGGCGGTCGACCCATGCCATGTACGCGGAGATGTCGACGAGACGGAGGGCCTCGCTGTGGGTGAGGGAGGCAGGGGCGTGTTGAGTGGTCATCGCCTTGATCTGGCGCTTCAGCGCCGGGCAGGCTACAGCCTCGGCCGATGTCGCCGATTGGTTGCGTCGATGAGTCGAGCGGCGTCCTGGCATCATCGAGATTCTCGATGGTTGCACGCGGGTTCATCGGATTGGTTCTCGGCCACGGGCGGTCCACCTCACAGGCGCCATGACGTCTCCAACGTTGTTCCCCGGTCCGGAAAGTCTTGCGGCGGGCGCGACCGTCACCGAATTGGAGGCGCTGGCGGAGCGGATCCTCGACGCGCTAGCGCTGGGAAGGTCGAGCCAGGCGGTCCACGACGCGGTCAGCGACGCGTTCGGTGCTCGCGCGCTCTTGCCGCGGGATTCTACCGGCGCAGTGCTCTGCCGCGCACTCGAAGCGCTTGGCACTCGCGTCAGGGCTGTCCTACCCCCAAACGCATCTCGAGACGTGACGCGGCGCACGCTGAAGACCGCGATGGAGCAGGTCGGCCCAAGCGCGCCCGTCGTCCTAGAAGACGTCGACGGACGGCTCTGGCTCGTCACCGACCGGACGGGCGCCAAACTCGAACTGACGAGCGCCACCGGTTCGCGCAACGTCGCCGTGGCTGACATGGTCGCGGACGCGTGCGCCCGAGCATGGTTTCTGGATGCCGCGCTCGGCCTCGAAAGCACTGGCAAGCGACACCAGTCCGAGGGAACGGAGCGTGGGCACCACGACCACCCGACTCCTCAAGCACGGTTGCGCCGCTGGATGATGCTGGAGCGTCGCGAGCTTGGCGCCATCGTCGTGTACGCGCTGTTCGTTGGCCTGTTTTCGTTGACGCTCCCCGTGGCGGCGCAGGCACTCGTGAACACCGTCGCACTCGGCACGCTGCTCCAACCACTGGTCGTGCTGAGCATGTTGCTGTTGGGAGCGCTGATCTTCTCTGCGACCCTCCGAGGCGCGCAGACTTACCTCGTGGAGATCCTCCAGCGACGGATCTTCGTTCGGGTCGTGGCAGACCTCTCGCATCGGCTCCCGCGAATGGCACGTGAGGCGACCGACCGGACCGATGCTCAGGAGTTGCTCAATCGATTCTTCGACACTTTCACGGTGCAGAAGTCGGCCGCGACTCTCCTGCTCGGGGGCCTCGAGATCACGCTCACGGTCGCCGTCGGCATGCTCGTGCTGGCGTTCTATCATCCCGTTCTCTTCGCGTTCGATGTCGTGCTGGTGCTCGCCATCGCCTTCATCGTGATCGTACTGGGGCGACGCGGCACGCCAACGGCCGTGGGCGAGTCGAAGGCCAAGTATGCGACTGCAGCGTGGCTGGAGGAGGTGGCGCGCCATGACTCGCTCTTCAAGCTGGGTGGCGGCGTGGTCTATGCTGAGCTCAGGACGGAGACCCTCGCCCGACAGTACCTGCAACGAAGAGAAGAGCACTTCGGGATCGTCTTCGGTCAGACCGTTGCGGTCCTCGCGCTTCAAGCGGTCGCGAACGCGGCGGTGCTCGGGATAGGCGGATTTCTCGTGATCGACAGGCAGCTCAGTCTCGGGCAACTGGTCGCAGCCGAGCTCATCGTGGCGATCGTCGTCGCGTCCCTCGCCAAGATCGGAAAGTACCTCGAGACCTACTACGATCTCCTCGCTGCCGTAGACAAGCTCGGCCATCTGACCGACCTCGGAACGGAACGAGCCGGCGGTTTGGCTTTCGCTCCCGCTGGAAACAGTCCAGCGGCGCTCGTCATCGACGGGGTTGCCGCTTCCTACGTCGGTGGCCCGCCGGTCCTCACCGGCGCGAGCATGACGGTCGCCGCGGGACAGCGTGTGGCGCTCTCGGGGCCGACGGGCTCCGGGAAGAGTCTGCTCGTGGAGCTCATTGCTGCCTTACGAGCCCCCACTCGCGGGCGAGTCATCGTCGATGGCCTGGACGTGCGAGACCTCGACCTGACGGCGCTTCGTCGACGCATCGCGGTCGTTCGCTCGGAGGTCATCTCAGGGTCGATTCTAGACAACGTCCGCCTCGGGCGGCCTGAAGTGGACGTGACGGCGGTGCGAACTTCGCTCTCGCTCGTGGGTTTGCTCTCCGACGTCGAGAGCCTGGACGACGGGCTACGGACCGAGCTGACGGGCACCGGCGAGCCGCTGAGCGCGAGCCAGAAGACCAGGCTCGCTGTCGCACGGGCCATCGTGGGCTCGCCGGCGGTCCTCGTGCTCGACGAGGCCCTCGATGGTCTCGACCCCCGCGTGCGCGAGCCGATGCTCGATGCTCTCTTCGACGCGGCGCAGCCCTGGACCCTGATCATCACGTCGAACGCCCCGTCCATTCATGCGCGCTGTGATGCGGTCTTCACGCTGAGTGATGGCTCGATCACCCAGACTGTCCTCGACAGAGCTGAGCACGGAGAGCGACGATGAGTTCATCTGACCACCACGCCTCGGCCGAGTTCGGTAGCTTCTCGCCGCCACTGATGCGATTGGTTCCTCCTCCATGGCGAGCCACTCGCGTCGCGAGTGGGCTCGCGGTCGCCCTGGCGCTCGCGCTCGGGGTCGCTGCACTCGCCCCTTGGCAGCAGAGCGCCACCGGGTCCGGCCGAGTGATCGCCTTCGAGCCCCTCGAGAGACAGCAGACTCTGGAAGCTCCTGTGGAAGGGCGCGTCGTGCGGTGGCACGTCCAAGAGGGGCAGCGTGTCGAGCAAGGGGAGTTGCTTCTCGAGATGTCGGACAACGATCCCCAGCTGCTCGATCGCCTCGAGCAGGAGCGAACACTCACGCGTGACCGTCTCACCACGTACGCCTCGCGCGTAGCGGCCCTGGAGGAGCGTCTGCTGGCCGTGGAGGCTGCTCAAGCCGGGGCGGTCCGGGCGGCCGATGCGAGAGTGCAGATGGCGCGCGACCGACTGGCTGCTTCGGACCAAGGCGTCACTGCCGCGGAGGCGGACCTCGACGCCCAAGCGCTGAATCTCGAGCGCACAATGAATCTCGCAGAGCAAGGACTGGTCTCGCAGCGCGAGTTGGAGCTCGCCGTTCTCGCCGAGGCTCGAGCCCGCACGGGCCGCGACGCGGCCCAGAGCACACGCGACGCGACACGTGCCGACCGCGACGCCGCGAGCGCTTCACGACTGCAGGCTCAGGCGACCATGTTGGCGGAGATCGAGAATGCCCGTGCGACGTTGGAGTCTGCGCGAACGGACCTGCAGGCGGCCGAGACGGCTCTACTGCGGATCGACTCGCGACTGGCGCGACAGGGTCTCCAGACCGTGACCGCTCCGCGGGCGGGATCGGTGTTTCGTATTCAGGCCAATCTCATGGGCGAGCAAGTGAAGGTGGGTGACCCTCTGCTCACCCTCGTCCCGGACGCCGCTGAGCGCGCGGTCGAGCTCTGGGTGGACGGCAATGACGCGGCGTTGGTGACGGAGAGTCGTGCCGTGCGACTCCAATTCGAGGGATGGCCCGCGGTGCAGTTTGCCGGGTGGCCTTCTGTTGCCGTCGGCACATTCGGCGGCCGAGTGTCGTTCCTCGATTCCACGGACGATGGGCACGGCAACTTCCGAGTCGTCGTGGTCCCGGATCCGTCCGATGAGCCATGGCCCGACGAGCGATACCTGCGCCAGGGCGTGCGGGCCAACGGTTGGGTTCTTCTCGACTCGGTGTCCTTGGGCTTCGAGATCTGGCGCCAGTTGAACGGCTTCCCGCCGAGCGTCACACACCAGCCCTCGTCGAGTCCTTCTTCGAGCTCCGGCTATCGGGGCACGCGGAGTCCTCCCGGCACGGGCAGCTCCGGCGGCTCGGGCGGGGGCTATGGAGGGGGTTCGAGCGGCGGAAGCGGGAGCTACTGATGGGAGCACGTCTCGGCATCACGCTCGTGGTCATCGGAGCATCCATCGGTCTCTCGTCGGCTCGTGCGCAAGAGACGGTCGAGGATGGCGTCGGTCGCACGACGTTCCGTAATCCTGTGCTTCCCCGGTTGGAGCCAGTGGTGGCGATGGAGGTGGGCGGCGCAGCCCCTCTGTCACTGGAGGAGGTTCTCGCGAGCGTGAGACGCCACCACCCACCCCTCGACGCAGCAGCGGCCCGGATCGAGAGCGCCGAGGGCCTTCGACTGTCGAGCGAGGGCGCGTTCGATCTCACCTTGAGCACTCGACTCTCTGGCGTCTTCTTCGGTTATTACGAGTACGGTCGTCTCGACGTCAGCTTGTCTCAGCCCACTCCGCTCTGGGGAACGACCTTCTTCGGTGGCTGGCGAATCGGACGCGGCTTCGCACGCGGCGGCATTCCGGACTACTACAGATACGACGAGACGTTCGACGCCGGAGAGTTTCGATTGGGTGTTCAAGTACCGCTCTGGCGCGATGGACCAATCGACCCGCGGCGCGCCTCTCTGTGGCGGGCCGAGCACGGAGTCCAGGCGGCCACGGCAGACCGCGACGCGAGAGTTCTGCGGATCGAGCTTGCGGCGACCGATGCCTACGTGCGGTGGGTCGCGGCGGGCCGCCGCTACGTGATCGCGCTCGACCTTCTACGCCTGGCGGAGGAGCGCGACGGCCAGGTGGAGGCTCGAGCCGCTGCGGGCGCGATCCCGCCCATCGAGCACCTCGAGAACCGTCGCGCGGTGCTCGAGCGCCGCGCTGCACTCGTGGTCGCGAGGCGTGCGCTCGAGCAGCGCACGATCGCGCTCTCTCTTTATCTGCGTGACGATCTCGGCGAGCCGCTCAGCGTGTCGGCCGTACGCGTTCCGCCGGAGGTCAGCATCGACGCGGTGGTCACACGCACGGAAGACACAGACGTCGCGCTTGCGATCGATTCGCGGCCCGAGCTGCAGCGTTTCGCTGCCCAACGTCGCGCGGCACAGGTGAGCCTGGAATTGGCGGACAACCAGTTCTCTCCTCGCGTGGATCTCACGGTCGCCGGGGCGATCGACGTGGGGGGGCCGGGCGTCGCCGACCCAGCGCGCGCGCTCGAGATTCAAAGGGCGTTGGAGCGTCCTCAGATGGATGCGATGCTGATGGTGCAGGTCCCGCTTCAGTTTCGAGACGCTCGAGGCCGTATCGACCAAGCGAGAGCCGACCTCGCCGCATTGGATGCTGACACGGAGCTAGCCCGTGATCAGGTGCGTCTCGAAGTCCGCGATGCGAGGAGCGCGGTTCGGGCTGCGACGGAAGCGATGGCGCTCGCCGCGGAGGGCGAGATCATCGCAGGCGCCGTCGCTGAGGCAGAGCGTGTCCGATTCGAAAACGGCGCGACGTCCCTCCTCATCGTCAACCTCCGCGAATCGGCTGCCGCGTCCGCCGCACAGGCACACGTCGACGCGATGGCGGACCTCGCCGTGGCCTATGCGCTCCTGCGTGCTGCGCTCGGCGAACGAACGTCGACGTAGACAAGCGACGACATCGTCAGTCGAAAGTGAACGAGCCGCCGGTCGCGGCGTGGCTGCTCCACGCAAGCTCTACGCAGCGTCGACGCCATCTCTAGCCAGCGGTTACGCGTCGCGTCCGCCACGTCTCGCGCCCACCCTCCTCGTGCGGCGGCCCGGAAAGATCTCGTGGCCGCCGCTCACGAGCTTCGAGACCAGGGGTGCTGCGATCTTTCGCTCGGTGCTGAGGAGGTGGAAGCGCTGCCGCACGCTCGGCGCTTCCCCGACTATCGCGACCCTGTACTGCGTGCGGATCTGCGCGGCGAGCGGCGTCGGGCCTGCGAAGACACCGATGCCGTCCTGCCCGAAGGCCTTGAGGAGCCCGCTGTCGTCGATCTCCGCGACCACCCGCGGATGCACGTCCCGGTTGGCGAAGAAGTCCTCGAGCGCGCGCCGGAGCGCGCTGTCGGTGCCAGGCATCAAGAGCGGTGCGTCGTCGAGCTGCAAACCGAGCACACCCTCCGCCTGGCTCCCGCGCTCGCTGCCGACGCGAAGTTGCGTCTTGCCGCGCTCCGCGCGTTTGGGCTCGACGCGGTGGGGCGAGGCGAGCCGCCGTGCGAGCGCGGGAGACGCGAAGAACGTGGTGCCGCACTCGCCGAGGAAGTGATCGAACACGCCGGCCGAGGCGGGACCTGCCGCGTCGGTGAGCACGGCATCGAGCCGATGCGCGAGCAGCTCGGTCACGAGCTCGGGCGTGCTCGCCTGACGCAGGGTGAGACGCACCGGAGGATCTTGCGCGTCGTAGACCGCGAGCAGCCGCCGCGCGACGAGCTTGGGCACGGGATCCGAGATCCCGATCGCGAGGCGCGGCGCGCGCGCAGTCGGACGCGTGCGCACGCCGTCGAGCAGCTCCTTGCCGAGCGAGAAGATCTCCTCGGCGTAGCCCGCGACGAAGCGCCCCGTCTCGGTGAGCGTGAGGCCACGCCCTTCGCGCGAGAACAACGGCTCGCCCAGCGCCTCCTCCAGCTGACGCAGCTGCGTGCTCACCGTGGGGTGCGAGAGGCGCAGCTTGCGCGCAGCCGCGGCCACGCCGCCCTCGCGCACGACGGTGTGGAAGTAGAAGAGGTGGTGGTAGTTCAGCCACTCCACGGGCTTCAGGATAGGCCCGACCCGTAGAGAACGGCTACAGGTCGTCGTAGCTATTTCGTGGGGTTCCCAATCGCCCTCGGGGCCTCAGGCTCGGCGCATGCGCGCGCATACCAAAGAGACCCAGGCGACCATGACCCCCGAGCGTGCCCTCGCGTTCCTCGAGGAGGGCAACGGCCGGTTCCGCCAGAACCTGCGCCTCAGCCGGGACCTGCTCCAGCAGGTGAACGAGACGCGCGAGGGGCAGTGGCCGTTCGCCACCATCCTGAGCTGCATCGACTCACGCACGTCGGCCGAGCTGATCTTCGATCAGGGTCTGGGCGACGTGTTCTCCATCCGCGTCGCGGGCAACGTGATCAACGAGGACATCCTGGGCTCGATGGAGTTCGCGACGAAGGTGGCGGGCTCGAAGCTCATCGTGGTGCTCGGCCACTCGAGCTGTGGGGCGATCAAGGGCGCCGTCGATCACGTGCAGCTCGGCAACCTCTCGACGCTGCTCAACAAGATCCAGCCCTCGGTCTACGTCGAGCGCGCGACCAAGGAGGATCGCACCTCGAAGAACGCCGACTTCGTCGACAACGTCGCTCGCATCCAGGTGCGCCGCTCGACGGAGGCGATCATCGAGCGCAGCACCGTGATCCGTGAGCTCGTCGAGGCCGGCCAGGTCGGCCTGGTGGGCGCCCACCACGACCTCGAGAGCGGCGCGGTCACGTTCTTCCGCGACACGTACATGTGCGGCGAGATCAAGCACTTCTACCTCGACGTCCCCGCAGGCGGCGAAGCGAGCGTCTAGCGCTTCTTCTTCCAGGGGCGCCCTGCGGCGGGGGAGCGCCTAGGGGCCCTCTTTCCGAGCGCCGGAGGCGCGGGAAACCAAGGCGTCTCGCGTTCGCTGCAGCATGGTGCGCATGAGCTTGCGGAGCTCGGCGCGGCTCGCCTCGTGACGCTCACGATCGGCCTCGGCGCCGAGCGCGGGGAGGACGTCGGCGACCGCCTCGAGCGTGGAGACCCACTCGCGTCGCGGCTCCTTGCGGAGCTTGCCGTACATCGAGGGCTCCCGCGGCACGAGGCCCACGCGCGCGAGCTTGAGCAGCCACGCGTTGCGCCACCACAGCGTCTTGGCCTGGCTCCACGTGCCGTCGAGCACGATCAGCCCGTCGAGCGGTGAGGGCTCGGTGCGCGGCGCACCGTGACGATCGAGCACGCGCACCGTGCCCGGCGCGTGCTTCACGTTCGCGGCATCGCCCTCTTCCTTCGTCGCGAACAAGACGCCCCAGCGCGCGCGATCGAGGCCCTCGCGACCGAGCGCGTGATCGAGCGAGCCCCACGAGAGGCCCACGCGCACCTCCGCGCGCTCGAGCGCGAGGCCGAGCAACGACGCCGTGCCGAGCACCACGTCGGGCTCCTGCGGGTGCTGGAGGATCACGACGTCGATCGGGCTCGCGAGCGGGCTCGGCGGCAGGCGATCGCACATGCACGCGGACGCCGGCCGAGCGCAGCGTTCGCAGCGTGGCTCCTTCGCGAGCTGATCGAGGGTTCGCATCGGAGACGGATCAGAAGCAGGTCACGGCCTGCGTCTCGCTCGACGAGCAGTTGTCGTCACCCCAGTCGAGGTGCTGACAGTCGTCCAGGCGCAGCTCGTTGCCGTTGCAGACGACGTCGTCGAGCCAGAACTCGTCGGTGTTGCCCGTGACGGTCGAGTAGCCCGTGGCGCCTTGGTAGCCGAGCTGTCGACACGCGACCTGCGCCTCTTCGATGCCGAAGCCGTCGTCGCAGACGGGACGCATCTCGCCATCGTGCTGGAGGAGGATCGTGATCAGGCGGCCGGGCACGTTCTCGTGCGCCGCGAGCGGCACGCCGCCCACACCACCAGGCAGCGCGACGCTCGGCGCGATCGAGGGGCCACCGCCGGCCCAGCTCAGGATCTGTCGGTAGAAGATCGGAGAGACGAGCACGAGCATCAGCGCCGGCAGGATCAGCTGGATCGCCCACTCTTTGCGCGCATCCGACGGGCTCTGATCGTCCTCGACGTCCTTCACCTTCTGCGCGACAGCGCTCGAGACGGACTTCTGTCCGCCCGGTGACTCGGCCATCACGAGCAAGGCTTGGAGCTGCGCGTCCTGGCCACCCATGATCATCGCGGCAGCGCCCGCGATGTCGGGACCGTCGTCGTCGTCGTCGTGACTGCCGCGGCGCGTGAGCTCGGCGCGCGCGGGCGAGTCGCCGCGGAAGATGGCCCACCACGGGCTGGGCGCTGCGTCCACGGACTTGAGCGCGAGCAGCGTGCGGCTCGCGATGCGCGCCTCGGTCTTGCAGAACGAGCACACGGCGACGTGGCTTCCGGGCGTGACGTGGAGGCCGCCGCCGCAGCTCGGGCACTTGAGCGCGATGACGAGCCCCCCGCTGGTCTGATCGAGCCGTGCCTCGGGCCGATCGACACGCAGCGCCTCGGCGACGAAGCCCACCAGGCCCGGCGCGAGGCCGCGCGCGGCCGAGGGGATCGCGTAGCGCGCGACGTCGCTGCAGCCGACGCAGCGCATCTGCAGCTCGGGCGCACCGCGCAGGCCGGCGAGCTCCTGCGGCTCGCGCGGCGATCCGCACTTGGTGCAGAGCGGCTGACCCGGCGCGCACTGCGTCGTGAGGTTGCGCGTCTTCATCACGCCGCCCTCGATCGACATGCCGGTGAGCTTCAGCGTGGAGATCGCCGTCGTCTCTCCCAGCTCGGGCTCGGGATCACGATCACCGAGCGAGCCGCGGAACGACTCGCCGCGCGGGCCGTGCACGTCGCCCGTGCGGTGCGCGTGCGCGAACGCGTCGCCCCACGCGTCGAGATCGAAGGCCTGCGTGGTGTTGCAGCGCGGGCACGTCACGGACTCTTCGAGCTCGGGCTCGTCGAGCGGAAAGCCGCTGCCGCACTGTCGACACGTGATCTGCGTGCGCACCTGCACGAACGAGAGCTGATCGCTGCGCGCGGGGATCGCCTCGAGCGAGCTGCCGATCGGCTGCTGACAGACCTCGCAGCTCGAGCGCTTGGTCGGCGCGAGCGCGCCACACGCGTGGCACACCGACATCCCGCGCCCCACCGCGACGAAGCCTGCGCGTGCGCGCATCACGGGCTGCGCGGCCTGCGCAGCACCTGCCAAGGCCGCGGCGGCACGCGCGTCCGCGCCGCAGCGATTGCAGAACGCCGCGCCTGCCGGGAGGGCCGACCCGCAGCGCGGGCAGGGGAAGCTCGTGCCGAACGGTTGCACCACGCGCCGAGGATACACGGCCCGAGCGGGGTGGCTCCTCCGGGAACTTCTGTCCGTCGCGAGCGTCTAGGGCTCATCGGTCGAGGCCGACCGAGCGGGCGTGCACCGACCCACGCGGGCAGCCCGACGAACACCCACGACCGCACAAATCGGGTAGAAGCGATGCTCCTTCTGATGCGACGTTCGACCGCCGAGGTGATGCGACGACGACGCCGCGCGCGCGGCGAGCCAGGCGGCGCACCGTCCTTCTACGTGGCGCCCGTGGGCAGCGAGCCCTCGGAGTACGGGCCGAGCGTCCCCGACTTGTTGCACGCGGAGCCGCGCGCGTGGGGTGATCTGCGCGGCTCGAGCGAGCTCGTGCGCTTCGCGTTCGAGGGCGGTGACTGCGAGGGCGTGTTCGACACGCTGCTCGAGGCCGTGCCGCTCGCGGGCAGCTCGCTCGATCGCCCTCCCGACAAGAGCGCGCGCGACAAGGCCGCGCCGGACGCGACAGCGGTCACGCAGCAGCTCTACCTCGAGGAGCTCGCCAAGCACTGCTTCCGCATCGTCATCGACGGCGACCGACTCGAGCCCAACCTGCGCGCGCAGCGCCGCATCCTCTCGACCCCGCCGCCGAAGGCCGAAGATCGCGAGGTGCGTCAGGAGATCCTGCGCGAGCTCGTGGAGCAGCCATCGTTTCGCGGCGATCTGGAGACGACCTACAAGGCCCTGCGCAGGCTGCGCGAGACGCTCGAGATGGCGACGGGCACCGAGCCCAACATCGTGCGCCGCAAGGTCGGTGTGCTCGTCGCGCTTCGTCGCGTGGTGATCGCGATGTCCGAGGGCTTCGAGGGCGCGACGAGCAAGCTCGCGGCGCTGCGTGATCGCGGCACGCGCATCCGAGAGAGCGAGGAGTTCCAGCGTCTCTCGGAGCTCGTCGATGCCGAGGGCAACCTCGCGACCGTCGATCTCCAGCTGCGCCTCGGCTCCGACGGAACCGTGCGCGACTTCGGCGTGCTCGCGATCCAGGAGCGTCCGAGCCCGCTCTTGCCGGGACCGATCGGCCGCTTCTTCCAGCGCATGACCTCGTTCTTCCGCGGCTACCGCTACGGCGAGAGCGAGGTCGTGGTGCGCCTCTTGGAAGAGGTCTTCGCGCCGCTCACCGATCACGTCGTGGCGCTGCTCGCGAGCACCGCGGCGATCGAGATCTACCTGGCGGCGCTGGGCTTTCGCGATCTCGCGAAGCACAAGGGCCTCGAGGTGTGCCTGCCCCGCTTCGGCAGCGAGCGCCGCGAGATCACCGGTCTCTTCAACCCGCTCTTGTTCCTCCAGGACGTGGTGCCCGTGCCCTGCGACGTGCCCGCGCCGCGGCCCGACGCGCTCGTGGTGATCACCGGTCCGAACTCGGGCGGCAAGACGCGCTTGCTCCAGGCGATCGCGCTCACGCAGCTGCTCGGGCAAGGCGGCCTCTTCGTGCCTGCCAAGCGCGCGACGCTGGTGCCTGCGCCTTCGATGTTCCTCTCGCTCGTCGTCGAAGGAGAGGCCGCGCAGGTGGAGGGACGCCTGGGCACCGAGCTCCTTCGCATCCGCGAGCTGTTCGAGAAGCTCGAGCCCGGATCGATGGCGCTGCTCGACGAGCTCTGCTCGGGCACCAACCCCACCGAGGGCGAGGCGATCTTCGAGATGGTGGTGGGTCTCTTGCCCAAGCTCGGTCCGCAGGTCTTCGTGAGCACGCACTTCCTCTCGCTCGCGGCGCGCCTCGAGAAGGCGCCCGTGCATCCGAGCCTCACGTTCCTCCAGGTCGAGCTCGATCGCGACGAGAAGCCGACGTTCCAGTTCGTGCCTGGTGTCGCGACCACCTCGCTCGCGCACAAGGTCGCGGCGCGCCTCGGCGTGACCGAAGAGGCGCTCGCCGCGCTCGTCGCCTCGAAGATCAAGGCCTGAGGATCTCGGCGCGCAAGAGCGGCGCGAGCGTGGGGTGCGTGAGCACGAGCCAGGGCTCGAGGCCGCTCTGCCCATCGGCCGCGGGGCTGCGTACGGAGAACGCGAGCACGAGCGCCTCGCCCGGGGTCTCTGCGAGCGGCGCGGCGATCGCGAGCGTGGCCATGCGGCCGAGCGACTCGCCGAAGACCCACGTGATCGCCGGGTGCGTCCCGCCGAACGCGAGCACGCGTCCCGATGCGATCGCGTCGGGCATCTCACGCGACGCGACGTGCTGCTGGAGGACGCGTGGCGCGTTGGGGCGATCATCGAGGCACGGGCCGCGGAGGAAGCGCGCGTGCGGGCCGCCGCCGGGGGGCGAGGTGATCGTGAGCCAGCTGCGATCGTCGCGATCGATCGACACCATGAGGCCGTCGGGCTTCTCGACGCGCAGGCCCACGGGCGGCAGCCCGCGTCGCGCGGCTTCGTCCGGCGTCACGGTGGGCTGACGATCGAAGCGCGAAGGGGTCGGCGCAGCGTTCGAGCGCGGATCGGAGAACCGGAAGAGCACGTCCTCCACGCCGCCGATCTGGATCACGTCGCCCTCGACGAGCCGTCGGCTCTCGAGCACGAAGCGGCCCTCGAGCCACGTGCCGCTCGTGGTGCGCGAGTCGCCTTGGATCCACCACCCTCCGTCGTACACGACGAGCTCGACGTGGCGTCGATCCACGCCCGGACGATCGAGGCGGAAGTCGACCTCTTCGCCGCGGCCGATCACGAAGCGCCGTGTCGGATCGAGCATCAGCCGCTCCGAGAGGCCATCGGCGTGGAGCACCCAGAGGCTCGCGCTCATGGCATGTCCGCTGCGAGCGCCGCGATCTCCGCCGCGCTCGGCGCACGACGGTACAGGCGCACGTCCGACAGATCGCCGAGGAGCGATTCCTCACCCGTGCTCGACTGGCCGAGCCTCAGCTCGGCGCTCGAAGGCACGGGTGACGTGGTGGCCGTGCCCGTGCCCGTGGCGACGCCGTTCGTGTAGAGCGTCATCGTCGCGCCGTCGCGCACGCACGCGAGGTGTGTCCACACGTCGGCGACGAGCGCCTCGGTGCCGTTCACGCTGCCGCCCGCGAGCGTGCAGCGCGGCAGCGCGGTGAAGCGGAGAAAGACGGTGAGCACGTCGCCTCGCGACAGGAGGAAGGCGCGGGTCCCGATGCCGCCGAGCTCGCTCGGTCGCACCCAGAAGCTGACCGCGGTGATCTCGTCGAGATCCGTCGCGGTCGGCGTCGACAGCGTCGCGCTCGGTCCGAGCGTGGCGATGCGGCCGCTGAACGTGACGTCGCTGCTGACGAGCGTGTGCCCCAGGCCCGTGGCGTCACGCGTCGCGTCGAATGGATACCAGGCGATGAGCGCGCCTCCGGTGTCGGGCGCGCGCCACGCATCGAACGGAGGCGCATCGAGGATTGGCGCGTCGGTCGTCGCTCGGAACGCGTCGGCCGCCCACGCATCGAGGCCCGGCGCATCGAGGCCCGGCGCATCGAGGCCCGGCGCATCGAGCCCCGGCGCGTCGAAGGAACGCGCATCGATCGGCCCGACGTCCGAGGTCCTCGTGTCGAGGGCCCGCGCGTCCTCGGAGGTCTCGTCGAGCGCGCGCAGCGGCGTGCAGCCGGCGAGCACGATCGAGACCCAGACGGCGCGCATGCGCATGCGGGCAACGCCACCACCGTTCGCCCACGAACGCAAGTACGGGTGACGCGCGAGCCGGGTCAGGTGTGCGGGATGACTGTCTTCTTCAGCGACGCGGGGATACGGAAGCTCGCGCGCTTGCCATCGCGCTCGAGCGCGATGACGCCCTCCATCACCTCGAACGCGAGCTTGCCGAAGAGCTTCTCGACGAGCGTCTCTCGCTCGTCGCGATCGAAGAAGTCCGCGAGCTCCGCGCCCGCGGCCACGAGCGGCATCGTCCAGTTCGAGGGCGCGACGTCGAGCACGTCCGCGCACTGGTTGCCCGAGAGGTAGCGGACCATCGTCGGCGTGAAGCCGCGGAAGTGCCCACGGGTGAAGAAGCGCTGCATCATCTCGACCAGCGCGGCCGCGAGTGTCTTGCCCGCGCCCGAGGGCGCCCACTGACGCTCGCGGATCGCGTCCATCAGATCGCGCGCGTCGTCGATGCCGACCGGCACGAGGCCGGGCTCGATGCCGAGGAAGTGACCGACGACGGCCCAGAGGTGGATCCAGTCGTCCCCCTCGAGCTCCGTCGTCTCCACGCCGAGCTTGCGCATCGCGTCGAAGGTCACGACGGAGAACGTCATCAGCGTGCCGGCCATGTCCTCTTGGTTGATCGGCGCTCCGAAGCGCGCCTCGTCCCACGGAACGAGCGCGTGGGCGTGCGCGGCGCTGCCTCCGTGGAGCGTCGGACCGTGCGCCTCCGCGTGGAGCAAGAGGTGGCGCACGCCTGCGTGCATGAGGCGCACGCGCTGCGCGGATCGGATGCCGCGGCCGGCGGGCGAGAGGCCTCCCACGTCGAGCACGTCGAAGAGGAACTGCGCGGTCTCGAAGATCCGCTGGTGCACGCGCCGCGTCATGCCGCCCGTGCGCATCAAGACCTCGGCGCCGTGCGCGGCCGCGTACGACTGCGGCAGAGACGAGCAGAAGAGGCCGAACGTGATCTGCGCGCCGTGGTGTGCGAAGAGCTTCTGCGCGCGCTCGATGCGCGCGGCATCCGCCCACTCGGGCAGCGACTCGGTGTCCACGAAGTACTTGGCCGCGCGGGGCGGGAGGTTCGCGGGGATCGGATCGTCGTTCTCGAAGATGCAGCGCAAGAGCGAGTTGACGGCCCTCACGTCGCCCTCGTGGTGGATCTGCTCGACCACGGCGTCCGCGAGCGGATCCATGCGCTGTCGCGCCGGATCGAGCACCGCGCTCGTCCATCGACCCCAGTGCTCACCGGGCCGCAGGATCTCGGGCTCGTGTCGTCGCGCCCAGCGACCGAGCGCCTCGAGCGGCATGTGCCGCGCCGCGCCGTCGTAGACGTAGAAGCCCTCGGGCGGGATGTTCGTCGCGACGTAGTCGTCGTTGGGCCACGTGCCGTCGGGCCGCTGCTTGGCGAGCAGGTACGCGATGCCGCGCTGGGTCTCGTCGCGATCACCGAGGCCGAGATCGACGAGCGCACACACCACGAGCGAGGTCAGCGGCGCCGTGCTCGGGCCACGTCCCGCGAGCTCGGGCTTCGCGTAGCTCTTGATCGACTCGCCCCAGCCGCCATCGACGTTCTGGTGATCGAGCAGGAACGCGATCCCGTTCTGCACCATCGCTTGGGAGGCGTCTTCGCCCAGGGCATCGAGGGCCGAGAGCACGTAGCTGCTCGACGCGAGGTAGTTGCACACCCAGCGTCCCCACCAACCTCCGTGCTCGCACTGGTGGCGACGAAGGAACGCGACGGCCTTGCTCACGTCGTCGTCCGTGGTCCTCGCGCCGCACGCGGCCAGGCCGTGGAGCACGCGCCCCGTGAGATCTTCGGTCGATGGATCCCCGAGATCCGGCGGCGGATGGAGCATCACGTCGATGGCCTTGAGGATCGAGTCCGGCGGGACGTCGATCGGCTTCGTCATGATCGGCCCCTCGGGCCTCTCGGGCAGGCCCCACACGAACGCCGACCAGCCGCCATCGGGGTTCTGCATGTCGCGCAGCCAGAGGCGCGCACGATCCATCGCGTCGCGCACGTCGCGCGCGAGCTCCGCGGGGAGCGGTGCCAGGCCGTCTCGCACCTCGAGCGCGAGACCGAGCGCGCTCAGGACGACGCCCGCGTCGTCGGCGTCGGCCATCGTCTCGTTGCCCGTCTGGAACGGCCAGCCGCCGCGCTTCACAGCGTGCTCCTGCCGCTGGTTCGGCCACGGCTGATCCACCACGAGCTGTCGCGACAGGAGCCACTTCGTGGCCGCGGTCATGTTCGCGTCGCCGGGCGCCGATCCCGAGCGCAGGAGCGCGCGCATCGTGAACGCCGTGGTCCACACGTCGGACGCGAACACGTCGAACCACATGCCGCCTTCGGTCGTCTCGACACGTCGCGAGAGCAACCACGCGATGCCGTCCGCGACGGGACCGTGATCGTTCGACAGGCCCATCGCGACGAGCGCGGGCAGGAGCAGCGCGGTCTGCACGGTGTTCGAGTTCATCGAGCCATCGCGGTTCTGGAAGAGCCGACACAGCTCCGCGGCCTTCTTGCGCTCGACGCGCTCGAGCGGGCCCACGCCCGCTTCGTCGTCACCCCAGTCGCCGCGCAGGCGTCGACCGATCGCGCTCAGCATCAGCGCGCCCATGATGATGCCGAAGTGAACGCGCGTGGCCGCGAGCTCCACGCCCGGCGTCGCGAGGCACCACGCGAGGCCCGGATCGGGCAAGCGCTTCGGATCGAGCGTGCCGCCGAGGGCGCAGAACACCGCCGACACGTCACCGGTCTTCATGCGATCGACGATCGCGTCCGCACCGCCGCGCGCTTCGACGTAGTGCCGCGCGCGGTGGGCTGCCTCGTGGCTCTCGGGCGCGTCGTCGAGAGCGAGCGCGGTCCACGCGACGGCCGTGGTGCCGAGGTCGCCCTCTCGTGCGAACGGCCGCGCCACGAACGAGCCATCGGCGAGCTGCTGCGTGCGCAGCCACGCCGCGGTCTTCCTCCGATCGTCGTCCGACAGCGCGCCGAGCCACGCCAACGACACGAACACCATCGCCGTCGAGATCGGGCCCACGTCCGATCGCTCGTCCCAGCTGCCGTCCGGTCGCTGCGCCGAGATCAGCGCCCGCCGGCTCCGCGCGATCGCTCGCTCGATCGACCTCGAGCTCCCCTTCGCCTGTTCCATGTCCGCGTTTGTCGCCGAGCCGGGCGGTCGAGCACAAGAGCTTCCGATCGCGCGTCACGTGTGTCCGCCCGGCGTGTAGAGTTCCGCCGTGGCCTCGGGACGCATCGAGACGGATACGACGCGCTGGCCGATCGTGGTGCATCGCACGATCGGCTCGCCCAGCGACGCGGAGGTCGACGCGTTCATCCTCCGCGCGGAGCTGATCCTCTCGCGTGGCGAGAAGCACGCAGTCGTCTTCGAGAACCTCCTCGCGGAGTCGCCCTCGCCGTACATGCGGCAGCGCTCGATCGACTGGCTCACCAAGAACGGCGAGCTCATGTCGAAGCACTGCGTCGGCACGGCGCTCGTGTTCCGCACCGCGGCCCTGCGCTTCGTGATGAGCGGCGTGATGCTCTTCGTCTCGCACCCCACGCCGCACTCGGTCGTGGGCACGCTCGATCAAGGCCTCGACTGGTGCCGCGGCCAGCTCGCGATGCCCACACAGCGCGCCGCCGGCCAACGCTGACGCTGCAGCGCCGACGAGAGACCAGAGATCCAAGCGTTCTCGACGTCGGCTATCGTGGCGTCATGAAGCCCGTGTCGAGCCTTTGTGCGGCCCTCGTCGCGATCCTTCTCGTGGCCTGCGGCGGCTCCGAGGGAGCCGAGTCCCCGAGCCCCACCTCGGGCGCGCCGACGCCTTCGCCGAGCGCGCCGTGCACGACCGACGCGGACTGTCGCGCCGAGTCTGCGAGCGGCTGCGTGTGCGTCGCGGTGCTGTCGTCGAGCCCACAGGGGAGCTGCCCGCATCCCTGCGCGATGGCGCCCTGCACTGGACAAGAGGCCTACTGCCAGACCTCCACGTCCACCTGTCGCACGCGTCCCACGCCGCGTTGATCGCGATCAGCTGCGCGCGCGTCCACGCATGCGGCCGAGCGCACCGGCGATCGACACGAGCGCGAGACGTCGTCGTCGCTCGTCTCGGACCACCCAGCGCCGTCCACGACGGCCGACTGCCACAGCGCGTCGCGCCACGGCTCGACGCTCGGATCGAGCGTGACGGTGAAGGGTGCGACGCTCGACGCGAGCTCGCTCGTGCAGGCACCACGGTTGTCCCACACCGCGACCGGCGTGGGTCGTGACGCCTCGACCTCGAGCACACCGAGCACCGTCGGCAGAGGCGCCTCGGCCGTCACCTCGATCACCGTCGAGTCCATGCTGCTGGTGCACGAGCTCATCACACTCACGACGAGACGATCACCCGGCCGCACGTCCGTGATCAGGACGCCGCGATACTCGAACGGGATCGTCAGCGTCTCGCTCGCACCTGCGCGCGTCCGCACGATCGTGAAGTCCGTGGCAGACGTCGTGTACGGCGGAGTGACGAACACACCATTCGCAGGCAGATGCGCGGGCGCCTCCGCTGTGCCGCGCGGCACGAGCCCACCGCACGAGGGCGAGCATGCGAGCGCCGTGACGGGCTCGGCCATCGCTGCGATCACGATCACGGTTCCGATCAGCCACCCTCTCATCGTCGCCTCCTTCCCGAAGCGCGCACGCTAGCACGCGTGCGAATGCGAGACGGACGCGGACGCTCTCGGCCACTCGTGGTCCATGCGCCGATTCACGTCTTCCTTCGCGCTGGTCTGCACAGCGCTCACTCTCTGCCTCGGTCTCGCGGGCTGTCCCTCCGATCCCGTCCCCGGCACCGACGCAGGCAGAGATGCAGCGAGCGTCGCCGATGCAGCGAGCGAGCTCGATGCACCGAGCAGCCCCGACGCGTTCTCGGCGAGCGACGCACCCTCGAGCCCGGATGCGTACGCCGATCGCGACGCGCCAGAGGCGGCCGACGCGTGGCGCGACACGTGTCCGATGGGCCTCGGCATGTTCTGCGAGGACGGCGCGGTCTGCCCCACCGGCTACGAGTGCATGGTCGGTCGCTGCGCGCCGCAGGGCCGCATGTTGTGCGGCGGCTTCGCCGGCGCGCGCTGCACCGACCCGGGCTACAGCGCGTGCACGTACTTCTCGAGCGCGGACTTCGGCCCGTGCCTCACCCCCGAAGAGCGTCGCTGCATCTGCGACGACCCCGAGCGCGCCGCGGGCTTCGACTGCCCCTGAGCGTTCTCGCTGGAGTGAGCGAGAGGGCCACGTAGCGTCGTAGGCCGTGGGCACGAACCACAAGCTCTGGTGGGCGACGCGCGCGAGGTGATCTCCTTGCCGGGCGGTGAGTCGTGGATCCTCGAGATCGAGTCGGGCCGCCGGTCGCCTCGCGCGTTCGTGAGAGGCTCGCGCGATGAGCGCAGCAACCCCTCCCGTGCTCCACGTCGCCCCGCGACGAAGTCGACCCGGCTCGGCCCGAGCGCCCGACTGGTCGACGATGCAGGCGTGGCTCACCAAGCCCGCGAACGCGAAGGTGTTCCTCCAGCGCGCGCGCTCATACGACGCAGCGGCCTCACCCGATGCGACCGCGGCGCTGCTCACATCGGGATCGATCGAGGCGCTGGCGAAGGCGAGCGTGGCGTCCCTCGCCATCGCAGAGCGCGTGGTCATCGACGTCGCGCACGGGCAGACCGCTGCGAGCCCTCGGCGCAGCCTCCTTCCCTTCCTCGCGACGTCACGCGGCCTCTCCGACGCGATCGTGATCTACGTGCGCGTGCTCGCGCTCGCCGATCGGCACCACGTCAACCGTGCGCCCTCCGATCACCTGCGCACCGCGGTGGTGCTGGCAGACGAAGCGTCGTACCGCGCGGGCCGCGACGTCGCGGCGAAGGCGCGCGCGGGCCTCTCGCTCTCCGCGCGCGCCAACGTCGCGTTCGCGTTCCCCGACGAGCCGTGGGCGAACCTCGATCTCGAGGCGTGGCTCGCCGATCCCGCGAACGCTGCGCAGTACGTACGCATCGGCTTCCTGCTCTCGGCGGCCTCGGATCTCGACGTCGTGAAGCGCTTCCTCGCGACCTCGCGCGCGCACTACGAGCTGCCGGATGTCGCGGGCGATCTCGCGGCCACGTTCCCAGAGGACGAGGTGCTGCCGCTGCTCGAAGACGGCCTCGCGCGGTTCTTGAAGAAGCCCAAGTACGGCGCTGTGCTCAAGACGCAGCCGCGTCGCATCGCAGAGACCGTGGCCGCGATCGGCACGCCCGAGGCGGCGCGTGTGCTCGCGCGCTTCGCGAGCCATCCGATCCTCGCGACACAGATCCTCGCGTGGTTCCGCGATCACCCCGAGCACACCGCCGTGCTCGAGTCCGTCGCAGGCGAGGGCAGCAAGCTCGCGTCGACGGCGCAGCGCATCGCCGACAAACAAGGGAAGAAGGCCGTGCGCGCGCGGGCGGCGAAGGACGCCGAGCTGCCATCGATCCTCCGCGAGCGACCGTGGACGCAGAAGCCCGAAGCCAGCGACGTGATCGAAGGCCTCGCGCAGAAAGGCATGGAGCTCGAGCGGCTCGACGACGAGCTGCTCGAGATGCTCGACGACGAAGAGAGCGAGGTCCGTCACGCGCGCCCGATGACCAAGACGGAGCTCGTCGCGTGGCGCGAGAAGCTGTCGAAGCGCGGCTTCCTCCACGCGGACTACGAGCATGTGAAGACCGCGAACGGTTCGTGGGAGTGGATCGAGGTGCCTGCCGCCGACGGCCTCGCTGCGTGGGGCACCGAGCGGATCGACGCCGAGGGCAAGCCTCACGACGTGTACACGAGCGCCTCGGTGCTCTCGTTCCTCCGCCGTCACGGCGTCGCGGCGTTCGCGGGATGGATCCGTCGAGACTGGCCCAGCCACTTGCCCTGGGAGAGCGGCCCCGACGCCATGCACGCGTCGCGCGTCATCGTGTCGCCTGCGATCGCGCCAGCGATGGCGCACGTGCTCACCGATCGAAAGCAGCATCGACACCACGCGCGCGCGTGGCTCCTCCGACACTCGCGCGTCGCAGCGCTCGGCCTCGTGCCCGACGCGCTCGGACCGCTGGGCGCAGCACGAAAGTCCGCCGAGGCGGCGCTCGTGATGATGGCCACGGCCGGTGAGCGTGAGGCCGTGGAGAAGGCAGCGAATGCGTACGGCGCGGCCGCACGCAAGGGCATCGCCGCCCTGCTCGCGCGCGACCCGCGACGCATCGACCGTGCGGTGCCCAAGCGTCCCTCGATCCTGAAGCACGAGGACCTTCCGCCGATCCGCCTGCGCGACAGCGACGCGATCCTCGGCCCCGCCGCGATCGAGTCGGTGCTCGACATGCTGTCGCTCTCGCTGCCCGAGGAGCCGTACCCAGGGCTCGCAGAGCTGTCGGCGTCACTGGACGTCGCCTCGCTCGGTGCGTTCGCGCTCGAGCTGCTCGAGCAGTGGGCGCTCGGTGATGCACCCGGTCGAAGCGAGTGGATGGGCTTCTCCGTGATCCACCTGCCTTCGCCCGAAGGACACGCGCGGCTGGCGTCGTTCGCGCGCGAGCAATCCACGAAGAACCAGGCGAAGTGTGAGCGCGCGTGCGTCGCGCTCGCCGAGATCGGCAGCGATCTCACGCTGCTCCACCTCTCACGCATCGCGAACGGAACGCGCTTCCAGAAGCTGAAGTCGCGCGCGGCCGAGCTCCTCGCGCAGGCGGCGGCGATGCGTGGGCTCGGCGTCGACGAGCTCGAAGATCGGACGGTGCCCGACGTGGACGGCGCCGACGCGAAGGAGCGAGCGCGCGTACGCGAGCGTGTCGTGCGCCGGCTCGAGCAGCTCCTGATCACGGGGCGCTCGCTCGACCGCGAGGTGTTCGAGTCGTTCTT
Source organism: Amaricoccus sp. (assembly GCA_965243535.1). Classification (GTDB taxonomy): domain Bacteria; phylum Pseudomonadota; class Alphaproteobacteria; order Rhodobacterales; family Rhodobacteraceae; genus Amaricoccus. Next base: position 162,509 of record CBDEVG010000046.1, read on the forward strand.
CGTGAAGCAGCCGGTGGTCGGCCCACTCGCGCGCACGCTGCTCTGGGAGACCGAGGACGCCGCGATCCCCTTCCGCATCGCGGAGGACGGCTCGTTCGCCGACGTGTCGGACGACACGATCACGCTCCCTCCCTCGACGCGCGTTCGTCTCGCGCACCCGGCGCGTGCCCCTGGCTTGCCCGCCGCGTGGGCGGAGCGCTTCGCGGAGTACGAGATCCTGCAAGCCATCGATCAGCTCGGTCGTCGCGCCCACGCGCTCGGCAAGAAGGACGCGCGCAAGAGCACGCTCGATCTCGCGAGCAGCACGAAGGCCCCGGCGAAGAAGCTGATGGGCCTGCTCGAGTCCCGAGGCTGGCGACGCAACAGCGCAGGCAACCCCTCGGCGTTCCTGCGCGACCTCGGCGACGTCCGCATCACGCTGCCGATCACGCCAGGCTTCGAAGTCCGCGACCTCGCGCACGCCGACGCGCAGTCGATCGGGCCCATCACCTTCACGCGGAAGCGCGAGCCGCTGACCCTCGGCGACCTCGACCCCGTCACGCTCTCCGAGACCGTCCGCGACGCCGAAGCCGCGTCTGCGCTCGGCACGTGACGCTCACGCGTAGCCGAGCACCAACGCGCGAGCGAGGAGGAACCAGCCGTCGACGAGGACGAACAGCAAGAGCTTGAACGGCATGCTCACCTGCGTGGGGTTGAGCATGTGCATGCCGAGGGCGAGGAGCACGTTCGCGATCACGAGGTCGACGATCAGGAACGGGATGAAGACGAGGAAGCCGATCTGGAAGGCCTCGCTCAGCTCCGTGACCATGAAGGCGGGCGCGATCACGAGGAGGTCGCGATCACCGATGCCGTCGCGCTGATCGACGGGCCGTGACTCGCGCGCGAGGTCGAAGAACATCTGCCTCTCGCGCGGTCCCGAGTTCCTCACGAGGAAGTCGCGCAGCGGCTCGAGGCCGAGCTCGACGGCCTCGAACACTGCGTCGGTCGTGGAGAGCGGATCGCGTCGATCGATGCGCTCCACCGCGGGCGCGGTGACCGCGGCGATCTCCACGCCCACCGGCGCCATCACGTAGAGCGTGAGGATCGCGGCGAGCGCTGTGATCACGGTGCCGCTCGGCACCTGCCCCGTGCCGAGCGCGTTCTTGAGGATCGAGAAGACCACCGAGATCTTCACGAAGCTCGTGGTGGTCATGAACACGAAGGGCAGGAGCGTGAGCGCGCCGAGGGCCACGATCGTGACGATCGGGCTCCCGCTCGAGCTCGCGGCGTCGTTCATGAACGGCCCTCCGTCATCGCGCGCGGATGCTCGCCGCTCGCGCGGAGAGCGTCAACGCACGATCAGAACACCCAGCGGAGCGCGGCGCCGGCGTCGCCGGGACCGTCGACGAGGCGCGGGACGAGCGAGGCGGCTTGCGGCTCTTCGTCCGGGATGTTGGCGACCAAGCCCACGATCAGCAGGATCAAGCCCACGATCTGGGCCGCGGAGATGGTGAGGCCCACCGCGAGGTCGATGGCGTACCCACTGAAGACGGCGGCGTGGATGAGCCCGCCGATCACGGGGATGTAGAGGATCCCGTTGTCGAGCACGGCGCCGAGGATGATCGAGGTGAGGTAGCCGACGCCCAGCAGCACCGCGCCGGTGATCACGAGGCCGTAGTCGGGATGCGTGCCGCCCGTGACCGTCGTCTGCTGGTAGGTGGCCGGCTGCTCGTAGGTTGCTTGGTTCGTGACCTGCACCTGCAGGCGCAGCTGCGGGACGTCGAGCGAGTAGTGCGGCTGCGCGTGGCCCGTCGTGAGCTGCGCGGACGCGGGCGTCGCGAGCCCGAACGTGAGAACGGCCGCTGCCAGTGCCATCGGAACGAATCGAAGCATCATGCCCTCCCTCATGGAATCGACGCGGGGCTGCGCCTGTGTCCGCGAGGATGCCGCGGCGCCCGAGATCGAGGCAAGGTTTCGCCACTCGCGGGAGTCGCCAGTCACGAGGGCCCGACCCGCGCCGAGGCTCGCTCGAGCAGGATCGCGAGCGGGCCCGAGGCGACGACGATCGCCGCGGCCGCGTACGAGACGCCGAGCGCGTGATCGAGCGCGAGCTGCGTGGCGCAGACGAGCAGCAGCGCGAGCGCTGTGAGCCGCGTCGGGATGCGCGTGGGGAGAGCGCGCGCGGCGAGCGTGCGATCGAGCGCGAGGTCGAGGCGATCGTTGGCGTAGAGGAGCGACAAGACGAGCACCCGACGCGCGAGCGCGATCGAGAGGAAGAGCGCGATCCAGAAGCGCACGTCGCCGACGGGCGCGGCGTCGCCGAAGAGGCCGGGCAGCTCGGCGGTCGCCAGCACGCCCGCGGCGAGGAAGTTCCACAAGAGCGACATGCGCGCGGCGTCGGCCTCCGCCGTCTGCCGATGCGTCGGCGTGAGCGACTCGCGCACCACGAGGATCGTGAAGGCCACGACGAGCAACACCAGCGCAGACACGATCAGCGTCGCGACGCCCCACACCCAGAGCGTCTTCAGCGGACCGTCGGTCGCGAGGTCGCTGCGCAGCTGATCGAGGGCGCGCGGCCCGGCGTCTGCGACCCACGCGGGCAGCCGGATCGCCGCCGAGCTCGCGAGCGCACACAGCGTGGCGGCGAACTGGAACGGACGGTGCGCGTCCACTCCGTCACGCGCGATCTCGCTCTGCGCGATGGCGCGATAGAGGACGTCGACTCCGAGCGCGTGCGTGGCGATCGGAAAGAGCGAGAAGAGACCGATCGCGAGCGACGCACCCGCGATCGCCGCAGGCACACGCGAGAGATCCGTCGTCAGCGCGACGGCGCCCGCGACGATCAGCGCGACCATCGCGAGCGACTGCAGCGTGACGAGCGCGCGGAAGGCCGTTCGCATGAGCGAGGGCGTAGCGTAGTCGTGCTGTCAGTCCGTGGGTCACGCTGCCGTCAGCCATTCACCTTCGCCTTCCTTCCCACTCGCGCTCGGTCCACATTCGGCCCCCCATGAACGACACGCAGACCCCCGACGCCGCCGCAACGGATCCTTCCGACGCGGGCCTACCCGACATCCTCGAGGCGCGCCTCTGGCGCAGGAACGGATGGACCGCGAAGGTCGTGAAGAACTCGGACGACGACGGCTGGGCCGTCGAGATGACGCGCACGGGCGAGTCCGAGCCTTCGCTCGTCGGGCCGTGGACGATGGGCCGCGACAAGAAGAACCCCAAGCCCCTCGATCAGACAGCGTTCCACACGCTCGTGAAGACGGCGAAGGAAGTGATCGAGCGCGCGGGCGAACGCGGCGCGTGCGCGGCTGCACAAGTCGATCACGTACCTCGATGCCGACGAGCGCCGCGTGCGCGTCGACCTCGACATCGTGCCGGACGAGGACGATCCGCACGCGTTCCTGAGCTCGTTCGACGATCGCTCGAACGAGCCGCTGCAGAAGATCCGCGTGGGGGCGAGCTTCAAGCTCAGCGCGGCGAGCGCCGAGCGCGCGCTCAAGAGCGGAGGCGATGCGTGAGCGTGCGCCCGTCGTGCGCGCTGCTCGTCGCGATCACGCTCACCGCGTGCGGCACGACGAGCGCGGGCACGACGACCGAGGAGCCCCGTCCGTTCCATCCGAGCTGTGAGGAGTCGTGCCGCGGTCACTGCGAGGACACGCCCGAGGCCTGCAGCGCGCGCTGCCAGATCGAGTGCGCGCCGGCTCCCTCCGACACCGCGCGTGTGACGGCGTTCGTCGACGCGGTGCAGGCGTCGGACGACGAGGCTCCCATCGCGCCCGCCCTCGACGGCAGCGTCGCGTGGGACGTGGTGCGCTACGCCACCGTCGCGGACGCGATCGTGAACATGGATCCGCAGTCGCAGGTCACGCTCAGCGAGACGGCGCTGCGCGACGGTGCGGCGATGGACGAGCTCGCGCGTCGTCGCGCGGTGAGCGAGTGGCGGCACGCGATGGGCGGCGTGCCGTGTGTCGTGCGCGAAGGCGCAGCACCCGAGACGAGCCCGTTCGCCGTGTCGTCCTCGATCGTGCCGGACGTGCGGGCGCGCCTCGACGCAGGCCTGGCGCGCGCAGCGACCTGGCGCAGCCTGATCGAGCTCCAGTGCGGCGAGCGCTTGCTGCGCGTGGTGGTGCTGAACGACGAGCCCGCGATCGCGCCGCGCTTCTGATCCATCACGGCGTCGAGCACTCGAACGATGGGTCGAAGGCCATCTCGGTGGGGACGTGGGGCGCGTTCGGATCGCACGGATGGGGGGCGAACCGCTCGACCGCGCCGCAGCCGTGCACGACCCAGCCCTCGGCCGCCGGGCGATCGAGCGGGATCCACGACAGGCACCGACCCATGCGGCCCTCGGCGTAAGCGCGCTCGGCGCAGACCTGATCGATGGGAGCCTGCTGCGCGTGCATCGCGTCGGTCGGGCAGTCGAGCATTCGAGACGCGAGCGTGACGACCTCCGCGCGGCGCTTGATCGTCGCGCAGCCCGAGGCGAGCACGAGAAGGCACGGCATCCATGCGGCGCGGTGGAGCACGCGGTGATCATGCGTGCCGACGATCGTTCGCGCGAGCGTCACGTGGGTCGTGCTACGCCCGCGGTCATGACCATCCAAGTTGGCGACACGTTCCCCGATGCGACCCTCCGCGAGACCGTGCAGTTCGGCGATGCCTGCCCCCTCGCGCCCGAGTCCTTCAGCGCGCAGAAGGCGCTCGAAGGAAAGAAGGTCGTGATCTTCGGCCTGCCCGGCGCCTACACGCCGACGTGCTCCGCGCAGCACGTGCCCGGCTACGTCGCGAACCTCGACGCGCTCAAGGCGAAGGGCGTGGACGAGGTGTGGTGCGTGTCGGTGAATGACGCCTTCGTGATGGCCGCGTGGGGCAAGGACCTCGGCGCGATCGGCAAGGTCCGCATGCTCGGTGACGGAAGCGCCGAGCTCACGAAGAAGCTCGGCCTCGAGCTCGACCTCAGCGGCGGCGGCATGGGCCTGCGCTCGCAGCGCTACTCGCTCCTCGTCGACAACGGCGTCGTGAAGCAGGTCAACGTCGAGCAGCCGCGCAAGTTCGAGGTCTCGAACGCCGAGACCATGCTGACCCAGCTCGGCTGACGCCGAGAAACCATCGATTCGCGGCCCGCTTCCGAAGCGGCGATTCTTTCAGCTCAAAAACGCAGGCGCAGCGTCGCGCGCGCCTGATCGCCGCTCGATCCGCCGCTCGAGGCGGCGAGGCCGATCATCACCGCGCCCACCACGGTGAGCGCGCTGCCCGTGCCGACCCACACGCCGTTGCCGCCGAGGTCGGGGCGCTCGTACTGCGTGCACGCGGCATCGACGCAGCTCTCGCCCATCGTGAAGCCGACGATGCCCACGACGAGCGCGCTCACGCCGAGCACGAGCGCGCCGATGCCGGTGATCCAGAACGGCGTCGCGTCCGCGCTCGAGCCGTCCTCACCTGGGACGAGCGTGACGTTCAGCGTGAGGTCTTCGCCGCCGAGCGTGATGTCGCGTCGATCGCTGCGATGTCCGCGTGAGCGCACCTCGATCACGTGCGTGCCCGGCGCCACCGGCTCGGCGTGCGGCACGGTGCCCCACGTCACGCCATCGAGCCGGATGGTCGCCCCGGCGGGCGTGCCGTTCACGCCGAGCGTCGGCAAGGCCTCGCCATGGTGGCGCGCCACGGCCTGCGCGAGGGCGACGCGCATGGCCTCTTCGACGCCTGCCGTGCCGACCTCTGCGGTGCCGACGTAGCGCGTGCCCTCGAGCACGAGGATCGTGGCCTGCACGCCCTCGCACACACCGTCGTGACCGAACACCTCGACGAACGCCGCGACGTCGGCCGCGCCCGTGGCGAGGAAGCCGGCGGCGCAGTCGAGATCGTCGCAGCTGCCGTCCGTCGGCAGGGGCGTGAGCGCGAGCGCGCGAGAGTGCGCGTGCACGGCCTCACGAAGGCTGGGCCCGAGCGCGGATGCGAGCGAGGTCTCACCGCCGACCTGCAGCACGAGCACACGCTCGGTCGTCGAGGTCGTCGTGACGGAGGGCGCGCTCGTGTCGAGCGAGGAGGTCGTGCCGCTCGCGGTCTCCTCGCTCTGCGCATGCGCGGACGAGAGGATCGCGAAGGAGCCGAAGGAGAGCACCGACGCGAACGACATCGCCGGAACGAGCCACGGAACGGAGAGAGAGTGGAGTGCACGAGACATACGCGTGCCCGCGTAGTCGTCCTCGCGATCGCGAGCAAGAAAGCGGCGATCACTCGATGGCGATCGACACGCGCGCCACACCTCGCCCGGTGACGCGCACCGTGCGCGCGCGACGCTGATCGCCCGCGACCCCGACGATCGTGTGCGTGCCCGTGGGCACCTCGCCTCGGAACGGGGAGCGACCGACGTCGGTGCCGTCGATCTCCACCCGTCCCCAGGGCGCGACGACCACCTCGATGCGTCCGGTCCGCGGCGCCCGCGTCGGTGGATCGTTGCTCGGCCCCTCGAGATGTGCGCGCACGACGAACGCATCGACGTCGACGAACGCATCGGGATCCGCGTGCGCGTCGCTCTGGACGAACGCATCGGGGTCCGCGGACGCATCGACCTCCACGAACGCATCGAGGTCCGCGAACGCATCGGGCTGGGCGCGTGAGCCTGCATCGAGCAACGCTGCGTCGAGCGTCACCACGTCGGGGACCGCGGGCGCGACGAGCGTGCTCGCATCGTCGCGATCGGTGCCGGCGCCGAGCACGAAACCGATCGCGACGACGGCCCCGATCGCGAGGCCCACGAGCACCACGCCGAGCGCGAGCAGCGGGAGCGTGCGCGCGAACGCGGGCCGCGTCTCGGTGATCTCGAGGCGCTGCGGGCTGATCTCGGGGCTCACGACGATCGTGCTCGGAGCCTCCGTCCAAGGGGCAGTCGCCGCTTCGGAGAGCGCCCGCGGCGCGACCGAGTCGTGGCGCTGCGTGGGCTCGAACGCGCCCTCGCTCACCGAGCGCGCGAGCTCGGCGTCGAACACCGTGCGGGTACGCGTCTCGGCGTCGGGGGCTGCTGGCAGGGGATCGTCTTCCGTCGCGCCGAGCGTCCCCCATCGCGTCTCCTTCCCTCGCGCCAGCTCCCGTCCAGGCCGCCCCGGCGCCGCCGCACCGCCTGCGCCTGGCGCTGGTGATGGTCTTCGCCGTCTATCCGCTGATCACCACGATCCTGCTGGCGCTCGGCCCCCTGACCGAGGGCTGGCCGGTCTGGGAGCGGACGCTGATCGTCACCCCGATCATGGTGCTGTCGATTCTCTACGGGGTCCTGCCGGCGGTCCTGCGCCTCTTCGGCCCGTTCCTGCGCCCGCGCTGAGGCCGCGCCCCCCGGCCGGCGCCCGCCGGTCCCGGGGCTCAGTCCTGCTGCGCCAGGCGAGCCACCGCCCGCACCCGCTCGATCAGCGGAGCGGGCAGGGCGGAGAGCGGGAACCAGCCCGCCTCGAGCGCATCGTCGGCGGCGACCGGCTCGCCCGCCCGCCAGCGGCAGAGGCAGGCGACCAGCACATAATGCCAGAGCGCGCCGCCGGCTGCGGCCTCCCGCTCGTCGCTGATCGAATCGAGCGCGGTCAGCACCCGCACGAACTCCGCCTCCACCCCGGTCTCCTCCCGGAGCTCCCGCAGAGCCGCGGCGGCGATGGTCTCGCCCGACTCGATCCGCCCGCCGGGATAGCCCCAGGCGCCCGCGTTCGGCGGGTTGCGGCGGCGCACCAGCAGGGCGGCCTCCCCGCGCAGCACCACCGCCAGCACCGCCGGCCGGGGAATCGCGGGCGAAGGGCTCATGGGCAGAGGCTCATGGACGATCGGCTGGACGATCAGGCCCGGCGCTCACGGCTCCACCCCGCCGATCGCCCGGGTGATCCGGTCCGCCGCCTCGCGCACCTGCCGGCCGAGCTCCTCCGCCCGGGCGTGGGTCACGCGCACCGTCGGGCCGGAGATCGAGACGCCGGCCGTCGCCTCGCGGAACTCGTTGAAGATCGGCGCGGCGATGCAGCGCATCCCCTCCGTCCGCTCCTCGTCGTCGATGGCCCAGCCGCGGGCCCGGGTCTCGGCCATCTCCGCCGCCAGCCGGCCGGGATCGGTGAGGGTGCGCGCCGTATAGGCGGCGAGCGTCCCCAGCCGGACGATCCGATGGGGCGCGAAGGCGAGCAGCGCCTTGCCGATGCCGCTCGCATGGATCGGCCCGCGGGTGCCGGGGCGGAAGAAGGCGCGGATCGGCTCGTGGGTCTCGACCTGGCTGAGGAAGACCACCTCGGCCCCGTCGGCGACCGCGAGGTTCGAGGTCTCGCCGGTGGCCGCCGTCAGCTCCCGCATCACCCCGCGGGCCTGCTCGACGAGGTTGGTGCGCATCAGGAAGGCCGAACCGACGCGAAAGGCCTCCGGCCCCACGGTCCAGAGCTGGCTCGCCGTGTCGAACTCCGCCATGCCGTGACCGTCGAGGGTCTGAAGCGCCCGGTAGACCGTCGCGGGGGACTGGCCGGTCGCCTCCGACAATTCGGTCAGCGACATGCCGTCCCCGCGGGCGAGCGCCTTGAGGATCACGATCCCCCGGTCGAGCGCCTGGACGATGGTCGCGTCGGGCGCGGCGTTGAAGGCCCGGGGCCGTCCCCGGCTGCGCTTCAGGCCTGCGTCCTTGGGCGTGTTCTCCATGGCGGCGACCCTAGCCCAGCCGGGCGGGGAAGCGAAGGCCCCGCGAGCGGAGCCTTCGCCGCCGGCGTCACGATGTCGCGGTCAGTACAGCACCGCCCGGCGATAGCTGCGGCGCGCGACGCCCGCGTAGGAGAGCGGCGTCAGCGGCATCCCGATGACGTCGATGAAGAGCGAGGCCTCGGCCCCCGAGGCCGGCATGTCGCCGTCGACGATCTCGACCGTGTAATGCAGGTCCTCGCCCTCGAGCTTCGGGTCGCGCAGGACGACCACGGTCTGGCGCAGCTTGCCGTCCTCAAGGATCGAGAGGTCGGCGTTCGGGGGATCCTGGAGGAAGCTGTCCTTGCCGCCCTTCCAGAAGTCCTCGAAATGGGCGGTGCGCATGTTGCCCGCGATCCGCTCCGGCCGGTCGGAGAAGAACAGCGTCACGGGGCTGACCCCGGTCAGGGTCAGGCGCTTGGCCGCGGCGTCGTAGGTCATGCCCTTGGCGGTCTGGACGAAGAGGAAGTCGGGCTCCTCGGACGAGGTCTCGGCCGAGACCGCGCCCGCCGCCGCCAGGGCCGCCGCAAGCCCGGCGCCCCCCGCCAGCAGCCGCCGGCGCGAGGGGCGCAGGTCGAGGGAATCGGTGGTCATGTCTGCTCCTTTCGGGTGGTTCCGGGCCCCGGGGGCCCGCCGGCGCCTGTCGCCGGGGCTTTGCCTGTCGCGCCCCGCCGCGAGTCGCGGGCCGTGGTGTCGCACGGCCGCCGTCCCCCATGTTTTGCCTCAGGCGCCAAACCGAAGCGGTCCGGGCCGCCTGACCCGTTCGTGATCGCGCCGGCCCGCGGGGCAGCATCCCCCGGCGATATGCGCTTGACCGCTCGGGCCGATAAATCTAATGACCGCGACGCTGAGGCGACGTGGCGGAGTGGTTACGCAGCGGATTGCAAATCCGTGCACACCGGTTCGATTCCGGTCGTCGCCTCCAGCCTTCCGCGCCGATCCGCCTTGCGCCGGCGCGGCGTTTCCCGGACATCGACGTTCCTGGCCGCAAGCCCTCAGGCTTGGGGGCGGGGCGCATTCCCCGCCCGCGATGGCGTCACTTCGGGGCGAACTCCGCCCGGTAGGCGCCCTGCCGCTCCAGCATCCAGCCCGGGTATTCCGCGGGCAGGGCGCTCGCGGCGTCGAGCGCCGCCATGTCCTCGGCGGAGAGCGCGATTTCGACCGACCGGATGTTGTCCTGCAACTGCTCGGCCCGCTTCGCGCCGACGATCACGCTCGTCACCGCCGGCCGATGCAGCAGCCAGGCCAGCGCCGCCTGGGCCATGGAGCAGCCCTTCTCCGCGGCGATGCGCCCCAGGACCGCGAGCACCGCCTCGCCGCGCTCCAGGTTCACCGGGGGGAAGTCGAAGGCGGCGCGCCGGCCTTCCGTCCCGCCGGCGGCGTACTTGCCCGAGAGGAAGCCGCCGGCCAGCGGGCTCCAGACCATCAGCCCCAGGCGCTCCGCTTCGAGCATCGGGATGACCTCCCGCTCCAGGTCGCGGCCGACCAGGGTGTAATAGGCCTGCAGCGACAGGATCGGCGCGAGGCCCCGCGCCTCGGCCACGCCGATCGCCTTGACGATCTGCCAGGCCGCCCAGTTGGAGAGGCCGACGTAGCGCACCGCCCCCTGGCGGACGAGGGTGTCGAGCGCCTCCAGCGTCTCGGGAATCGGCGTCACCGGGTCGAAGCCGTGGATCTGGTAGAGGTCGATGTGGTCGAGCCCGAGCCGCCCGAGGCTCGCCCGGGCCTGGGCGAGGATATGGGCCCGCGAGGCCCCGCGGGCGTTCGGACCCGCGCCCATCGGCCCGAGCACCTTGGTCGCGATCACCACCTCGTCCCGGTCCGCCCCGAGGTTGCGCAGCGCCTGGCCGAGGATCCGCTCGCTGTCGCCGCCGGCATAGACGTTCGCCGTGTCGAAGAAGTTGATCCCGGCGTCGAGCGCCGTGCGGACCAGCAGGTCGGCCTCCTCCTGGCGGAGCCGGCCGATCTGGCCCCAGATGCCCTCCGATCCGCCGAAGGTCATGGTCCCGAGGCAGAGCTCCGAGACGAGCAGGCCGCTGGGGCCGAGGGTGCGATAGCGCATGGGGCGCTCCTTGTGGTTCGAGGTCTTATGCCGGGCGGCGGGTCCGCCGGGGTGCGTGGGGAACCTAGGGCGCTTGCCGGAGGGCCGCGACGCCGATCCTGTCGAACTCTTGCCCGATCCTCTCGGGCGGACGGATCGCAGGGTGCGCCGGCGGGTCCGGCGCGCTAGGGTCGCGGGCGTGGAGAGGCTTTCCGATCTTCGGGCGCAGGCGCTGCGCCTCTGGCGGGTCCACGGGCGCGAAACCCCGGTGGAGGGGCTGCGGCTCGCCGCGGCGACGGAGCCGAGCGGGCCGGTCCATGCGGTCTACCGGCCCTCGCTCTGCGTGGTGCTGCAGGGCGCCAAGACCAGCATGCTCGGCGAGCGCAGCTTTCGCTACGAGGCCGGAAAATGCCTGATCGCCTCGGTGGAGGTCCCGGTGCGGGCCGAGATCACCCGCGCCTCGGCGGCGGAGCCCTATCTCGCCTTCAGCCTCGGGCTCGACCCCGCGCTCGTCGCCGAGCTGCTGCTTGAGCGCGGCGGGGCGGCGGCGGGCGTTATGGCGGAGATCTGCGCCGCGGAGAGGGCGAGAGTTGGGGCGGAGGTTGGGGCGGGGACGGCGCTCGGGGTCCACGACCTGCCGCCCGATCTCGTCGATCCGCTGGGCCGGCTCCTCGGCCTCTGCGAGCGGCCGCGCGACATCGCGGTGCTCGGGCCGCTGATCCGCCGCGAGATCGTCTGGCTGCTCCTCAACGGCCCGATGGGGGCTGATCTGCGGGCGATCGGCCTTTCGGAGGGCCGGATGGGGCGGCTCGCCCGGGCGATCGCCCATATCCGCGAGGGCTTCGCCCAGCCGCTGCGCGTCGCCCATCTCGCGGCGCTGGCGGGGATGAGCCCGGCCGCCTTCCATGCCACGCTGCAAGTCATGTCATCTGTCGAGAACCAAGGCACGTTGAACTGCCAGCGCCCTCGCCCCTGTTCCCGGCTCTGAAAATAGTCTTGCCAGTTTCGGCATTGCCAGTTGCCGGCCCACCATATTGTGCCGTGTTCGCCCTTGTTGATCGACTCTGGGAATAGATCGTCCACGACTTCGACTCCGTTTCGCAATCCCAACCGAACCGGCCGCGCCTCACCCTTGAACCGCGCCGGGTTTGCCGGAGGCTGACTTTCGTTAGCTACGCGGCCATGGCTTTGGTTTCCAGAGCTGCGTAGAAGTTCCTCTCAGCCTCTGCGGGCGGGACGTTTCCAATCGGCTCCAGCAGGCGGCGGTTGTTGAACCAGTCGACCCATTCGAGGGTCGCGTATTCCACCGCCTCGAAGCTGCGCCATTGGCCACGCCGATGAATGACTTCGGCCTTGAAGAGGCCATTGATGGTCTCTGCCAGGGCATTGTCGTAGCTGTCCCCGACACTGCCGACGGAGGGCTCGATGCCGGCTTCCGCCAGCCGCTCGCTGTAGCGAATGCTCAGGTATTGCGATCCGCGGTCGCTATGATGGACCAACCCCGCGCCCTTGGCCGGGCGCCGATCGTGGACCGCCTGTTCCAGGGCATCGAGCACGAACCCCGCATGGGCCGAGGTGCTGACGCGCCAGCCGACGATCTTGCGGGCGTAGGCGTCGATGACGAAGGCGACGTAGGCGAAGCCCTTCCAGGTGGCGACATAGGTGAAGTCGCTCACCCACAGCATGTTCGGCGCCGGCACGCGAAACTGGCGGCTCACCTGGTCCTGTGGGCACGGCGACTTCTTGTCAGGGATCGTCGTCCTGTGCGGCTTGCCCCGAATAATGCCTTGAATACCCATGCTCTTCATCAGCCGCGCGACGGTGCAACGGGCAATGTCGAAACCCTCGCGGCCGAGCTGCCTCCAGACCTTGCGCACGCCATAGACCCGCCAGTTCTCCTCGAACACGCGCAGGACCTCGGGCCGCAGCGCCTCATCCCGTCGGGCACGATCCGACAGCCGAGCTGGATCGGCCCGCTTCACAAGACGATCATGATAGGTGGAAGGGGCAATCGGCAGGACCCTGCAGATCGGCTCGACCCCGTGTGCATCCCGATGCGCGTCGATGAACGACACCATCACTTCGACCGGCGGTCGAGCTCCGCCATCGCAAAATACGCGCTTGCCTTGCGCAGGATCTCGTTGGCCTGGCGCAGCTCGCGGTTCTCCCGCTCGAGCGCCTTCATCCTCTCGGCCATCTCGGCCGGAATGCCCGCACGCCTGCCGCTGTCGACCTCGGCCCTCTTCACCCATTCGTTCAGCGTCTGTCCCGAACAGCCGATCTTCGCCGAAATTGACAGGATCGCCTGCCAGCGAGACCCGTGCTGGCCTTCGCTCTCGAGGACCAGCCGAACCGCCCGCTCGCGAACCTCAGGGGAAAACTTGTTCGTCGTCTTGCTCATGATGCTCCATCCTACTCAGGAGTGGGAGCCTCCGGCAAACCCGGCGCGGTTCAGTCTTCGACGTGGCGCATTTCTGAAAGGAGAACGACCAATGGACATTCGCCCTATCCGCACCGCTGAAGACCACAAAGCGGCGCTTCGCCAGATCGATGGCCTTTGGGGCGCCGAGATCGGAACCCCCGATGGCGACCTGCTCGATATCCTCTGCGATCTCGTCTGGGTCTACGAGGAAAGGACCGCGCCGATTCCCGATATGGAGCCGATCGACTTCCTGCGCGCCCACATGGAGAACACCGACCGGACCCAGGCCGATCTCGCGAACCTGCTTGGCTCCCGCTCTCGCGCTTCCGAAGTGCTTAACCGTAAGCGCGCCTTGACGGTCGAGATGATCCACAAACTCAGCAAGGAATGGCGTATCCCGGCAGAGGCCCTGATTACTCCGTACCATCTAGCAGCGTAGCAGGAGGATGGCTGAATAGCCCCCTCGGCATGCTGGGCGGGCTCACCGCGCGGGGCCTCGCTGGCTGGATTTTGCGGCGCCCCAGTGGCAGATTTTCTCGGGCCGTTGAAATTGTAGTTCGGTTAACTGTCGCCCGGATCGGGGGCAACTTTCCCAAGCTGTTGGTGGGAATGAAACTGGTCTATACTGCTCGCGAGTTCTTCAAGTGAGATGGGCATACCGGAATTGCATCGAACCAGCATCATGTGACAGCCGCCGCGCTAACCACGGACCGACGCATGCCCCCCGAGGGTCCTCAATGCGAGGCCGCGATCCAAGGCAGGCCGGGGAGAAGGAGATGCCATAACACCGCTTGGGCGGACCATGACGCTTGGCTGGAAAAGCTTGACGAAGACGTCCCCGTTACCGAAGTCAGACTGGTTTCCCCGCTCCCTCCTTTCGATCGATTGCCCTTGCCGTTCAGGCCCTCCTCACATCCCCGACGCTCCGTCGACGCCTGTCACACCGCCAACGGATCCATCCGCGCCCGCTGGCCCTGGCTGCGCCACGTCTTCGCCGACGGCGGGTATGCCGGTCCGAAGCCATGAGCCCCTTTGGTGACTGGAGCATCAAGATCATCAAGCGATCGGACGCCGCAAAGGACTTCGAGGTCCTGCCGCGCCGATGGGTCGTAGAGCGAACCTTCGCGTGGCTCGGGCGATCCCGTCGTCTAGCCAAGGACTGGGAGAAATCAATCGCCTCCGCCGAAGCCTGGGTCTTCGTCGCCCACATTCGTCTCCTGACCCGACGCCTCGCAAGGTACTGCTCTGTCCGGTAAAGTTTCGGATCAGGTTCTTAATAAGCCCCCAATTGCAAATGCACATATGACTTCGATTGGGGCAATCGTCAAAAACAGAAAAAAATCTCGATTCCATATCCAATATTCACGCCGTGAACGTTCGATCAGACCTATCAGGCTGCCTGTCAGGTTGAGCTGTCCTGCTTGTGCGCGCCTGCACCAGGCGCGCAGGGAGCCGCCAGGGCTATGGATGGGCCTGATGGGGTGAGTGCGGTTGGCGTCGATGACCAGGAGGGCGAGGGCGGCTCCCATATCGCCGAGGGTTTCGCAGGCTTCGCGCCAGGCGGAATGATGGATTCCGAGCTCGGGCCGCATGTTCGAGGCTGCGGCGTAGAAATCGTGGGCGGAAGGCGATCGACGCTCGCCCTTAGCCGCGTCGAGATAGAGGCGGAAATCGTCGCTGCAGGCGCGATAGAGGGCTGTCGGCGTGAAACTCTCCAGCAGTTCGGGCTTGCATCCGCGATCGGCCCAGGCAGTCTTTTTTTCACTGTCTTCGACTGCGCCTTGGGGCGCGGGCGCTGAAGGAATGTCGTCAGCCCGCTTGCGGGCTGTCTTGTTATGGACGTCGGAGGCGTTACAGGTTTCAGATTCAGAGTGGTTTGTATCTTGTATATATCGCAGGAAGTCTGCTTCCGCGACGCCGGAAGTTTGACGCTGCATTTGCAAAGCGGCGTCAGCCGATTCTGCAAGATCGGCAATGGCTTGGAGAAGGACCTCCAGCGCTTCGACGTCGAGGCCGGCATAGCGGGTCGGCAGAGCCTGGTAGCGCGCGTCCAGCTCCTCAAGGAGGGGATGGTCCGGCGACAGCTCCGCGAGCTGGGCGGCGGCGCTGCAATAGAACCTGCGGGCCCCTGAGCACTCGAGTTTGAGGCGCTTGCGCCGCAGGATCCGGGACGTGCGCTCATGGTCGATCGCGGCCAGCTCGTCATATCGAGCGATGAGAGGCGCGAAATTCATGCCGAGCTTCATGCCGCCGCAGGCGCGGCGGGCTCCATTCGCCGCCGTGGCGCGCCAGAGGAGCCCGAGCCCTTCGAGGCTCTCCTCGTCCTTGCGCACCGCTCGTGGTGTCTTCCCGAGGCGCTCGGCCATCTCTTCCTGGGAGACGTAGCAGACCGGGTCGCAGGTCGGGTCGGACCAATCGTCTGGACTGGTCGCGCGGATCATGGCGATCAGCGCCGCGACGCGGGCCGGGCAGAGTCCGAGCGACCCGCCGATCCGGTCCAGGAGCTGCTCAAGATGGTAGCGCTTGACCCGTGCCGGGAGGACGGGTCGGGACGCCGCGGGCTCTGCGCGGCGCAAGGGATTGGCCTGTATCAAGTCCTCTGCTCCAGTGAGCGAGGCGACTATCAGGACACAGGAAACGGTTCGCAACGATGCGTTTTTTCTTGACCCTGCTTGTCCGGGAGAGATACAAGAGCCTTAGCTTAGTCTGGCTCACAAGGGATTGGCGTCCCTGGGCTGTATCCCCCCGCGATGGTCCCCATCGCGGGGTTACTTTTTTGGGCTGGTCGTCTGCTCTCCCGGCATTTCAAGGCGGCGACGGCGATGACCCCGGGCCAGTACCAGAAGCGGCTCCGCCTTCAGGAGGCGCGCCGGCTGCTCCTGGCGGGGGGCGGGGACGTGGCCCACGTGGGCTTCGCCATCGGCTACGAGAGCCCCTCCCAGTTCAGCCGGGACTACCGCCGCCTCTTCGGCGCGCCCCCGGGCCGCGACGGCCAGGCCATCCGCCGGGAGGCCTGGAGCGCCGTCGGCATCTGAGGGCGGCCCGGGGGAGGCGCGGAACCGGGGCCGGGGAGGGGGCCGTTTCACGCGTGAAAATGGGATTATCATGTTATAATTAAATAGTTTTCGTGAAATCGTTCAGGCGATGGCAACCAAGGTTGACGATTTCTGACGGCGCCTCTCCGCTCTCCGCTCTCCGCTCTCCGCTCTCCGCTCTCCGCTCTCCGCTCTCCGCTCTCCGCTCTCCGCTCTCCGCTCTCCGCTCTCCGCTCTCCGCGCGGCGCCGGAGGGGAAGGCGCGCGATCCCGGCGTTCTCCCGGTCCCCCCGGCGGCCGGGACGGACGCCCGGCCGCGGCGCTTCTCCGACCATGGCCGGATGGCGCCGGGCCGCGCGCCGCGCTAACCTGCGGCCAAAGACGCCAAGGGAGGTCACGCCATGGAACTGACTGGCACGCGCCAGATAGCCGCCGACCGCGCCACGGTCTGGGCCGCGCTCAACGACGCCGAGGTGCTCAAGGCGGCGATCCCCGGCTGCCAGGAGCTGACGGGCGACCCGGAGCAGGGCTTCGAAGCGACGGTCAAGCAGAAGGTCGGCCCGGTCAGCGCCACCTTCCAGGGCAAGGTGGCGCTCTCGAACATCGTCGAGGGCCAGTCCTACACCATCGCGGGCGAAGGCAAGGGCGGCGCGGCCGGTTTCGCCAAGGGCGCGGCGGACGTGCGGCTCGACGACGCCGAAGGGGGCGGCACCCTGCTCACCTACGACGTCAAGGCCCATGTGGGCGGCAAGATCGCCCAGCTCGGCGCGCGGCTGATCGACGGCTTCGCCAAGAAGATGGCCGACCAGTTCTTCGAGAGCTTCCAGAAGGCGATCGAGGGGCCGGCCGAGGATGCCGAACCCGCCGCCGAAGCCGCCGCCGCCGGCCCCGAGGGCGAGAAGAAGACGGGCTGGTTCCGCCGCCTGATCGGCAAGGAGGCCTGACCGCCCCGCCGCAAGGGTCTCGACACGGGCCTCCGACACGCGTGCCGGGCCTAGGTCCCCGACATGGACGCCCGGCACTGGCTCCCGTCACGGGCCCCGGGTATGGGCGCCCGGGACGGGCCTGAGACACGGGGGCCTGAGACACGGGCCCGAGACACGGGGGCCTGAGACACGGGCCCGAGACACGGGCGCCCGCGGGACGCGATTGTCCGCCTGCCGGCGCTGCTCTCCTGCGGCTGGCCGGAACGGCGGCCCCGGAGCCTCGCGCCGGCCCCGGTCCCGCGGGACGACCCCGGAGGAAGGGCCGCAGGCGCGACCGGCCTTGGGGACCGCAGGCCCGCGCCCCGGGGGCGCAGCAGGCGCGCTTGGCCTTCGGCCCGCTGTCCCAGGCCCCGGAGGCCGACGCGCCGCCCCCGCTTCGGCCGCAGCGGGCGTCCATCGAAGCCCTTGAGATCCTCGGAGACCGAAGGCCGCTCCCGCCTGGAGCCGATCCGATCCCGTTTTGGCCGACAGGTATTGATCGAAGCTCGTGAGACCCGGAGCCGGAGGGCCGCTTGCGCCCGGCGTCGATCCGATTCCATTGACGCGAACCCGCGTCGATCATGACCAGGAGTCCGACCGGACCCGAAGGCCGCTCCCGCCGCGCGCCGGTCCGATCCCTCCGACGCGAACCGGCTTTGATCGGAGCCCGTGAGACCGGTGGGGTCCGAAGCCTGCGCCCGGCCTGCGCCAATCCGATCCCGACGACGCCAAGCGGCGTCGAGCCGACCGTCCTGGGACCGGCCGAGCCCAAAGACCGCTCTCGCGCTGCGCCGGCTCGATTCCGTTGACGCGAAGCGGCGTTGATGGCGACGCGCGAGATCGACCGGGCCCGGAGGCCGTTTGCGAGGGGCGGCGCCTTTGCGGTCGGGTCGGCGCCCGCCCGTCGTCAGGGCTGGCATGGCGGCGCGCACGTTCCGATCCTCGCACGCCGGCGCGCCCCCTGCGGAAGGCGCCCGGCCGGATCCGTCGCGGGGTCAGTCGCGCTTGGTCGTTGCCCCGGTGCTCATGCGCAGGAAGGCGTCGTAGATCTGCTCCATGCCCTTGAGGTTGGCGGGCAGCCAGACCCGCATCATCTCGTCGGGCTGCATGGAGCGCAGGGTGGCGGACATGCGCTCCTGCATCTCGTTCATCAGATGGTCCTGCATCGGCTTCACGTCCGGCAGGCCGAGGAAGGTGCGCGCCTCTTCCGGGGTGCAATCGACGTCGACGGTGATCTTCATGGGCCTTCTCCGCAGGGCAGGCTCCAGTCTAGCCCGAAAGATGGCCCCCGCACAGGGGCTTAGCGCCCCCTGCGGCGACGCCGGACCGCCCAGGCCACGGCCGAGGCCGCCAGGAGCCCGCCGAGCGCGGGCGCGAGCAGCCGCTCCAGCGGCTCGATCCGGCCGAAGGCCGCCTCCACACCCTGGCCGAAGGCGAAGCCCGCGCCGACGAAGATCCCCGTCCAGACCAGCGCCGCCAGGGCGTTGAGCGCCGCGAAGCGCAGCGGCGCGACGTCGGAGGCGCCGATGGCCAGCGGCCCCGCCGTCCGCATCCCCGGCACGAAGCGGAAGCCGAGCACGAAGGGCGTCGGCCGCCGCCCGAGAAGCGCCAGCGCCCGCCCGAAGGCCGGCCGCGCCCGGATCCGCGCGGCGAGCCGGCCGTCGCGCAGCCGCCGCCCGACCTGGAACCACATCTGGTCCGCGGCGAAGGTCCCGCAGAACACCGCCGCGAGCGTCTCGCCGAGGCCGAGCGTCCCGCGATGGGCGAGGACGCCGCCGATCGCCGCGACCGTCTCGCCCTCCAGCCCCGCGCCCAGGGCGAGGGCGGGCAGGCCCCAGCGGGCGACGAGCGCCTCCAGCGTCACGGGGCGGGGCCGTCGCGCGCGTCGAGGCGGGCGAGGATGCGGTCCAGCCGCTCGACGATCAGGCTGTCGAGCTTTTCCTGGATGCGCAGGATCTCGATCTCGGTGCGCAGGTTCACCTGGAAGTCGAGATTGGCGCTCAGCCGGTCCTTCTGCGCCTGGCGGTTCTGGCTCATCATGATGATCGGAGCCTGGACGGCGGCGAGGGTCGAGAGCACCAGATTGAGGAAGATGAAGGGATAGGGGTCGAAGGCGAGCCCGAGGCGGCCGAGGATTTCGGAGTTCAGGGTCATCCAGGCGAAGAGCGCCACCGAGAAGGCGACGATGAACCCCCAGGATCCGCCGATCGCCGCCACCCGGTCGGCGAGCCGCGCGCCGTAGGTCGCGCTTTCCTCGTCGATGTCGCCGGCGTCGCGGCTGATCGGCGTGCGGTCGGCGATGCTGTCGATCACCGCCGCCTCGTCGGCGTCGAGCCGCGCATAAGGCCGGTCGAACAGCCGCTTCGCGAGTTTGTCCTGGTCGCTCGCCATCGAGGGCCCCGTCATTGCCGCGCTGGGATCGTCGCGCTGTCGGGGATCATCTGGACCTTGCGGCGGCGGGCGTCCAGTCCGCCGGGGGGGGGGACGCCTTACTGCGTCGGGGCTGCGCCCCCTGCGCCCGGGGCCGTCCCGCCTGCGCCCGATCCGCCTGCGCCCGCGGCGGCGCGCTCCTCGGCCGCCCGCTGGGCCTCGATCCGGCGCCAGGCGGCGACGTTGCGGTTGTGGTCGGTCAGGGTGGCGGCGAAGGCGTGGCCGCCGCTGCCGTCCGCCACGAAGTAGATCGCGTCGGTCTCGGCCGGGTGGGCGGCGGCCTGGATCGACTCCTTGCCTGGGTTGGCGATCGGCGTCGGCGGCAGACCGGCGATGACATAAGTGTTGTAGGGCGTCGACTGGGCGAGCTCGCTGGCGCGCAGGCCCCGGCCCAGCGTCGTCTCGCCTTTGGTGATGCCGTAGATGACGGTCGGGTCGGTCTGGAGCCGCATCCCGCGCCGCAGGCGGTTGACGAAGACGCCGGCCACCTGGTCGCGCTCCTCCGGGACGCCGGTCTCCTTCTCGACGATGGAGGCGAGGGTCAGGAGCTCGGCCGGGGTCCTGACCGGCAGGCCGGGGGCGCGGGTCGCCCAGGCCTCGGCCAGGACCTTGGTCTGTTCCGCCGCCATCCGGTCGAGGAGGCCCTGGCGGTCGTCCCCGGTCTGGTAGTCGTAGCCCGCGGGGGCGAGGCTGCCCTCGGGGGGTATGGCCGCGATCTCGCCGCTCAGGTCGTCGCGGGCCTTGAGCGCCTCGACCACCTGCCAGCTGGTCCAGCCCTCGGGCACGATCACCTGGCGGAGCACGTTGCCGCCCATGTTGAGCTGGCGCAGGATGTCGGCCATCGAGGCATGGGCGGGGAATTCGTAGTCGCCGTACTTCAGCCCGGCGTCGAGCTTGGCGTAGCGCGCGCCGATGCGGAAGATCGAGGGGTTGGAGATCGCCCCCGCCGCCGCCAGCTTCTGGCTGACCGAGGCGAGGCCCTCGCCCCGCGCCACCTGGATCTGCACCGGGGCGTCGGCCGGGCCGGGGCCGCCGAACTGCCGCTGTCCCCAGGTGACGAGCCCGAAGGCCAGCACCAGGAGGAGGATCAGCAGGCTGATCGCATTGGCGGCCACATGGCGCATCATCGGATCACGCGAACCGCTTGAGCACCAGCGAGGCGTTGGTGCCGCCGAAGCCGAAGGAGTTCGACAGCGCCACGTCGATGCGCCGCTCCCGGGCGGTCAGGGGCACGAGGTCGAGGGGCGTCTCCACCGAGGGGTTCTCCAGGTTCAGGGTCGGGGGCGCCACGTTGTCGCGGATGGCGAGGGTGGAGAAGATCGCCTCCACCGACCCGGCCGCGCCGAGCAGATGGCCGATCGCCGACTTGGTCGAGGACATGGCCGTCTCGCCCGCATGGTTGCCGAGCAGGCGGGTGACGGCGCCGAGCTCGATCTCGTCCCCCAGCGGCGTCGAGGTGCCATGGGCGTTGACGTAGTCCACGTCGCCCGGGTTGAGGCCGGCGCTGTTGAGCGCGGCCTGCATCGAGCGGAAGCCGCCGTCGCCGTCCGGGGCGGGGGAGGTGATGTGGTAGGCGTCGCCCGACAGGCCGTAGCCCACCACCTCGGCGTAGATCTTGGCGCCGCGGGCCTTGGCGTGCTCGAGCTCCTCGAGCACCACCACGCCCGCGCCCTCGCCCATGACGAAGCCGTCGCGGTCCTTGTCGTAGGGGCGGCTGCCCCGGTGGGGTTCGTCGTTGAAGTTGGTGGAGAGCGCCTTGCAGGCGTTGAAGCCGGCGATGCCGATCTCGCAGATCGCGGCCTCGGCCCCGCCCGCGACCATGACGTCCGCGTCGCCCCACTTGATCAGCCGCATGGCGTCGCCGATGGCGTGGGCGCCGGTCGAGCAGGCCGTCACCACCGAATGGTTCGGGCCCTTGAAGCCGTAGCGGATCGAGACCTGCCCCGAGCAGAGGTTGATCAGGCTGCCGGGGATGAAGAAGGGCGAGACCCGCCGCGGGCCCTTGTCGCGCAGGGTGATGGCGGTGGCGGCGATGTTCTCGAGGCCGCCGATGCCCGAGCCGATCATGACGCCGGTGCGCAGCCGGTCCTCCTCGGCCTCGGGCGTCCAGCCCGCGTCCTCGACCGCCTGCTGCGCCGCGGCCATGGCGAGGAGGATGAAGCGGTCGACCTTGCGCTGGTCCTTGGGCGCCATCCAGTCGTCGGCGTTGAAGGTGCCGTCGGTCCCGTCGCCGAGCGGCGTCTCGCAGGCGATCCGGGTCGCGAGGCCGCTCGCGTCGAAGCGGGTGATCGGCCCGGCGCCGGAGCGGCCTTCGATCAGGCGCTTCCAGCTTTCCTCCACGCCGCAGGCCAGCGGCGTGACGAGGCCCAGTCCGGTGATCACAACCCGCCGCATTCAGTCTCCCCTCCCGGTTTTCGCCATTTCTTAACGGAGCCTCCGGCGCAAGGGCAAGCGCCCGGCGCGCAGCGAAGCGGCCCCTTTCTCAAACAAAGGCGGCGTCCGGTGCCCCGGACGCCGCCCCGTCGCCTCAGGAGGCGCGATCCGTGAGGATCAGGAATTCGCCTCGATGAACTTCACCGCGTCGCCATAGGTCTGGATGGTCTCGGCGGCGTCGTCGGGGATCTCGATCCCGAATTCTTCCTCGAACGCCATGACCAGCTCGACCGTGTCGAGGCTGTCCGCGCCGAGGTCGTCGATGAAGGAGGCGTTCTCCGTCACCTTGGCCTCGTCGACGCTCAGATGCTCGACCACGATCTTCTTCACGCGCTCGGCGATATCGCTCATCAGTTCTTCCTCGTCTGGTTCCGGGCCCGGAGGGGGCGCCGTCTGGTTGCCGCGGACCGCCCCGATCGGCGGACCCCGGCCTTCATCCTGCCGCAGGCCCAGGGGCCGCCCCCGAAGCCGAAGCCCCGGAAAACTCGGCGCGCCTATAGCACAACCGAAGCGCATGGCAAACGCTAATGCAAGGGCCGCGTTCCCTTGCGCAGCGCAGCAAAACCGCTGATGTTTCTATGGGAATACAGGCGGTTGTTGCTGCGGTTGCTCAGAACATCGCCATCCCGCCGTTGACGTGCAGGGTCTGTCCGGTGACGTAGGCCGCCTCCTGCGACGCCAGGTACGCCGCCGCCGCGGCGATCTCCTCCGAGGCGCCCATCCGCCCGGCGGGGATCCCCGTGAGCAGCCGCGCCTTCTGGTCCTCGCTCAGCGCGTCGGTCATCGCCGTGGCGATGAAGCCCGGCGCCACGCAGTTCACCGTGATCCCCCGGCTCGCCACCTCGGCGGCGAGGCTCTTGGACAGGCCGATCACCCCGGCCTTGGAGGCGGCGTAGTTCGCCTGGCCCGGGTTGCCGGTGACGCCCACGATGGAGCTGACGTTGATGATCCGCCCCCAGCGGGCCTTCATCATCCCCCGCAGCACCCCGCGACAGAGCCGCATGGTCGAGGTCAGGTTCACCTCCAGGACCGCGAACCAGTCGGCGTCGGACATGCGCATCATCAGCTGGTCGCGGGTGACGCCGGCGTTGTTCACCAAGATGTCCACCGACCCCATCAGTTCGGCCGCCTTCTTCGGCAGGGCCTCCACCGCCTGGGCGTCGGAGAGGTCGGTGGGGAGCACGTGGACCCGCGACCCCAGCTCCGCCGCCAGCGCCTCCAGCGGCCCCGGCCGGGTGCCCGACAGGGTGACCGCCGCGCCCTGCGCGTGCAGCGTCCGCGCGATGGCGCCGCCGATCCCCCCCGAGGCGCCGGTGACCAGCGCCGCCTTTCCCGTCAGGTCGAACATCGGTCTCTCCCTCTCAGCCGGCGATGGCGGCCACGTCGGCCGCGGTGTTGACCGCGCGGGTCTCGATCTCTTTGGCGATGCGGCGGATCATGCCGCTGAGCGCCTTGCCGGCGCCGATCTCCACCGTCTCCGTCACCCCGGCCCCGGCCATCCAGAGCACGCTCTCGCGCCAGCGGACCCGGCCGGTCACCTGCTCCGCCAGCAGGCGGCGGATGGTCTCGGGGTCGGTCTCGGGCCGGGCGGTGACGTTGGCCACCACCGGGACCTTCGGGGCGAGGATCGCGGCCCCGGCCAGCGCTTCCGTCATGGCCTCGGCCGCGGGCCGCATCAGCGCGCAGTGGAAGGGGGCGCTCACCGGCAGCAGCATGGCGCGCCTGGCGCCCCGGGCCTTGGCGATGTCCACCGCCCGCTCCACCGCCGCCCGCGCCCCCGAGATCACCACCTGGGCCGGGTCGTTGTCGTTCGCCGCCTGGCAGACCTCGCCCTGGGCGGCTTCCTCGGCCACCGCCTCCGCGCCGGCGAGGTCGAGGCCGAGCAGCGCCGCCATCGCCCCTTCGCCCACCGGGACCGCCGCCTGCATCGCCTCGCCCCGCAGGCGCAGCAGCCGCGCCGCCTCGGCGAGGTCGAGCGCCCCCGCCGCGGCCAGGGCGGAATATTCCCCCAAGGAGTGGCCGGCGACGTAATCCGCCCGGTCGATCCCGTAGCCTTCCGCCTCCAGCGCCCGCATGGCGGCGAGCGAGGTCGCCATCAGCGCGGGCTGGGCGTTGCGGGTCAGGGTCAGCTCGGCCGCGTCCCCCTCCCAGATCAGGGCGGAGAGGCGCTCGCCCAGCGCCTCGTCCACCGCCTCGAAGACGGCCTTGGCCGCCGGATAGGCCTCGGCGAGGTCGCGCCCCATGCCGATGGTCTGCGCCCCCTGACCAGGAAACACGAAAGCCCGCGCCATCTTCCCCCCGCCTCTGGCTGTTGGTTGGCGCCTGTCCTACCCCGGCGCCGCGGGCGAGGTCCAGCCCGCCGCAAGCGGGACGGGGACGGGGGGGGGCGTGCGACCCGGGCAGGGGCCGAGACCAGGGCAGGGGCAGACCCGGGCCAGAGCTGGGACCGGGGTCAGGGACCGGGGCGCAGGGATCGGGCCAGGGCCGGGGACCGTGGCGGGGCGAGGAATCGTTGCAGGGCCAAGGATCAGGGCAGGGCCAGGGACCAGGGCGAGGCCCGGGGAGAGGCTCCGCCGCCGGGTCCGGCCCGCCGCAAGCCGCGCAGGCCCGCCCCGGACCACGCCCCGTTCCGGACCACGCCGCCCGGGGCCGCGCCCGCTCAGGCTCCGCCCCGCCCGGGCCATCCCGGCGTGCGCGAGCCGCCCCGCCGGTCAGGCGGGCCGGGCCGCCAACGCCGCCGCGACCGAGGCCGCGAGCGGGGTGGTCGGCCGGCCGATCAGCCGCGAGAGTTCGCCCCCGTCGTCGAAGAGCGCGTCGCGGGAGGCGCCCACGTCCCAGCTCGCGATGGCGGCGGCGAGGCTTTCGGGCAGGCCCGCGCCCGCCAGCGCCGCGGCGTAGTCCGCCTCCGGCAGGTCGCGGTAGGGGATCGCCCGCCCGGTCTGGCGCGAGACCTCGGCCGCGAGGTCCGCAAGCGTCCAGGCCGCGTCGCCGGCGAGCTCCAGGGTCCGTCCCTCGAAGCCGCTCCCGGTCAGGACGCGGGCCGCGGCCGCGGCGTAGTCGGCCCGGGCGGCCGCCGAGATGCGGCCCGTCCCGGCGGATCCGATCAGCGCCCCGTGGGCGAGGGCGGCGGGCAGCGCGCCGAGGTAGTTCTCCGCATACCAGCCGTTGCGCAGGAGGACGAAGGGGAGGCCCGTCTCGCGCAGCGCCGCCTCGGTGTCGCGGTGCTCGGCCGCAAGGCTGATGGGCGAGCGGTCGGCGTGGAGCAGGCTGGTGTAGATCACCTGTCCCACCCCCGCGGTCTGGGCGGCGGCGAGCACGTTGCGGTGCTGCGCCGCCCGGCAGCCGACCTCGCTGCCCGAGATGAGCAGGAGCCGCGACACGCCCTCCAGCGCCGGGCCGAGGGTCTCGGGCCGGTCGTAGTCGGCCTGGCGCAGGGGGACGCCCAGGTCCCCGGCCTTGGCGGGGTCGCGGACCAGGGCGACGACGGGCGTCCCGGGGTCGAGGGCGGCGAGGACGAGGCGGCCGAGCTGGCCCGAGGCGGCGGAAACGGCGAGGGTCATGGGGGGATCTCCCGATGGAATCTGCGATCGGGCCGATCTAGGGGCTTTGCTTACCTTTCGTAAGTACGTACATTTCTGTTAGTGTCGACTTTCCCTGTCGGGGCGCTTGCGCCGAGCGTCCTGATGCGCCCGCGTCCGTCCGCGTCCGAAAGACCGCGCGAAGGCCCGCGCGCCAGAAAATCCACGCGCCAGAAAAATCGAGGCCCCATGTCCGCCACCCCCGAAGGTTTCGCGCCCGAAGCTCCCCCCTCCGAGGCGTCCCTGCCTGAGGCGTCCCTGTCCGAAACTCCCCCATCCAAGGTTTCCCCGTCCGAACCTCCTCTGTCTGAGGCCTCCCCGTCCGAGGCGGCTCGCCCGGGCGGCCCCGTCACCCTTTCCGAGCGCCTGGCGCGGGGCGACGTGCTGGCCGCGGCCTGTCCCTCGCGGGAGGTGCTGCGCCGGCTGACCAGCCGCTGGGGGGTGCTGGTGCTGATCGCGCTGCGGGCGGGGCCCTTGCGCTTCAGCGCCCTGCGCCGGCGCATCGGCGGGGTGAGCGAGCGGATGCTCGCCCAGACGCTCCAGGCGCTGGAGGGGGACGGGATGCTCCTGCGCCACGCCCTGCCGGTGGTTCCGCCCCATGTGGAATACGAGCTGACCCCGCTCGGGGTCGAGGCCGCCGAGCGGGTGCGCGCCCTTGCCGACTGGGTCGAAGAGAGCCTGCCGCGCCTCCCGCAGGGCCGCGGCGCCGGCGCCTGAGGGCGGCCCTTCGCCTGTCTTGCCGGGCGCCGCCCGGCGCCGCCGGCGGGTCGTCCCCTATCCGCCGTCCGCTATCCGCCGTATGCGGGACGGGGGAGGGCGCGGACGCGCTTGCCGGAATGGCGGCGTCCGACCGGCGCCGTCCGCCGGATGCGGGAGGACGGGGACGCCCTTGCTGGAATGGCGGCGTTCGGCCGGCGCTCCGTCCGCCCGGGGACCCTCCCGGAGGCGGCGCGCCGGCCGCCTCCGCCCGGCGCGGGGCTTGGGGGACTGCCTCCCGCGCCGGCCGCCTCCGCGCGGGGGCCGGCCTCGACCCGGCGAGTCCTGGAGAGCCTGCCCCGGAAATCCCAGGCCCGCCGCCCCCACCCGCCGGATCTATGCGGGGCCCGCAAGCCCTGGAGACCCTGCCTCGGAAGTCCCAGGCCAGCCCCCGCGCCGGGGTCGTCTCCGCGCGGGGGCTGGCCTAGACCCGGAGAGCCCCTCAAGCCCTGGAGAGCCTGCCTCGGAAGTCCCCGGCCCGCCTCCGCGCCGGCCGCCTCCGCGCGGGGGCCCGCCGCGACCCGGCGGGCTCCGCAAGCTCCTGAGCCTGACCCGGAGTCCCGGGTCCGCCTGCCTTGGGCGCGATTTCCCAGCGGGTCCGACGCCATCGAAAGGCCAATGCCGGGGCCAATCGCGGCGAGGACTCCCGTGAAGCTTTGCCGCGACCTGGCGCCCTGGGCTTTCGGGTCCTGGGCTTTTGGGCCCCGCTCTGAGGCCGGGCGGCGTCTGTCGCGGCGGGACGGGGCAGGGCCGCGAGGGCCTTTCCAGGAGGTTAATGATTTTATGATTATATCATGAAATCATATGGTTGACAGGCATAACACGCGTGTTGCGCCTGTCGCCCCGGCCGGTCAGTTCGTCGGGGCCATGTGGCCGGAGTGGTCCATCTGGCCCATGGGGGCCGCCCCGGGCGCGCGGGGCTCGACCTTGAAGACGACCGGGACCTCGCCGGCCTTCTCGAAGACCAGCGCCGCGGGGAATTCCGTCCCCGCCGCGAGCGGCGCGGCCAGGCCCATGAACATCACGTGCATCCCCTTGGGGGCGAGCTCGATCGTCGCCCCGGGCGGGATCTCCACCGCCCCGACCGGGGCCATCCGCGCCACCCCGGCGGCGTCGGTCGTGGTGGCGTGGACCTCCACCTTGGGAAAGTCGGCCTTCACGGCCAGGAGCCGGTCGGGCTCGGTCCCCGGTGTTCTCCACCGAGAAATATCCTGCCCCCGTGCGGACCCCCGGGGCGGTCTCCAGCGCATAGGGATGGCCGATCACCAGCGCCCCGGCGGCGAACTCATGGGCGAAGGCCGCAAGCGGCGGGGCGAAGGCGGCGAGCGGCAGGGCGAGGCCGAGCGCGGCCAGGATCGAGCGGAACTTCATGACGGTCTCCAGACGGCAAAGAGGGCTTCGGGCGGGAGACCGGGCCGGGGGCGCGCGGGGGCGTCCGGCGGGCGGGCGGCGGATCGGGTCCGGGCGCCGGCCCGGGCGGCGGGCGAGCCGTCCGAGGAGCGCCCGCGCCGCCGCGGGCGGCCGCGCGCCCGCGGGAGCCGTCCCGACCAGGGGCGGCAGGCAGGCGGCGCAATGCGGCCCGGCAGGGCCGGCGGCGTCGTGATGATCGGCGCAGATGTCCCCGAGCCGCCCCCCCATCGCCAGGAAGGCGGCGAGGCCCGGATCCGCCGCGCGCCCGCGATGCGCCGGCCCCGCCGCGAGGGCGAGGGCGAGAAGGCCGGTCAGCAGGAGCCGAAGCAGGACGGGGCGCATGTCCCCGGGTTTAGCGCAGCCCCCCGGCCGCGGACAGCCCGCCCGGCGCGCCGCAGGAAAGGGCGCGCCCGACTCGGATCCTCGGGTCCGTGGGGGCGGAGGCCGGGACGGGCGACGCGCCAGTCGACCGCGCGTCGCCGGGCTTGCGCCTGGCCCGCTGAACGCCTGTTCCGACCTGCGGCGGCGGAGCGCCTGCGGTGGATTTTCGGGGTTCCGGCAGGAGATCCTTCCCATCCCGATGGGGGTTGCGGCGGACAGGCGCGGCGCCCCGGGGCGCGCAAGGACCCGTGGGGCCGACCCGTCCGGACTTCCGGACAGTCTGTTCGGAAGTTCGGAGACGGGGCGCTTTCGTGGAATGTCGGCAAAGGATTTTCGGCCGATTCCGACGGTCAATGTCGAACGTTTGGCGTGCAAGTCACGTCAAAAGACAGGAGGACCGAGCCGGGATCGAATTTTCAAGCAGTCTCCGAGAGACCTCGGCGAAACCCTCTGGCGCGCCCGCCCGACCTGTTCACACGCCTGGACGCCGGGTTGAGGATGCAAAATATATCATATGAGATCAATATTTTGCCTCCATTTTCATGCTTGAAATCCAAGCCCCTCCCGAAGCGCCGCGGCTGGCGAAAGAGGCTTTCGCAAAGGTCTCTCTGAGAGCCTGACCCGAAAATCCCAGGCCCGCCTGCCTTGGCGGCTTCGCGATGTCCCGGCGGCTCCGAGGCCATCGGAAGCCAGGTTCCGGGGCCGATTGCGGTGATGACTCCCCCGCGAGGCCCTGCCGCAAACCGGCGGCCCGGAGTTCTGGGGCGGTCTCTCAGGCCGAAGCGCGGCAGACCGGGGTCGGGGCGGCGGTCATTCCCCGGCGTCCGGCGGGGCGAAGGCGGCCAGCAGGGCGCCGAGGTCGGGCCGCCGGGCCGGATCCTTGCCGAGCCGACGCCTGAGCTCGGTGGCCTCGAGCATCTGCCGGGCGACCCGGTTGCCGACGTCCACATAGGCGTTGAACTGCTCGGGGGAAAAGAACTGGTCGGTGGTGGGCTCCGAAGGAAAGGCCGGGTTCACCCCCTTGTACCCGCGCGAGGGCAGGCCGAGCTCGGCCAGCATCGTCGCCTTGAGATAGATGACGAGACCGACCGCGGGACCGTCGGTCGTGCGGTCCTCCAGCAGGCCCTCGCCGTCAGGCGCGTCTTTGGGCGCGTCCCCTGACCCGACCGGTCCGCCCTTCGGCACGCTCTCCCGCTTGGGCTTTGCATCGTCGTAGTGGATCGTGGCGAGGAAGAAGCCCCGCTCGGCGAATTCCGCGGCCTTGGGATATTCGTCCGACCGCGGCCGGGCCACGAGCTGGGCGGGGCCGCTCGGCTTGCCGGCCAGGGCGCAGTCGAGCCGGAAGACCGCCCCGAAATCCTCCCGCGCCAGGGTCATCAGCGAGGTGAAGGATTCGTAGGAGCCGGTCGAATCCTCGCCGCCGTCGCAGACCAGGATCAGCCCGCAGCGACGGCGGATCAGCTCGTAGATCCCGAGATTGTCGAAATGCCCCCCGTCCGAGAGCTCGATGAAGGTCGGGTCCTCGGTGCTGGGCCGGCTGAAGGTCTCGGCGAGGATCTCCGACAGGCCGGGGACGAAATGGTTTCCGAAGGGGTTCATCCAGCGCCCGAAGCCCCCGAGCCAGCCCCCGCCGTTCCAGCGGAAGCGGTAGCCGAGCCGCAGGCTGAGCAGCGACATGGCGATCGCCGTCGCCGCGTTGGCGGTCGGCCCCTGTCCGGCGATGCCCGAGCCCGGGTTCACCGCCGCCCCCGAGATCGCCATGGCGGTGGGCACGGTGAGCTGGTTGTCGAGCACGTCGCGGGTCGCCCGCCACCCGGTCAGGGTGGAGCCGACGCGCCGCGGGGTGAGCACGAAGCTGTCCCCCCGCCGCCGGCGGATCCGCGCGACGAGCGCGGCGCGATCGGCCTTCTGAGCGGCCTTCTGCCCGGCCTTCCGGTCGTCCTTTCGGTCGCCGCGATAGCGCCGGGCGAGGAGGTAGGTGTTGACGAGCAGGTAGGGCCCGATCAGCGGCGCATCGGCGCCGTCGGGCCGGGTCGTCATCGCGCTCATCAGGAAGCGGTCGGCTCTGGTGGCCGGGCCTTCGGCGGGTTTGCCCCCGGCGTCGAGGTCCGGCATGAAGGCCTCCATCAGCCGGTCGCGATAGAACCGGCTGAGCGACATGTCGTTGACGTTGACGAAGATCGCGAGGGCGAAGGCGATCTGCACGGCGATCGCCGGCAGCGCCGCGGCGCCTTGCAGGGCGGGGTTGTCTTCGCCGAACCACGTCCAGAACGCGCCCGACCGGATGAGGTTCGCCGCGATCTGATGGGCGACCAGCGCCGCCGCGAAGACCAGCAGGATCGAGCCCGCGATCACCACGACGGAACTGCCCGCCCCGAGCTTGCCGCGGATATGGCCCTGGTAGAAGCCGTAGAGGGTGGCGCCCGCCGACCCGAGCGACATGAGGAACAGCGGCAGGGACCCGACGCCCCCGCGCGCCGCGTCGGCCGTGGCCCCCGTCGCGTCCGTCGCCGTCGCTTCGGCCGCGACCCTGGCCGCATCCGGGCCGTTCTCCATGACCCATTCGGAGATGAAGGGGATCGCGCCGATCGCCGCGAAGAACAGCGCGACCGGCAGCAGGAACCCCGCAAAGCGTTCCTGCAGCCGGCGACGGGCGTATTTCACCGACATGTCCGTCTGGCCGTGGGTCGCCCGCCTGTGGACCTGCTGGGTCAGGGCGGGGACGAGCACGGCGAGCAGGGCCAGCGCCGGCAGCGTCGCCTGGACGGCGTCGCCGCCGGTCGGCCAGGAGAAGGTCCAGCCGAAGGGCGGCAGGTCGAGCGCCCCGAGCAGGGCGAGGCCGGAGACCCCGGCGACGCCCCACGCCCAGAGGCGCTCCTTCCCTTCGCCGTCGCCGGGAGCTTTGCGCCGCGCCTCCTTGGGATCGGAGCGCACCCACCAGCTCGAGAGCGACACGCCGACCACCGCCAGCGCGAGCAGCAGGGCGAGAAGGCTCGCGACGCCGAGCATCAGCCAGAAGAAGAGGGCGCCCTGCTCCGGGTCGCTCCACGGCCAGGTCCAGGGCGTGGCGGGAGGCTGGCCGGGCGCGCTTCCCACGCCGCCCACCCAGTCGGTCGCGAACATCAGCGTCGCCAGCAGCGCGGCGCCGAGGGTGATCCAGATGAAGAGGTTCAGCAGGATCGAACGGGCGACGATGTAGAAGCCGGTGGCGAGGCTGCCGAAGCCGCTGGGCGCGAGATAGTTGCCGTGGCGCCGGATATGGGCGAGCGCGGGGCTGTCGCCGTCGGGCTCGCCATAGGGAAAGAGGCTGTCGACGTCCGCCATCTTGTCCGCCCGGGCGGCCTCGGCGAGGCGCAGGGCGAGGGCGCTGCCGATGTAGCCGCCGCCCGAGACGGTGGAGAGATAGTCGAAATGCCGCAGCAGCCGCGCCTCGGCCAGGACCTGCAGCACGCCGAGCGAGAAGGAGGCCGAGCGGACCCCTCCGCCGGAGAGCGCGAGCCCGGTGCGATAGGCCGCGGGGGATCGGCGTCCCTCGAGCAGGGCGTCTTCCTCGGCCTGGACCTCGGACCAGCGGACGGGCGGGGGCGGTCGCATGGCAATGGCTCCTGCAAGGGCGGGCAGGCGGAAAAAGGCGACGCGAACAGCGCGGACGAACGGCGGACGAGGCGGCGAAAAGGGGAATCGTCTGAAATGATCCCCAAGGGTACCAGTCGCGCCGCGTGTTGTCAGCAGGATGGGAGGCCGGGCGGCGACGCGGAGCTTGCAATTCCCCCCGGGATCCGTAAAAGGCCCCATCCCTCCGAACGACACTCATCGCGCGGCCTCTCGTACGGGAACCGGAGGGGGAAGGGTCCCGTTTTGAAGCGCGCCGGACAGACAGGTGACGGATGGCTCTGTACGAGCATGTCTTCATCGCGCGTCAGGATATCTCCAACGCGCAGGCCGAAGGGCTCATCGAGCATTTCGGCCAGGTGCTCGCCGACAACGGCGGCAAGGTGGTCGGCTCCGAATACTGGGGCCTCAAGACCATGGCCTACAAGATCAACAAGAACCGCAAGGGGCATTACGCCTTCCTGAAGTCGGACGCGCCGGCCGCCGCCGTGGCCGAGATGGAGCGCCTGATGCGGATCCACGAGGACGTGATGCGCGTCCTGACCGTGAAGGTCGAGGTCCACGAGGAGGGCCCCTCCGCGGTGGTCCAGTCGAAGAACCAGCGCGACGAGCGCGGCGACCGCGACCGCGGGCCCCGTCGTCCCCGCCGCGACGACGCCGCCTGATCGGGAGTAGAGAGACATGGCCAACCGCCCCTTCTTCCGCCGCCGCAAGTCCTGCCCCTTCTCGGGCGAGAACGCGCCGAAGATCGACTACAAGGACGTGAAGCTGCTGCAGCGCTACATCTCCGAGCGCGGCAAGATCGTCCCCTCCCGCATCACCGCCGTGTCGGCGAAGAAGCAGCGCGAGCTCGCCCGGGCGATCAAGCGCGCGCGTTTCGTCGCGCTGCTCCCCTACGCCGTGAAGTGAGGACCTGACCGATGGAAGTCGTTCTTCTCGAACGCGTCGCCAAGCTCGGCCAGATGGGCGAGGTGGTGAACGTCAAGCAGGGCTACGCCCGCAATTTCCTGCTGCCCCAGGGCAAGGCCCTGCGCGCGACGCCCGCGAACCTCAAGCGGTTCGAGGCCGAGCGCGCCCAGCTCGAGGCCCGCAACCTCGAGGCCAAGGGCGAGGCCGCCAAGGTCGCGGCCAAGCTCGACGGCCAGGCCTTCGTGGTGATCCGCTCCGCCTCGGACGGCGGCGCGCTCTATGGTTCGGTCACGACCCGCGACATCGCCGATGCGGCGACCGCGGGGGGCTTCAGCCTGGACAAGCGCCAGGTCGAGCTCAACGCGCCGATCAAGGAGCTGGGCCTGCATGACGTGACGGTGACGCTGCACCCCGAGGTCGACGCGACCATCGTGGTCAACGTCGCCCGCAGCGCCGAGGAGGCCGCGATGCAGGCCTCCGGCAAGACCATTCAGCAACTCCAGGCCGAGGCGGACGCCGAAGCCGAATTCGACATCCAGGAGCTGTTCGACGACATCGGCGGCGCGGCCGCCGACGACGAGGATCGCTGAGACGCCAAGCCGCGGCGGGGGCTTTCCCCGCCGCGGTTCGTTTTTGCCCCCTGGGTCCGCTTGAGGGCGGGCCTGGATCAGATCGACCGGCGCGGCTTCCGGTTCTGGCGGCGGGCCAAGGGGCGGGTTTCCGGATCCCGAGCCGGACCCGGCGCCTTCACGCCGGCCGCCGGAGGCGCTAAGACGGTTCCCGAGTGCGCGGGCGTGGTGGAATGGTAGACACGAGGGTCTCAAACACCCTTTCCGCAAGGAGTGTCGGTTCGAGTCCGACCGCCCGCACCAAGATACCCCCAGACATTGAACCTAAGTGATCTCCGCTTCGGCGGAGCGTCGTTAATGCCCTCGAAATACTGCACATTCTACGTTGCAGCGGCCTCGGGGCGAAGCGATGCGATAGGCGCAATGTCCCTGACTGTGGTGCAACTGTTGGTGCGCCCGTGGTGCAAGGGGGAAGAATGCTGACGGAAGAGGAATGCGCCCGGCCGGCGGCCCGGCGGGAGAAGCGCAGCGACGGGGGCGGCCTGCGGCTCGTGTGCTCGCCCCGGGGCGGCCGGACGTGGGAGCTGGCCCTCCGCGTCGACGGCGCCCAGAAAACGCTCGCGCTCGGGTCATGGCCGGACATGTCCATCGCCGCCGCCCGGGCCAAGGCCGCAGAGGTCCGCGCCCGTCCCGACCCGATGGCGGAGAGCGCGCCCGTCCGGCGGGCCCAGGCGGCGGCGGAACGGGCCCGACGCTTCGATGCGGTCGCCCGGGAATGGTTCGACGTGCGGGTCGCGCCGAAGCGGGCAGAAGCCTATGCCGCGAGGGTGTGGTCGCGCGTCGAGGCGGATTTGATTCCCGCGCTCGGCGCCATGGATGTCGGCGCGATCTCGTCCGCGGATGTCCTGCGGACGCTCCGGGTGATCGAAGCGCGGGGTGCGATCTATTCCGCGAAGACAATCGGCCGCTACGCCGCGGGCATATTCAGGTACGCGCGCATCGCCCATGGGGTGGCGCTCAATCCGGCCGAGGGCTTGAGCGACGCTCTGCTCCCCGATCCCGCGGTAGTGCGGCAACCGGCCCTCTCCCCCGAGGAAGTCCCCGAGTTTTTCGCCGCGCTCGACAGGCCGCACGGTGACTCGCGGCTGACTCGGATTGCGCTGGAACTGACCATGCACACGGTGCTGCGCTCGCGCGAGCTTCGCGGCGGGCGATGGGAGGAAGTCATCGGGTCGGAATGGCGCGTCCCGGCCAAACGGATGAAGGTCAAGGAGCCGCACGTTGTGCCGCTTTCCCGTCAGGCGCTCGCGCTGCTCGAAGAGCTTCGGGGGTTGACCGGAGAGGGGCCGCTCATGTTCCCGGGGCTGCGGCCGGGTCACACGATCAGCGAAAACACGGTTCTGTTCTGTATTTACGCGCTCGGGTTCAAGGGCCGCGCCTCGGCGCACGGCTGGCGCGCGACGTTCTCGACATGGGCGAACGCTTCGGGGGATTGGGACGAGTCGCTTGTCGAGCGGTGCCTTGCCCATCAGGTCGGGTCGAAGGTTTCCCGGGCGTACAACCGCGGCGATTATCTGGAGCGGCGGCGCGCCGTGATGCAGGCGTGGAGCGACTGGCTCGACGCCCAGCGGGCGGCGGGCGCCCTCCTGTGAGTAGGCCCCCTGCCGAGGGAGGATGAATCGCCCGGCAGGGGGCGCAGAGCCGCAGGCGGATCGTCGGGGACCAGCCGAGTCTTCGCGCCCTCGCGCTCACCAGCGCGGCAGAGGGGGAGCGGCGGCGGCCCCTCTGCCGGGCCGGATTCAGTTCCGCAGGCGGATGCGGGCAGACGTGCTCCCGGAGCCGGCCGCGGCGACGGCGTTGCCGATCTGGGCGTTTCCCGAGCTGGTCGACGTGACCAGGCCAGCGGCGGCGTCGAAGTAGACCGCTGCGCCCAGGGCGAAGGTGTTCGCGCTGACTTTCGGGAGCTCGAAGACGCCCTCGAGCGCCACGTCGAGGGTTTCGCCCGCGGCGAGCGTGCGGTTGAGCGCGACGCCCACCAAGCCCCCGAGGACGACGGGAAGCCCCGAGGCGGTGGCGCCGGTGGCGGTCATGGTAATGACCCGGCCGTCCTGAATATAGTTCTTCGCCATGTTAAAGCCCTTTCGAGAGCTGAAGCTGGGTCACACGCGGATGCGCCGCGTTCTCCAGCCGCGCGAGTTCGCGGTCGACGGCGGCGAGGGCGTTCCGCAATTCCGCATCGCTGCGATAGCTTACTTCGCTGCCGTCGGCGTCCCGGACACTGCGGACGCCCTGAAAGCGGGCTTCCTGCAGCCGGTCCCGCCAGGCGGCAAGCTGTTCGGCCGTCGCCATTACGCCCCCGCGTTGCGATAGGCGCCGCGCCAGTCGGTCGCCGCCACGGCAAAGTCGAGAACGACCCGGAATTCACGGCCCAGGGTCTCCCATCCGTCGCGGCTGCTGATCTGCGGGCCGGGGGCCGAGGCGAGATGGCCGAGCAGCAGAACGGAGGCCTCCGCCGGGCTCGCCATGACGTACCAGGCGTTACCGGCGAGGCGGGGCTCGACGGCGAGCTGCAGGCGGCCGGCGAAGGGGTTCACGTCATCCGCGGTCGCCGGGTTGATCGTCGCCAGGAACTTCTCGGCGGTCGTCTCAAGCGCCGGCCCGACCACCAGGTGCCGGGGCGTGACGCTGATCCGCTCGCCGGTGACGCCAGTTTGGGAGCGCATTGCGAGACGCGCGGCCGAAAGCGTCGCCTCGCCGATCGCGGCGCCGGCGGCGGCGAGGTTGCCGTGGTTCGCGTGGAACAGCGCGGCCCCGTCGCCCATGACCGGATTGCTGACCAGGAGCGCGGCGAGCGCGGCGTTCTCGGTCTCGGCGGCGCTGCGGCCCAGCTCGGCCGTCACGCGGCCGAAGCCCGCGAGGTCGTCGTTGATGATCGCCTTGCGGGTCAGGGCGAACGTCCGTCCGAAGGTCTTGAGGCCCCAGGTCGCGCTTTCCTCGGCGGTCGAGGTCGCGGTGATCTCCCCGTGCTCGCTGACTTCGGCGAGGGTCCCGAGGCCGCCCAAAGCGATTTCGGTCTGCGGCCGGAAGTCGCTGGCGGTGACGGCCCGGGCGAGGGCGCGCAGGGGCGAAGCCGCGTTCTGGTAGGCCGCACGCAGACTCCGGGCGCCGGCGCCGGTCAGGAGCTGCGGGAAGTCCGACGTGCCGTGAGCCATCGCGCGGTGGAGGACGGCCTCGCGCGACATGACGCCCAGGTCGCGCTCGCCCGCGCTGCGGAGGCAGAGCGCGGCGTGTTCGGCATAGCCCAGGGCCGCGAACTGGCGCGCGCCGGCGCTCGGCTCGGTGCCGGTCATCCGGGCGAAGAGGGCTTCCTCGCGCAGCGCATAGGTCGCGGCGGGGTCCTCGGAGCCGGTCGGGGCGACGGCCGCGCGGATGATCGGGCGGCCAGGCTCGGCCGGCTGCGGTTCGGTGGTCTGGATCTCGGGGTCCATTGCGGGCTCCTCACTTCGGAAGGTGGCGCCCGGATCGGCCGGGCGAGCGACGACGGCGAGGCCGATCAGGCGCGCGCGGTGGATGAGAACGACGCGCTCCCCGTCCTCGAGAAGGTCTGCGGCGTCGAGGATTTCGGCCTCGATCGACAGTCCCGCGACGACGCCGGCCTCGATCAGCGCGGCCGTCTGCGGGTCGACAACCTCGATTTCGTCGGCGGCCAACCCTTCGGGCGCGAACCAGAATCCGCCGGCGCGGCCGAGTATGCTGCGGACGCCGCCGCCCATGTGCGTGTCGTTCAGGGGGACATGCTCGGGGAGCTCGCCCCAGGTTTCCGGGGTCGCGGCCAGGCGCTCGATGTAGCCGCCGCGCCGGACATCCTGCCCGCTGCAGATGACGCCGGAGACGACCAGGACGCCGCGATCATCCCGGCGGGCGGAGGCGGGGCCGAGGCTTGCGAAGCGGCGGATGGTGCGGGTCATTTCGTCTCCTTCGGCGGGGTCCGGCCCTCGGCCTGTAATTCGGCGTCGAGGTCCGCGAGGTCCCATCCGCGTTCGGCGGCGAGGCGGCGGCGGGACGTGAGGCCAAGCTCATATTCGGCCTTGTCGGCCATGAGTTGTTTTTGCGGGTCCACGCTCGGGAGAGGTTGGAACAACCATTCTGGCGGCGCCTCGGTCCCGGTGACGCGGGTCCAGATCCGATCCAAGATCGGCCTGACGGTCATGTGCTGCACGGCCTCGATGCGCGCCCGGAACGAGAGCATGGCGGCGCGGGCGCTCGAATAGTTGATTTCCGCGAAGTTGCCGTCGACCATGTGGGGCGGAACGCCCAATGCCGCGGCGATCTGCCGGACGTGGATCGCGGTCAGGCTGTTGAATTCGCCCGGCGGCTGACTTTGTGGGAAGTTCAACGTCTCGCCATAATTCAGATGAACGACGCTGCCGGGCATGAGAGGAGCAGCGAACTCCTCGAAAAGCTCTGTGCGCGGCGTCGTGTCGTCAGGAGCTTTCGTGTGCACCAGGACCATTGAGGCGAGATTCCTCCAGCGGACGGCGCTCGCATCGAGGGCGGCCTGAAGCTCGGAGGCCGGCACGATCGCCGCGGCCGCCCAGGGGATGCCGCGGACCTGACCGGCGGTTTCCACACGAAACAGATGTAGAACATCTGCCGCCAGGACCCTGATCGCGGGACGATAGTCGGCGCTCTCTGGCAATCCCGGGAGGACCCTATAGGCGGCCGGTCGCCCGAGGGGGTCGACGTCGACACCGGAAATCAGGTTTCGACCATCGGATTCGTCGCTCAACTGCTCGCGCGGCAACACGGTCAAGTCAGCGCCGTTCCAGACGCCCAGGCCCTCGCCGCTCACGATCATGTCGGCGATCATTGTGCGCAGGAGGAGCGGGAAGTTCTGGCGGCGGGACTCGGCCTGCCAACGCGCCAAGGCGCGCTTGCCGACTCCGACCGGCCGGGCGCCGTCAGGCCCCCAGGCCGCGGCGACGATCGCCTCGATACCGTTACGAACGAAACCATTGTCATGAAAAAGCCGCCTGCACCGGCTTACGAGCCGCGGCGCGGCGGCCGCGGCCTCGGCGTTGATCGCGTTGAAAGAGCCGAATTCCCGGCGGCCGCGCGGGGTGCCGCCATCCCATCCGCGGGCGGTCGTCCGGGTGGCCGGGGCGGGCTCGGCGCGGCGGCGAAGGAGGCGGTCAAGGATGATCATTCGGAGGCTCCTGCAAGCTCGCAGCGCGCCCAGGTGGCGACACGGGCGAGGTTCAGGCCGCGCGCTCCGCGGCGGGTGCGCCACGCTTTCCGAATGCGCACGCATTCGTCACGAACGGCGGGGTCATTCCAGGCGCCCAGGTCCAGGATCCGCGCCTTTAGCAGGGCGCAGCGGATCGCCTCGGGCGCGTCGGTCATGCCGATCAGCAGGCCCAGGGCGGCGATCTCGCGAGCGGCGGCGCGCTGTTCCCGGGTCACAACAGCCCCCGGTCGAAGAGCGGGCCGAGCACGATGGGCAAGAACAGAATCGTCTCGCCGATCGGCGCCGGGCCGGTGAGGGGCGCCGGATCGGCGAGCATGGGGGAGTATTCGGCCAGCGGGAGCGGATCGTCGCGACGCCAGGCGAGGGCGAAGACCCAAGGCTCGCGGCGGCGCAGGCCCTCAATCGCGTCCGCCATGCCGGCCTCGGCCGTCTCGGCGCGGCAGAGGGCGTCGGCGGCGATGGCGCTCGGGATGAAGACTTGATGGATCAACGCTAGATAGACCGCGGCCCGCGCGAGGCCGGTCTGAGGGTCGAAGCGGGCGCTCTGCGTGTTCTGACGAAACGGGTTCACTTCGACGCCCAGGGCGCCCTCGGCCGCGCCCGCCCGCAGCGCGCGGTGGATCGCGCCGGCAGAGCCCCCGCCGAGGCAGTGGGAAATTTCGGTGATCGTCAAAGGGCGGCGGACGTGGTTCATACCGTCAATACTAGTAACTTGCCGAGTATAGGTCAACTGAGACAGAATATTAAAATAGATTATCATCACGAATGTTGATATGATGTGCAGTTGATTCACAAAGCATTCGTTTTGGTGTTTCAGGTTCGTTGAGCGATTCCAGAGACTTGCGCTGTTCGTCGGGATTGTGTCGTTTGGCGCGTGAGGCCAAGTCGCGGCGCGTGTGGCCAAGTCTTGGCTTCCGCTCGTGGCGCGCTCGGCCAAGTTCCGGGTTCGTTTCACACTTCTGGCGTGTTGAATGAATCGGGGTCCGTGATTGCCGCGCTTGGGGGCGCCCCCGGGGAAGGACCCGTGCAATAGATTTCATGTATAGGCGAATCTTTACTTGCCGCGTGCGCCCATGATGCGCTGCGGGCGTCTTAACTCTGATCGGGATTGTATTGATGGTTCCGCGAAGTTATTCTGTTGGCGTCATCTGGAGATTCGCTGATGTCCGCATGGTCCCACGTCGCAGCCGCTCTGACCGGGTTCGTCCTCCGCGGCCGTCGGCGCGCGCGGGTGGTTCTGGTGGCGCCGATCGCGGTCGAGCCCGAGGCGGCCGAGCCGGTCGAGCAGCCGAAGCCGCGGCGAGGTCTTGAGAACCAGGCCGATCTCACGGCTTGGCAGGCCCGGACGCAGTTCTCCCGGCGGCGCTGACCGGCCGCAGGAGCGCGGGCACAGGCGGGTGCAGGTCTAACCTCTCCGGGCCGCAGGGGCGAACGGCAAGCATCTCGTGCGAATGGCAAGCATTGTGTGCCGAGAAGCACGAAATTAGTGCGAAAAAAGTGATTAGACTCAACGTGTTGTGGCGCATATTCAGAACGTGTTCATACGAGAATCACGGAGGTTGAAATGAATATTCTAGAGGAAGCCTTGGCGAAAAATGAGGCTTGGGAAAACGGCTGTGCGGACGGTCACGCGATCGGACGGGCGCTCTTGCGGGAAATGGCCGGTGAGGATCTTCCCTTCCGGTTCGGCGATCACGTCGCCCGCCTTGTCGGGCGCCCATTGACGGCGATCGAGTGCGGTTTCCTCCAGGTATTCGCAGAGGCGGCCATTGACAGCGCGCGCAGCCGCTATCCGGCGCCCTGACAGCGGCCACGACGGCCGGACGCGAGTCCGGTCGTCCGCTGGATCGGCTCGGGGGTCTCGCGCCGATCCGTTCAAACGGATGTTATACTGTAACACTTAAGCCCCGCCCGGCCGCGATGCACGCGAAGGGTGGGCGGCGGTATCCAGGCACCCCACCGAAGTCGGCGACCACCCCCGGGCGCCCCTCCGCTCGATCGGCTTGGCCCATGCCGTTGCGCGCCGCAACGATCAAGACCGGATCAAGACAGATCGGGCGGCGCCGGCTCGGGCGAGCGATCGGCCATGATCGGCCCGGGCGGTTGCGCGCTGCGCCCAGGGGCGAGCCGCCCTCGCATCGCCGGTTCATACTATCATCGCCTTGATGCTATCATCGCGCCAATGCGATCTCGATCCGGAAATGCTCTGTATAGTTGCGGCAGGTGCGGCAGGTGCGGCAGGAGATTCCTATAATGTGCGGCAGGAAATACGGCGAAAACAAATAGGTCTGAATCCACATTATATATCATACACTTAGATGTTTGAAATGCTTCCCTGAAAATACATGCCGCACATGCCGCAACTATACAGAGCATTTCCAGATCGGGGTTTCCTGCCGCAGACGAATGACGATATGAGCAACGTCGTCGCGAGCCGCCCAAGAGCTGGGCGTGGAAGTTGGATGAAGAGAGGTTGAAAGAGACGTTGAGGAAGCTGGGGCGCCATGATGCCGCACCGGCCCCTGACGCCATGCCCGAAAAGGGTCCGGCCGCGAACGATGACGTATGATCTCGGACAGCCCAGCGCGAAAAATCAGTGTGACAGACGCGACGATAAATGCCGCTCTCTCGGCACTCACTCCGTTTGTGGAAGAGGGAACCTTGGGTTACTCGGATAGCCGTCCGGCAATGGCGGCAGCTCTGGCTGCTGCACTTTTAGTTGCTGCTGAACAGCTAGAAGAAACCCAAAAATCTCGCGATTAAGATCGCCACATTGTTGGATCGCTTGGGTAATCTCATTTACGGTGGCCCTGTTAGCAATCTTGGTTGTCGTCGCTAAGACTTTATTGTCAAGAGTGAGGCGGTGGCTGCTTATAGTTTTGAGAGACATATCTTTTGGATCTACTGCATAATCCCCATGGGCATAAAAATTTCTTGACTTAGAGACCGCTTTGAACCGATCAATAATTAATAAAATTTCTTCTTTGTAAGATTCAGGCCACTGAGACACTTGAGCACACCTCGTCAAAAGGTCACAACGACCCTTATTGTTGCTTTGGGATAGCCATGACACTTCTGCAAAATCGGCCGATTGGGAGGAGTCTCCAACCATCAGTGCCACAAAGAGGCCGCGTAGAACTGATTCAGTGATAGCCCACTCAGCAATGAGTTGCCCCACACAGAAAATGACCTGCT
Organism: Amaricoccus sp.; assembly: GCA_965243535.1. Taxonomy (GTDB): domain Bacteria; phylum Pseudomonadota; class Alphaproteobacteria; order Rhodobacterales; family Rhodobacteraceae; genus Amaricoccus. The sequence goes on from CBDEVG010000046.1 coordinate 204,162, forward strand.
GCTCTACCGTAAGTGACGCCGGAACAGTAAATCTAAACCTTGCGTCCGGATCGTTCGATGACATTGCGCGCAGTCTCCTGTGGAGGAAAACTGCTCCCTGAGCAGGAGAAGGCTAGCAAGCGCGAGGCTGACGAGTCAACGTGTTTGCAAGGTATATAAACGCCAAGAAAAAAGGCCCCGGGCTTGTCGCCGCGGGGCCTCTCGGCCTCTTAGAGCAGGTCCGCCCAAGGGTCCGGCGGCGGCTCGGTTGGCCAGTCATCCCGGGTGAAGCGGGTGGCGTTCTTGTGCGGATGCCCCCTCTCCTTGAAGCGCCCATCCCGCCGCCAGCCGTGGCGGACCAAGACGCCAGCAACCCGCTTCGCCTCGCCCTTGCCGATATCCTTGAGGAAGAAGCCCATCCGTTCAAGGATCGCCGGGATCGCCACCCCGCGATCAACGACACCCTCCACGGATCGCGCCAGCGCCTCGGCATGGCGCAGCACCTGCGCAGCCCACGGGTCGGACTCCACGCGCTCGGCCTGCTCGGCGCGGGCCAATGCCTCCGTCTCCCGGTCGAGATGCCAGGGCTCGCCGGCCTTGAAGGCCGCGACGGCTTCCGCCCAGAGCTGCGCCCGGGCGGCCTCGATGCCGGCCACGTCCGCCTTGGCGCAGGCGACGGGCCAAGAGCGGCGATTCCCAGTATCATCAAGCAGATAGCCATCGCCGCCAGGGTTCACGGTTCCCGCAAAGACGCATCGGCGCGGCTCGACTACCTCGGCGCGGCCGTAGGGTGGGCGGTATCGTTCCTCAGTACGACTCAAGAATGCCTTTACGGTTTCAACGTCGCTGCGCCGCAGAGCTGTCAACTCGCCCACCTCGAGGATCCACTTGCCGCGAAGGGCGATCGAGGCGTCTTTTGAATGCATGTCGGGCAACGAATCCGAAAACCAATCAGGGCCGCAGAGCGCGGCGAGCAGGGACGACTTGCCCAGCCCCTGCGGACCCTCCAAGATAAGCATATGGTCTGCCTTAGAACCCGGCCGCAACGCCCGGGCGACGGCCGAAATCAGCCAGGCCCGGGCGACGGCGCGCGAGTATGGCGAGGCCTCGGCGCCGCAGTAATCAGTGAGCCATGAGTCAAGCCGCGGCGTCCCATCCCAGCGCAGATCCTCCAGGAAATGTGCAACAGGACTGATGACGTTGCGCCGCGCTACCATGTCGATCACGGACCGAAGGGTCCCGTCGGTCGCATCGGGGAATCCGTGGCGGTTGAACCAAACTAGGGCCGCGGCAAAGTCTGCGTCCCTGATCTCACGCCGCGTGAAGCGGCCGCGGGTTCCGGGGATCCGATCGGTCAATACGAGCTGGTTGGTGAAGTCGTTGAACGCCAGGACACCCTCCCAAGAAGGCGACCAGCCCAGAACGGCCTCGGCGTTCGCGTGGCACCATGTAACTTGACCGCGGGTATTGCGGACCCACTCGGGCGGCGCGCTGGCCCCGTCGCCGCCTTCGCGCTCGACTCGAAGAACGCGATCCGGAAGGAAGCCTTCCGGATCGGCGGGGCGCTCCTCGAAGACTTCTTCCACGTCAATCGGCTTCGTCGCCGTTCGATCCCACGCCCGTTGAAGGGCGCGCCTCTGAGCTGCCTTCGGCTTGCGCCGCACGCGCCCATAACGATCGGGCGCCGACTCGGTCACATGCGCCCACGCCTCGGGATCGGCCTCGGCCGCGGCGAGGAAGTCCTCGAATCCCCCGCCCGCCCCCTTCACGCGGGCCGCTACCGCAAACAGCGCCTCAGAGCGGCCCGATCCGCCTGCGCCGCCTGCGCGTGTCCCGTCGCCCTCCTGCGCCTGCGCCAACTTGAAGGCCGGGCCCGCCTCCCGGATCAGCCAGCGCAGGGCCTCGGCTGTCACGGCCCGAATCTCGGCCGGCGTCGAGGCGACGCGCAGGCCGGTGACGGCGTACCAGCGGCCGCCCATGTGGAGCTCAGGCCCATGATGATCGGCCGCCCAGGATCGCCCCCACCCGCCCGACCCGCCGTCCGCCTGCCACGCCTCGCGCAGGGTCTCGAGGTCGTCGGGATCGTAAAGGAAGAAGAGTTTTGCGCCGGTCCCACTGGGCGAGATCTCGGCGTAGGTGGCGAAGCGGTCCAGGATCGCCGCCGCCCAGGGCGCGAGGGCGCCGGTATCGGGATCCCGGCATCCGTCAAGGTCGAGCCCGCCCACACACGGGCCCGGCGCCGCCGGCCCCAGGATCAGCCCGACCCGCCCGGACGCGCCCAGGGCGACGGCTGCGGCCTCTGCGGCGCGGCGATCCGCCCAGGTGTCGGGGCCTGTGGACTCCGCCTTGCGCGACGGCTGCAGCGGCGAGCGGGCCACCTTGCGACCATCTTCGGCACGCCACGCCACCCAGCGGGGCAGGGCGGCGAGCGGCCCGAAAGGGTCGGTCGGATCCGGCCCAAGCAGATCCGCAAGGTCGTCCGGGAGGTCGCGGGCCATCAGCGCGGGCCCCCGATCAAGGGGGCGGCGCGCAGCGTTTCGGCGAGGGGAGACGCATATTCCGAATCGTTGGGAAACATGGTATCTAGTTCCAGTGCTAGTGAGTTTTCGAGGCCGCGCAGGTTTGCCCCCTGCGCGGCTTCAACTATTTCAGGCGCTCAGTGCAGCGCCCGAATGGGTGGCGGCGGCGCGGCCTCGTCGGCGAGCAGCGTCAGCGCGTGCGCGACAAGATCGGCGGCCGCGGCGATCGTCTTCGCGGCGTCGAGCCGGCCGCGCTCCGCGAGGTCAATGGCGTCCTGCCGCAACTCCAGCTCGGTTTCGCGGATCGCGGCGTGGTGCAGAACCAGCACGGCCTCGCGCTCGGCGGCGCCGGTCATCGCGCGGCCTCCGTCCGGCGGACGCGTCCGCTCGGCAGGCGACGCGGGGCGGCCATGACGTCGGCGCGACTGAATACCGGCTGCCGGCCTACGTAGAACGCAGGTTCGGGCGGGATCCCCAAAACGAGCCGCCGCCGCAGCCCCGGCGTCCCCAGCCCGAGGATTTCCGCCGCCTCCGCGGCGGAGAGCAGGTCGTCAGTGTCGATCTCGATCCGCATTTCATGATCCGATTAGGTTTCGTACCCACTCAATAGTACGCAAACTGCCGAAATCGGTCAACGCTGACGCTGCTTATGCACAGTCGTGCGATTGTTCATGTAAATGTCTTCAGTGGGACAAAGGGAAATTGCGTATATGATATTTCGTGCCGGTTCGAGTCTGGGCCAAATTACTTCGGTTCGAGTCCGGAAAGTGTGGTGCAGATTTTAGCGCCAACCTGAATTCAAACGATATTTCGGGCTTGACCGTGCGGACCGCCCGCACCAATCTTCCCTGACCTTTGAAGCTATGAAAAGCCGGCCTTTCGCCCCGCCGAGGGCAGGCGGATCGTGAAGGTCGCACCTGCGCCGGGCCGGCTTTGGGGGGTGGTTTCGCCGCCCTGACGGCTGACCAGCGCCTGACAGATCGAGAGGCCGAGGCCCGTCCCCGGCTGGCCGCGGGAGGTGAAGACGGGATCGAAGATCCGGGCGAGGGTCGCCTCGTCCATGCCGATTCCGCTGTCCCGGCCGTTGATGCGGCTCCCGGATCCATCCGGCGCATCCATGGCGTCGAGAGGGATCAGGCCGCCGCCGGGCATCGCCTGCCCGGCGTTGGAGACGAGGTTCGCCAGCCCCTGCTGCAGCTCGTGCCAATTTCTGGAAACCCGGCCGGTGGAGGTTGCGCTCCTCCAGCCGCACGCCCGCCGCGGCGAGGAGAGGGTCGACGAGCGGAGGCAGCCCGGCGATGACCTCGGCCGCATCGGTGGCCTCGGCGCCCTCGCCGAACTCCTCAGGGCGGGCGAACTGCAACAGCTGGCCGACCAGACGGCCGATGCGCAGGGGCTGGTCCTCGATCAAGTCGAGCTCGACCTCCCCGTCTCGCGCGCCTTCGGCCAGCGCCATGCGCAGCATCGACGTTGCCCGAAATCCACCGCCAGGGGGGTGTTGATCTCATGGGCGACGCCGGCGGTGACCTTGCCGATGGTGGCGAGCTTTTCCCACAGGACGCGCGGGCGCGAGGCCGACTCCAGCGCCCGGTTGGCGGCCAGCAGATCGGCGGTGCGCGCCTCGACCCGGGCGTGGCGGGCGTCGAGCTCGCGCAGCGCCCCGTCGCGCTGGCCCAAGGGGTCGAGCAGCCGGTCGAGAGGGGCGTCGCGCCGGCGGATCTCGTCTGTGTCCGGCGGCCCGGGGCCGATGCGGGCAAGGCGTCTTGCTGTGCGAAGCGGGACCCGTGCGCCGGGCGGGCGTGAGGGAGGGCCGGGGGGGGGGGATGGCGGCGAAAATCTCGCATTTCGCCTGAAGGGGGAAGAGCGAAGCGCGCGGAAGCCTCGGACGTAACACGCGTGTTATGAGGTTCAAAGGTCTGGGAAATAATGATTTTCCTGAAATCGGAAACCGGATTTCAATAGGGGTTGACGCTTCGTTGCCGCCGCCGGGATCACGCCTGCGCCGCGGCCACTAGAGCGATATCCAACCAGACGGGATCGTCTGGTGGTTAAGATATCGCGACAAAACAATAATGTAGAGCGGACGGCCCGGCTCTGCCGGGACGGATTCCGCTCTAGGGCGGCGGCGCAGTCCTGGAAAGTAGCTGCAAGAGGGGCTGCGGGTCGCGGGGCTGGAGAGAGGCGCCGATCGGACCGGGGTGATCGAAACCGTCCAGGTTAAGAAGAACGAGGTCGTCGCCGGGGGGCGGGAGCGCGGCGAAGCCCTCGGGCGCGAGATGGCGCCAGGGAGCGGGGCGCAGGGCGAGCGCCCTGTCGAGATCGCCGCAGAGCGCCGCGGGACGCAGGCCCGCGGGGGCAGGGGCAGGTCCTCGACCAGGCAGAGCGGCTGGGTGGCGGCGTCCTGAAAGGTCAGCGGCCCGCCGGAGGCGAAGGGATGATCGGCGCCGCAGGCGAAGCGCAGCCGCCCGGGCCAGAGGGGGAAGCCGGCGAGAGGCTCCGCCTGTCGTCCGATCCTGGCCTGCGCCAAGGACCTGCCGACGGGGACCAGCTCCTTCGGCTCCCAAGAGGAGATGAAGGAGCTGGCGGCGACGCGCGTGGCCGAGCTCAACGAATGCGACCACGACTGCGCCGGCCTCTGCGACCCGGAAGGCGTGGGGGGCGCCATGGGATGTACGCGCTCCAGAACGCCGACGACCCCCGCGCTATGCCGGCCTGCGCGAGGCTCCGGAGATCAGCGGCGTGGTCGAGGGCTGGAAGAACGTGCTGAAGCCCGTGGCCGCGGTGGCGGGCCTGGCGGCGGTGGGGGCGATGGCCGCGCATTGCACCGGCGTCGGCCCGAACGAGGTCGAGGAGGATGATTTCGAGGGGCGGGGGGCACGCGCCCGGAGGAGGGCGCGTCGAAGCCCGTCCCCCGGCACGCGGCGGAATGAGGAGGGCGCGCCAGGGCTGACAAGAAGGACGCGATCCTGCGCCCCCGCTTTCCCGAGCGGCTCCGCCACTGGATGATCGTCGCCTGTTTCTTCCTGGCGGCGACTTCGGGTCTCGCTTGGATCTTTCCGACCGTTTCCTGGCTGCCGGCGTCCCTCGGCACGCCGCAGAGGACGCGGGCGCTGCATCCGTTCCTCGGGATCGCGGTCTTCGCCGGGTTCTGCGTCATGTTCGTCCGCTTCGTGAGGGACGATCTGCCGGCGGCCTCCGACCGCATCTGGTTTCGCAACATCGGCCGGGTGAAATCGGGGGACCCGTCGCAGAAGCTGCGCATCGGCAAGCACAAGGCCGGGCAGAAGGCGCTGTTCCGGACGATCATGGCCGCGACCCTCGTGCGGCTCGTCTCGGGGCTGGTCCTGTAGCGGGCCCATTTCGCAGAGGTCTTTCCGATCCCCGTGCTGCGGCTCGCCATCCTCGTCCATTCGATCGCCGGGATCGGGCTGATCCTGCTGATCCTCGGGCGTGTGTCTCTGGCGATCTGGGGGCGCGGCTCGATCTCGGGAATGGTGACGGGCCCTGTCTCCAAGCCCTGGGCGCGCCAGCACCACGACCGCTGGGCCGAGGCGCTGGAGGCCAAGGCCGCCGCGCCGGGGCGCAAGCCGGGGAGCGCCTCGCCGCCGCTGCGCCGGCCGGTCGGGGGGGCGTGCCGCCATTTCGAGCCGGTGCTGCGCCGCGATCTCGGGCCGCACTGCGCCGCCCGGGCCGCGCGGCTGCGCGCTGGCGCAAGGCCAAGAGTTGGGCGACTATCTGCGCTTCGCCGCGCAGGTGGCGGAGACGCAGGCGGCCGGCGGCGGCGTGGGCGGAGGGCTTGGTCGGAGCGGCGTCAATCCCTTCGCCGGGCCGAGGGGGTTGGCGCGCGCAGGCCCTTGACCGGAGCCGCGGCGGCGTCGGAAGGAAGGGGTCGGGAAGAGCGGAGGGAAAGCCATGCGGTCGCGTCTTGTCCTGGCGGCGGGGCTGCTGGCGGCGGCGGGGGCGGCGGCCGAGCCGCCCGCCTATCGCGACGACCGGTCGGATCCGGCGGCGCTGATCGAGTCGCTCTACAACGCGCTCAACCGCCAGGAATACGCCCGCGCCTGGGACTATTTCGGCGAGACCAAGCCGACGGCGAGCTATGAGGCCTTCGTCCAGGGCTACGCCGGGACCGAGAGCGTCGAGCTGCGCCTGGGCGAGATCACCTCGGAAGGCGCGGCGGGGAGCGTGTTCTCCCAGGCGCCGGTGGCGATCCGCGCGCGGGAGGCGGGAGGCGCAACCCGGGTCTTCGCCGGCTGCTACACCGTGCGGCAGGTGGACCCCTCGATCCAGGAGCCGCCGTTCCAGCCCTTGCAGATCGAATCCGGCAAGCTCGCCCCCGCGAGCGGGGAGCTCGAGGCCGCCGTCCCGGCCGGCTGCGACTGAGAGACGGGATCGGAAATCCGGTCGGGCCCTTTCGCGGGCCGGGGCGTCGCTTCTGTCCCTATTCCCGGAAGGACGGACAGGGCCGGCCGCCGGGGGCCTGGACACCCGGCGCCGGCGCTTCGTGGCCGCCGGGCCGGATGGGCGCCGGCGCCGCGGCAATGGCTCTGACCCGGAGCCGCGCCGCTTCGGGGCGGCGGATTTCACGCGTGAAAACGGGGTCATAATATTGAAATCGTTTGATTTTTTTCGGGGCGTTAACCTGGTTTTCAGGAATATGAACAGGTTCAGAGCGACCGTGTAGGAGGGGCTTGCGGAAGGCCGTCCGAGCGCGACGGTTCGCTTTTCCGCCGGATGTGTGGCATGATCGCGGCGGGAGCCGTCGCGTCTGCCGCCGCGGCGCGGACATTTCTCCGCGGGCGGGTCGTGGGGCGGCCCCGGCTTGGACCGTTTTTTTCAGCAGCAAGGCATTTGGGAGGGCGACGTCATGGCGACAGGCAAGTCGAAGCGCAAGGGCGGCGGCCCGGACGAGGAGGCGCTGCGCCGGCACATCCGGGCCAGGGGCGCGGAGTACCTGAAGGATCCGAACGTCACCTCGGTGGGCATCGGCCGCAAGAACGGCGACGGGCCGATCTGCATCCAGTTCACCGTGGGCGTGAAGGGCGACGGGCCGGTGATCGAGGCGCTGGGCAGCCGGATGATCCCCGAGACCATCGAGGTGGACGGCCAGCCGGTGCCCACCGACGTGATCGAGCGCAGCTTCGCCCCCGGCTACCAGCTGGTGCAGCCCCAGGCGGTGGACGCCCGGCGCGGGCGGATGGATCCGCTGCGGCCGGGGATCAGCGTGAGCCACGTGGACGGGACGGCGGGCACCCTCGGCCTGATCGTCTTCGACCGGGCGACGGGGGCGCCCTGCATCCTGTCGAACTGGCACGTGCTGAACGGGGTGGGGGGCGAGGTCGGCGACGCGATCGTGCAGCCCGGGCCCTTCGACGACAACAACATCGCGCTCAACGGGGCGGGGGAGCTGCTCCGCAGCCATCTCGGCCCCGCGGGGGACTGCGCGCTGGCGCGGATCCGCGGGCGGGGGTTCGAGGCGTCCATCTACGGCCTCGACGTGGCGCCGACGCGCATGGCGCGGGTCGAGCTCGACGACCGGGTGGTGAAGTCCGGGCGCACGACCGGGATCACCCACGGGATCGTCCGGCGGGTGGACGTGATGGTGAAGCTGCCCTTCGATCCGCCCGTGGGCTTGCAGGCGATCGGCGGGTTCGAGATCGGGCCCGATCCCGACCATCCCGCCCCGGACGGCGAGATCAGCAAGGGCGGCGATTCCGGCGCGGCCTGGCTGATCGCCGACAAGGGCGCGGCGACGGACGTCTTCGCGGGCCTGCATTTCGCCGGGGAGGCGGAGGGCGGGACGGACGAACATGCGCTGGCCTGCTATCCCGCCTCGATCCAGCAGAAGCTCGACTTTCTGCTGGCGCCGGCAGGGGGGGAGGCGGCGGCGGCCTTGCCGGACGGGGGCGCGCCGCGGGCGGGCTATGACCCGGGGTTCCTCGGCGCGCCCGTGCCGGAGCCGGGGCTGAGCCTCGCGCAGAAGCGCGACGCGGTGAACTTCGGCAAGGCGCAGACCATTCCCTATACGCATTTCTCCGTCTGCCTGAGCGCCCGGCGGCGGATGGCGCGCTACGTCGCCTGGAACGTCGACGGGGCGCGGATGGTGCGCCTGCCGCGGCGGGGGTTCGCGCTCGACCCGCGGATCGAGGCGAAGCTGCAGCTCGACGACGCGCTCTACGCCGGCAACCGGCTCGACCGGGGCCATATCGCCCGGCGGGCGGACGTCTGCTGGGGTGCCGTGGAGGAGGCGCGGCAGGCGAACGCGGATTCGTTCTTCTTCACCAACATCGCGCCGCAGCACGAGCGGTTCAACCAGTCGGCGCGCAAGGGGCTGTGGGGGGAGCTGGAGAACCTGGTCTTCGACCAGGCGGACGTCCAGGACATCCGGCTGTCGGTCCAGGGCGGGCCGATCTTCGCCGAGGACGATCCGAAGTATCGCGACGTGGCGATCCCGCGGGCGTTCTGGAAGCTGATCGTCTATCGGGGCGGCGACGGGGACCTGCGCTGCTCGGCCTTCGTGCTGTCGCAGGAGGACCTGCTGAGCGACCTGGAGACGATCGACCTCGACCCGTTCCGCATCTACCAGGTGACCCTGGCGGAGCTGGCGCGGCGCACGGAGCTCGACTTCGCGCCGCTCGCGCCCGCCGACGTCATGAGCCGGCCGGAGATCGCCACGCGCGCCTCGACGGTGGAGGCGGTGATGGCCGGGGAGCGGGAGATCGTGGAGATCCGCTCCGCCGCCGAGATCGTGCTGTGACGCCCCCCGGCTATTCGAGCCGGGCGGGGGTGGCGAAGGCGTGGAGGCGGCCCGCGCCCCAGGCGAGCGCCTCCCAGTCGTCGACGTCGAAGTCGATGACGGCGACGGCGGCGGTGGGGTAGCGCAGGTAGTCCGGATCCTCCGGCGCGTCAGGGAGGAGGCGGACAGCCGTCTCGCCGATGCCGGGCTGGTGGCCGACCAGCATCACCGTTTCCGCTTCGGCGGGCGCGCCGCGCAGGGCGCGCAGCAGGGCGGCGGCTTCGGCGTGGTAAAGATCCGGGCGGAAAGTCGCGGGCGCCTCGGCGAAGGCGGGGCCGAGCAGCGACCAGGTCTCGCGCGTGCGCTGGGCGGCGGAGACGAGGGCCGCGTCGGGGCGGATGTCCTGGCCGGCGAGCCAGGCGCCGACGGCGGCGGCGGCGCGCCGGCCGCGGGGGTTCAGGGGACGGTCGAAATCCTGCTGGCCGGCGTCGGCCCAGCTGGATTTCGCGTGGCGCAGCAGGATGACCCGGCGCATCACAGCGGCGTCTTGACCGCGGCGCGGATCAGCGTGCCGGCGCCGCCCGCGGTGAAGAGCTCGAGCAGCACCGCATGGGGCAGGCGGCCGTCGAGAATGACGGCGGCGCTGACCCCGCCCTCGGCGGCGGCGAGGGCGGTTTCGGTCTTGGGGATCATGCCGCCGGAGATCACCCCGTCCTCGGTCAGGGCGCGGACCTCGTCGGAGGTGAGCTGGGTGAGCACGTTGCCTTCCGCGTCCTTCACCCCGGCGACGTCTGTGAGCAGGAGCAGCCGGTCGGCCTTCATCGCCGCGGCGATCGCGCCCGCGGCGGTGTCGCCGTTGACGTTGAAGGTCTCGCCGCCGCGGCCCATGCCGATGGGGGCGATGACGGGGATGAAGTCCGAGGCGAGGAAGGTGCGCAGCACCGCCGGGTCCACCTGGGTCGGGCGGCCGACGAAGCCGAGGTCGACGCCCCCCGAGCCGAGGTCGCGCTCGCAGACCATGAGTTCGGCGTCCTTGCCCGAGAGGCCGACGGCCTTGCCGCCCTGGCCGTTGATCGCCTGGACGATACGCTTGTTGATGCGGCCGGAGAGGACCATCTCGACCACCTCGACGGTGGCGGCGTCGGTCACGCGCTTGCCGCCCACGAAGGTGGAGCCGATGTCGAGGCGCTTGAGCATCTCGTTGATCATCGGGCCGCCGCCGTGGACCACGACCGGGTTCACGTTGCACTGTTTCATCAGGACGATGTCGCGGGCGAATTCGTCCATGGCGGCGTCGTCGCCCATGGCGTGGCCGCCGAACTTCACCACCACCGTCGCGCCGTCGTAGCGCTGGAGATAGGGCAGGGCCTCGGCGAGGGTGCGGGCGGTGGCGAGCCAGTCGCCCTGGGGGGCGGCGCGATTTTCCATGTTTCGCTCCGTGGTTTCGGGTCGGCGGGCCTTTGCCGCCGGTTGCGCGCGGATTACAGTGGGCGAAGCGGTTCGACAAGGAGATCCGGCGATGCGGGCGTTTGTGTGGATCGGGCCGGCGCTCCTGGCGCTGGCGGCCTGCCAGGACGTTCCCGGCCGGGATCCGGCGATGGCGGACTTGGGCGCGACCTGCGAGCGGCGCCTGCAGGACTACGACCGGGCGCAGCTGTTCTTTTCCAGCACCCAGTGGGATCGGAACGAGACCCTGTCGATGCAGGTGCAGCGGGCGGCGCAGGCGGCGCGGCAGGCGGGCTGCGTCACCGGGACGGAGGTCACCGACCAGTTCGCGGGCCTCTTGCCGGAGGCGAAGGCCTGGCCCCGGGGCGAGCGCGGGGCGCCGATCGAGCGGACCTGGGTGCAGGCCGGCGTGGTCGGCGGGATCACCGCGGAGGTGCAGGCGCGGCAGTTCTTCGCGGGCCTCGGGTTCAACGTGCGCAGCCGGGGCGCGCCCGGGCTGGGGCGGCGGATCTTCATCGGGCCCTTCGCCACCGAGGGCGGGCTTGAGGATGCGATGCGGCTTGCGCGGGACGCGGGTTTCATTGCGCCTTACGTGCGGCGATTCTGAGATGCGCCGGCGGGTCGCCCTTGCGGGGGCGGCGCCGTTGCGGGATGTGTTGCGGGATGTTCGGAGCGCCGTCTGAATTTCAGCGGATCGCAGGGGCGGCGTCCCCTGTCTCGGGGATCGTCAAGGGGCGGAGGCGGAGGATGGGCCGGTTCTGGAAAGGCTCGCCGATCGGGCGGGCGGGGATGCTGGCGGCGGCGCTGGTCGCGGCCGCGGCCTGCGTGCCGCCGCAGGTGGCGGACCGGTCGCAATGCGTGCCGCTGTTCCTGCAGTACGACCAGGCGGCGCGGCTGAATCCGGAGGCGGCGCAGAACACCGGCGAGCGGCGGTTTCCCTGGGGGGCCGAGGTCGCCCGGCTGGCGCGGCTTCTGATCATCAACGATTGCCAGACCCGGCCGCGGGACGTGGGCGACCTGGCCGCGGCGGCGGCGATGGGGCCGATCCGGGAGAGCGGCGCGCCGCTCGGCCGGGCGGTGGTGGTGCACGTGGGAGCCTTCACCGCGCAGCAGGACACCCAGGCGGCGATCGAGCTGTTCGAGGGGCTCGGCCTGCGGTCGATGAGTCTCGGAGATCCGCGACTCGGGCGGCGCGTCTACGCGGGGCCGGTAACGACGCAAGGCGGGCTCGACGCGCTGCTGGCCGTTGCGTTCAAGGCGGGGTTCGTGGCGTCCTATCCCACGGAATTCTTCCGGTTCTGAGGGGCATATCACTGATTTCGATGGATTTTTCGGCGGAGGAATCGGCACGGCCGTATTTTCTTGCACAACCTGAGATTTAGCTCTTGACGGAGCGAACGCCTCAGGGTATAAGACGGGCAAGCTGGAAGAAGTGGGTCGGCAGGCACGGTGAAAACCGGGGCCTGCCGTGTCGTTTCTGCCCGGGCGGAGCAGCCAGGGCACTCATCACATGACCATTTCAGCACTCGACCAGACCCGCGCGGACGAAGACCGTCTGGAGCGGAACCTGGAGCTGTACCGTGATCTTACCGTGGCTTTGCGGGACCAGATCACCCTCATCAGGCAGGGCGGCGGCGACGCCGGCTGCAAGGACGTCCTCGATGCGGTCAGGTCGCATCAGAAGGCGTTGCAAACCGTGCTCGAACTCGAGGCAGGTCTTGTCAAAAAATCCAAATCCTGGACCGACGGCGGAGGCGGCGAGCTCGATCTCGCCGCGGCCCGCGCCGAGGTCCTTGCGCGACTTGCCGCATGGTCCGGCGCGCAATGAGCTGGAGGCCTTTCTCGACGGGCTGAGCCCCAACGCGCTGATGGCCCTGCCCTGGCTCTTCGAGCACTGGGCGATCCCGGGCCATCAGCTGCCCCCCGAGGCCGCGAAGGACGGCGGGCCGTGGTCGACCTGGGTGATCCTGGGCGGCCGCGGGGCGGGCAAGACCCGGGCCGGCTCCGAATGGATCCGGTCCCAGGTCGAAGGCGCGCGCCCGGGCGATCCCGGGCGGCGGTCCCGCGTCGCGCTGATCGGCGAGACGCAGGACCAAGCGCGGGAGGTGATGGTCTTCGGCGAGTCCGGCATCCTCGCCTGTTCGCCGCCCGACCGGCGCCCCGAGTGGCAGGCGACGCGCAAGCGGCTGCTCTGGCCGAACGGGGCGCAGGCGCAGATCTTCTCGGCGAGCGATCCCGAGAGCCTGCGGGGGCCGCAGTTCGACTGCGCCTGGTGCGACGAGCTCGCCAAGTGGCGCAAGGGCGCGGACGCCTGGGACATGCTGCGGTTCGGGCTGCGGCTTGGGGACCATCCGCAGGCGCTGGTGACGACGACGCCGCGCAGCGGGGCGCTGCTGAAGGCGATCCTGGCCGAGCCGGGGACAGTCGTCACCAAGGCGCCGACCTCGGCCAACCGGATGCATCTGGCGAAGAGCTTCCTGGAGACGGTGACGCGGGCCTATGAGGGCACGCGGCTCGGCCGGCAGGAGCTCGACGGCGAGATGCTGCACGACGAGGAGGGCGCGCTCTGGACCTGGGCGAGCCTGGAGGGCGCGCACCGGCCCTTCGGCGCGGAGCACGACCGGGTGGTGGTGGCGGTGGACCCGCCGGTGACCGCCGGGTCGGACGCGGACGAATGCGGCATCGTGGTCGCGGGGGTGAGCCTGAAGGGGCCGCCGCAGGACTGGCGGGCCGAGGTGATCCAGGACGCGAGCCTGAAGGGGGCGAGTCCGCAGGCCTGGGCGGAGCGGGCGGTGGAGATGTTCCACGCCCATGGCGCCGACCGCTTGGTGGCGGAGGTGAACCAGGGCGGCGACCTGGTCGCCTCGCTGATCCGGGGCATCGATCCGGCGATCCCCTATCGCGGCGTGCGGGCGAGCCGGGGCAAGGCGGCCCGGGCGGAGCCGGTGGCCGCATTGTATGAGCAGGGACGGGTGATCCATCGCGGCGTCTTCCGTGAGCTGGAGGCCCAGATGACGGCGATGACCGTCAAGGGCTTCGTCGGCAAGGGCAGCCCGGACCGGGTGGACGCCCTCGTCTGGGCGATCACCGAGCTGATGATCGATCCGGCGGCCGGGCATCGGCGGCCGCAGATCCGCCGGCTCTAAGCGTTTCGGCCCGGCCGGAGGCGGCCCTCGGGGGGCATCGAGCCCCCGCTCGGGCCGGTCGGCGTGCCGCCTCCGCGCTCCTTTCGGCGAAGGGGGGGCGGCGGAAAGGCGGGGTATTCTGCTGAGAGGCGCTGAAGACGCGGGCTGCGTCTTCAGCGCCTGTTCGAGGGTGCGACGGCTTCAGGCGATGTCAAGGCCAAACCGCGGCGGGGCCGCGGTCGCTGCGCGAGCCTTGACATCGCCTGAAGCCTGCGGGGGCCCCTTGCGGCGGCCGCAGGGTCGGCGGGGCCCGTGAGATTTCGGAATTCGAGGAGCAGGGCTGACCATGGCGTGGCAGATCTTCCGCATGTCCAAACCGCAGGCGCCGGAGGCGAAGACCTCGGCCGCCGGGCCGGTGGTGGCGTTCCAGGGGGCGGGCCGGCCGGCCTGGTCGGCGCGGGACACGAGCACCCTGACGCGGATCGGGTTCCTCAGCAACCCGGTCGCCTTTCGCTGTGTGAAGCTGATCGCCGAGGCGGCGGCGGCGGTGCCGGTGGTGGTCCAGGACGCGGAGCGGCGTTTCGACGCGCATCCGGTTCTGGACCTGCTCGCCGCGCCCAACCCCGGGCAGAGCGGGGCCGAGATGCTGGAGGCGTTCTACGGCTATCTGCTGCTGACCGGCGACGCCTATCTGGAGGCCGCGGGCGAGCGGCTGGAAGGCGGGCCGCGGGAGCTCTACGCGCTGCGCTCCGACCGGATGAAGGTGGCGCCGGGGGCGGACGGCTGGCCGGTGGCCTTCGAGTATACGGTGGGCGCGAAGAAGCACGTCTTCGACATGCGGGGCGAGGTCGCGCCGGTCCTGCACGTGAAGTCGTTCCATCCGACCGACGACCACTACGGGCTGACGCCGCTGCAATCGGCGGCGGCGGCGATCGACGTGCACAATTCCGCGGCGGCCTGGTCGAAGGCGCTGCTCGACAACGCGGCAAGGCCCTCGGGCGCCATCGTCTACAAGGGCGCCGACGGCATGGGGAGCCTCGCCTCCGACCAGTACGCGCGGCTGGTGGAGGAGCTGGAGACGCACCACCAGGGCGCGCGCAACGCCGGGCGGCCGATGTTGCTGGAGGGCGGGCTCGACTGGAAGCCGATGGGCTTCTCGCCCTCGGACATGGAGTTCCACCGCACCAAGGAGGCGGCGGCGCGCGACATCGCGCTGGCCTTCGGCGCGCCGCCCATGCTGCTGGGGCTGCCGGGAGACAACACCTATGCGAACTATGCCGAGGCGCACCGGGCGTTCTACCGTCTGACGGTGCTGCCGATGGTGGCGAAGACGCTCGCCGCGATCTCGGGCTGGCTGTCGCAGCATTACGGCGCGGCGATCACCGTGAAGGTCGACTACGACAACGTGCCGGCGCTGGCCGAGGAGCGCGAGGCCCTGTGGGGCCGGATCGCCGCGGCGGACTTCCTGAGCGAGGCGGAGAAGCGGCGGCTGCTCGGCCTGCCGGCGGCGGCGGAATGATCCGGCCGGCGGTGCGGGACGGGGGGTCGCGGTTCCTCTACGAGCCCTTCGACGCCACGGCCGCCCGGCTCGACGTGAACGAGCGGCTCCTGGAGGAGCGCTGGACCCAGCTCGAGCGGCGGCTCAACCAGATCGAGGTCATGCTGGACCGGCTGGAGAGCCGGGTCTGGCTCGCCGTCTATGGCGCCGCCTCGCTGATCCTTGCGGAGATCGCCTACGGGCTGCTCCGCCTGACGATGTCCTGAGGGAGGCAGCACATGAACGGTCATGCCGGATTTCCGGCGCTGGAGACGAAATTCCGTCGTTTCGACGGCGAGCTGGCGCTGAAGGACGGCGCGGTGATCGCCGGCCACGCGAGCCTGTTCGGGGCGGCCGACCAGGGCGGCGACGTGGTGCAAAAGGGCGCCTACGCCGCCTCGCTCGCGCGGCTGAAGCGCGAGGGCGTCGGCGTCAAGATGCTGTGGCAGCACGACCCGACCCGGCCCATCGGCGTCTGGGACGAGGTGGGCGAGGACGAGCGCGGGCTCTTCGTGAAGGGCCGCCTGCTGCTCGAGGTGCAGGCGGCGCGGGAGGCGCACGCCCTGTTGCAGGCGGGGGCGATCGACGGGCTGTCGATCGGCTATCGCACGCTCCGCTCCGAAAAGGGCGCAGGCGGGCGGCGCCTGCTCCACGAGATCGAGCTTTGGGAGGTGTCGCTCGTGACCTTCCCGATGC
Source organism: Amaricoccus sp. (assembly GCA_965243535.1). Taxonomy (GTDB): domain Bacteria; phylum Pseudomonadota; class Alphaproteobacteria; order Rhodobacterales; family Rhodobacteraceae; genus Amaricoccus. The sequence continues at coordinate 220,200 of CBDEVG010000046.1, forward strand.
TGCCCCAGGCGCGGGTGCAGGCGGCGGAGGCCGAGGCGGCCGAGGCCGACCTGGCGCAGACGCTGGCGGAGACCTTCCGCGCGGCGCGGGAGATGCTGGCGTGAGACGCGCCGGCGAAGCGAAGGATCAGCAAGGAAGCAGTCCGATGCAGAGAAACGACGAAAACGCCGGGGCGCGCGCGCCCCAGATGGAGGTCAAGGCGGCCCTGACCGGGTTCCTCGGCGAGTTCGCCGCCTTCCAGAACGACATCAAGCTGAAGCTCAAGGATCAGGAAGCCCGTCTCGCCATGCTCGACCGCAAGTCCATCGCCGCGAACCGTCCGCCCCTCGGCCGCACCGACGCGGAAGCGCCGCACAAGAAGGCCTTCGCCGCCTATCTGCGCTCCGGCGACGATGATGGGCTGCGCGGCCTGACCCTGGAGGGCAAGGCCATGTCGACGGCCGTCGCGGCGGACGGCGGGTATCTGGTCGATCCGGTGACGGCGGCGCAGATCGTGGGCGTCCTGCGCTCCTCGGCCTCGCTCCGGACTGTCGCCAACGTGGTGCAGGTGGAATCGGGCGCCTTCGATGTGCTGGTAGACCATACCGACATCGGCTCGGGCTGGGCGAGCGAGACGGGTACGAGCGCGGAGACCGGCACGCCGCAGGTGGACCGGATCTCGATCCCGCTGCATGAGCTCGCCGCGCTCCCGAAGGCGTCGCAGCGGCTGCTCGACGACTCGGCCTTCGACGTCGAGGGTTGGCTGGCGCAGCGCATCGCCGACAAGTTCAGCCGGGCCGAGGCCTCGGCCTTCGTGAGCGGCGACGGCGTCGAGAAGCCGACGGGCTTCCTGCATTATCCGAAGGTGGACAACGATCTCTTCGCCTGGGGCTCGCTCGGCTACGTGCCGACCGGCGCGGCGGCGGATTTCTCCTCCTCCGATCCGGCGGACGCCATCGTCGACCTGGTCTATGCGCTGGGCGCGCGGTACCGAGCGAACGCGACCTTCGTCATGAACTCCAAGACCGCCGGCGCGGTGCGCAAGATGAAGGACGCGGACGGGCGGTTCCTGTGGTCGGACGGCCTCGCCGCGGGCGAGCCGGCGCGGCTGATGGGCTATCCGGTGCTGATCGCCGAGGACATGCCCGACATCGCGGCCGGCGCCTTCGCCATCGCCTTCGGCGACTTCCGCGCGGGCTACACCGTGGCGGAGCGGCCGGACCTGCGGATCCTGCGCGATCCGTTCTCGGCCAAGCCGCATGTGCTGTTCTACGCCACCAAGCGGATCGGCGGCGACGTCAGCGACTTCGCGGCGATCAAGCTGCTCAAGTTTGCGGTGAGCTGAGGGGCCTGAGGCCCCCGGCTTGCGGCAAAGGCCCGCCCCCGGCCAGGGGCGGGCGGCGCGCGCCCCTGCGTCTTCCAGTCGCTGCTCCTCCCTTCGCTCGGGCGATGCGGGGGCGCGCCTTTTGCGCGCCGCGAGGCGCGGGAATTCCGATCGAGGGTTTCACGATGATCTTGACCGAAGTGAGCGCGCCGCCGGTCGCGGCCCTGCCGGTGCGGGCGTTCGCCGAGCATCTGCGGCTGGGACGGGGCTTCGCCGACGACGGCTCGCTCGACGCGGCGCTCGAGCTCTACCTGCGGGCGGCGATCGCCGCGATCGAGGCGCGGATCGGCCAGGCGCTGATCGCCCGGGACTTCGTGTGGTCGATCGCCCGTTGGCGTGAGGAAAGCTGCCAGCCGCTGCCCATCGGTCCCGTCCGGTCGGTGTCGCGGGTGACGCTGATCGACGCGGAGGAGGCGTCGACGGACCTCGATCCCGCCACCTGGTCAGTGGTGCGCGACAGCCAGCGGCCGCGGCTGGTGGGCCGCTTCGGCCGGTCTCTGCCGCGGATCCCGCGCTCGGGGCGGGCGGAGGTGCGGTTCTCGGCGGGCTTTTCGGACACCTGGGACGGCGCGCCGGCGGACCTTCGGCAGGCGGCGTTCCTGCTGGCCGCGCACTTCTTCGAGAACCGGAGCGAGAGCGACGCAGCGCCCGGGACGATGCCCTTCGGGGTTCTGGTGCTGCTTGAGGCTTATCGGGCGCTGCGCATCGGCGGGGGGCGGTCGTGAGCCGGAGGGTGCGCTTGTCGCGGCTGTTGACGCTTGAGGAGCGGGTGGCGGCGCCGGACGGATCGGGCGGGTCGGCGGTGAGTTGGCGGGCGCTGGGCGCGATCTGGGCCGACATGACCGCCCGTGCGGCGCGGGAGGATTTCGTCGCGGGGCGACCGTTGCCGAGGGTGACCTATCGCATCCTGGTGCGGGCCGCGCCCATGGGCGCGCCGTCACGGCCGGCGGCCGAGCAGCGGCTGCGGGAGGGCGCCCGGGTCTTCGACATTCTGACGGTGACGGAGCACGACCCGGAAGGACGATACCTGGAAATCTTCGCCGAGGAGGGCGCGGCGGCATGAGCTATGAATTTGCGGCCGGCCTGCAGGCGGCGGTCTATGGCCGGCTGGCGGGGGACGCGGCGGTGACCGCGCTGGTGAGCGGGATCCACGACGCGCCGCTGGAACGCGGGCCCATCACCGAGGACTACGTGACGCTCGGCGAGGAGAGCGTCCGGCCGAACGACACCAAGACGAGCCGCGGCGCGATCCACGAGTTCGAGGTGGCCGTGCATTCGGTGCGGGACGGGTTCGACCGGGCGAAGCGTGTCGCCGGCGCGATCTGCGCGAGCCTGACTGGCGCGCCGCTGTCGCTGCAAACGGGGCGGGTCGTCGCGCTGCGGTTCCTGTCGGCGCGGGCCGAGCGGGCGAAGGCGCCCGAGAAGCGGCGGGTGACGCTGCGGTTCCGGGCGACGCTGGACCAGGACGACTGAATTTCTTTCGAGAGGACGAGGACATGGCGGCCCAGAGAGGCAAGGACCTGTTGATCAAGCTGGACCTGACCGGCGCCGGCGCCTTCGAGACGGTGGCGGGGCTGAGAGCCACGCGGATCGCCTTCAACGCCGAGACGGTGGACGTCACCAACCTCGGCAGCGAGGGGCGGTGGCGCGAGCTGCTCGCGGGCGCGGGGGTGCGGAGCGCGGCGATCAGCGGATCGGGCGTGTTTCGCGACCAGGCGACTGATGAGCGCGCCCGGGCGATCTTCTTCGCCGGCGAGATCCCGCGGTTCCAGGTCATCATCCCCAGCTTCGGCGTGGTGAGCGGGCCGTTCCAGATCACGAGCCTGGAATACTCCGGCCAGCACGACGGCGAGGCGGTCTACGAGATCGCGCTGGCCTCGGCGGGCGTGGTGAGCTTCGAGGCGCTGTGATGGCCAATCCCTGGCGCGGCGAGGTGGAACTGGTCATCGACGGGGAGCCGCGGGCGCTGCGGCTGACGCTGGGGGCGCTGGCGGAACTGGAGGCCCGGCTGAAGGCCGAGTCGCTGATGGATATGATCGCCCGGTTCGAAACCGGCGGGTTCCGGGTGGCGGATCTGATCGCGCTGCTGACCGCCGGACTGAACGGCGGCGGCTGGCGGATCAGCGAAGCGGAATTATTGGCGCGGCGGATCGAGGGCGGGCCGCTGGCCGCGGCCCAGGCGGCGGCGCAGCTGCTGAAGATCACCTTCACCGTGCCGGGCGAGGACGAAGCGGCGTGACGCGGGTCGCCTGGCCGGCGCTGATGCGGCTCGGGATGGTGGAGCTGGGATTGGCGCCGGCGGTGTTCTGGGACCTGACGCCGGCGGAGCTGTTCCTGCTGGCGGGCGTCGTCCCAGGCGAGCGGCAGATGGATCGCGGGGGACTGGAGGCGCTGATGGCGCGGTTCCCCGACGCCCCCCGGGGCGCGGACTGAGCTTTGGAGGAAGCATGTCTGACTTTGACGCGGAGATCGCCCGGCTGGAAAACCAGCTGGCCGGTCTCGAGGGGAGCCTGGGCGGGTTGCAGGGCGTGACCGGCGCCTTTCGGCGCGAACTCGACGGGGTGGGCGGCAGCCTGCGGGATGCGGGGCGCGACGCGACGAGCATGTCGCGCTCCCTGTCCACCTCGATCGGACGTGCTTTCGAGGGGCTGGTCTTCGACGGCAAGAAGCTCTCCGAAGTGTTGTCGGGAGTCGGCCAGAGCCTGTCGAGTTCGGTCCTGAGCCAGGCGTTGGCCCCGGTGCAGAAGTCCATCGGATCGGCCTTGAGCGGCGGACTGCAGGCGGTTCTGGGCGGGCTGTCGCCTTTCGCGAAAGGTGCGGCCTTCATGTCCGGGCGGGTCGCGGCCTTCGCCCGGGGCGGCGTGGTGGACGGCCCGACGCATTTTCCCATGCGCGGCGGCGTCGGTCTGATGGGCGAGGCGGGACCGGAGGCGATCATGCCGCTGGCGCGCGGCGCGGACGGGCGGCTCGGGGTGCGGACCGGAGGCGGCGGGGGCGCGGTGAACGTGACGATGAACATCTCGACGCCGGACGTGGCGGGGTTCCAGCGGTCGCAGAGCCAGATCGCCGCCGAGATGAACCGCGCGATGAAGCGCGGCCGGCGCAATCTGTGAGGAACGGGCGATGAGCTTTCACGAGGTGCGGTTCCCGGCGCCGCTGTCGGTCGGGTCAAGCGGCGGGCCGGAGCGGCGGACGGAGATCGTGACGCTGAAGAACGGGTTCGAGGAGCGGAACTCGCCCTGGGCGCACTCGCGGCGGCGATATGATGCGGGGCTCGGGGTGCGGTCTCTGGACGATCTGGCGGAGGTGATCGCGTTTTTCGAGGCGCGGCGCGGGCAGCTTTACGGGTTTCGCTGGAAGGACTGGACGGATTTCAAGTCCTGCCGGCCGTCCCAGACGCCTTCGGCGCTGGATCAGGAGATCGGGACGGGCGACGGGACGCGCGTCGAGTTCATGCTGAGTAAGGCTTACGCCTCGGGCGGCGCAGAGTACCGGCGGCCCGTGACGAAGCCCGTGCAGGGCACGGTGGTGCTGGCAATCGGGGGAGCCGCGGCGGAAGCGGCGGTGGACCACACCACCGGGCAGGTGCGGTTCAGCCAGGCGCCGACAGAGGGCGCGAAGATCACGGCAGGCTTCGAGTTCGACGTGCCGGTTCGGTTCGACACGGATCGGATCGCGACGAGTCTCTCGGGCTTTGCTGCGGGTGAACTGCCGTCGATTCCGGTCGTCGAGGTGCGGGTCTGATGCGGTGGATCGATCCCGAACTGCAGGCGCGGCTCGATTCCGGAGCGACGACCCTTTGCCGGTGCTGGCGCGTGGAACGGCTGGACGGCCGGCGATATGGCTTTACCGACCATGACGCGGATCTGATCTTCGACGGAACGCAGTTTCGTGCGGATAGCGGCCTCGACGCGACGGCCGTCGAGGCAAGCACCGGTCTGTCGGTGGACAACGGCCAGGTGATGGGGGCGCTGAGCGACGCCGGTGTCTCGGACGAAGAAGTTCGCGCCGGGCGATTCGACCGGGCGCGGATCGAGCACTGGCTGGTCGACTGGACCCGCCCGGATCTGCGAACGCTGATCTTCGCCGGACGGTTCGGCGAGATCCGCCGCAAGGACGGTGCGTTCGAGGTGGAACTGCGCGGTTTCGCCGAAGCCCTGAACGCGCCGGTGGGGCGGACGTTGCAACGCAACTGCGACAGGCGTCTCGGAGACGAGAAGTGCCGGTTCGACCTGACAACCCCTGGCTTTTCTACCGAGTCTCAGGTGGATCGCGTCGAATCCCGCAACGTGGTTCTGGCGGCGGATCTCGGTGGATATTCGATCGGCTGGTTTGCGTCCGGAACGATTGTCTGGGTTTCGGGGGGAAACACCGGAGAGCGGTCGGCGATCAAGAGCGACGTTGGGGGCGGGGCCGGGCTGCGGCGGATCGAGCTGTGGCGGGAGCCTGGAATGACCGTCTCGCCAGGCGATAGGTTCCGAATTTTCGCCGGCTGTGACCGACGCGCCGAGACCTGTCGGAAGAAATTCAGGAATTTCCTTAATTTTCGAGGCTTTCCGCATATTCCCGGCGATGACTGGGTGGCAGCCTATCCCAAGGACGGAGAAGTTCACGATGGCTCGAGTCGTGGCTGAGGCGGCCGATGGTGACGAAGTGGTGGCGCGGGCGAGAGCTTGGATCGGCACGCCTTATCAGCATCAGGCGAGCTGTCGCGGAGCGGGGACAGATTGTCTGGGCCTGATTCGCGGATTGTGGCGGGAACTGCTCGGAACTGAACCCGAGACGCCGCCCGCCTACACTCCCGACTGGTCGGAGCCGGCTCGATCTGAGGAGCTTTTGGCGGCGGCACGACGTCATCTTGTGCCGGTTTCAATCGAAGAGATGGGGCCGGGTGATGTCGCGGTGATGCGGATGGCGGAAAACGCGGTGGCGAAGCACATGGGCGTCATCGCGCAGTCGGAAGCGGGCGAGACGCTGATTCATGCCTATTCGGGCCATGGCGTGGTTGAATCCACCCTGACGCCTTCCTGGCGACGGCGCATCGCCGCGGTGTTCCGGTTTCCCAAGGAGTCCTTCTGATGGCCACTTTGCTTCTTTCCGCGGCCGGCGCCGCCATCGGCGGGTCGTTCGGGGGATCGCTGGGCGGCATTGCGACCGGCGTCCTGGGCAAGGCTGTGGGCGCATCGCTGGGATCGGTCATCGACCAGCGTCTGACGGGACTGGGCGCGGAGACGGTGGACGCCGGCAAGGTCGAGCGATTCCGGGTCATGGGAGCGGGAGAAGGGGAGCCTCTGCCCCGGGTCTTCGGGCGCGTCCGGGTGGCGGGCCAGATCATCTGGTCGAGCCGGTTCCTGGACGACGTCTCCACCCGGCGGGTCGGGGGCAAGGGGGGCGGAGAGTCCCAAAAGGTGCGAGAGCACAGCTATTCGATCAGCATCGCCGTGGCACTGTGCGAAGGCGCGGTGCAGCGGGTCGGCCGGATTTGGGCGGATGGTCAGCAACTCGACCTGAGTGGCGTCACTTGGCGTCTTCACGAAGGGTCGGAGGACCAAGCGCCTGATCCGTTGATCGAGGCGATCGAGGGAAGCGAGGCTGCGCCGGCGTATCGTGGCGTGGCCTACGTGGTTTTCGAAAACCTGGCCTTGGCGGAATTCGGCAATCGCATTCCCCAATTCAGCTTCGAGGTGTTCAGGGGCGCGCCTGACCTCGGCGGCAATCTTCCGCGTCCTGCGGCTCTGGACGTGCGCGGCGTCGCCTTGGTGCCGGGAACGGGCGAATATTCGCTGGCGACGACCCCGATCCAGATGCAACGGGGCAAGACGATTTCCCAAGTCGCCAACGTGAACAACGATCGTGGCCGGCCGGACCTGCTGGTCTCGCTCGAGCAGATGGGCGCAGAGCTGCCGGCAGCCGAGGCGGTTTCGCTGGTGGTGAGTTGGTTTGGCGACGATCTGCGCTGTGGCCAGTGCCGGTTGGAGCCGGCAGTGGAGCACAATGACTCGGACGGCAAACAGATGCCTTGGCGTGTATCTGGCGTCGGGCGCGATGGCGCGAAACTGGTCGGCAGGATCGATGGTCGGCCAGTTTTCGGCGGAACGCCAGCGGACGCTTCCGTCATCCAGGCAATACGGCACATCCGTGCGAGCGGGCGGAAGGTGATGTTCTATCCCTTCATCCTGATGGACATCCTCGCTGCGAATGGACGGCGGGATCCTTGGAGCGGGGACGCGAGCCAGCCCCAAGTCCCTTGGCGCGGACGTATCACCCTGTCCGCAGCCCCTGGTCAGGCGGGCTCGCCGGACCGATCGGGGGGGGCGCGGGAGGAAGTAGCCACGTTCTTCGGATCGGCGCGCCCGGGGAATTTCACCGTGTCCGGCGACAGTGTGACGTATGCGGGCGCGACCGAATGGTCGTATCGCCGGTTTATCCTGCACTATGCCCATCTTTGTGCGGCTGCGGGCGGTGTGGACGCTTTTTGCATCGGCTCGGAGATGCGCTCTCTGACCCAGATCCGCGATGAACGAGAGCGATATCCGGCGGTCGATGCGCTGTGCGTGCTTGCAGGGGAAGTGCGCGGTATCTTGGGCGGCGACGTCAAGCTGGGATATGCGGCCGATTGGTCCGAGTATTTCGGTCATCATCCTCAGGATGGGTCGGATGACGTGCGCTTTCATCTTGATCCGCTTTGGACGCACAAGGACATTGATTTCGTTGGAATCGATAACTACATGCCTCTTTCGGACTGGCGTGATGGTTCCGGACATGCCGATGCAGTTGCGGGTTCGATCTATGATCTAAACTATCTGCGTCGCAATGTTGCGGGGGGCGAGGGCTTCGATTGGTGCTACGCCAGCGATGCCGCACGAGAGAAACAGGAGCGCACACCAATCACCGATGGCGCATATGGCGAGCCTTGGGTCTTTCGCTACAAGGATATTGCGTCTTGGTGGAGCCGACCGCATTACGACCGCGTGGGCGGGGTAAAATCCTCGACGCCGACCGCTTGGGTTCCTCAGTCTAAACCGATCTGGTTCACGGAACTTGGATGTCCAGCGGTCGACAAGGGTACGAACCAGCCGAACGTCTTCTACGATCCGAAGTCGGCAGAGAGCTTCTTTCCCTATTTTTCGACCGGCGGACGGGATGATCTCATTCAGAAACGCTATCTGCAGGCTACTTACGCTCATTGGGCAGATGCTGCCAACAATCCGGTTTCAGATTTGTATGGCGGCCGGATGATTGATCTTGACCATTGCTTCGTATGGGCCTGGGATGCGCGGCCTTGGCCGGACTATCCTGATCGGCTCGAAACCTGGGCTGATGGGCTGAACTATGCCCGCGGGCACTGGCTAAATGCGCGAGTTGGGTTGCCCAATCTTGCGGAGATCGTCATGGAGCTTTGCAGGCGTGCGGGAGCGGCTACGGTCGATGTTTCCGCTTTGCACGGCGCAGTGACAGGGTATCTAGTATCCGACGTGGAAAGCCCACGGCAGAGCCTGCAGCCACTTATGCTCGTACATGGCTTTGACAGCTTTGGTCAGGGCGAAACGATAGCCTTCGCGTCACGGCATGGCCGAGTCGGGATCGTGCTGACGCCCGACACGCTTGCGGTCAATGCCGCTGAGCCGGCGCTCGAACTGTCCCGGGCGGCGGCAACCGAGGCTGCGGACCGTGTGATGCTGACCTATGTGCGAGGAGATGCCGACTATCAGATAGGCGCAGCAGAGGCCGTCGCCGCTGAGAGCGCTGAGGCGGATTCGAGCCGATCCAGCGTGTCGCTCACGCTTTCGGATGGGGAAGCTGTTGCGGTCGCCGAACGCTGGCTCAGCGAAGGACACGTGGCGCTCGAGACGGCGCAGTTCCGTCTACCGCCCTCTTACCTTTCTGTCACTGCAGGGGATGTGGTTGGTCTTGAAGCCGGAGGCGCCTTTGAAATCTATCGTATCGATCGGATCGAGGAATTTGGACAGCGGTCGGTGTCCGCGGTACGGATCGAGCCGGGTGTTTATCGGTCGCCGATCCTGAACGCCACAGTAGGACGCTCACGAGCATTCTATCCGCCAAGTCGAGCCCAGATCGAGTTTCTCGACCTGCCGCTTCTAACGGGAGAGGAAACGCCTCACGCGCCTTATGTGGCGGCCGCCAAGTCTCCGTGGACAGGCTCTTTGAGCGTCTACTCCGCCCCGAATGATTTCGGCTATGTCTTAAACCGGCAGATAATGCGGCCAGCGACCATTGGCGAGACGCTTGAGCCGCTTGCCACCGCAACTGCCGGACTTTGGTATCGCGGCGGTCTGCGAGTGAAGCTTGCGACGGGTTTGCTGCACAGTGTGGAAGCTTCTGACGTGCTGAACGGCGCCAATGCCGCTGCGCTGCGGTTTGGCGAGGAAGGCAATTGGGAGGTGATTCAGTTCGCCAAGGCCGCTCTGATCGGGCCTAACGAATATCTTTTGACGGGTGTGCTTCGCGGGCAGGCGGGAACGGATGGGATTATGAGGAAGCTGATCCCTGCTGGTGCCAATTTCGTGTTGCTCGATGGCGCTCCGGTGCAGATCGAGCATCCGGTTTCGTCGAGAGGTCTTTTGCGGCACTACCGCGTGGGGCCAAGGACAAGGCCCTATGACGACGAGAGTTTCGAGCATCTTTCGCTGAGCTTTACGGGCGTGGGACTACGTCCATTCAAGCCGGCGCATCTGCGCGCTTGGTGTGATCCGGAAGGAGAGTGCTGGATCGCCTGGATTCGGCGAACTCGCATAGATGGCGACAGCTGGACAGGAACCGAGGTCCCGCTGGGGGAAGAACGAGAGGCCTATCACGTTCAAATTTTGCTGGAGGGTAGAGTGGTCCGCGAGTTTGATTCAGCTGCGCCAATTCAGCGATACTCAAAAGAAGACCGTGCAGTGGATGGAACAACTGAAAGCTTTAAAATTCAGGTAGCACAACTCTCTAATAGTTTTGGTCCAGGGCCTTATGCAGAATTAAAATTTTAATTAATATTAATTGATTTTCTAAATTTATAAATTAGTAATGGCGCGGTTGACGGGGCTCGAACCCGCGACCTCCGGCGTGACAGGCCGGCACTCTAACCGACTGAGCTACAACCGCGCATCCGGCGGAGTGTGTCGCTCGCGCCGTGGAGAGCGATTTAGAGATGCGCGGGGGGGGCGTCAAGCGCATTTCATATGCTTGCAGCAAAACTACCGCGGCGCCACCTTGGTTATCCAAGGCGGAGGGTAGGGACATGTCGGAGGATGCATTCTGGAGGGCGGCGCTGGCCGAGGCGGAGGCGGCAGATCAGGCCGATCCTCTCGCCCAGGCGCGGGAACTGTTCGTCCTGCCGCCGGGAATCACCTACCTTGACGGCAATTCGCTGGGCCCTGCGCCCAAGGCCTCGCTCGCGGCGCTGCGCACGGCGGCGGAGATTGAATGGGCGGAGTGGCTGATCGGCGCCTGGAACAAGGCGGGATGGTTCGATCTGCCAACGGATTGCGGCGACCTGATCGCGCCGCTGGTGGGCGCGGAGCCGGGGGAAGTGGTGGTCTGCGACACCACGTCCATAAACATTTTCAAGACTCTGCACGCTGCGCTCGCCCTGCGACCGGATCGGCCCGCCATCGTTGCGGAGGCGGGCAGCTTCCCCACTGACCTCTACATGGCGGAAGGAGCGCTTGCCACGCGCGCCGGAGCGCTGAGGCTCGAAGGGGTCGATGGTCCGATGCTAGAGGGGCTGATCGACCAGAATACGGCGGTCGTGCTGGTCAATCAGGTGGATTACCGCACCGGCCGACTGCGCGATCTGACCGCCCTGACGGTCCGGGCCCATGCGGCCGGCGCCCTGGTCATCTGGGACCTGTGCCACAGCGCCGGGGTGATGGAGGTGGGGCTGAACGCCGGCGGCGCGGATTTCGCCGTGGGCTGCACCTACAAGTACCTGAACGGCGGGCCGGGCTCCCCGGCCTTCGTCTTCGTCCCTAGGCGGCATCAGAACGTGCGGCAGCCACTGTCGGGCTGGTGGGGCCACGCGCGGCCGTTCGAGTTTGCGACCCGCTATGAGCCTGATCCAGGAGTGCGCCGGTTTCTTTGCGGAACTCAGCCCATTCTATCCTTTCGGGCGTTGAAGCCGGCCTTGGAGATGATGGCGGATTTTCGGCTCGCGGATATCCGGGCCAAGAGCCTCGCCCTGACCGGGCGGTTCATGGCTCTGGCGGAGGCGACGCTTGCGCCGTTCGGCGTCGGTCTCTTGACCCCAAAAGCGGAGGCCGAGCGGGGGGGACAGGTGGCGCTGAGCCATCCCCAAGGCTACGCCGTGGTACAGGCGCTGATCCACCGCGGGATCGTGGGGGATTTTCGAGCCCCCGACGTGATGCGCTTCGGCTTTGCGCCGCTTTATCTGCGGCATGTGGATGTGGTGCGCGCGGCGCGCACGCTGGAGCAGGTGCTCGCGACCGAGGCTTGGGCACTGCCCTGCTATAGGGAGCGGGCGGCGGTCACTTGACCTTGCGGCCAGGTTTTTGGGGTGGGGACGCGTCTGGCTTTGGCGCGTCGTCCCAGCGATCTGACAGGACCCGGGCGGCCTGACCTTCCGGATCCTCATACTGGTTGTTACGCAGAAGGAAAAGAAACCCGATCAGCCCCAGGACCCCGAGACCTAGAGACACCGGGATCAGCACCACCAGAATGTTCATCGCCCGCCCCCCCGCACTGCATTGATGCAGACGGCAAGCGAACTCCCCGACATGGCGATAGCGGCAAAGAGCGGCGTCACCAACCCGGCGAAGGCGACGGGCACCGTGATGACGTTGTAGGAAAACGCGAAGATGATGTTCTCCACGATGCGCCGCCGGGCCCAGCGGGCGGTCCGCCAAGCCTCCGCAACGGTCTCGAAGCGGCTCCCCAAAACGATCAGGTCTGCGGCGCTGCGACTGGCGTCCACGGCCGAGGCTGGCGAGATCGAGACATGGGCGGCGGCGAGCGCAGCGGCGTCGTTCAGGCCGTCGCCCACCATCAGCACCTTGCAGCCCTCCGCGCGCAGTCGTTCCAGATGGGCCACCTTTTCCTGGGGCGTGGCGCGCGCGATCCAGTACGGGATGCCAAGCTCGCCCGCCAGCGCCGCCACCGGCCCCTCCGCATCGCCCGACAGCAGCGTGACCGGCAGGCCGGCTTCTCGGAAGGCGGCGACGGTTTCGGCGGCGTCGGGCCGCGGCTCGTCCTCGAACAGGAAGATGATTGGAGCTTCGTGGTTCACCCGCAACCAAGCGGCGGTGTGATCGGTCAGGCCGGCTGCGCCTACCCATTCACTGCGGCCAAGCCGAACTGGCCGGCCCTCCACCAAGCCGGAGGTTCCGAGCCCCGGATGTTCAAAGACGTCTGTAGCCTTCGGCGGCGCGATCCCGGCCGCCTTGGCCGCCGCGGCGATGGCGCGGGAGAGCGGATGCGTACTGCCGCTTGCGAGCGCCGCCGCGCGGGCGAGATCGGCGCGCGGGATGTCCGCGACGTTGAGCAGCCGCGGCCGGCCTGTGGTCAGGGTGCCAGTCTTGTCGAAGACCACCACATCCACCTCGGCCAGCTTCTCCAGCGCCGACCCATCCTTGAGCAGCACGCCCTTGCGATAGAGCCGGCCCGAGGCCGAGGTCAGCACCGCAGGCACCGCGAGACCCAGGCCGCAGGGGCAGGTGATGATCAGGATCGCCGCCGCGACGTTCGCCGCCATCCGCCAATCGTCGGTCAGCCAGAACCAGATGGCGAAACCGGCGATCGCGAGGGCGTAGACCATCGGCGCATAAATTCGCGCCGCCCGTTCCGCTAGGGAGGCGTAGCGGGTGCGGCTGCGCTCGGCGGTCTCCACCAGGCGGGTGATCTGTTTCAGGAGGGTGTCCTCGCCGAGCGCGTCGGCGCGGATCGTCAGCGGCCCGGCGAGGTTCATCATCCCGGCCCGGACCAAGGCGCCCGGGGCCACCGCCTCCGGCATGGTCTCGCCGGTCAGCATGGAGGGATCGATCTCCGACCGGCCCTCGACCACCGTGCCATCTACCGGGATCCGCGCCCCCACGGGGGCCGCGACCAAGTCGCCGGGGCGCAGCGCATCCACCGGCACCGTCTCGCGGCCGCCGTCAGGGCGGATTCTGTCCGCCATCCGCACCTCCAGCGCCGCCAGTTCCGCAGCTGCAGACCGCGCGGCGGCGCGGGTCAGATGCGACAGATACCGCCCGACCAGCAGGAAGAAGGTCAGCATGATCGCCGCCTCGAAGAAGGCCTGCCGGCCGCCGAGGATCGTCTCCCACAGCGAGACGGCGGCGGCCATCAGGATGGCGGTCGAGATCGGCACGTCCATGTCCATCCGGCCCCCGCGCAGGGATAAGATGGCGTTGCGAAAGAACGGCCAGGCGGAAAAGGCGGTGGCGGGCAGGGCGATCGCGGCCGAGAGCCAGTGCATCAGGTCCCGGGTGCTGTCCATCGCCCCGGCCCAGACCGCGATCGACAGCAGCATGACGTTCATCGAGGCGAAGCCAGCCACCCCGATCCGCGCCAGGAGGTCGCGGCCCTCGGCGTCGACCCGGGTCGCCTCCAGCGCGGCGCTGTCCAGGGGCTGGGCCTCGAAACCCCGCCGGGTCAGGGCGGCGATCAGCCGGGCCTCGGCGCCCGGCGTGTCCTCGGCCGTCACCGCCACCCGCCGCAGGGTCAGGTTCACCCGCGCCGCCGCCACGCCCGGCTCCGCCTCCAGCACGCTCTCGACCCCGGCGATGCAGGCGGCGCAATGGATCGACGGCAAGGACAGGTCGAACCGGCGCAGCGCCGCCTCCTCTCCAGGCGCGGCGGCGCGGGGCAAGGCAGGCGTCGCGATGCAGGCGGGGCAGGCGGCGGCGGGAAAGGCGGCGTCGGTCATGGCAGGATCAGCGGCTCCCTGCGATGGTAGGGCGTGCCGTCGGCGGCTTCGGCGTCGATCATGATGAGCCAGTTTCCCGGCTCCAGCGGCGCTTCGGCCACATAACCCCGCGGCGTCTCGCGCAGGTCGAGCGTCAGGTCACTGCGGGCCATGGTCGGATGGCCCACCACGACCTTGATCTCGGCGGGATGGACCGGCTGACCGTCGGCGTCGACGATCTCGATTCGCATCATTCCGGTCTCCTGGGCGGCGGTCAGGGTCCAGCCGAGCGCCTCCTGGGCGGCCTTGTCCCGGTCGAAGGTCTGGCTGGAGACATAGCTGTTGTCCACCACCAAGCCGGAGAAGGTGTGAACCGCGAAATAGGTCAGCGTCAGGTTCGCCCCCAGCACCACGGCGAAGATCGCCGCAGAGATGCCGAGGACCTTGCGGCCGCTGAGGGGGCGGGCCGCGCTCATCGTCCCCTCCCGGTGAAGACGGTGTCCTCGGTCGCCTGCCGCCCGGACGCGGCGTCTTCCACCACGATGTCGATCGGGGTGAGGTTGGCGGTCGACAGCGCCACCTCCCGGGGGGCGGTCACATAGGCGCGCTGGCGGAAGGTCTGGTCAGCCGGAACCGTGACGGTCAGCCCGGAGATCCCCTGCAGCTCCAGATCGAGCGGCGCGCCGTCGGCGAAGGCCGAAAGGCGGAAGTCGCGGTCATAGCCCGACTTGTTGCGCAGCCGGATCTCGTAGGCGTTGCGCACCGATCCGTCCGACAGCAGGATGTTGACCGGGTTGCGGACCTTTTCGATGGAGAAGGTCATGTCCGTGCGCAAAGCCAGCGCGGCGATCAGGGCGACGCCGATCCCCGCCCACAGCACGAAATAGAGCATCACCCGCGGCCGCAGGATGCGCTTCCAGACGGAGACCACATGGCCGCCCGCCTGCTCCCGCTCGCCATCCGCCAGAGTGATGTAGTCGATCAGGCCCCGCGGCTTGCCGATTTTGTCCATCACGTCGTCGCAGGCGTCGATGCAGAGCGCGCAGGTGATGCAGCCGAGCTGCTGGCCCTCGCGGATGTCCACGCCCGTGGGGCAAACGTTCACGCAGGCGTGGCAGTCGATGCAATCGCCGAGCTTCTCGGACCCTTCGGCCTTGCGGTGCTTGCCCCGCGGCTCGCCCCGCCAGAAACGGTAGCCCACGGTCAGGGTCTGCTCGTCGATCATCGCCGACTGGATGCGCGGCCAGGGGCACATGTAGATGCACACCTGTTCCCGCATGAAGCCGCCGAGCGTGAAGGTGGTCGCGGTCAGCACGGCGATGGTGATATAGGCCGTCGCCGGGGCGCTGAAGGTCAGCAACTGCCCGAGCAGGGTCGGCGCGTCGGCGAAGTAGAACACCCAGGCGCCCCCCGTGGCGACCGCGATCAGCATCCAGACCGTCCACTTGATCGCGCGCTTGCGGATCTTCTCCGCGGTCCAGGGGGCGTTCCAGAGCTTGACCCGGGCGTTGCGGTCACCCTCGATCCAGCGTTCCACCAGGATGAACAGGTCGGTCCAGACCGTCTGGGGGCAGGTGTACCCGCACCAGACCCGGCCGAGCGCCGCGGTGAACAGGAATAGCCCGAGGCCCGCCATGATCAGCAGACCGGCGACGAAATAGAATTCCTGCGGCCAGATCTCGATCCAGAAGAAGTAGAAACGTCGATTGGCCAGATCGACCAGCACCGCCTGATGCGGCAGGTTCGGCCCGCGGTCCCAGCGAATCCACGGCAGGATGTAGTAAATCCCCAGGGTGATCACCAGGATCCACCACTTGAGGGTGCGGAACTTGCCATAGACCCGGCGCGGAAAGATCGGCTCGCGGGCGGCGTAGAGCGAGGGGGGCTGGGTCTGGGTCTGAGTCACGTCGAGATCGCTCCTGGCTGGCCGCCGAGCCTACACCTAGGAGGCAGGGGAGGCGACGGCCTTGATCCCCGTCAAGGGATGCGCTGCGGCTGCGAAACGATCACGATGCCGCGACGCCGATGGTCCTGAAAAGGCGCCGCCGCGCGGAGGGCGCGGCGGTGGGGGCGGTATGCCAGCAGGGCGGCAAGGGCTTATTGGCCGCCGCCCAGGCTGTGGACATAGATCGCGACCTTGGCGATGTCCTCGGGCCGCAGCCGGTTGCCGAGCGAGAACGAAGGCATGATGCCGAAGCGGGCGTACTGGATCGTATGGCGCAGGGTGGCCGGATCGCCGCCGTAGAGCCAGATGGCGTCGGTCAGGTTGGGCGCGCCGAATTCGTGGCTGCCCTTGCCGTCCTCGCCATGGCAGGAAGAGCAGTTGTCGAGGAACAGCTGGCGTCCCGACTCGGCCATGGCCGCATCATGCTGCTGCCCCGAGATCATCGAGACATACTGCACCAGATCGTCGATCTGCGCCGGCTCCAGCAGCTCGCCGAAGGCGGGCATCTGGCTGAAGCGGGTGTCGGCGTCGGCCTCGTAGCGGATGCCGTGGGTGACGGTCTGCTGGATGTCCGTGAGCGCGCCGCCCCAGAGCCAGTCGTCGTCCACCAGCGCCGGGAAGCCGCCGATCGCCCCCTGACCGCCGGCCCCGTGGCACTGCATGCAGTTGTTACGGAAGACCGCGCCGCCGCCGGCGATGGCGAAACGCTCCAGCTCCGGGTTCTGCGCCACCTGGTCGATCGGGGTCGCGAGCAGCTCCGCGTCGAGCGGTGCCTGGGCGGCGCGCACGGCGTCGACCTCGCGCTGGACGGTGGCCCGGCTGGAATAGCCGAGGATCCCCGGGGTCGCGCCATGGACCAGCGGCCAGGCGGGATAGAGGATCACATAGACCACGCCCCAGACGATGGTGGCGTAGAAGGCCCAGAGCCACCACCGGGGCATCGGGGTGTCCAGTTCCTTGATGCCATCCCATTCATGGCCGGTCGTGGCGGTCTGGGTGGCTTCGTCGACTTCCCGTTCACCGGCCATTGTCGTCGTCCTTGGGCTTGTCTTCATTGCGGAAGATCTGGCGCGCAGCCTCGTCCTGCGTCTTCTTGGCGCCGGGTCGGAAGACCCAGATCAGCACCGCCAGGAAGGCGAGGAACATGGCGAGCAGCCCCCAGCTGTCCGCCAGTCCTCGCAGGAAACTGTATTGTTCCATCTCAGCGGCTCGGGGCCGGGGTATAGGTGGAGAAATCGACCAGCGTCCCCAGCATCTGCAGATAGGCGATCACCGCGTCGAGCTCGGTGATCCCGGCCTGGCCGTCGAAATTGCGCGCCACCGCCTTGGGATAGCGCGCCTCCAGCGCCTCGACGTCGCCCGCGTCCGGGTTGGCCTGGGTGCGGAAGTCGGCGGCGACCGAGTCGATCATCTCGTCCGTGTAGGGCACGCCCATGATCCGCTGGACCCGCATGCTGTCGGCGATGCCTTCTGCGTTCACCGGCGTCGTCGCGAACCAGGAATAGGCCGGCATGACCGATTCCGGCACCAGATCGCGCGGATTGTGGAAATGCGCCACGTGCCAGGCGTCCGAATAGCGGCCGCCGACCCGGGCGAGGTCGGGCCCGGTGCGCTTGGACCCCCACTGGAAGGGCCGGTCGTACATCGACTCAGCGGCGAGCGAGTAGTGTCCGTAGCGCTCCTGCTCGTCCCGCATGGTGCGGATCATCTGCGAGTGGCAGACGTAGCAGCCCTCGCGGACGTAGATCTCGCGACCCCGCAGTTCGAGCGGGGAATAGGGCCGCACGCCCTCCACCTTCTCGATCGTGTTGTCGAGGTAGAACAGCGGCACGATCTGCACCAAGCCGCCGATCGTCACGACGATGAAGCTGAGCACCAGCAACAGGAAGGCGTTGCGCTCGACGAACTTGTGGTTGCGCAGGAACCAGCCGGACTGGGTGCCCTGGGCGTGATGGTCTTTGTCTTCGGCCATGGACGGTCTCCCTTATTCGGCCGCCATGGCGTGGGGCTTGGGCTCGGTCTCGCCGGCGCCCACGATGGTCTTGTAGATGTTGTAGAACATGAGCACCCCGCCCGCGAGATACAGCACCCCGCCGAGCGCGCGGATGACGTACATCGGATGCATGGCGGCGACCGAGTCGGCGAAGGAGTTGACGAGGAAGCCCTGGCTGTCCACCTCGCGCCACATCAGGCCCTGGGTGATGCCGGCGACCCACATCGACGAGGCGTAGAGCACGATGCCGATGGTGGCGAGCCAGAAGTGCCAGGCGACGAGGCTGATGGAATAGAGCCGCTCCCGATGCCACAGCCGCGGCGTCAGGTAATAGAGCGCCCCGAAGGTGATCATGCCGTTCCAGCCGAGCGCGCCCGAATGCACGTGCCCGATGGTCCAGTCGGTGTAGTGACTGAGGCTGTTGACGGCGCGGATCGACATCATCGGCCCCTCGAAGGTCGACATGCCGTAGAAGCCGACCGAGATCACCAGCATGCGCAGGATCGGGTCGGTGCGCAGCTTGTCCCAGGCGCCCTGGAGCGTCATCAGGCCGTTGATCATGCCGCCCCAGGAAGGCATCCACAGGATGATCGACATGGTCATGCCGAGGATCTGCGCCCAGTCGGGCAGGGCGGTGTAGTGCAGGTGGTGCGGGCCTGCCCAGATGTAGAGGAAGATCAGCGCCCAGAAGTGGATGATCGACAGCTTGTAGCTGTAGACCGGCCGGTCGGCCTGCTTGGGGATGAAGTAGTACATCATCCCGAGGAAGCCTGCGGTCAGGAAGAAGCCCACGGCGTTGTGGCCGTACCACCACTGCACCATGGCGCCCTGGACCCCCGCCCAGGCGGGAACCGACAGCGAGCCCCAGATCGACACCGGGATCGCCACGTTGTTCACCACGTGCAGCATCGCCACGGTGACGATGAAGCCGAGGTAGAACCAGTTCGCCACGTAGATGTGCGGCTCCTTCCGCTTCACCAGCGTGCCGAGGAAGATCGCGAGATAGGTGAGCCAGACGATGGCGAGCCAGAGGTCCACGTACCATTCCGGCTCGGCGTACTCCTTGGACTGGGTGGAGCCCAGCAGATAGCCGGTGGCGGCGAGGACGATGAAGAGGTTGTAGCCCCAGAACACGAACCAGGCGGCGTTGCCGCCCCACAGCCGGGTCGCGCAGGTGCGCTGCACCACGTAGAAGCTGGTCGCGATCAAGGCGTTGCCGCCGAAGGCGAAGATGACGGCCGAGGTGTGCAGGGGCCGCAGCCGCCCGAAGCTCGTCCAGGGCAGGCCCAGGTTCAGGTCCGGGAAGGCCAGCTGCCAGGCGATGTAGGTCCCGGCGAGAAAGCCCACCACCCCCCAGAAGGCCGTGGCGATCACCCCGTAGCGGATGACCTCGTCCATGTAGCCCTTCTCGCCGGCGGCCAGCCGGCCGTCGATCAGCTCGGGCCGGGCGGAGCCGGCGTTGCGGATCGACCAGACGAAGGCCGCCCCCGAGATCACCATCAGGATGAGGGCATGGATCCGGTAAGCCTCGTCATGTCCCCAATTCGCAGCGATGGCGAAGAACACGCACAGCGCCCCCAGCACTGTGATCTTCAAACCGTCAAGCATCTAGTCCTCCGCTATCGGCCGCCCCGCCCGAATCCCTCACGGACAGGCGACGGCCATCGCTCCTCAGGTTCCTCTTCGGAGGCGGCCGGAACCGCCGCCATGATTCAGGTCAACATCGGCGTCGCAGGGGTCAGGGGAGCACGCCCCCATCCGCGTCGTCGCCCGATTCGTCGATCAATCTGACCAGATCCGGGACGTGGATCATCCGGTTCTCGCGCAACTCGATGATGCCCTCCCGCCGCAGGGCGGAAATCTGCCGGCTGACCGTCTCGATGGTCAGGCCGAGATAGTCCGCCATCGCCTCGCGGGTGATGTAGAGGGGGAATTCGATCCCGTCTCCGGCCGTGCTGCGGTGCAATTCGGCGTCGCGGCGCGCCATGATCACGAAGAGGCTCGCGATCTTCTCCCGTGCGGTCTTGCGCCCCAGCAGCAGCATCCATTCCCGGGCGGAATCGAGCTCGTCGAGCGTCATCTCCAGCAGCCGCCGCTCCAGCTGCGGGGTGCGGGCCACCAGCCGCTCGAACTCCGTCCGCTGGAAGAGGCAGAGCGTGACGGCCGTCACCGCCACCACGTCATAGGCGCTGCGTCCGCGCCCGGGCCGTCCGAGGAAATCCGAGGGCAGGAGCAGGCCGACCATCTGCCGCCGGCCGTCCGCGAGGGTGGAGGAGAGCATGGCCACGCCCTCGACGACGCTGCCCACCGTCTTGCTCTGCTCTCCCGCCCAGGCGATCGGGTCGCCGGGCTGGTAGCGGCGATAGGATTTGATCCGGTTGAGCTCGTCCAGGTGCTCGGGGCCGCACAGGGCGCAGACGGCGCGATGGCGGATGGCGCAGTCGGCGCAAGCGACATCCTCCAGCTTCCGTATCCGCGCCAACGCCATTCTTTCCCCCGGGGCCTCTCCCCGGATGATTACACAGCCGCTTGATTTCGATCAAGGAGCGAAGGCCAACGCCGTCCGACGCTTTGCGCCATGACCCTCGCCAGCCTCCGCATCAGCCACACTCCTCCCCGCGCGGCGCCCCGGCGCTACGCCTGCTATCCGACCCTCGGGCGGTTCCGCGCGGAGGTGGGCGCGGCCCGGGCCGACGCCTGGATCGCGGCGCTGCCCGCCGGCGCGCGGCTCTCCCTGCGCCTCCACGTGCCCTTCTGCGAGCGCCTCTGCTGGTTCTGCAGCAGCCGGACCCAGCGGCTGCGCGGGACCGAGCCCGTCGCGGACTTCCTCGCGGCCCTGGCGCGGGAGGCCGAACGGCTGGGGGCGCGGCTGCCGCCCGGGGCGCAGGTGGTCGAGATCCGCTGGACCGGCGGTTCCCCGACGATCCTCGCCCCCGCCCAGACGCGCGCGCTCGACCGCGCCCTGCGCGCTGCCCTGCCGGTGGCGCCCGGCGCGCCCCTGGCCGTCGAGATCGAGCCCCAGGGCCTTGATCCCGACCGGCTCGACGCGCTGGCGGAGGTGGGCCTGCGCGAGGCGGCGATCGGCCTCCAGGACTTCGATCCCGCCGTCCAGGCGGCGATCGGGCGCGAGGTCGCCCCGGATCGGGTCGCCGCCACCTTCCACGCCCTGCGCGCCGCGGGGGTGGAGCGGATCGCGCTCGAGCTGCTCTTCGGCCTGCCGGGCCAGAGCCCGCCCTCGATCGCCGCGACCGCGGCCTTCGCCGCCGGGCTCGGACCCGATTCCGCGACGCTCGTCCCCTATGCCCACGTTCCCTGGATGGCCAAGCGACAGCGCATGATCCCCCTCGCCGCGCTGCCCGACCCTGCGCTGCGCCGGGCGCAGTTCGTGGCAGGGACGGCCGCGCTGCGCGGCGCGCGCTACCTCTCCTGCGGGGCGGAGCTCTTCCTGCGGCCCGGCGACCCGTTGGCCGAGGCCTGGGCGCGGGGGCGGCTGCGGCGCGATCTCGGAACCTATGGCGCGGGGGAGGAGCCGGCCGCGACGATCGGCCTCGGGCCCGCGGCGGTGTCGCGCTTTCCCCAGGGCTACGTCCAGAACGTCGCCGAGACCGGGGCCTATCTCGCCCGGCTCGCGGCCGGGGCCGGGGCGGGGGAGCGCGGCTTCGTCTTCGGGCTCGAGGACCGGATCCGCGGCCGGGCGATCGAGAGGCTGTTCTGCGACCTGCGCGTGGATCTGCCCGGCCTGCGCGCCGAGTTCGGGGATTTCGCCGAGGTCCTCACGGACCTCTGCGCCGCCGCCGCCCGGGCCTTTCCCGGGCGGGTGAGCGCGGGGCCGGCGGGCCTCGCCGTCGATCCGGCCACGCCCTTCCTCGCCCCGCAGGTGGCGGAATTCTTCGACGCCTTCGCCGACGTCTGAACGACACCTGAGGGACTGTCCGGACCCGGGGCGGCAGAGCGCCGGCGCGACGCTCCGGGGGGCGAAAGGATTCGTCGGGGCGACCCGGCCGGAGGTTCAAGCCGTCTCAGGCAGGCCTCTGGCGAGGCCCCCCGCCTGAGCCGCGACGCCTTGGGGGGGCGGATTTTCACGCGTGAAAACCACCTCAACATATTGATATAATTCACTATATTCTGCGGCGTCAACCCGATCTTCACGGGTGTGAACGGGTCGGGAGCGCCGGCGTCCGGGGCGGGCGCGAGGTCCCCCCCCTCAGCCGCCCTCAGCGCAGCGGCAGTTCGGACAGCGGCCGCCGCGACCGGCGGCGCTGGATCTCCAGATGGCCGAGGGGCGTCCAGCCGGCGAGCGTGGTCTCGATCTCGTCCCGGCGCAGCTGCGCCTTGAGCGCCGCCTCGATCCGCGCGCGCTCGGGTTTGGCGAGCGGCGCGAAGTCCACCACCACCTGTCCCCCCAGCCCCCGCAGCCGCAACTGCCGCGGCAGCTCCCGCGCCGCCGCGAGGTTGGCCTGGAGCGCCCCCCCGGGCGAGACGTCGCCGCCGGTGTTCACGTCCACCGCCACCAGCGCCCGGGTCGGCTCGATCGCCATGAAGCCAGAGGCCAGCGGCGTCTCGGGCCGCAGCAGCGCCGCCGCCTCCTCCCAGATCCCGGCGCGGGCCAGGGCCTCGGGATGTTCCTCCACCCGCTCGTCGGACTGGAGCGACCATTCCCGCCGCGCCAGCTCCGCCGCGCTCGGAGCCGCGCGCAGCAAGCCCGCCGGACCCTGGACCGAGGCGGCGAGCGTCGCCCATTCGGCGCGCAGCCCGGCGATCTCGGCCCGGATCTCCTCCTCCGGCGCATCCGCCGCCAGCGAGCGCAGGATCAGGCCGCAATCCTCGGGCGCCCCCGCCATCGCCTCGGCGGCGAGCGCGGCCAAGGCGTCGCGCCCAGGCCCCTCGTCGATGGCCCGCGACAGGTTCAGTCCGGGCGCGCCGGGGGTGAGGAGCGAAAAGCGGCCCTTGAGGGTGATGCGCGGGCTGACCGGCGAGGCCTTGCCGGGCTCCGCCCAGCTCGAGGCCTGGACCAGCAGCCGCGACCCGGGCGCAGGCAGCCGCGCCCCGCGCAGGAAGCCGGTCGCGCCGCCGCCGAGGTCGAGCATGACCCCGCCCAGCCCCTTCATCGGCCGGCCGGCCACGGCGCGGAAGATCGACTCGGGCCGGGGGGCGGCGTCGGCGGGATCGATCAGCAGATCCTCCAGCCGGCCGTTCACCACCAGCGCCGCCGCGCCGCCGCCGCCGTTCGGGCGCGGCTCGATCAGGATCTGCCGGCCCTTCACGGCCGCACCCCCGCGGCGGACAGGAGCCCGAGCGTCTCGGCCAGGGGCAGGCCCACCACCGCCCCGTAGGAGCCGCGGATCCAGGGGATGAAGGCGGCGGCCCGGCCCTGGATGGCGTAGCCGCCCGCCTTGCCGCGCCATTCGCCGCTCGCCACGTAGGCCTCGATCTCGGGGGGGGTCAGCGGGCGGAAGCGCACCACCGTCTCCACCAGACGGTCGCGCAGCCGCCCGCCCAGGGCGACCGCGACCGCGGTGAGGACCCTGTGGCGGCGGCCCGACAGCAGGGCGAGGAAGCGCGCCGCCTCGGCCGCGTCGCCGGGCTTGCCGAGCATCCGGCGGCCGAGCGCGACGACCGTGTCCGCGGCCAGCACCGCCTCGTCGGGCGCGGCGGGCGCGGCGGCGGCCTTGGCGCGCGCAAGGCGCAGCGCGCAGGCGCCGGGCAGTTCGCGGGGCAGGGGGGTTTCGTCGACGTCGGCGGCGCGGACCGCCGCGGGGGTCAGGCCGACCTGGGCCAGAAGCTCCAGCCGGCGCGGGCTCGCCGAAGCGAGGATCAGCCTATTTGAAGCGATAGTTGATCCGTCCCTTGGTCAGATCATAGGGGGTCATCTCGACCTGCACCTTGTCGCCGGCCAGAACGCGGATGCGGTTCTTGCGCATCTTTCCGGCGGTGTGGGCGATGATCGTATGGCCGTTCTCGAGCTCCACCCGAAAGGTCGCGTTGGGAAGCAGCTCGGTCACGACCCCGGGGAATTCCAAGAGCTCTTCCTTGGCCATGTCCGCTCCTAGGGCAATTGCAACAGCACGCCCGGGGCCCCATGGCTCCGTTCGCGCCGCAGGATATGCGCGCAAATCCGAACGAGTTCAAGGCCGGATCGCCTCGTCCCGCCGCCGCGCCGCCGCGCGTGATCCCGGCGCCGCGCCCGGGCGGGCCGGGAGGGAGCCCGTCCGGGTCGGCCGGCCTCAGGCCGCCGCCTCGTCCGGGGGGCCGAAGCGGTCGATCATCCGGCCGCGGATCTGGTCGCGCAT
Organism: Amaricoccus sp.; assembly: GCA_965243535.1. Lineage (GTDB taxonomy): Bacteria > Pseudomonadota > Alphaproteobacteria > Rhodobacterales > Rhodobacteraceae > Amaricoccus. The sequence goes on from CBDEVG010000046.1 coordinate 244,653, forward strand.
CCGCCGGTAGGCGGCGAGCTTGTCGGTCCTCGTCTCGCCGAGGCCCACCGGGTCGAAGATCGGCCAGTACTCCACCTCGATCGCGTGATAGCGGGTGTATTCCTGGGCCGCGCGCTGCGCCGCGGGCGACAGCGCCACGATCAGGTCGTAGGCGTCTATGCGGTCGCCCCACTGCTCCATCTCGGTGAAGCTGCGGGAGCGGTGCCGCTCGATCGCCACGCCGATCTCCTCGGCGACGGCGACGGAAAAGCCGTCCACCTCCATGTCGCTCTTGACGCCGGCGGACTGGACGTAGACCCGGCGGCCGTAGAACCGCTTCATCATCCCCTCGGCCATGGGCGAGCGCACCGCGTTGTGGTCGCAGCAGAACAGCACCGATCCGGGCATGGGCCGGGCCAGGGGTCACCCCTTGGGCTGGAGCGCGCAGAGCAGGGTGAAGAGCCGCCGCGCCGTCGCCATGTCGGTGTCGACCTTGCCCGCCAGCCGCTCCAGCATGATCCGGCTGCCCTCGTCGTGCAGGCCGCGCCGGCCCATGTCGATCGCCTCGATCTGGGCGGGGGGCAGGCGGCGGACCGCGTCGAAATAGGCCTCGCAGATCTGGAAGTAGTCCTTGATGATCTGCCGGAAGGGGGTGAGCGACATGTGGAACGCGCCCGCCGGCTCCCCCGCCTCGGTGCGGATGTCGAAGACCATGAGCCGGTCGCGGATGTCGAGCGCCAGCCGGTAGGGCCCCGCCGGCGCCGGCCGCCCCTCGCGCCCGGGCAGGCCGAAGACGTTCTCCTGGGTGAGCTCGTAGAGCGCCACGCGGCGATCCTGCTCCGCCTCCGGGGTGGCCGGGGGCAGGGCGCTGTCGTCGAGGGTGACCTCGATCAGCCGGTCCGTTCCGGCCAGGGGCTCAGCCATGGTCGCCTCCCTCGTTCAGCCGCTCCAGCCGGGCGAGGACCGAGAGCCCGTGGGCCTCCAGCCCCTCGGACCGCGCCAGCCGCGCCGCCGCCGGCCCGATGGCCCGGAGCGCCCCGGGCGTCATCCGGGCGAGCGTCGTGCGCTTCATGAAGTCGAGCACCGAGAGCCCGCTCGAGAACCGCGCCGACCGGGCGGTGGGCAGCACGTGGTTCGGCCCCCCCACGTAGTCCCCGATCGCCTCGGGCGTCAGCGGCCCGAGGAAGATCGCCCCGGCGTTGGCGATCAGGCCGGAGAGGTCCTCGGCGTCCGCCGTGCAGATCTCCAGGTGCTCCGGCGCGATCCGGTCGGCGAGCGCCGCCGCTTCGTCCCAGTCGCGCACGAGGATCACCGCGCCGAAATCCCGCCAGGAGGCCGCGGCGATGTCGCGCCGCTCCAGCGTCTCCAGCCGCCGCGCCACCGCCGCCGCGACCTTCCGGCCGAAGGCGGCGTCGTCGGTGATGAGGATCGCCTGGGCGGCGGCGTCGTGCTCCGCCTGGCTCAGCAGGTCGAGCGCCAGCCAGTCGGGGTCGTTGTCCCGGTCGGCGATCACCAGGATCTCCGAGGGGCCGGCGATCATGTCGATGCCCACCCGGCCGAAGACCCGCCGCTTGGCCGCCGCCACCCAGGCGTTGCCGGGGCCGGTGATCTTGTCCACCGCCGGGATGGTCTCGGTCCCGTAGGCGAGCGCGGCGATCGCCTGCGCGCCCCCGATCCGGTAGACCGTCTCGACCCCGGCGAGCCGCGCCGCGAGCAGCACCAGCGGGTTGACCGCCCCCCCCGGCGTGGGCGCGCAGATGGCGAGCCGGCGCACCCCCGCCGCCTGGGCCGGGATGGCGTTCATCAGCACCGAGGAGGGATAGGAGGCGAGGCCGCCGGGCACGTAGAGCCCCGCCGCGCCCACCGGCGTCCAGCGCCAGCCGAGCTCTGCGCCGCTCGCGTCCGTCCAGCGGGCGTTCTCGGGGATCTGGCGCGCGTGGTAGGCGCGGATGCGCTCGGCCGCCAGCTCCAGCGCCGCGCGTTCCTCCGGGTCCACCCGGGCGATGGCGGCGTCGATCTCGTCGCGGGAGAAGGCCAGCGTCTCGGGCGTCAGCTCCAGCCGGTCCCAGCGCGCGGTCAGCTCGATCACCGCCGCGTCGCCCCGCGCCGCCACGTCGGCGAGGATCGCGGCGACGTCCGCGTCCACATCGGCGTCCGCCTCGCGCTTCTCGGCGAGGAAGGCGTTGAACCGCGGCTCGAAATCGGCGGCGCTGGCGTCGAGGAACTGGGGCATGGCGGTCTCCTGAACCCGCCGAGCCTTAGCGGTTCCCCCCGCCGGCCTCAAGCATCGGACAGGAAGCGCAGCGTCGCCGCCGCCACCGCCTCGGGGGCGTCCGCCTGCGCCTCGTGCCCCGCCCAGGGCAGGTTCAGGAGTTTCGCCCCGGGGATCAGGTCGGCCAGGATCGCCGTTTCGACCCGCGCCACCACCTGGTCCGCGTCGCCGCGGATCAGCAGGGTCGGGGCCGCGATGCCCTGCACCGTCTCCTCCGGATAGGCCTCTGGACCCCCGGACAGCCACAGATCCCGGATGAGGCCGGTCAGCCGCGGGAAATCCGCCTCCGGGTTCAACCGCTCGTAGCGTTCGACGCTCTCGGGCATGATGGCGCGCCACTTCTCCGGCGTCAGCCGCTCGAACATGCCCCGCGCCGGATCCTCGGGCAGCAGCCGGTGCTGCGCCCCGATCGCGACCAGACGTCGCACCGGCCCGCCCGGCCGCGCCGCCAGCCGCAGGCCGACGATGCCGCCGTCGCTGTAGCCGAGCACGTCCGCCGTCTCCACCCCCAGCGCCTCCAGCGCCGCCAGCGCGTCCGCCTCCAGCCGGGCGTAGGTGAGGGGGGCGTCGCCCAGGGTGGACATGCCCTGGCCCCGGCTGTCGATCGCGATCAGCCGGAACTGGGCGCCGAGCGGCCCGGCGAGGGGCTCGAAATCCTCCGCCGAGCCGAAGCCCCCATGGAGCAGGAGCAGCGCGGGGCCCTCCACCAGCCCCGACACCTCGACCCTGATCCGGCCCCCGGCCAGCTCCAGGTGACGTCCCTCGCCGGCGCGCAGCTGCGACATGGCCCGATCCTCCCTGCGGTCCCGCCCGCAGGCTAGCGGCGGGACCAGGGGCCGCAACCCCTATTCGGCCGCCGCGCTCAAGGCGGCCAGCGGATCCTCGGCCACGTCCTCCGCCTCGGGCGGCAGCCCGAGCAGGCCGCGGATGCGCCCGATCAGGGCCAGCGTCCCGGGCGCCATGTCCGCGGCCGCCCCGGCGACGTAGAGGATCGCCCGGCCCGCCAGCGCGCGCTCCTCCGGGGCGCGCAGCAGCTCGGGCAGGGCGAGGATCGCCTCCTCGCGGGCGAATTCGACGATGACCGTCTGCTCCTGGATGATCTCCGCCCGCCGCTGCGCGCCCAGCGCGGCGAAGGGCGCGTCCTGGGCCAAAAGCCGGGTCGAGCGCTCCAGCCGGTCGCGCCGGACCGCGCCCCGGCTCTCGGCCAGCAGGATCAGCATGCGGACCACCGCCTCGACGAACCCGCCCGAGCGGATGTGCAGCAGCGCCTGCCGCACCTCGGGCAGGGCGGCGAGCTCCGCCCGGGTCTTCAGCGTCCGCGGCCGGACATAGGGCGCGCCGAAGGCCCGCATCACGGGGCTGGCGTAGATCGAGAAGAACGCCGCCTCCCGCCAAGCGTCGCGCAGGTCGCGGCCGAGGTCGAGGGTCTGCTCCAGCCCCGCGGCCCAGATCCGCTCCATCCCGACGAAGGGGTTGGCGCGCCCGACCGGCTTCCGGCCGCCCCGGGCGCGCTCCGCCGCCGCGCCGACCAGCCGCATCGCCGGGTTGCGGCTCGAGAGCGCGCGGCGCCGGACGCGCATCGGCGCCATCCGGCGCAGCGCCTCGGCGCTCTCCCGGGTGGTCATGGCCCGGACGAGGGGGCGCAGCAAAATCTCGTAGGCGTCCGCCTGCAGGTCCGAGAGCCGCCAGACCCCGGCGAAGGGCGTCTCGTCCTCGCGGCCGTCGTCGAGGGCGGCGATGTCGGCGAAGCTCCGCTCGGCGAAGCTCACCAGGAAGGTCTTGTCCATGCCCTCCCCGGTCTCGCGCTCGATCCGCATCTCGTAGAGCCCGGGGGGCAGGGATTCGATCGTCTGCAGGGTCGAGGCGACCTCGGCGTGCTCCTTTCGCGCGACCGAGCCCGAGACGAAGATCCCGAGGTGCCCGATCGACTCGTGCACCATGTAGACGATCCGCTGGCCGCGGATGCGGATCTCGTCCACGTCCGCATAGGTGTCGAGGATCCAGGTCAGCGCCTGTTGCGGCGGGGTGATGTTGTCGCCCTGGCTGGTGAAGACCACCACCGGCGCGCGCACCGCCTTCAGGTCCACCCGCTGGCCGGGCTCGATCTGGGCCTCGTTGCGCGACAGCTTGTTGCCGACGAAGATGGTGTCGACGATCCACTCGATCTCGGCGGCGTTCATCAGGAAGAACCCGCCCCACCAGCGCTCGAACTCCAGGAAGCGCGGGGTCTCCGTGTCGACCCGGGAATAGAGGTCGTAGTACTTGCCGAAGTAGTTCCGGCTCGGGTTCAGCTTCTCGAAGTTCGCCACCAGCTGGGCACCGTCGAAGACCCCGTGGCCGAGGTCCGAGGCCAGCATGGCGAGCCAGCGCCCGCCCAGCACGCCGCCGTTGTAGCGCATCGGGTTCCGGCCGACCTCGCCCGCCCAGGCGTCCACCGGCGCGCCGTTGAGCAGGATCGGCCCGGCCAGATCCGGGTTCGTCGCCCCGAGCATCAGCGCCGCCCAGCCGCCCTGGCAGTTGCCGGCGACCACCGGCCGCGGCGCCTCCGGGTGGCGGCGCGTCACCTCGCGCACGAAGGCCGCCTCGGCGGCGGTGACGTCGGCGATGCGCTGGCCGGGCTCGGGGTCGCGGCGGAAGCTCACGAAATAGACCGGGCAGCCGGCCCTGAGCGCCATTCCCACCTGGCTCTCGGGCTTGAAGCCGCCGATGCCCGCGCCGTGGCCCGCCCGGGGGTCGATGATGACATAGGGCCGCGCCGCTGGATCGGCGACCCATCCCTCCGGCGGCAGGATGCGCAGCAGCATGTAGTTCGTCGGCCGCGGCAGGTCCCTGCCGTCCAGGACCACCTCATAGGCGTAGCTCAGCACCGGCGGGCAGCCCGCGGCCTCGTGCTCCAGGAAGATGTCGCCGCGCCGGCGCAGCGCGTCGAGGAACAGCACGGCCCGCTCGCCCGCGTCGCGCAGGTAGGCGGCCAGGTCGTCCGGCAGCGCGCCGCGGCGCAGGCGATCGCCGATCTCGCGCAAGAGCGGCCGGATTTCGGCGAGCTGCGCCTTGGCGCGGGCCGCGTGCCCCCGGCCGATGGCCTTGGACTGGAGCCGGAGCGACCGCGACACCAGATCCTGCATTTCGACGAGGGCGGCGAGGTTCGTGCCCAGGACGTCGAGACGCTCCTGGATGTCGGCGGCGACGCCGGCCTGGACGTCGGCGGAGACGCCGGTCGCCGTCGTCGGGGGCGCCGCCAGGGCGGGACGCGTTTGGGTCGACATGATCGGTTCCTCGCACAGCATCGAAAGAGGGGAGGGCGCGCAGCGCGCTTCTCCGCAGATAGTGCGATGCAACACGAGTTCGATGAACCTGCTGCGACCATGCGTCGCGAATCCCAATGAAATTAGGAAAAATTACGGGTTATCGCGCGCGCCCCGGCTTGTTGCGTTGCGGCAAATGGGGAGGCCGGGCATGAATCCTGCGCGGGGGATCAAGCGCCGCGGATCACGCCCCGCGGATCACCCGCAAGGCGTGGCGGGCGATCATCAGCTCCTCGTTGGTGGGCGCGACCCAGGCGGAGACCCGGCTCGCGGCGGCGCTGATCCGGCGCGCGCCCCGGCCCGCGGCGTTCGCCTCCGGGTCGATCTCGAGCCCCAGCCAGGCGGCGTGGGCGGCGGCGGCGGCGCGGATCCGGGGCGCGTTCTCGCCGACGCCCGCGGTGAAGACCACCGCGTCGAGCCCGCCGAGCGCCGCGGCGAGCGAGCCGAGCTCGCGCCCGATCCGATAGGCGTAAAGCTCCAGCGCGAAGGCCGCCCGGGGCGAGTCGCTCGCGAGGATCTCGCGCATGTCGCTCGACACGCCCGAGACCCCGAGCATCCCGGACTTCTTGTAGAGCAGGTCCTCGACCGCCTGCGCGGACATCCCCAGCGCCTGTTCGAGATAGATCACCACGCCCGGGTCGATCGCGCCGCAGCGGGTGCCCATGGGCAGGCCGTCGAGGGCGGTGAAGCCCATGGTCGTGGCTTGGCTCCGGCCCGCCCGCAGGGCGCACATGCTCGCGCCGTTGCCCAGGTGCAGCACGATCGTCCGCCCGGCCGCCGCCGCCGGGTCGATCTCCGGCAGGATCGAGGCGATGTATTCGTAGGAGAGCCCGTGAAAGCCGTAGCGCCGCACGCCCCGGGCGGTGATCTCCTCGGGCAGGGCGAAGGCCTGGGCGACCTCGGGCGCGGTGCGGTGGAAAGCCGTGTCGAAACAGGCGACCTGGGGCAGATCGGGCCGGGTCTCCAGCATCTGCGCGATCGGCAGCAGGTTGTGGGGCTGGTGCAGGGGCGCGAGCGGGATCAGCCCACGCAGCCGGGCGAGGATCGTGGGGTTCACCCGGATCGGCGCCGCATAATCGAGCCCGCCGTGCACCACCCGGTGCCCGACCCCCACCAGCCGCGCTTCGCCCATCTCGCCCTTCAGCCAGTCGAGCAGATAGGCGAGCGCCCCCGCATGGCCGGGGGGCGTGTCCCAGGCGTGCTCGCCCAAGGGCGCGCCGTCGGACCCCGCGGCCCGGAACCGCGCGGCGCCGGTCAGCTCCTCGGCGTTGCCGCTCAGCCGCTGCCGGAGCCCGCCGTCGCCCTCCACCACGAAGAGCATGAACTTCAGGCTCGACGAGCCCGCGTTCAGCACCAGGATCGCGTCGGTCATCGGCCGGTCACTCGGCGACCACGGGGGCCTTGCGCCGCCGGTGCTCGACGATCATCGCCGCCACCGCGCAGGAGGCGAGCCGGCTCTCCACGCTGTCCGCCCGGCTGGTCAGGATGATCGGCACCCGCGCGCCGAGCACGATCCCGGCGGAATCGGCGTTCATCAGGAAGGACAGGCTCTTGGCCAGCATGTTCCCCGCCTCGAGGTCCGGCACCACCAGGATGTCCGCCCGGCCCGCGACCGGTCCGTCGATGCCCTTGATCCTGGCGGCCTCGGGGCTGATCGCGTTGTCGAAGGCGAGCGGCCCGTCCAGGAGCCCCCCGGTGATCTGCCCGCGGTCGGCCATCTTGCAGAGCGCGGCAGCCTCGATGGTGGTGTTGAGCTTGGGGTTCACCGTCTCCATCGCCGAGAGGATGGCCACCCGGGGCTCCTCGTTGCCGATGGCGTGCAGCAGGTCGATGGCGTTCTGCACGATGTCGATCTTCTCCTCCAGCGTGGGGAAGATGTTGATCGCCGCGTCGGTGATGGTCAGCACGTGGTCGTAGCCCGGCACGTCCATGATGAAGCAATGGCTCAGCCGCCGCTCCGTGCGCAGGCCCGTGTCGCGCTTGACGACCTCCGACAGCAGCTCGTCGGTGTGCAGCGACCCCTTCATCAGGAGTTCGGCCTTGCCCTGGCGCACCAGCGCGACGGCCTTGGCGGCGGCGTCGTGGCTGTGGGCGGCGTCCACGATCTCGTAGTTCGCGATGTCGAGCCCGGCTTCGGCGGCCACCGCGGCGATCTTGGCGCGCGGCCCCACCAGGATCGGCCGGATGATCCCGAGCTCGGCGGCGTCGGTCGCGCCCTCCAGCGCCGCGGGCGTGCAGGGATGGGCGACGGCGGTGGGAACCGGCGCCATCGCCTTCACCTGCTCGATCAGCCGGTCGTATTTCCGCGGGGACTGGGCGGCTCCGCTGCCTTCGGCCATGACTCGCTCCTCGATTGTCCTGCCGGGCGTCGCCGCCCGTTGCGTTTCGGCGATAGGCTGACCGCTCAGCCCATGATGTTGTAGCCGCCGTCGATATAGACCACGTTGCCGGTGATCAGGCGGGCCGCGTCGGTGCACAGATAGGCCGCCGCCACGCCCACGTCGTCGATGTCGACCAGCGCCCGGGCGGGGGCCCGTTCCGCGGCGCGGTTCAGAAGCTCGTCGAATTCGGCGATGCCCGAGGCCGCCCGGGTCTTCAGCGGCCCGGGCGAGATGGCGTGGACCCGGATGCCCTTCGGCCCCAGCTCGGCGGCCATGTAGCGCGACACCGATTCCAGCGCGGCCTTGACCGGGCCCATGATGTTGTAATGGGCGACGACCTTCTCCGAGCCGAAATAGCTCATGGTCTGCAAGGCGCCGCCCCGGTCCATCAGCGGCTCGGCGAGCCGCGCCATGCGCAGGAAGGAATGGCAGGACACGTCCATGGCGAGCAGGAAGCCCTCGCGGGAGCAGTCCACCACCCGGCCGTGCAGGTCCTGCATCGGGGCGAAGGCGATGGAATGCAGCACGAAGTCGAGCCGCCCCCACTGGCTGCGGATCCTGTCGAAGACCGCCTCCATCTCGCCCTCCCGGGTGACGTCGAGCGGCGCGAAGATCGTGGCCCCGACCGCCTCGGCGCAGGGTTCGACGAAGCGGACGGCCTTGTCGTTGAGGTAGGTGACGGCGAGCTCCGCGCCGAGGTGGCGATAGGCCCGGGCGCAGCCGTAGGCGATGGACTGGTCGTTGGCGATGCCCACCACCAGTCCCTTCTTGCCCTCGAGGCTCATCGCCCCCGGCGCGAAGACCGAATCCTGCATGTCCCTCTGCTCCCCTTGGCCGCTGCGCCTCGATAGACCCTGGCGCGGCGGCATGACAGTCACATTGCGGCGCCGCAGCGCGGACCTAGCCCTCGACCAGCACGTATTCCGCGATGGCGGTCGACTGCAGGGCGAAGAAGTTGTCGTCGGCGATCAGGGTGACGCGGGTCCGCCCCTCCGCGTCGCGCCAGACCGAGATGCCCTCGAAATTGTCCGACGAGCCGAAGGCGGTCTCCAGCAGCGTCGCCTCGTCCGTCAGCCCCCGGGGCCCGAGGTCGAAGCGGCGCACCCGGTTGGAGAACCCGCCCATCCAGCTGAAGTCCCGCTCCAGCACGTAGAGCCGGCCGTCGGGGCCGAAATCCGCGCCTGTCACCAGGAACCGCCCCTCGCGCGGGATCGACAGCGTCTTGTCCCAGACGCCGCCGCGATAGCGATAGACCGGAAAGGGCCGGGTCATCTGGCCCGACCGCTCGGGGATGGCGTAGATCGTCCCCGCGTCGTCGACGGCCAGCGCCTCCAGCGCCGAATTGGGCTGGAGCCCGCGGAAATCGGGGTGGGAGGGCACCCCTTCGGCAGGTCCGTCGATGTCGGTGAAGCGGCGGATCCGGTGCTGCATCTCGAAGCTGACATAGATCGAGCCGTCGGGGGCCACGGCCACTCCCTCGGCGTCGACCTCGCGGCCGCGCAGCACATGGCCGTCGATCCCGTGCAGCGCCCCGAAGCCGGTCATCCGCGCCCCGGTCAGCCGGCCGTCCTTGCGCTCGAAGGCGCCCCGCGCCCAGCGGCCGCGGTCGCTGATCGCAAGGAAGGTCTCGCCGTCGTCCGAGACCTCGATGGCCGAGAACCCGCCGAAGCGCTTGGGGCTTTCGCTCCAGACCACCCGGGCGTCGCGCTCCAGGCGGGGAAATTCGGGGGCGGCCGCGCCGGCGGCGGCGACCAGCATCAGGATCAGGGCGACGAGCTGGATCATCTCGCGCTCACCGGGCCTTGAGCACCGCGGCGCACTCGGACGGCAGGTCGGCGAGCTGCAAGGGCGGCTTGGGCTTCGGCTTGGGCGCCTTCGGGTCGGGGGGCGCGAGCGCGTCCGTCACCCACCAGACCGCGTCGGCGCAGCCGTCCCCGGGCGGCAGCGCGGGCCCGGGCTGGCAGGCCGCGTCGCCCGCGGGGCAGGAGAGGCGCACGTGGAAATGGCTGTCATGGCCCCACCAGGGCCGCACCTTGCGCAGCCAGGCCCGGTCGTTCGACGGGGCGTCGGCGCACATCCGGAGCTTGGCGGGCGCGGTGATGAAGATGCGGTCGACCTGCGGATCCTTGGCCGCCGCGCGCAGCAGCGCCATGTGGGCGGGGGTCCAGTTGCGGTTCACCTCGCGCTGGTTCGCGGCCTTGACCGAGGGCGAGCCGATCTTCTCCCGCTCCGCCCGGGTGAGGTCGAGCCGCTGGGGCGGCAGAAGCCAGATGTCGACGTCGAGCCCGATCTGGTGGCTCGCATGGCCCGGGGCGGGGCCGCCGCGGGCCTGGCCGATGTCGCCCACGTAGAGGCCCTTCCAGCCGAGCGTCGTCGCCTTGGCGCTCAGCCGCTCGACGAAGGCGATGGTCGAGGGATCGCCCCAGTGGTGGTTCCGGCTCAGCCGCATCGCCTGCCAGGTCGGGCCGCTCTCGGGGAGTTGCGCCGCGCCGGCGATGCAGCCGCGGGAATGGGCGCCGATGGGGGCGGGGGCATGGGCCGTGGGCGTCTCGCGGGCGCCGAACAGCTGCTGGGCGGTCTGCGCCCCGGCCGGTCCGGCGAGACAGAGCAGGGCTGTTGCGACCCCAAGGGCGCGGGAGCGGACAGCCCTCACGCGCGGGGCTCCGTCGGGGTCTCGGTCATGCCTGTCCTTCGTCCTGCTCGCCGTCTCTTCGCACGCGATATAGCAGCGCCAGGCCGACAAGCAAAAGCACGATCACCGGAGCGGCGCCCAGCCGCTGCGAGCCGGTCGCCCCGGTGACGAGGGCGATCGCCGCGGGGCCGATGAAGGCGGTCGCCCGCCCCGACAGCGCATAGAGGCCGAAGGCCTGTCCCATGGCCATGCGCCCCTCGGCGAGATGGGCGAGGAGCGTACGCGAGGCCGCCTGCAACGCGCCCCCCGCCGCCCCGAGCCCCGCGCCCGCCGCGAGGAACACGAGGTCGGGCAGGCGCGAGCCGGGCGCCACGGGCACGAACAGCGCGCTCTCCCGGCTGGTGGCGAGCGCCGCGGCGGCGACGGCCGTCAGCGCCCAGATCGACGCGATCGCCACCGGCCGCGGCCCGAGCGCCCGGTCCGCCCGGCCCCCCGCCCAGGCGCCGAGCGCCCCGGCCGCCGCGGCGAGCACCCCGAAGGCCCCGAGCTCGGTCACCCCCCAGCCCAGCACCCCCGCCGCATAGATGCCCCCGAAGGCGAAAAGCGCCGCCAGCGCATCGCGATAGACCATCGAGGCCACGAGATAGGTGAAGAGCCCGCGATGCCGCCGCAGGTCCCGCAGGGTCGCGCCCAGATCCCCCCAGCCGAGCCGCAGCGCCGCGCCCAGGGGCGCCCCCCGGGGCGCGTCCGGCGTCCAGAGGAAGAAAGGCAGGGCGAAGACCACGAACCACAAGGCGGACAGCGGCCCCGTCGCCCGCGCCGCCCCGTCCGCATCGAAGAGCGGCGGCAGGCCCAGCAGCGTCGCGCCCCCCGAGGGCCCGGGCGCGAAGAGCCCCAGCACCAGGACCAGCGAGACGACGCCCCCCACGTAGCCGAGCGCCCAGCCGGAGCCCGAGATCCGCCCCGTCTCCGACCGCGGCCCGATGTCGGGCAGCATGGCGTTGGTGAAGACCAGCGTGAACTCCGAGCCGAAATAGGCGAGCGCATAGAAGGCGAGCACCGGCCGCGGGTCCGCCATTTCCGGCGCGGCCCCCCAGAGACCCGCGCATCCGATCACGAAGGGGATCGAGAAGGCCGCCGTCCAGGCCTTGCGCCGGCCGCCCCGATCCGCCGCCGCCCCGAGCCAGGGCGCCGCCAGCGCCACCGCCCCTCCGGCCGCCGCGGCGGTCCAGCCCCAGATCTCCTGCCCCGCCACCGGATCGGCCGCCACCCGCGCCACGAACCAGGGCGCGAAGAGGAACGTCACCACCAGGGTGTTGAACGGCTGGTTCGCCCAGTCGAAGAGCATCCAGCCGAAGATCCCCCGCCGCGCGCTCACCCGGCGCGCCCCCGGACGGCCCGGCCCCTGGGGCCCCCGGCCTCAGGCGCATGCGGATCGCGGCGGGCGGCGCGGGGCGGACGGTCCAAGCGAATCTCCCCCGAGGGTTGCGCATCGGTTGCGCGGCGCACCATGCCGCCCCGCCGCCGCGCCGCGCAAGCCCGGGGCGCCGCCCGGCCTTGCCCCGGGGCGCCGCGCGGTCTACCTGTGGCGCTCGAAGCCGAACGGGACCTGCCGATGACCTCGCTGCTGCAAATCCTGCTGCTGATCCTCGACCTGGCGTGGTACGTCATCATCGCCCACGTGATCATGAGCTGGCTGATCGGCTTCAACGTGCTCAACACCCGCCAGCCGCTGGTCTGGCAGATCTGGAACGGCCTCGAGCGCCTGCTGGAGCCGCTCTACCGGCCCATCCGCCGGGTCCTGCCCGACCTCGGCGGCCTCGACCTGACGCCCCTCGTGGCGTTGCTCGTGCTCTATGCGCTGCGGATCGTCCTGATCAACAACGCCTCGCTCTTCATGTGACGCGATGTGACGCGCGCCGCCCGGACGCCCCTCACCCGGGCCCGGGCAGAAGCGTGTCCCAGACCCGCCGGCGGCGCTCCTCGATCCTGCAGGACCGGCGGTAGAACTCGTAGCGCTTGGGATAGCGCCGGGCGTAGTCCTGGTGCGCCCGTTCCGCCGGCCAGAACCCGGTCTCCCCGCGCAGCCGCACCGCCAGCGGCCGCTCGATCCGCCGCTCCAGATCCGCCACCGCCGCCGCCGCCGTCCGCGCCTGCGCGGCGTCGAGCGGAAAGATCGCCGCCCGATGCTGCGGCCCCCGCTCGCAGAACTGGCCGCCGGCGTCCGTCGGGTCGATGTCCCGCAGGAAGCGCTCCAGCAAGGCCCGATAGGACACCACGGCCGGGTCGAACAGGATGCGCACCGCAAAGAGATGGTCGCTCCGCCCGGCCGAGACGTCGCGATAGGTGGGCTCGGGGAGGGTCCCGCCGGCGTAGCCGGTCTCCACCGAGATCACGCCCTTCACCCCCGAGAAATCCTCCTCGAGACACCAGAAGCAGCCGCCCGCGACAATGGCCGCCTCGGGCCGGACGCCTGCGAAGGCGTTGGTCGCGGCGACGAGGGCCGCCGCGATCAGCAATGGAAAGACCATAATCGCATCCCGCCAATTCGGCGGGCACCACACTCCAGCGACGCGAAGCGCGCAAGCGCCCAGATGCCGCAGCGCAGCGGGATCAGCGGCGGTCGCGCGCCGCCAGCAGCTTCAGCCGCAGGGCGTTGATCTTGATGAACCCGGCCGCGTCCTTCTGGTCGTAGGCGCCGGCGTCGTCCTCGAAGGTCACATGGGCCTCGGAATAGAGGCTGTCGGGGGAGGAGCGCCCCGCCACCGAGGCCGAGCCCTTGTAGAGCTTCACCCGCACCGACCCGTTCACCCGCTCCTGGCTCTTGTCGATCAGCGCCTGGAGCATCTCGCGCTCGGGGCTGAACCAGAAGCCGTTGTAGATGAGCTCGGCGTAGCGCGGCATCAGCTCGTCCTTGAGATGCCCCGCGCCGCGGTCGAGGGTGATCTGCTCGATGCCGCGATGGGCGATCAGCAGAACGGTGCCGCCCGGAGTCTCGTAGACGCCCCGGGACTTCATGCCGACGAAGCGGTTCTCGACCAGGTCGAGCCGCCCGACCCCGTGCTTGCCGCCGAGCTCGTTCAGCCGGGCGAGGAGCGCGGCCGGTGACAGCCGCTCGCCGTTCACGCTCACCGGATCGCCCTTCTCGAAGCCGATCTCGACGTATTCCGGCGCGTCGGGCGCCTTCTCGGGCGCGACGGTGCGCTGGTAGACGTAATCGGGCGCCTCCTCGGCCGGGTTCTCCAGAACCTTGCCCTCGGAAGAGGTGTGCAGCAGGTTCGCGTCCACCGAGAAGGGCGCCTCGCCGCGCTTGTCCTTGGCGATGGGGATCTGGTTCTCCTCAGCGAAGGCGAGGAGCTTGGTGCGGCTCGTCAGGTCCCATTCCCGCCAGGGCGCGATCACCCGGATGCGCGGGTTCAGCGCATAGGCCGACAGCTCGAAGCGCACCTGGTCGTTGCCCTTGCCGGTGGCGCCATGGGCGACGGCGTCCGCGCCCGTCGCCTCGGCGATCTCCACCAGGCGCTTGGCGATCAGCGGCCGGGCGATGGAGGTGCCGAGCAGGTAGAGCCCCTCGTACTGGGCGTTGGCCCGGAACATCGGAAAGACGAAGTCCCGCACGAATTCCTCGCGCAGGTCCTCGATGTGGATGTTCTCCGGCTTGATGCCCAGCAGCTCGGCCTTCTTGCGGGCGGGCTCCAGCTCCTCGCCCTGGCCGAGGTCGGCGGTGAAGGTCACGACCTCGCAGCCGTATTCGGTCTGGAGCCATTTCAGGATGATCGAGGTGTCGAGGCCGCCGGAATAGGCGAGGACGACCTTCTTGGGCTTCTGCGAGGCCATGGAACGCTCCGGTTTCAGGTTCCGGCCCGTCTAGTCCGTTTCCCGATAGGCGGCAAGCGCGGCCGCCCGGATTCGCCGCCGCAGCAGGCCTCCCGCCCGCCGCGCCCCGCGCCTTCCGCCCGCCGCGCCCCGCGCCTTCCGCCCGCCGCGCCGCTGGCCTTCCGCCGCGCTCCGTGCTAGCGGCGGGCCATGACCGACCTTGCCCGTTTCGTCGACGGCGTCCGCGCCGCGGAAATCGCGCTCCGCGGGATCTTCGATCCCACGCCGCTCCAGCGCAACGACTACCTCAGCGCCAAGTATGGCGGCGAGGTCTGGCTCAAGCGCGAGGATCTGAGCCCCGTCCGCTCCTACAAGATCCGCGGCGCCGCCAACGCCATGCGCAAGGCGCTCGCGGCCGATCCGGGCCAGCGCCGCTTCGTCTGCGCCTCGGCCGGCAACCACGCCCAGGGGCTCGCCTACGCCTGCCGGCACTTCGGCGCCCACGGGGTCATCTTCATGCCGGTGACCACCCCCCAGCAGAAGATCGACAAGACCCGCCAGTTCGGCGGCGGCCAGGTCGAGATCCGGCTGGTGGGCGACTATTTCGACGACACCCTCGCCTCCGCCCAGGCCTATTGCGCCGAGGCGGGGGCCCGCTTCGTGCCGCCCTTCGACGACGCCGACGTGATCGAGGGCCAGGCCACCTCGGCGCTGGAGATCCTCGAACAGCTGCCCGAGGGCCTGCGCCCGGACCTGCTCGTCCTGCCGGTGGGGGGCGGGGGCCTCTCCGCGGGCAGCGTCCTCGTCATGGAGGCCCTGTCGCCCGCCACCGGGATCCGCATGGTCGAGCCTGCGGGCGGCCGCTCGCTCCGGGCGGCGATCGAGGCGGGGCGGCTCGTCACCCTCGAGCACGTGGACAACTTCGTCGACGGCGCGGCGGTGGCCCGCATCGGCGCGAAGAACTTCGACATCCTGCGTCGCTTCCCCCCCGAGGCGGTGCTGGAGGCGCCCGAGGACCGCATCTGCGGCACGATGATCGAGATGCTCAACGTCGAGGGCGTGGTGCTCGAGCCCGCGGGGGCGCTGGCCGTGGATGCGCTGCGCGACCTCGACCTGCGCGGCCGCAGCGTGGTCGCGGTCGTCTCGGGCGGCAACTTCGACTTCGAGCGCCTGCCGGACGTGAAGGAGCGCGCGCTCCGCTGGGAGGGGCGCAAGAAGTACTACATCCTGCGCCTGCCCCAGCGCCCGGGGGCCCTGCGCGAATTCCTCAACGTCCTCGGGCCCGACGACGACATCAGCCGCTTCGAGTACCTCAAGAAGTCCGCCCGCAACTTCGGCTCGGTCCTGCTCGGCATCGAGAGCCGCTCCCGCGCGGATTTCGAGGCGCTGGAGGCCCGCATGGACGCCGCCGGCTTCGGCTACCAGGACATCTCCGACGACACCGTCCTGATGAACCTGGTGATCTGAGAGGCCCTTCGCCTTGGTCTGCCGCATGCCTCCGGCCCGCAAGCGGCAGCCTTTGCGAAGGGCCCATTTTCACGCGTGAAAATTGGGTCAAATAACTGATTTAATTAGATATTTTCCACGGCGTAAACCCGATCTTCATCTGTGTGAACAGGTCGAGGGCGACCACGCCGAAGGCTGCGCAAAGGTCTCTCCGACGGGGTGGCCCGACGGGGCCGCCCGCGGTCCGGTCGTCGCCAAACGGCCGGCCTTGCGGCGCTTCGCGGTCCGCGCCGGGACGGGGCCGCGCGCGACCCCGTGCGGTCGGGGGACCGCCGGTCCTTGCGGGACCGGGCGTCAACCAAGGTTGCCATCTGGTTGACGTTTTTCGGATGAGCCATCCCTTTCAAGGGGATAGGCCGCATAACACGTGTGTTACGCCCGGTCCGGAGCCGCCCGGTCCAGGGAGCCGCCCGGTCCAGAGCCGGTCCGTCTGGAGCCGGTCCGTCTGGAGCCGGTCGGGCCGCCGCCCTCACCGCGGGCCGGCCAGGATCGCCGCCGCCCCGATCAGGCACAGGCTGCCCCCCATCAGGTCCCAGCGGTCCGGCCGCACCCCCTCCACCGCCCAGAGCCAGCCGAGCGAGGCGGCGATGTAGACCCCGCCATAGGCCGCGAAGGCCCGGCCCGCCGCCGGGGCCTCGACCAGGGTCAGGAGCCCCGCGAAGCCCGCCAGCGACGCGAGGCCGGGCAGGGCCCAGAGCGCGGATTTCCCCAGCCGCAGCCAGGCCCAGAAGGCGAAGCACCCGGCGATCTCGGCCAGCGCCGCCGCGGCGTAGACCAGGGCCGTCACCGGCCCCGCGCCTCCCCGACCTGCGCTTCTCCGACCTGCGCTTCCCCGACCTGCCCCTCCCCGACCCGCGCGGGCCCGACTTGCGCCTCTCCGGCCTGCGCCTCTCCGGCCCCAGCCTCCTCGGCCTGCTCGCCTCCCGCCAGCGCCGCCTTCACCTGCGCGGGCCCGGCCTGCGCCGCCTTCACCTGCGCGGGCCCGGCCTGCGCCGCCTTCACCTGCGCGGGTCCCGTCTCCCGCGCCGGGGAGAGCCGGTCGAGCAGGGCGGGCAGGTCGGCGTAGCGGTCGAGCACCGCCTCGGGCTCCAGCGCCGCCACCCCCGCGCCCTCGGGGCCGAAGCCCACCAGCACGCAGGGCACCCCCGCCGCCCGCGCCGCCTCCCGGTCGGTCACGGTGTCGCCCACCAGCACCGCCCGCTCCCGCCGCGCCCCCCGCCCGGTCGATCGTCTCCCAGACATGGCGGGGGTCGGGCTTGCGCACCGGCAGGCTGTCGGCCCCGAGGACCACGGTGAAGCGCCGGCGCAGCCCCAGCCGGTCGAGCAGGATCTCGGCCAGGCCGAAGGGCTTGTTGGTGCAGACCGCAAGCCCCCAGCCCGCCGCCGCCAGCGCGTCGAGCGCCGCCTCCGCCCCCTCGTAGGTCCGGGTGTGGCGGTCGATGTTCGCCTCGTAATGGGCGAGGAGCCGGGGATAGGCCGCCTCGATCGCCGCCGCATCGATCGGGCGGGCGGCCTGGGCGAAGCCCGCCTGCGCCCTGGACTGCGCGGAGCCCGCCTGCGACATGGCCCGCGCGAAGCCCGCCCGAAGCATGGCCCGACCCCCGGCGAAGGCGATGGCGCGGTCCCCGGGCCCCAGCGCCGGCCCGACGCCCGCCTCGGCCAGCGCGGCGTTCGCGGCGGCGATGAGATCCGCGGAGGTGTCCGCCAGCGTCCCGTCGAGATCGAAAACCGCCACCCGCATGTCGTCTCCCTTGTCCCTGCCCTGGTCCGCGCCCGCCCCGCCGGGGGCGGAGTTTCGCGGCTGCAATGCAGTGAAATCAAAACTGATGGCCGGGGCAACCATAACCGCTTTCGCCCGGGTTTCCGCCCCCGCGCGGCCCTGCTAGAACGCGGCATCGAGTTTCCGGGGGATTTCATGCCCGTCGCCGTCATCATCCTCGCCGCCGGGCAGGGCACCCGGATGAATTCCGACCTGCCCAAGGTCCTGCATCCCCTGGCCGGGGCCCCGCTGATCGCCCATGCCCTGCGCGCCGCCGAGGCGCTGGAGCCCGCCCGCATCGTCGTCGTCGCCGGCCACGGCGGCGAGGCGGTCGAAGCGGAGGTGGCCGAGCGCGCGCCCGAGGCCGTGGTGGTCGCGCAGCGCGAGCAGCTCGGCACCGGCCATGCGGTGCGCCAGGCCGAGGCCGCGCTGGAGGGGTTCGAGGGCGTCGTCCTGGTGCTCTACGGCGACACGCCGCTGATCCGGCCCGAGACCCTGGAGGGCCTCATCGCCGAGGTGCGGGCGGGGGCCGCGGTGGCGGTGCTGGGCTTCGAGGCGGCCGAGCCGGGCGGCTACGGCCGGCTGGTCCTGGACGAGGAGGGCGGCCTGCTCGCCATCGTCGAGGCCAAGGACGCCGACGCCGCCACCCTCGCCCTGCGGTTCTGCAACTCTGGCGTGATGGGGGCGCGGGCGGACCTGCTCTTCGACCTGCTGGCCGAGGTCGAACCCAACAACGCCAAGGGCGAGTACTACCTGACCGACGCCGTGTCGCTGGCCCGGGGACGGGGCATGCGCGCCGCCGCCCCCGCCTGCGAGGAGGCCGAGACGCTCGGGGTGAACTCCCGCGCCGATCTCGCCGCCGCCGAGGCCGCCTTCCAGGCCCGCGCCCGGGCCGAGGCCCTGGCCAACGGCGTCACCCTGACCGACCCCGGCACGGTCTGGTTCGCCTATGACACGGTCATCGGCCGCGACGTGAAGATCGGCCCCAACGTCGTCTTCGGCCCCGGGACGACCGTCGAATCCGAGACGACGATCGAGGCCTTCTGCCACCTGGAGGGCTGCCATGTCAGCCGCGGCGCGGTGGTCGGCCCCTTCGCCCGCCTGCGCCCGGGGGCGGAGCTGGCCGAGGACGTGCGGGTCGGCAACTTCGTCGAGGTGAAGAACGCCATCGTCGACGAGGGCGCCAAGATCAACCACCTGAGCTATGTGGGCGACGCCCATGTGGGGGCGCGGGCGAACATCGGGGCGGGGACGATCACCTGCAATTACGACGGGGTGTTCAAGCACCGGACCGAGATCGGGGCGGGGGCCTTCATCGGCTCGAACAGCGCCCTGGTCGCGCCGGTGACGGTGGGCGCCCGGGCGCTGGTCGCGGCCGGGTCGACCATCACCGAGGACGTGCCCGAGGGCGCGCTCGCCCTGGCGCGGGGCCGCCAGAGCGTCAAGCCGGGCTTCGGCGCCCGGCTCATGGACAAGCTGAAGGCGCTGAAGGCCGCCTCGAAGGGGGATCGCTGATGTGCGGGATCGTCGGGATCGTCGGACAGCATGAGGTGGCGCCGCTGATCCTCGAGGCGCTGAAGCGGCTCGAGTATCGCGGCTACGACAGCGCGGGGGTCGCGACGCTCGACCGCGGCCACCTGGGCCGGCGGGTGGCGCTCGGCAAGCTGATCGCGCTCTCGGACCTGCTGGTGGAGAATCCGATCCGCGGCCGCATCGGCATCGGCCACACCCGCTGGGCGACCCATGGCGCGCCGGCGACCCGCAACGCCCATCCCCATCTCGCCGGCCGGGTGGCGGTGGTCCACAACGGCATCATCGAGAACTACAAGGCGCTCAAGGCGGAGCTGCTGGCCGAGGGGCGGGTCTTCGCCTCGGACACCGACACCGAGATCGTCGCCCATCTCGCCGACCGGGCGCTCAGCTCGGGCATCACCCCGCTCGAGGCGGTGCGCGCGACGCTCGCCCGGCTGGAGGGGGCCTTCGCGCTGGTCTTCCTCTTCGAGGACGAGCCCGACCTGATGATCGTCGCCCGCCGCGGCTCGCCGCTCGCCATCGGGCATGGCGAGCACGAGATGTACGTGGGCTCGGACGCGCTGGCGCTGGCGCCGCTCACCCACCGGATCACCTACCTGGAGGAAGGCGACCACGCGGTGCTGACCCGCGCCGGCTGCGCCATCTACGACGCCGCCGGCGAGCCGGTGCGGCGCGAGGCGCAGACGACGCCGCTCGAGGCGCTCCATGCCGAGAAGGGCCCCTACAAGCACTTCATGGCCAAGGAGATCCACGAGCAGCCGATGGTGATCGCCGGCGCGCTGGAGCATTACCTCGCCGCCTCGCGCGAGGCGGTGGCCCTGCCCGCGGGGGTGGATCTGGCCTCGGCCTCGCGGCTGACGCTGGTGGCCTGCGGCACGGCGCATTACGCCTGTCATGTGGCGAAATACTGGTTCGAGGGCGTGGCCCGGCTGCCGGTGGACATCGAGGTCGCCTCCGAGTTCCGCTACCGCGAGCCGCCGCTGGGGCCGGGCACGGTGGGCGTCTTCGTCAGCCAGTCGGGCGAGACCGCCGACACCCTCGCCGCGCTGCGCCACATGAAGGCCGAGGGGCGGCAGGCGATCGCGGTGGTGAACGTCGCCACCTCGACCATCGCGCGCGAGGCCGATCTGGCGCTGCCGATCCTTGCGGGCCCCGAGATCGGCGTGGCCTCGACCAAGGCCTTCACCTGCCAGCTCGTCACCCTCGCCTGCCTCGCGGTGGCGGCGGCGCGGGCGCGCAAGGCGATCGACGCGGCCGAGGAGGCGCGGCTCTGCGCCGCGCTCGGGGCGCTGCCGGGGCTGATGGCCCAGGCGGTGGCGCTGGAACCGCAGATCGCCGAGATCGCCCGCGACGTCAGCCGCGCGCGGGACGCGCTGTTCCTCGGCCGGGGGGCGATGTACCCGCTGGCGCTGGAGGGCGCGCTCAAGCTGAAGGAAATCAGCTATATCCACGCCGAGGGCTATGCGGCGGGCGAGCTGAAGCACGGCCCCATCGCCCTGGTGGACGAGGAGGTGCCGGTCATCGCCCTCGCCCCCACCGACGGGCTCTTCGACAAGACCGTGTCGAACATCCAGGAGGTGATGGCGCGGGGCGGCCGGGTGATCCTGGTCAGCGACGCCGCCGGCGCCGCCAAGGCGGAGGAGGGGGCGGCCCATGTGCTGACCCTGCCGGCCTGCGACCCCTTCGTCGCGCCGATCCTCTATGCGGCGCCGGTCCAGCTTCTGGCCTATCACGCGGCGATGCTGAAGGGCACGGACGTGGACCAGCCCCGCAACCTCGCGAAATCGGTGACGGTGGAATAGGGGCCTGCCTTCGCGAACGCGCCGGGGCGAGCGGAACGCCGCCCCGGCGTGGGAGGATGCGGCGGGCGAGACGGCGCGGACATTCCCGGTTCATCAGTCTAAAGGAATATTTAAGATGTTGTAATAACTTGGAATTATTATTGACTTCGGTTCGCCGCGCTCCTACCGATTCCAGGATCAGTGTCAACCGGAGCGCGCCCATGACCGATCTGATCCAGCCGATTTCGGGGGGACGGGGGGCGGATATCGCAGGGCCCCGGAACCCGGCGGTGGAGGCGCAGAACCCCGACGTCCTGATCCCGCCCGCGACCGATTCCGGCGGCCTCCCGAACCTCAAGTTTCCCTTCGCCATGGCCCACAACCGCCTCGAGGAGGGCGGCTGGGCGCGCGAGGTGACGATCCGCGAGAACCCTGCGCTGAAGGAGCTCGCGGCGGTGAACATGCGGCTGGGCCCGGGGGCGGTGCGCGAGCTGCACTGGCACAAGGAGGCCGAATGGGCCTACGTGACCGCCGGCCGGGTGCGCTTCTACCTGGTCGACGAGAACCGCGAGACCCTGGTCGAGGATCTGGAGCCCGGGGACCTGTGGCTCGCCCCCGCCGGTTTCCCCCATGCGATCCAGGGGCTGGAGGAGGGGACGGAGTTCGTCCTGGTCTTCGACGACGGCAACTTCTCCGAGAACCAGACGCTGCTCGTCACCGAGCTCTTCGCCCACATGCCGCGCGAGGTGCTGGCGAAGAACTTCGGTGTGCCGGAGAGCGCCTTCGACGGCATTCCCGCGCGGGAGAAATACATCTTCCGCCTGCCGGTCCCCGGGCCGATCGAGGCGGCGCGCAAGGCGCTCGGGTCCGCGACGATGACCGACCGATACGTCTTCCGGAGCGCGCGCGTCGCGTCGAGGGCCTTTCCCGGCGGCGCGACCAAGGTCATCGACGCCAAGACCTTTCCGGTCACCAACATGGCGGCGCTGTTCATCGACCTGGAGCCCGGGGGGATGCGCGAAATCCACTGGCACCCGGACGCGGACGAGATCCAGTACTACCTGAGCGGCCGGGCGCGGATGACGGTCTTCGACGCGGTCGACAACGCCCGCACCTTCGATTTCGTGGCGGGGGACATCGGCTATGTGCCCAAGACGCTCGCCCACTACATCGAGAACACCGGCGATGAGCCGATGCGGGTGATCAACGTCTTCAGCAAGGGCGTCTATCGCGACGTCTCGCTGAACCAGTGGCTGGCGCTGACCCCGCCGGACCTTGTCCGCGGCCATCTCGACATCGGGGAGCCGCTGATGTCCGCGCTCCGCCAGGCCTACGGGCCGGTGGTCAAGGGGTAGCGCCCGCCGGTCGCCTACCCGTCGCCGCCCCCCTGTCGCCGCCCCCCTGTCGCCGCCCGCCGGCCGCGTCGCCGGATCAGTCCTGTGGCGGGAGGTGCCGGTACAGGGTGGCGCGCGACAGGCCCAGCCGGCGCGCGGCCTCGGCGATGTTGCCGCCGGCCTCCCGGTGGGCGGCGCGGATGCCGAGACAGCGCGCGCCCGCAAGCGGATTTCCCCGGCAGAGCGGGCAGGGGGCGTCGGGGGCGCCCGCCGGCTGGGCTTCGGGCTCGGCCCCGTCCGCGATCGCGAGACGTTGCAGCCGGGAGCGCAGCTCGCGGATGTTGCCGGGCCAGGGCTCCGCGGCGAGGGCGGCGACCTGCGCCGGGCTCAGCTCCAGGTCCGGGGCGACCCGCGCGGCGAGATGGAGCAGGATGGCCGCGAAGTCGCTGCGGGCGCGCAGGGGGGGCAGGGCGATCGAGAAGGCGTTCAGCCGGTAGTAGAGGTCGCGGCGAAAGGCCTGGGGCGCGGCGGCCAGGTCGCGGTTGGTGGCCGCGACGACCTGCACGTCCGCCGGGGCGCCGCGGACGGCGCCGAGGGGCCGCACCTCCCCGTCGTCGAGGAAGCGCAGCAGCGTCGCTTGGGCGGCGAGCGGGATCTCGGCCACCTCGTCGAGGAAGAGCGTCCCCCCCTGCGCCGCCCGGACGAGGCCGGGGGCGGGGTCGCGGGCGTCGGTGAAGGCGCCGCGTTCGTGGCCGAAGAACTCGGCCGCGAAGAGCTGTTCGGGCAGCGCGCCGCAGTTCACGGCGACGAAGGGGCCCTTGCGCCCGCCCGCCGCGTGGATGTGGCGGGCCATCAGCTCCTTGCCGGAGCCGGTCTCGCCGGTGATGAGGACGGGCATCCGCAGGGCCAGCGCCCGGGGGATCTGGCGCATCTGGCGGGCGAGCGCCGGATCGTCGCAGACGAAATCCGGCGCGCCGGGGGCAGGGGCGGCCGGACTGGCGGGCGGACTGGCGGGCGGGCGGGCGGAGGGGCGCGCCGGAGCAGCGGCGCCGATCTGGCGGCAGGCCATGAACAGGGCGCTGCCGGCCCGGTCGCGGACCGCCACGACCCCCCCGGCGAGAAGCGCGCCGAGGGCGGCGGGAAAGCCGGTCTCGAACAGCGCCTCGAACGCGCCGCCGCGGGCCGCCGGCAGGCCCGCGAGCAGCGCCGCCGCCGGGCGGTTCAGCGACAGGACCTCGCCCTCGCGCGAGAGGGCGAGCAGCCCGGCGGAGAGCGTGTCGAGGTATTCGGCGCGCGGATGGAAGGCGATGACGGCGGCGTCGTGGAATTGCTGGTAGATCAGGCCGTTCTCCACCTGCGCCGCCGCCATGCGCACCAGCGCGTGGGTGTGCTGCTGGCGCGCCTCGTTGGCGGAGGAGGCGTCGAGCAGGCCGATCGCCGCGCCGTCGGGCCCGAGGATCGGAGCGGCCATGCAGCTCAGCCGCCCATGTCCGGCGAAGTAGTGCTCCCGCCCGTGGATCGCCGCCGGGGCGCGTTCGATCGCCGCGAGGCCGAGGGCGTTGGTGCCGCGGTTCGCCTCGTTCCAGCGGCTGCCGGGGATGATCTCGCGCCCGGCGGGGCTGTCGGAAAAGGCCTGGTCGCTGATGGTGTCGAGCACCACCCCGTCGGCGTCGCCGAGGGCGATCATGAACTCCGAGCCGGCGATCTGGGCGTGGAGGAGCTGCATCTCGGCGAGGGCGAGCCGGCGCATGGCCCCCACGGCCTCGCGGCGGCGGCGCACCTCGGCGAAGGGCAGGACCTCGGGCTCGGGGGGGCGGCGCGGGTCGAGGCCGAGGGCGCGGCACCGCTCCCAGCTCGCCGCCACGGGGGCGGGCAGGGCGCCGGCGGGAAAGCGGCGGCCCGATTCCAGGGCGGCGCGGGCGCGGTCGAGCCCGGAGAGATGCTGCATGTCCTGTCTCCCTGTCGGAATGTTCCGCGGCGATACGCCCCGCGCCGCCGCCCGTGCCGCGGCGGACCACGGCGGGGGCCGGGGCGCCGGCGCAAGCCGTTGAAAAGGCGCGATGGGCGCCGTTGGCACGAAGGTTGCTGGGAAGCCTGCAAAACAACCATGCCCCGGAGGAGAGGTTCATGAAGGCGCAGGTTCTCGAACGCTACGACGAAAAGCTGACGGCCAGCGACTGGGTCACGCTGCTGGACGTGCCGGATCCGAAGATCCAGAAGTCCACCGACGTGATCGTGCGCATCGGCGGCGCGGGCGTCTGCCGCACCGACCTGCACATCATCGAGGGCGTGTGGAAGCCCCACATGGACCCGGACGGCCACCACCTGCTGCCGCTGATCATGGGCCACGAGAACGCCGGATGGGTCGAGGAGATCGGCAAGGAGGTCGAGGGGCTGAAGGTCGGCGATCCGGTGATCGTCCATCCGAAGATTTCGGGCGGCACCTGCCTCGCCTGCCGGCGGGGGCACGACATGCACGGGCCGGGGACATTTCCCGGGCTCGACTCGAACGGGGGCTATGCCGAGTATCTGGCGACATCCGAGCGCAACATCGTGCCGCTCCCGAAGACCCTCGCCCCGAAGGAGGTCGCGCCCTACGCCGACGCCGGGCTGACCGCCTATCGCGCGGTGAAGAAGGCGACGCGGCATCTCCTGCCCGGGGAGAGCGCGGTGGTGATCGGCGCGGGCGGCCTCGGCCATATCGCCGTGCAGTGCCTGAAGGCGATGTGCGCGGCCGACGTGATCGTGGTCGACACGTCCGACGACTCGCTCAAGCTCGCGGGCAAGATCGGCGCGGACAAGCTGGTCAAGGCGGACGGCAACGAGGTCGAGGCGGTGCTGGCGCTGACGGGCGGCGCCGGGGCCGAGGCGGTGATCGATTTCGTCGGCGAGAAGGGGACCACGGCCAAGGGCCTCGCCATGACCCGCTCGATGGGGAGCTACTACGTCGTCGGCTACGGCGAGAACATCACCGTGCCCACCGTCGATATGGTGATCACCGAGAAGAACATCATCGGCAACCTGGTCGGCACCTGGGCGGAGCTGGTGGAGCTGATGGCGCTGGCGGATCGGGGGCTCGTGGACCTGACCACGGTGGAATACCGGCTCGCCGACGCGAACCGGGCGCTCCACGACCTCAACGCGGGGCGGATCCACGGCCGCGCCGTGCTGATCCCCTGACCCGGAGCGGGGGGCGGCGCCGGGTCGCGTCGCCCCCGAAGCGGAGTGGGGCGCATGTGCGGGATGGTGGCGCGGGCGGGACCGGAACCCTTCCAGCGGGTGAGCCGGTCGATCCGCATCGGCGGGCACGCCACGAGCATCCAGCTCGAGGCGGCGTTCTGGCGCGCGCTCGACGCGATGGCCGAGCGCGAGGGCGTCACGACGCCGAAGCTGATCGCGGCCCTGCACGAGGAGCTGGCGGAGCTGCCCGGCGGCATGACGAACTTCGCCTCGACGCTGCGGACGGTCTGCCTGCTGTCGCTGGCGGCCGCGCCGGACTGAGGCCGACGCGGGCCGGGGCATCAATGGGCCTTGGGCTGTCCGATCCGGCCCTCGGCGATCCAGCGGGCGGCGAGGACCAGGGCGCCCATGGCGAAGTCGCGGCCATGGGCGTCGACCATCTCCTGGGAGATTTCGCCGAGGCGGGTGAAGAAGGCGTCCTTGCTCAGCTCCTCGGGGGTGAGCGCGACGGGCGCGGCGGCGGGGGCGGTCCGGGTGGTCATGTCGGTTTCCTCACTTGAACATCTGGGACGGGAAGGTGGCGATGGCCGCCTCGCCCCCGGCGTCGCCGATCGCGAGATGGCGGCCGTCGGGCGAGAAGGCGAGGCAGGTGACGGGCGCGCCCTCGTGCCGCAGCAGCAGCTCGTCGCGGGCCCCGGCCTGGGCGATGGTCACCTGACCGTTGGCGTAGCCGGCGGCGATCAGCGGGCGGGCGGGATGGGCGGCGACCGCCTCCACCGCCACCAGCCCCGGCTGGCCGGTGACGAACGGCCGGTCGGCGGCGGGCAGGGCGGCTGTGTCCCAGGCGGCGATGCGGAAGGCCCCCGCGGCGACGAAGGCGCGGCCCGGGCCGCTCCAGTCGAGGCTGCGGACCGGGGTCGGGAAGCCGCCGAGCCGGACGGGGGCGAGCGCCGGGCCGACGAGGGCCGCGCCCTCAAACCCGAGGGCGGCGGCGAGCCATCGCCCGTCCCCGCGCCAGGCGAGCGCGAGGACGCCGGAGAGGGCGAGGCGCCGCTCGGTCGCCGCGCCGATCAGGCGCAGCTCGTCCGCGCCCGCCGCGGCGACCTCGACGCCCCCCGGCGCGACCGCCAGGGCGACGACCCCGGGGCGGGGCAGGCGGCGGATGGTCTCGCCCTGGAGGGCGAGCGTCTCGGCGTCGGCGGCGGCGGTCACGCCCCCGGCATGGTCGAGGGCGCGGACCGGGCCGGAGAGGTCGAGCAAGGTGAGCGCCTCGCCATCGGGGGTGATCCGCAGGACCCGGCCATCCGCCGCGCCGACGAGGAAGTCGCCGCCCGCCGCCGCGACCGGCGGCGCCGCGTCCGCAAGGCCGGTGAGGGCCATGAGCGGCGCGGGATCCTGGCTGCGCGGGCGCAGCGTGATCTGGCCGAGGTCGCCGGTGACGCGCACCCGGCTGTCCGGCGGCTCGGCGTCGGGGGCGGCCGCGATGCGCAGCGCGCCGTCGGCGCCGGCGAAGGCGGCGGTCGTCGCGCCGAAGCGCAGGGCCGCCACCGGCGCGCCGGTGTCCCAGCGGCGGGCGATCAGGTCGTAGAGCGTGAGCGGCCGGGCGTTGTGCTGGTTCATCGGCGTCCTCCCCCGCGCGATCCGGGGGGATCGCGACGATGCTGTTTCCCGGGAGCAAGCAAGTCCCGGGCCAACCGAGGAGGGCGCGGCGATGTTCGATGACGCGGGGCGGGTCGTGTTCACGGCGCTGCGGGACGCGGCGCGCGCCCGGCTGGGGGCGGAACATCCCTGCGCCGTAGCCCTGGCCGAGGCCGCCGAGGATCCGGGGGGCGCGCGGGCCGCGGCGCAGGCGGCGCTCGCGGTCCTGCCGGAGGCCGAGCGCACGGCGCTGATGGGCGCGGCCCATGGGGCGCTGCGCGCCGATCCCCACGCCTGGCTGTCGCTCTGGGGCGGGGCGAGCCCGCGCCACTAAAGCGACATCGAGCCGGACGGGATCGTCTGGCTGGATATTGCGAAAAAACAATGATCGGGAGCGGACGGCCGGCTCCGCCGGGACGGAGTCCGCCCCGGGTCAGTCGCACGGGGGCACGCGGTAGCCGTCGAGCTGGGCGGGCAGGGCGGGCGCCTGGCTGCGGAACTGGCGCTCGGCGGTCTCGATATGGCTGCGGATCTGGTCCCAGACGTCGACGCGCAGCATCGAGGTGGCGTCTCCGGTCAGCCGTTCCAGTTCCGGCAGGCGTATCTGATGGGCGAGGCCGACGCCGGCGAAGACGAAGTCGCGCAGCATCAGCGCATGGGTCTCGATGAAGCCATGGATCATCGGGTGGGTGTCGGGGGTCACGCCGTTGCGGGCGAGCTCGGCCGCGATGAACTCCTGGAAATGCCGTTGCAGCCGATGCTGGCTCTCCCCGAGAAAACGCAGGGCGAAGACCGCGTCGCGCGGCAACAGCCGCACGAGATCGGCGGCGACATCGTCGGGCGACGGGCCCGCTTGCTCATCCTGGGAATTCGACACCGGGGCGCTTCCTTCTGAACGGGAAGTAATTACACAAATCGTTTCTGGTTGTCGAGATATCAATTTTGCATGTGCGAAATGGATGTGTGCGTAAGCGAAGTATCGTTTCGACGTTACAAACGTAAATTACAGCTGTAACGAATTCCGCGGCCGCAGCCCGGCGGCCTTCGACAAAGCCTTCCAAACCCCTTGCCCCTTCGTTCCGGAGACCGGGCGGCGCCTTTGGCATGATCCTTGCTTGAAGCCTGGCAGAAGAAGCCCGCCGGCTGACATCGCCCGGCGCCAAAAGAACGAAGGGGAGGACGCGAGCACGAGGACGACGACGGCCGCCCTGCGGCCTCGGCCCTTTCGCCCGCCGCCGACACCTTTGCCGGATCCACCGAACGGACGGCTGCGGAACCCGCGGGCCGCCGCTCGACAAGAACACTGGCGGCCCGGGGCCGCCGCGACAGGCCGGGACGCGCAAGCCCCGGCGCAACAGGTGGAGGCTTTCGACGATGACGTCTCTGACGCTCAACAAGATCACCTCGCAGCGGGGCATTTCCGTCGGCGAGGCGACCAAGAAGATTTCCGACCTCGGGTGGAACCCGACCTATGTCCAGGAAGCGAACACCTTCCCCACGGACTACAAGATCGCCAAGGCGCCCCGCGACCCGATGAAGCAGGTCCTGCGCTCCTACTTCCCCATGCAGGAGGAGAAGGACAACCGGGTCTACGGCGCGCTCGACGCGGCGCTGCGCGGCGACATGTTCCGCAATGTCGAGCCGCGCTGGGTCGAGTGGATGAAGCTCTTCCTCGCGATCATCCCGTTCCCGGAGATCTCGGCGGCCCGCTCCATGGCGATGGTCGCGCGGCTGGCGCCGGGCGAGGATCTGCGCACCGGCTTCACCATGCAGATGGTCGACGAGTTCCGCCATTCCACGATTCAGATGAACCTGAAGAAGTGGTACATGGAGAACTACATCGACCCGGCCGGCTTCGACATCACGGAAGAAGCCTTCGGCAAATGCTACGCCACCACGATCGGCCGCCAGTTCGGCGAGGGCTTCATCACCGGCGACACGATGACCGCCGCCTGCATGTACCTGACGGTCGTGGCCGAGACGGCGTTCACCAACACCCTTTTCGTCGCCATGCCGTCGGAAGCCGCCCGCAACGGCGACTACGCGCTGCCGACGGTGTTCCTCTCAGTGCAGTCGGACGAGAGCCGCCACATCGGCAACGGCCACTCGCTCCTCATGGCCGCGCTGAAGGAGCCGGAGAACCACCTGCTGCTGGAGCGCGACCTGCGCTACGCCTTCTGGCAGAACCACGCCATCGTCGACGCCGCCATCGGCACGTTCATCGAGTACGGCACCACCAACCGCGACAAGAACAAGGAATCCTACGCGGAGATGTGGCATCGCTGGATTTTCGAGGATTACTACCGCACCTACATGCTGCCCCTCGAGAAATATGGCGTGAAGGTCCATCACGACGACGTCCACGAGGCCTGGAACCGCATCACCAAGAAGCACTACGTCCACAAGGTCGCGCAGTTCTTCGCGGTCGGCTGGCCGGTGAACTTCTGGCGGATCGAGGCGCAGCGCGACGCCGACTTCGAATGGTTCGAGGCGAAGTATCCGGGCTGGTACGCCGAATTCGGCGAGTTCTGGAAATGGTACGACAAGCTGTCCAAGCCCGGCCAGAAGATCGTCACCTTCAACGAGGAAGTGGGCTACGTCTATCCGCACCGCTGCTGGTCCTGCCTGGTGCCCTGCCTGATCCGCGAGGACATGGTGGTGGACGAGATCGACGGGCAGCTGCACACCTTCGCCCATGAGCTCGACCGCTGGACGGCGGTGGAGGCCTTCTCCAACGAGTATCAGGGCCGGCCGACCCCGGCGATGGGCAAGTTCTCCGGCAAGCGGGAGTGGGAGACGCTCTACCACGGCTGGGATCTGGCCGACGCCATCAAGGACCTGAACTTCGTGCGGTCCGACGGCAAGACCCTGGTGCCCCAGCCGCATCTGCGGTTCGACGACAAGGACATGTGGACGCTCGACGACGTGCGCGGCCACACCCTCCTGTCGCCGCTCACCCTGCTGCGGGAGATGACCCCGGAGGCGCGCGAGAAGCATCTCGCGGAATACCGCGCGGGCTTCACCATCAACCGCTGCAACTGATCCCCTGGCGCCGCAAGGCGCCGGGCATTCCCCCTGGGCGCCGCAAGGCGCGCCGCGTTCCCCCCCCCGCGCCCCCAAGGCGCATCGCCCCTCCCCGCCGGCGCGCGGGGAGGGATCGGGGAAGCTCTGAGAAGCGAGGCAAGGATGAGCCACACAGTGCGCCTGGAGCCGGTCGGCGTCGACTTCGAGGTCGAGGACGGCGAGACGGTGCTCAATGCAGCCTTCCGACAAGGCATAGCCCTGCCGCACGGCTGCAAGGAGGGCCAATGTTCCGCCTGCAAATGCGTGCTGCTCGACGGCGAAGTCGACATGCTGAAGTATTCGACCTTCGCGCTCAACGACATGGAGCGCGAGAGCGGGCACATCCTCCTGTGCCGGGCGGTGGCCTATTCCGACATGGAGGTAGAGCTCCTCAACTATGACGAGGAGATCCTGGCGAAGTCGATCGCGGTCAAGACCTACCGCGGCCGGATATCCGAGGCGGTCAAGCTCACCCACGATATCCGCGGCATCGCCATCGAGCTCGAGGCGCCGATCAAGTTCTGGGCCGGGCAATATGTCGACATCACCGTCACAACGGAAAAAGGGGAGACGATTACGCGCTCGTTCTCCATGGCAAATACGCCGGACCAAGCCAAAACCCTGCGCTTCATCATCAAGAAATACCCCGAAGGAAAATTCTCCGGAGAGCTCGACTCCGGCGGAATCCGCGTCGGCGCCGAAGTCAGCGTCGTCGGACCCTTCGGCACCTGCTTCCGGCGCGAAAACCGCGACGGACCCATAGTGCTGGTGGGCGCCGGGTCGGGCATGTCGCCGATCTGGTCGATCCTCCACGACCACCTCGCGAGCGGCGAGGATCGCCCGGTCTGGTTTTTCTACGGCGCGCGGACCCGGGCGGATCTGTTCCATCTCGACAGGATCGCCGAGCTGACGGCGCGGCATCCGGGACTGACCTTCGTCCCGGTGCTGAGCCATGCGGACGACGATCCCGACTGGGACGGCGCCCGCGGCTTCGTCCACGAACGGGTGGGCGACACGCTGCGCGCGCTCGACATCGACGGGGCGGGCGACGTCTACGCCTGCGGCCCGCCGCCGATGATCGACGCGCTGGAGCCGGTGCTGTTCATGGCCGGCTTCGAGCCCGAGCGGATCCACTTCGACCGCTTCACCACCTCCAGCGCCGCGCCGGGCCAGCTCGAGCCCGCCCGGTAATCCCCCAGGATCAACAAGACACCAAGGAGCGAAACGTCATGCCAGCGATCTCCAGCTCGGTCGGATCGGGCGCGGCAGGGGCCGCGATCTTCGCGGACAGCGACAGCCGCAAGTACCGCTACTTCCAGCCGCGGGGCCAGCGCGCCACCCATTACGAGGACGTCACCGTCGACGTGCAGCCCGACCCGGAACGGTACCTGATCCAGAACTGGATCATCGAATTCGCCGACGGCAAGGGCGCCTACGTCAAGGACAACACCCGGGCGCTCAGCTCCAACTGGCACGCCTTCCGCGCGCCGGACCAGGAGTGGGAGCGCACCCACTACCAGCGCCAGTCCCGCATCGAGACCATGGTGCAGTCGGTCATCGCCAACGCCCGCAAGTCCGGCGCGCCGGCGAGCTTCGACAAGGTCTGGCAGAAGATCCTGCAGACGCACCTGGGCGCGTGGAAGCACGCGGAATTCGGCCTCGGCACCTCGCTGATGCAGGCGCAACGCTACGGCTACACCCAGATGATCAACAACGCGACGCTGACCAACAGCTCGTACAAGCTGCGGCTCGCCCAGGACATCACGCTCTACCTCGCCGAGATCGGCATGGACATCCCCGGCTGGGACGACGGCGCCGGCAAGGAGGCCTGGATGGGCGACCCCATCTGGCAGGGGACCCGCGAGGCGATCGAGACGATCATGGGGACCACCGACTACCTGGAGCAGTACTTCGCCATCAACCTCGTCTTCGAGCCGCTGGTGGGCGAGCTGTTCCGCTCGGGCTTCCTGATGCGGGTCGCGGCCGCCAACAACGACTTCGTCACCCCGCCGGTGATCTCGGCGGCCGAGGCGGACTACGAGCGCAACCTCGCGAACGCCATCGACCTCATCTACCTGCTCGCCAACGACGAAAAGCACGCCGAGCACAACCGCGCGCTGTTCAAGGCCTGGCTGACCATCCACCGGCCGCTCGCGGAGAAGGCGGCGCGGGGCCTGCAGCCGATCTGGTCGCAGCCCCATTCCAAGCCCGTCTCCTTCGAGGACGTGCGGGCCCAGTCCGAGGAGCGCATTGCGCAGATCCTCGGCGAACTCGGCCTCAACTGAACGAACGGGAGACCTCTATGTCCACTGCCGCGCGCAACGCCGCCCACGACAACATCTTCAAGTCGATGAAGGACATCACCTTCGAACAGACGATCTCCGACCAGTGCGGGGTGACAATGTCCGACTCGGTCGAGGCCCGGGCCATCGCCGAGTTCATGTCCCAGAAGCCGGACGTGATCGTCACCTACCAGCCGGCGCTGATCCGCATCGACGGCCATGACAAGCTGATCTTCAAGATGGACGAGATCAGCGAGTTCCTCGGCCGCGAGATGACGGCCGAGATCTTCGAGGTGAACACCTCGACCCACTACGGCCGCATGGTCCGCGTCGACGACAACACCGTGATCCTGTTCGGGAACATGGACGAGGTCATGGAATACATCTGACCTGCCTCAAGGACCGGGCGACGGGCGGGACGCAAGGATCCCGCCCGTCGCCAGGCGGACGCAAGCCCGCGCCCGCCAAAGGGCTGACCTGGGAGAATAGCATGGCCAGCAAGATGAAAGCCGCGGTCTTCGTGGAGAAGGGCCGCATCGTCCTCGAGGACAAGCCGATCCCCGACGTGGGACCGAACGACGCGCTGATCCGGGTGACGACCACCACGATCTGCGGCACCGACGTCCACATTCTCAAGGGCGAGTATCCGGTGGCCAAGGGCCTGACCATCGGCCACGAGCCGGTGGGCGTGATCGAGAAGCTCGGCGCCTCGGTCAAGGGCTTCGCCGAGGGCCAGCGGGTGATCGCGGGGGCCATCACCCCCTCGGGCTGGTCGAACGCCTGCCTCTGCGGGTTCTGCAGCCAGGACGGGGCCGGGACCAAGCACGGATGGAAGCCGATCGGCGGCTGGAAGTTCGGCAACACCATCGACGGCTGCCAGGCGGAATACGTGCTGGTGCCCGACGCGATGGCCAATCTCGCGCCGATCGAGGGCGACCTGACCGACGAGCAGGTGCTGATGTGCCCCGACATCATGTCCACGGGCTTCGCCGGCGCGGAGAACGGCGGGATCCGGATCGGCGACACGGTGGCGGTCTTCGCCCAGGGGCCCATCGGCCTCTGCGCCACCGCCGGCGCCAAGCTGATGGGCGCGACGCGCATCATCGCGGTGGATTCGGTGCCCGCCCGGATGGAGATGGCGAAGCGGCTCGGCGCGGACGAGGTGATCGACTTCAAGGCGACCGACCCCGCCCAGGCGATCCTGGAGCTGACCGACGGCCGCGGCGTCGACGTCTCGATCGAGGCGCTCGGCCTGCAGGCGACCTTCGAGGCGGCGCTGCGGGTGCTGCGGCCGGGCGGCGTGCTGTCGAGCCTCGGGGTCTATTCCACCGACCTGAAGATCCCGCTCGACGCCTTCGCCGCGGGCCTCGGCGAGACCACGATCAAGACCGCGCTCTGCCCCGGCGGCAAGGAGCGGATGCGACGGATGATGGCGGTGATCCGCTCGGGGCGGGTCGATCTCAAGCCGCTCGTCACCCACCGCTACAAGCTCGACGACATCGAGGCGGCCTACGACCTCTTCGCCAACCAGAGGGACGGCGTGCTCAAGGTCGCCATCACCGTCTGAGCCCATTCGGCTGACACAAGAAAATTCCAGCAGGGAGCCAAGCCATGTACGTGACACCGGAAGGCAAGGAAATCTTCGTCGTCGACGGCCATGTCCATCACTGGGACGGAAGCCCCGAGAACCAGAAGAACATCCACGGCAAGCAGTTCATCGAGTGCTTCTACGGCTATCACACCGCGCTCAGCCCCAAGGAAGAGCTGTGGGAGAAGTCGAAGTTCGAGAAATACTCAATGGACGACCTCTATCGCGACCTGTTCGTCGACGGGCCCGATGACGTCGCCATTATCCAGTCGACCTATCTGAAGGACTTCTACAAGAAGGGCTTCAACACCCTAGAAAGCAACGCCGAGGTGGCTAAGCGCTACCCGGACCGCTTCATCGTCAACGGCTCCTTCGATCCGCGCGACGGCGAGGGGGCGCTCGAATACATCCACTTCATGAAGGAGACCTACGACATTCAGGGCGTGAAGATGTACACGGCCGAATGGAAGGGCGACAGCAAGGGCTGGAAGCTCAACGACCCCATGGCTTACCGCTGCTTCGAGCTCTGCGACAAGCTCGGCATCCGCAACGTCCATGTCCACAAGGGCCCGACGATCATCCCGCTCAACAAGGACGCCTTCGACGTCCATGACGTCGATTACGTCGCCACCGACTTCCAGAACCTGAACTTCATCATCGAGCATTGCGGCCTGCCGCGGCTCGACGACTTCTGCTGGATCGCGGTGCAGGAGACCAACGTCTACGGCGGCCTCGCCGTGGCGCTGCCCTTCATCCATTCCCGGCCGCGCTATTTCGGCGAGGTGATCGCGGAGCTGCTGTTCTGGGTGGGCCCCGAGAAGATCCTCTTCGGCTCGGACTACGCGATCTGGACGCCGAAATGGCTGGTCGAGAAGTTCTGGGCCTATCAGATCCCCGAGGACATCGCCGCCGAGCGGGGCGTGCAGCTGACCGACGAAATCAAGGAGAAGATCCTCGGCCTGAACGCAGCGCGGCTCTATGGGATCAACGTCGAGGAGCGCAAGGCGAAGCTGCGCGCGGCCCCGGTCTCGATCGCGGCGGAGTGACGCGATGCGCGCGATGCTTGAGGCGGGCGAGCTCCGGGCCGAGGTCTGGCGGGCCCTGGGCCGGGTCGCAGATCCCGAGCTTGACGAGCCCATCACCGACATGGGCTTCGTCGAGACCGTCGATTTCGCGGGGACGCCCGACGACGCGGTCGTCACCGTCTGGTTCCGCCTGCCGACCTACTGGTGCTCGCCGAACTTCGCCTTCCTGATGGCCGAGGGCATCGTGCGCGAGCTTGCCGCCCTGCCTTGGGTGGCGAAGGGCCAGGTCCGGCTCGAGGACCACATGTACGCCGCCGAGGTGAACGCGGCGGCGAACGGCGGCCGGAGCTTTTCCGAGGCCTTCGCCGCGCTCTGCGACGGCGAGGATCTCGCCGCGCTCCGGGCCAAGTTCGAGGAGAAGGCCTTTCAGCGCCGCCAGGAGAGCGTGCTGCTCCGGCTGCGGGCGCTCGGCTATTCCGACGCCTCGATCGCGGCGATGACCCTGCGCCAGTTCGACGCGGTCGAGTTCGACGGCGGCGAGGCGGCGGCCCAGCGGCCGCGCTATCGCGAGCTGCTGATCGGCCGGGGCCTCGCGCGCTGGCCCGGCGACCTCGCCTTTCGCGACTGGGAGGGACGCGCGCTGACGGCGGAGGGGCTGCGGGCCCATCTCGCGACCCTGCGCCAGGTGCGCATCAACATGGAGTTCAACGGCGCCCTGTGCCGGGGCCTGAAGGGGACCCGGTACAAGGAGGTGGCGCAGGTCGACGGCGAGCCGACGCTCGTCGATTTCATTCTCGGACGGGCGCCCGAGCGGCGCGAGGCCCGCTAGCGCGCCCCGTCCATCTTCCAATCAAGGCCAGACGCCGGACACGCGGCGCGAGGGGAGGACCCATGCCGAAACTGATGATCCACAATTCGCAGGCGCGACGGGCCCTGGCCCGGGGCGTCTCGCAGCTCGCGGCGGCGGTCGAGCCGACGCTGGGGCCGAAGGGCATGAACGCCATGATCGACCGGCCCATCGGCACGCCGATGGTCACCCGCGACGGCGTCTCGATCGCCAGCGAGATCGAGCTCTTCGACCGGTTCGAGAACATGGGCGCCCAGGTGGTGCGCGAGGTCTCGATGCAGACCAACGAGGTGGCGGGCGACGGCACCACCACCGCCATCGTGCTGGCGAACGCGCTCGTCCAGCGCGGGGTGGAGGCGAGCGAGGCGGGGGCCAAGACCGTCGATCTCTGCCGCGGCATCGACCTCGCCGTCGGCAAGGTGGTCGCGGCGCTGCGGGCCTCGGCCAAGCCCGCGCGGGCCAACGGCGCGCTGGCCGCCGTGGCGACGATCGCCGCCACCGAGCCGAAGCTCGGGGCGCTGGTCGCCGAGGCCTTCGAGCGGGTGGGGGCCGACGGCGTCATCACCACCGATTTCAGCGTGACGACCGAGACCCTGCTCGACGTGGTCGAGGGCATGTCCTTCGACCGGGGCTATCTCTCGCACCACATGGTCACCGACCAGGATAAGATGGAGGCCGTGCTGGAGCGGCCGCTGATCCTGATGACCGACCTCAAGATCAAGGATCCGGCGGCGCTCGACGGCGTCCGGGCCATCGCCGAGGCGGAGGGCCGGCCGCTGCTGGTCGTCGCCGAGGAGGTGGCGCCCGAGGTGGTGGTGACGCTGCTCGGCAAGTCCGGGGTCGGCAAGTATCTGGTGGTGCATCCGCCGGAATACGGCCACTGGCGCAAGGCGCTGATGGAGGATCTCGCGATCCTGACCGGGGGGCGGGTGATCGCCCGTGACCTCGGCGGCCGGATCGAGGACGCGACCCGCGAGGACCTGGGCGCGGCCGAGCGGGTGCGCACCTCCGCCAGCCACACCGCGATCCTGCGGGGCGAGGGCGCGCCGGCGGCGATCGCCGCGCGCCGGGCTCAGGTGCAGCGCCAGTACGAGATGGCCCCGCCGAACATCGAGCAGGACAAGCTGCGCGAGCGGGCGGCGAAACTGTCCGGGGGCACGGCGGTGCTCTACGCGGGCGGGGTCACGCCGGTGGAGCAGAAGCGCACCATCCAGCTCATCGAGGACTCGCTCTCGGCCGTCCGCGCGGCGGTGGAGGAGGGGGTGGTCGCCGGCGGCGGCGTGGCGCTCGCCCAGATCGGGCCGGTGGTCGACAGCGTGATCGCCGAGGCGAAGGGCGACGTGGCGGAGGGCGCGCGGCTGGTCCGCTCAGTCCTGACCCGGCCGCTCTGGCGGATCGTCCACAATTCCGGCGGCGATCCCGAGGCGGTGGTGGAGAAGGTGTCGAAGGTCAACGGCGGCTTCGGCTACAATGCCGCCGTCGGCGATTTCGGCAACATGTACGAGGCCGGGATCATCGATCCGGTGCGCGTGACCTGCGCCGCGCTCGAGAACGCCGCCTCGGTCGCCAAGCTGATCCTGACGACCGAGACGCTGGTCGGCGACGTGGCTGAGGACGAGGATCCGACCGCCGGCCCCGCCCTGGGCGGCGGCGCGGAGAAGCTCGGCCGGCCCTGAGGCCAGCCTCAGCGGGGGGCGGCGAAGGCGGCGTCCCCCGCCATGCGATGAAACTGATGGGTGAAGACCGCGACCCCCAGGATCGGAACCAGCAGGTTCACCAGGGGCAGGCTCATCGGCAGCGCCATGGCGACCCCGGCGAACCAGATGCGCCCCGCGTTGGCGCGTCGCAGACGCAGGACCGCCTCGGGCGGCAGGCGCCGCTGGGCGACCAGCTGGAAATATTCCCGCCCCAGCAGGAAGCCGTTCGCGATCCAGAAGACCAGGGGCGCGAGCGGCGCGGCGGCCACATAGACGACCAGCGCCGCAAGGTTCACCGCCAGCACCAGCCCGAGGAACCGGGCCGAGTCCCAGGCCTGGCGGGCGAAGCCGGGCGCAGCTGCGGGGGGCAAGCCGGGATAGTGGCGCGCCTCCACCGCATCGGCGACGTCGTCGAGAAAGAAGCCCGCCGCCGCCGCAGTGGCCGGGACCATCAGCACCACCGAGGCGGCGATCATCGCCCCGATCGCCGCCACCGAGGCGAGGTCGTCGACGAAACCCACCGGTCCGATCCAGGGCAGGCTCACGCTGTCGGGCAGGATCAGCCCGAGACCCCAGACCGTCGCCGCAAAGATAAAGACCAGGGCGGCGAGGACCACCGCCAGGGCGCGCCACAGCACCCGGCGGAACCGCGGGTCGTCGAACTGGGCGAGCGCCCGGCCAAAGTCCTGGATCAGCGTCACGCGTCGCGCCACTCGATCAGGGCGGGAACGTCGGGGCGGGGGCGCTCGGGGGGCGCGGCCTCGCAGGTTCCGATATGGACGAAGCCCGCGATCCATTCCCCGGGCCGCAGGCCGAGCGCCTCGGCCAGGAACTCCGGGTCATAGGCGGGCCAGCCGGTCAGCCAGGAGGCGCCCCAGCCCGAAGCCAGCGCGGCGTTGACGAGGCCGAGGCAGACCGCGCCGGCGGACAGCTCCTGTTCCCGCGCGGGGATCTTGGCGGTGTCGCGGGGCACGGCGACCACGGCCACGCAGACCGGCGCCTCCTCGAAGGCCGAGGCGCCCTTGGTCCCGTCCTGGCCCGTCGCCTCGCCCCGGGCGCGGATGGCGGCGGCGAAGCGCTCCTTGCCCGCCCCCGCCAGGACGACGAAGCGCCAGGGTTCGAGCTTGCCATGGTCGGGGACCCGGGCGGCGGCGGTGAGCAGGGCGGTCAGCGCCGCCCGGTCGGGCCCCGGCGCGCGCAGGAGCTTGGGCGGACGCGACCGCCGGGTCAGCAGGAATTCCATCACTTCGGGCCGCGCCGCCATTCTTGCCTCCGTCGCAGGACGGGGCGGGGTGTCCGACGGCGCGGGGCCGGTGTCAACCACCGCCTGCCCCGGGGCCGTCAGCCTTCGCCCGGCCAGGGTCGGCGGGGCAGGGCGTCGCCGGGCATCGGATGGCGATGCGGATCGGCGAGCGCCGCCGCGCGCCACTCGACGAAGGCGGGGTGGGCGAGATGGGCGGCGACATAGGCCTGGGCCTCGGCGCTCGCCGGCAGGCCATAGCCGGCGATCCGCGCGGCGACCGGCGCATAGAAGGCGTCGGCGAGGCTGTATTCCCCGAAGAGCCAGGGTCCGCGGCCGCGCCCTGGACAGGCGCGGGCGGCGGCCCAGAGCGTCTCGATCCGGGCGAGATCGGCGAGCACGGCCTCCGGCGCGACGAAGCCGTCCACGGCCGCGCCCAGATCCATGGGGCAGGCCTCCCGCAGCGCGGCGAAGCCCGAATGCATCTCCGTCGCCATCGCCCGGGCGAGGCCGCGAGCCTCGGCGTCGCCGGGCCAGAAGGCGATGTCGGGATAGCGTTCCGCCAGGGTCTCGGCGATGGCGAGCGTGTCCCACATCACGCCGCGCCCCTCGACGCGCAGCGCCGGCACGGTGCGCGCCGGGGCGAAATCCGCCAGGGCCTCGCGGAATTCCGGCGAGTCCATGTGAGCGAGGCGAACCTCCACCGGAACCCCGAAGGCCGCGAAGGCCAGCCAGCCCCGCAGCGACCAGCTCGAATAGATGCGATCCCCGATCAGCAGCGTATAGGTCATCCGCCCTCCTTGGCTTTCGCCCACTTGGTGACAAAGCGGGGGAGGGGGCGCAACCGACTTCCCGTGATGGCGGCCATCACGGGGCCGCGGGGCGCTCCGAGGCGGCGCGGATCTGCGCCTCCGCCCGGGCGAGGGCGGGGCCGGTGAAGCTCTCCAGAGGCTGACGCTGCCGCCCATCGTCGTCGAAATTCGACGGATCGAGCCAGGCCCGCAGGCCGGCCGACAGCGCCGGCCAGTCCTCGTCGGTCATGGCGAACCAGGCGGTGTCGCGATTGCGCCCCTTCACGATCATGTGCCGCCGGAACAGCCCCTCGAAGGCGAAGCCCAGCCGCCGGGCGGCGCGGCGGCTGGGCAGGTTGCCGGCGTCGCATTTCCATTCGAAGCGCCGGTAGCCCGCCCCGAAGGCCCAGTCGGCGAGCAGGAAGATCGCCTCCGTCGCCGCCCGCCGCCGCTGCAACGCGGGCGAGAAGCAGACATGGCCCACCTCGACCCCGCCGTTCGCCCGATCGATGCGCATCAGGCTCGCCACCCCCACGGGACCCGCGCCGGGGCGGTCGAGATCGTGGATGGCGAAGAAGCGCGGATCGGCCCGTCCGGCGACCCCGTCGACCCAGGCGGCGTAGTCCGCCGCCGTGGCGAAAGGCCCGTAGCCGAGCCAGCGCCACAGCTCCGCGCCTGGTCCGTTCGCGGCGTGGAGCGCCGGCGCATGGGCAGGGGCGAGCGGCTCCAGCCGGGCATAGCGGCCCTCGAGGGTCATCGCCCCAGGGGCCTCGGGCGGGGTCCAGCGCGTCAGGTCTTCCATAGCGTCTCCTCGGCGGGCGAGGCTAGCAGCCGCCCCATCCCCGCGCCAGCCGGTTGCGGCCGCCGCGGGGATGCGCCATGCCAAGGGGGGAATGCACGCATCGCGGGAGCCGCCATGACCCTCGTCCCCGTCTTCGACGGCCACAACGACCTGCTGATGCGCCTCGCCCGGGCCGCGCCGGATCAAGTGGACCGGCTGTGGCTGGAGGGCGACGGCCGGGGGCATCTCGACCTGCCCCGGATGCGCCAGGGCGGTTTCGCCGGCGGGATGTTCGCGATCTATTGCCCTTCGCCCATGGGATCGGACGCCCTCGCCGCGCTCGATGCGATGATGGCCGCGCCGCCCTACGCCGTGCCGACGCCCGAGCCCCTGCCGATCGCCGAGGCGCAGCCGATGGCCTTGCGCCAGGCGAGCCTGCTCCTGCGGCTGGACCGGGTCTCGGGCGGCGGGCTGCGCCTCTGCCGCAGCGCGGGCGAGATCCGCGCGGCGATGGCGGCGGGCGCGGTGGCGGCGGTCATGCACATGGAGGGCGCCGAGGCGATCGGCCCCGACCTCGACGCGCTCCACCTCTTCCACGCCGCGGGCCTGCGCTCGCTCGGCCCGGTCTGGAGCCGCCCGACGATCTTCGGCCCTGGGGTGCCCTTCGTCTTTCCGGCCGATCCCGACACCGGCCCTGGCCTCACCCCCGCCGGCGAAGCCTTGGTGCGCGAGGCGGACCGGCTGCGGATGGTCATCGACCTGTCCCACATGAACGCCGCCGGGGTGCGGGACGTGGCGCGGCTGACGACCGGGCCGCTGGTCGCCACCCATTCCGGGGCCCATGCGATCTGCCCCTCCAGCCGCAACCTGACCGACCGCCAGCTCGGCCTGATCGCCGAGCGCGGCGGCATGGTGGGCCTGAACTTCGCCGTCGGCTTCCTGCGGCCGGATGGGCGTCGGCTGCCGGAGATGGGCTTCGACGTGATCCTGCGCCATCTCGACCACCTGATGCTGCGCCTGGGCGAGGACCACGTGGGGTTCGGCTCGGATTTCGACGGCGCGCTGGTTCCCGACGCGATCGCCGACGTCGCCGGCCTGCCGGCGCTGATCCGGGCCCTGCGCGCCCACGGCTATGGCGAGACGCTGATCGCCAAGCTCGCGCGCGGCAACTGGCTCGCGGTTCTGGAGCGCATCTGGGGGGAATGATTTTCAGCCGCTTTGGGGGTTGCAAACCCCCGGCGGCCCGCGTATCTCACGCGCCACGGACTGGTAGCTCAGTTGGATAGAGTACTTGACTACGAATCAAGGGGTCGGGGGTTCGAATCCTCCCCAGTCCGCCACCTTGTACCCTTAAGATATTGATACATAGGGCGATTGTTTGTCGCCCTGTCTTCAGCTGTCCATAACTTCCCCCAATAAAACTTGGAAGGCAGTGGAACGCTTCGGGCGCTGTCGGATTCTCGATCACGAGAACCGCTCCGAGTTCCGGATCCGGTAGTGCTGATCCGAATCCCTTCGCTTTTCGTGGCTTCGCCATCGATCCATCCTCAGGCCTCGGCGTTCGCAGGCGCGCTGATGACGCCGTGGCTGTCGCGGATATGCGGCGCGCCTGGCAGGTGCAGCATGCGGCCATCGGTGAGGCGAGCGCTGGTCATGCCCTTCCCTCCATATTGGCGCAGGCGCGAAAGGCGTCGAGGCGCGCCTGCCCCCGACGAGGAGGCGCTTCACTCGGCCTCCCAGCCCAGCCGCTCGGCGAGGACCAGCAACGAGCCGCCGGCCACGGCCAAGTGTTCGTACAGAGCGTCGAGCGTTTCGCCCACGTCCTGGAAGCTCGTGCGGTTGGTCGCCTCGATGAGGCGGGGGCCCGTTCGGGCGATGGCCGCGGCGGTCGCCAGCAGATCCGCGTCGGTCGGTTCCTTGGCGCCGCTCATGCCGGCACCTCGCCCAGCAGGCGGCGGATGTCGCGCAGGGCGCTGCGGATCAGGCCGCGCGCCTCGGGCATCTGCCAGCGCCGCGGCTGGTCGCCCTCGGTGGCGTTGAGCGCCAGCACGAGGCAGTCGTGGATTTCGTGGAGAGTGGCGACAGGCAAGGCGCGAGCGGCCGCCGAAACGCGGGGGCGTGGCATTGTGGGCTCCATTGCTGTGAAATCAGAACAATGTTACGATATGCCTATCTTGTCGCGAGAGCAAAAAAATCAAAACGAGGTTACGAATTGATGGCCGCGCAATGCAAAATGGCTCGGGCTGCCACTGGCCTTGGGGTCCGCGAGTTGGCAAAGGCGGCGGGCGTTTCTCCAGACACGATCGCGCGGTTTGAGCGGGGCGAGGAGCTTCGGTCGGGGACCATCGACGCCATCCGCGCCGCGCTGGAGGCCGCCGGGGTCGTCTTCCTTGCCGAGAACGGGAACGGGCCGGGCGTGGCGCTGAGGAAGGATGGAGCGGCGCAAGCAGCCATCGTCCAGAAGTCAGGCTGATGTTTTACAACGTGCGATCTGAGGTTAACCGATCCCAGCCCATTCAGCTTAAAGGTGCGTCACCCAGAAGTTCCTGCCCGTGCTAAATATGCTAAACGTGCTAATCCGCCCCGTCGCGGTCGAGCGCTGGCAGGGAGAAAACAGGAGCGACGCCTTGCTCACAAGGTTCCCCGCGCCCCCTCTCGCCAAGTCTGATTTCGAGGACGCCACCATGAAGACCATCCTTGCGGCCTGTTCCCTCCTCGCGCTGGCCTCGGCGGCGCATGCCGAAATGCCGCTGGTCGAGCCGATCGTCTCCGTCACGCCGGCGTCCGCGCCCTCAGAGCAGATCAGGATCTGCACCGGCGCCGAAAGCGGAGCCTATTTTTCGGTGGCCTCCCAGATGCTCGGCCTCGTCCAGGCGAAGGCCAAGATGCCGGTGACGGTCGAGCCGGGCGG
Source organism: Amaricoccus sp. (assembly GCA_965243535.1). Classification (GTDB taxonomy): domain Bacteria; phylum Pseudomonadota; class Alphaproteobacteria; order Rhodobacterales; family Rhodobacteraceae; genus Amaricoccus. The sequence continues at coordinate 287,994 of CBDEVG010000046.1, forward strand.
CGGCACGGTCGGATGCCTTCGCAAGCTCGCCGCGGGCGAGGCCGAGGCGGCCGTGGTCCAGCTCGACGGCCTGGTCTGGGCGCAGGAGACCGCCCCGGACCTCTATGCCGTCCTCGGGGCGGCTTCGCGGGTCCTGACCGAAGACATGGCGGCCGTCTGCCGCCGCGATGTCGACGAGGATGACTTCAACGACGTGGCGCAAAGCGCAAGCAGCGTGATCGCGATCGCAGGCAGCGCGGAAAGCGGCTCCCTCCTGACGCTGAACGTGCTCGCGAGCTTTGACGACGACTTCGCCAAGCCGACCTATCGCCTCTCGGGATCATGGGAGCAGGCCCTCAACGACGTGCGCAGCGGGATCGCGCAATGCGCCTTCGGCGTGCTGTCCTTCGACGCGCCGGCTTGGCGCGATCTCAACGACAGCTTCGGGAGCGATCTGCGTCTCGTCGGGTTCTGGGATGGCGACATGCGCGACCTCAAGCTCGCGGGACGACAGGTCTACGGGTGGCGCGCCATCGACAAGACGACGTCCAACATCGACCGGCTGCTTGACTGGTCGGGTCGTGGGCGCTTCTGGTCTCCCGAGGTCGGGACCGTGCCCGCGCTCGTCGTCTATCGCACCGATATGCTCCCGAACGGCAGCGCCGCGCTGGCAGACGCCTCGGCCCAGGTCGCGAAGGTCAAGGCGACCAAGGAGTGAGAGCCCAGATCCACGATCGTTGAGTTCGATGCCCGGGGCTACCGCCACCGGGCGTTCCCTGCGCTGCATGGCCTTGAAGGGCGGATACGGCTGTCCCGGCTTTGCCCCGCGGGTGCTCTACTTGGAGAGCGTCGAAAAGCTTCCAAAGAACTGCGAGCGGATCGTGCCTCTTTGAGGACGCCATCTGCGCAGCGCTTGAAGCCGCCGAGGGCGGGTTTATCCCCGAGGATGAAAACGGGCTGGGCGTGGCGCTGAGGAAGGATGGCACGGCGCAAGCGGCGTCTGACTAAAAGCCGAACTGAAGTCCCGCCCCGACTGGCAAAGGTCCAGATCGTCGTCCGCCTCCAGCCGGAGGATCTCGCTTGGCTTGACGCCGAGCGCAGGAAGCTAGAACTTCGCGGCCGAGATGATCGGGCGAACTTTGGAAGAAGCGAGGACGAGCGGCGGAGGTTGATGGTGTATGCTATTTTTGTCTGAGCCGATCTGATCGCTCGATAATAATGCGTTCGGAATAATATTTTGGGAAAAATAACTGTATGCGTAGCGATAAAATTCAGAGAAAATATTATATTTACGGCAGATAGTGCGAGAATTTTATCTGCTCCTAGCGTAAGATACGGCTCTACAGTACTAAATGTATATAATAATGCTGATAAGGTTTTTAATTTATGCAGAGGCCGAACGTTGGTTTCGATAAATTGGACGCCTCCAAGAACGATGTTTTCGGTTCTGTGGTGAAGCGTCGCGTCGTCTTGGAGACGCGGAGCGTAGGACATCGGCCCACTGGCGCGGGAAGCCCGGCGGCCCTCAGCCCGCCCATGGCGCTCATGCGGGGGTGACTTCGGCCAGCCAGACCATGCGGCGCATGTTGTAGACGAGATTGGCGAGGCCGATCTTCACCCTGGCCCGCGCGAGGCCGATGGTGCGCACGACTAGGGCCATCGGCCCCTTCTGCCGAGCGAAGACATGCTCGACCCGGGAACGCACCTCGGACTTGGCCGCATTGGCGCGGGCGGTCCGCTGCGGCATCGCCTGGCCCTTGGGCTTGCGCCGATGGATGCGGCTGACGAAGCCCGCCTCGGCGAGATGCGCCTCGTTCTTCGCCGAGCGGTAGGCAGTGTCCGCCCAGACCCCGCTCGCGGTGTTGCTCCGGTCGAGCAGGGCCGGCAGCTCGGCGCCGTCGTGGCGGGCCGCATCGGTGGCCGTCCAGGTGCGGATCAGCCCGTGCCGGCGGTCGATCCCCACATGGTTCTTGTAGCCGTAGACCGGGATGGCGATGGCGAGCCGCGGCGCCCCGTCAGGCCCGGGTTTCGCCTTGCCCTGCTTCACCGTCCAGCGGGCGTCCCGGTCTTTCTGAGCGAGCTTCGCCGGCTTCCGCGCCCAGTCCTCGGGGATGCGTCCTTCGCGCAGGGCCTGTTTCTCGTCCTCGGTGTTGCGCTGCTTCGGCGCGGACACGACGGTCGCATCGACGATCTGCCCGCCCATGGCGATGAAGCCGGCGGCGCGAAGCTGCGCGTCGAAACGCCGGAACAGCGCCTCGACCGCCGGGACGCCGTCGAGGGTCGCCCGGGTCAGCGCCTCGCGGAAGTTCCAGATCGAGTTCGCGTCCGGCACCCGGTCGGCCAGCGTCAGCCCCAGGAAGCGCATGAAGGAGAGCCGATCCTTGACCAGGTATTCCGTCCGCTCGTCCGACAGCGAATGGCTCGCCTGGAGGATCAGGAGGCGGAACATCAGCACGTGATCATACGGCGGTCGGCCGCCTCGGGCCCGGTCGGAGCGCGGCACGGCGCGCTCGAGTTCGGGTCGGAACGCCTCGAAGTCGACCAGCGCGTTGATCCGCTCGAGGTCGTCACCCTTCGCCGAGAGATCCCGCAACCGCTCCTCGATGTCGAACAGTCCAGCCTGTCGCCCCATGATACGCCCCGCCTCGTCCCAAGGCCGAGTGAATCATCGATCCGACGAAAGCGCACCGGTTTTTGGAGGCGTCCAATCGCGGTATGGGTCATATTGGCACAAGATCTATAAGTAATCTTGCAAAAGAACAGAGGTATCGTCTCTCTTGCGAAGAGCCGCTTGGGGTGGAATACACCGTCGAAGATGTGGCGGGTCGGGCTCATGCATTCTTGGCCGAGAAGTACCTTGCTGCCTATGGCGGGCCTCGTGCCGGTGATTACCTGGATTTTGGGTCGGAGGTTATGGATCAGCCAACGATCACGGCGAAGTCTGGAAGGTCGTGATTGCCGATGGAGACGTGCGCGAGCCTTCGCGGCTGGACGAACATGAAGATGGAGTGTTCTGGGGCGGTCAGGGGAGGGCGATTGCGCGCCTCCTGATTGGGATTGATCCGGATGCGGTAGGCGCGATGGTCGATTTCGACATCGAGCAGCCGGATGCCCTGGCAATCCACAATGCGGTCAGGAACAGTCAGGCGACACCGCTCGTTAACTCCATGATGCCAATCCTCGATGTGACGTGACCCCCGTCGCTCATCCACCTGCGACTGGAATCGTGGGTTGAGAATTGCGCCTTGGCGCAACGGTAGCAACGGGCGGCGGTGCGGAGCTTTTGAGGTGGCGCAGCGCCGGCGCCCGTTGCGGTTTCAGGGTCGCGGCGTAGGCGGCTGGCGTCATGTAGCCGATCGCCGAGTGGGGCCGCGCTGTATTGAAGTCATCGACCCAGCCGGCGACGATGGCGCGGACGTGGTTAATCGAGAAGAACAGATGCTCGTTGAGGCATTCGTCACGCATCCGCCCCAGGAAGCTCTCGGCGAAGGCGTTCTGGGTGGGCTTGCCCGGCGCGGTGTAGCGCCAGTCGAGCCCCGCCGCCTGGGTGAAGGCCAGGATCGCCGAGGAGGTGAACTCGGTGCCGTTGTCGCTGACGATCGCGCCGGACCGGCCGCGCCGGGCGATCAGCGCGGTCATCTCGCGCACCACCCTCCTGCCCGAGAGGGAGGTGTCGGGGACCGCGGCCAGGCACTCCTTGGTGACGTCGTCGATGATCGTCAGCACCCGGAAACGCCGGCCGTTCGCGAGCTGGTCGTGCACGAAGTCGGTCGACCAGCGGCTGTTGGGTCCATCCGGCTTCGGGATTGGCGTGCGTGCGACCGCGATCCGACGCCGCGACCTGCGCCGTCGCACCGTCAGGCCTTCTTCGCCGTAGAGCCGCTGGGTTTTCTTGCGGTTCACGGTCCAGCCCTCGCCGCGCAGCAGGACATGCAGGCGGCGGTAGCCGAACCGCCGCCGCTGATCCGCCAGCTCCCGCAGCCGTGCCCGCAGGGCGGCGTCGTCAGGGCGTCGGGCTCGATAGCGCGCCGAACTCCTGTCCGCGGCGATGATGCTGCACGCCCGCCGCTCGCTCACCTCGAGGCTCTCCCTCAGATGCGCGACCGCCTCCCGCTTCGCGGCGGGCGTCACCATTTTTTTGCCACGAGTTCCTTCAACCCGGCGTTGTCGAGCATCGCGTCCGCATAGAGCCGCTTCAGCTTCGCGTTCTCCTCCTCGAGCGCCCTGAGCCGCTTCGCCTCGGACACATCCATCCCGCCGAACTTCGCCTTCCAGGCATAGAACGTCGCGGCCGACATGCCATACTTGCGGCAGAACTCGGCGACCGTCGCGCCGGCCTCGCCCTCCCGCAGAACCCCGATGATCTGCTCTTCCGTGAACCTGCTTCGCTTCATCTCCGGTTCCTCTCCTGTGGTCCGGATTCCAGCTGTCCGTGGAGGAGAAACAAGGGGTCACGTCAGATGCAATCCGGCTTGCTGATTTCCTAGTGGAGGTCACGAAGACGTACTTCTCGTTGGCACCGGGGGCTGATATCGTTGGCGGAGCGGCAGACATAGCGACCACGACGAAGTAGGAGGGGTTCAAGTGGATCCGAAGAAAACATTTTTACCCGCAATAGCTTAACAGGAGAGACCTTGACCATGTATGCTAAGCCGTCGCAGAAGATCGACTTTCCCTATCAAGAGCAGCGTCGTGACTTGGGGTCGGTTTTCGCTAAAGCGCAGGATGCTGGGGAAAAGCTGTCCCGCGACGCGGTGCGACGAATCGAAGCGGCTACCGCCAAGGCGAAGGTGAAGGCGGACGCTGCCACCGACTAATTCTTACAGTTTTTGCCTCCCAGAGCACCGGGGATGGAGCGCTAGCCGTATCAAACCTTTCTATTTGTAGCGAGCTGCGACGCGCCGCTGCTGGCCTTCGAGAAGGAGGAGGCTCGAGGCCGCCGTCGGGGGCTTCGTCGAGCGCTACAACCATCGCCGCCACCACGAGAGCCTCGGCAACCCGGCCCCGGCCGACGTCGACTTCGGCCGCGCTGCAGCCATCCTTGAGGCCAGAGAGACGATCAAGAAACGGACCGTCCGAAGCCGCCGCTTGAGCCATCACGGCCGAGCGCCATAACCTGAACCAGATGAGCCACAGCCCTCCGATGCTCGCTCAGCTCAGATGTCCCAAAAACCCGGACGACGGACAAGGCGGTGGTTGCGAACCGCACGCCGCCTCCCCACATCCTTCAAAGCTGCGCTTCCTGTCTTCCGACGGGCGAACGCACCGGCCATCGCCGCCCGGCGGTCGTCTCCCATCGCCCGAAGGGGAAAGACCGCATGCGCCTGAAACTCGGCTGCCGCATTGCATATGTTCTTCCGCAGCCGACGCCGATGATCGCGCTGCTGAATGTGCATTTCTCGCGATTCGGCGATCTCGACCGTCCCGACTACTTGGTGACGTCGCCGAGCGTGCCGATCGGCAGTTATCGCGACGCCTTCGGCAACTGGTGCACTCGGTTGCTCGCGCCCGCTGGCCAGTTCGAACTCTTGACGGATGGCGTATTTCGCGATGGGGGAGCGGCGGATCCGGTCGAAGTGGACGCCGCCCAGCATGCCGTCGAGGATCTGCCGGACGAAACCATCCCCTTTCTGCTGGGCAGTCGCTACTGTGACACCGACCTTTTGCTTGCAGAGGCGTGGCGTCTCTTTGCTCACACCCCTACGGGATGGAGACGAGCACAGGCGATCTGCGATTTCGTCCATGACCGGATCGTCTTCGGATACAATCATGCTCGCTCCACCCGCACCGCCTTCGAGGCCTACGAGGAGCAGGTCGGGGTCTGCCGCGATTTCACCCATCTCGCGATCGCCTTCTGCCGCTGCATGAATATCCCGGCGCGCTACTGCACCGGTTATCTCAGCGAGATCGGTCAGCCGGAACCCTGGCCCGCCGGCGATTTCGCGGCCTGGATGGAAGTCTATCTCGGCGGCGCGTGGCATACCTTCGATCCGCGCAACAATGAGCCGCGCGTCGGGCGTATCCTGATCGCCCGCGGCCGCGACGCCGCGGATGTGCCGCTCACCTACACCTTTGGCCCGAACGAACTGACCGGGTTCGAGGTCTGGACCGATCCGATAGGATGACGGCGCCCGTCAGAACCCGGTCGACCGTGGTCTTCGACAGCCCCTTTCGGTTGCCGGGATTGGACGAAGTGCTTCCCGACGGCGCCTATCTGGTCGAGACCGAGTTCGAAATGCCGCCCGATGTCGTCGACCCGGACCAATGGCGCGCCTCGGTGAAACTCCACCTGCATCGACCGGATGCGAGCCCCGGTCTGGCCCGGACGCTGACGGTTTCGCTGGTCGATTTCGAGCAGGCGGTAGCGGAAGATCAGGAACCAGGCCGTTCGCTCGCCGAGCGGCTGCTCGATGAGATGCTCGCCGATCCGATGATCCGGCTCGTCATGGCGAGCGACAGCGTCACCGAGAAAGAGATTCGACGGCTCTGGACTGCGCCGCGCCGCGCCGCCGATGGCTGATGCCCAAGACGTTGCAAGCCGAAGCGATCGGAGCGACCCGGACCGACTCGCCGGCGCGCCCTTGCATTCGCCAAGTTCGACCTCATTTGTGGAGAGCCGCGTTATGACGTTCGACCGCTGTCTTCCTCAACGGCTTCAGCCCTCGTCCTTCCTGACATTGCCAGGCCGCCGCATGCCGCGGGCGGCATTTGAGTCAGAAGACTTCACGATGGCCAATGGCTCCGTGAAATGGTTCGACGCAACCAAAGGCTTTGGCTTCATCCAGCCGGAAACCGGATCGCGCGACGTGTTCGTTCATATCAGCGCGATCGAGCGCGCCGGCATTTCTGGCCTGCCCGACGGGCAGAAGATCAGCTACGACATTGAACGTGGTCGCGATGGCCGGGAATCCGCGACGAACCTCACGCTGGTAGATTGATCGACGCTGCAGCCTGAATGCGGAAGGGCGGCTCGCCGCCCTTCTAGAGCGGAATCTGTCCCGGCAGAGCCGGGCCGTACGCTCTACATTATTGTTTTGTCGCGATATCTTAACCACCAGACGATCCCGTCTGGTTGGATATCGCTCTAAGGCACGCTGTGGATCGGCATGGAATGTTGGCTCTGACTCAATCTCGGTGCAGCCCATCGGCCTGGCGGATAGTCTCCTGCTCCGAACTTGAGGGGAGCGGGGATGGTTGGGAGCCGATCGTCGGCGGCGTTGCTGCCGCCGGGATTGATCATCGAAACCGTGCGGATAGAGGAGGACGGCGTGGCGGCGGCCGCGCGGTCCCGGGGAGTCGGGTCGGCCTGCCCGGGCTGCGGCAAGCTCTCGCGGCGGGTCCACAGCCACTACGTTCGATCCCTCTCTGATCTCCCGGCCCACGGCCGGCGCGTCAGTATCGCGTTCACGGTGCGGCGGTTCCGATGCGGCAACGACATCTGCCCGCAGGCGATCTTCTCCGAGCGGTTCGGCGAGGACATCGTTGCTCCCTACGTCCGGCGCACGGCGCGGCTGCAGACCATCGTCCACCATCTCGGCCGCGCGCTCGGCGGCCGTCCAGGCCAGGGACTGGCCCGGCGCCTGCTGATGCCGGTGAGCAAGGATACGCAGCTGCGGACCGTCCGCGCGCGGGCGCCGAAAGCGCGGCCGACATCGCGGGTGATCGGCATCGACGACTGGGCGTGGAAGCGCGGGCATCACTCCGGAAGCATCGTCTGCGACCTGGAGCGGCGCGAGATCGTCGATGTGCTTCCCGACCGCGAGGCAGCCACCGTCGAAACCTGGATGGCGGATCATCCCGAGGTTGAGATCGTGTCGCGGGACCGCGGCGGCGGCTACGGCCAAGCGGTCGCCCGCACGGCGCCGGAGGTGGTGCAGGTGGCCGACCGCTGGCGCCTGATGGCGAATGCCAGCCAGGTCTTCCTCGACGTGGTGCGGCGGTCGATGACGCCGATCCGCCGCGTGCTCGGTGCGGGCGCCGTGAGCCCCGAGCTGCTTACCTCGGCCGAGCGGCTGCAGTACGAGGGATTCCTGCGCCGCGAGGAGATCAATGCAGCTGTCCGGGCGCTGGCGGACGAAGGCGTGCCGATCAAGCAGATCGTCCTGCGGACCGGTTGCGGCCGGCAGACCGTGCGGCGCATTCTTCGCGGCGAGCGGGACGATGTCTTCCGTGCCCGCATGAACTCGCTCGAGCCGTGGCTCGTCCAGCTCGACGAGGCCTGGTCCGGCGGATGCCGCAACGGCGCCGAACTCTGGCGGCGTCTCCGCCTCGCCGGCTTCGGCGGCAGCCTGCGTGTCGTCACCGAGTGGGCCACGCGCCGTCGGCGTGCCGAAGCGGCCCAGGCTTCCGGCCCCCGCAAGTGCCCCTCGGCCCGAAAGATTGCGAGGATGCTGACCCAGAAGCGGGCGCATCTCACCAACGAGGATGCGGTGACCGTGGCGGTGATCGAGGCCGCCGTCCCCCTCCTTGCTGTCACCCGGCAGCTTCTCGAACGCTTCCAGGCAATGGTCCGGAAGCGGGAACCGTCCAGCCTGGACGCCTGGCTCGACGACGCGTCGTCCGGACCGTTGGCCTCCTTCGCCCGCGGGTTGCGGGACGATCAGGCGGCCGTCACGGCCGCTTTAAGCTTGCCGTGGTCCAACGGCCAGATCACCAAGCTGAAGCTCGTCAAGCGCCAGATGTACGGCCGCGCAAAGCTCGACCTCCTGAGAGCGCGACTTCTTGGCGCGGCATGATCAATCGCAGCGCTGCACCGAAAGTGAGTTGGAGTGGGGAGATTTGGATGCGTTAAGGATTAGTCTTGGCGCGGTCAGCTCCCGCTCACGTCCCGAGATTGAACTGAACCGCGCCGGGTTTGCCGGAGGCTGACTTTCGTTAGCTACGCGGCCATGGTGAACCGCGCCGGGTTTGCCGGAGGCTGACTTTCGTTAGCTACGCGGCCATGGCTTTGGTTTCCAGAGCTGCGTAGAAGTTCCTCTCAGCCTCTGCGGGCGGGACGTTTCCAATCGGCTCCAGCAGGCGGCGGTTGTTGAACCAGTCGACCCATTCGAGGGTCGCGTATTCCACCGCCTCGAAGCTGCGCCATTGGCCACGCCGATGAATGACTTCGGCCTTGAAGAGGCCATTGATGGTCTCTGCCAGGGCATTGTCGTAGCTGTCCCCGACACTGCCGACGGAGGGCTCGATGCCGGCTTCCGCCAGCCGCTCGCTGTAGCGAATGCTCAGGTATTGCGATCCGCGGTCGCTATGATGGACCAACCCCGCGCCCTTGGCCGGGCGCCGATCGTGGACCGCCTGTTCCAGGGCATCGAGCACGAACCCCGCATGGGCCGAGGTGCTGACGCGCCAGCCGACGATCTTGCGGGCGTAGGCGTCGATGACGAAGGCGACGTAGGCGAAGCCCTTCCAGGTGGCGACATAGGTGAAGTCGCTCACCCACAGCATGTTCGGCGCCGGCACGCGAAACTGGCGGCTCACCTGGTCCTGTGGGCACGGCGACTTCTTGTCAGGGATCGTCGTCCTGTGCGGCTTGCCCCGAATAATGCCTTGAATACCCATGCTCTTCATCAGCCGCGCGACGGTGCAACGGGCAATGTCGAAACCCTCGCGGCCGAGCTGCCTCCAGACCTTGCGCACGCCATAGACCCGCCAGTTCTCCTCGAACACGCGCAGGACCTCGGGCCGCAGCGCCTCATCCCGTCGGGCACGATCCGACAGCCGAGCTGGATCGGCCCGCTTCACAAGACGATCATGATAGGTGGAAGGGGCAATCGGCAGGACCCTGCAGATCGGCTCGACCCCGTGTGCATCCCGATGCGCGTCGATGAACGACACCATCACTTCGACCGGCGGTCGAGCTCCGCCATCGCAAAATACGCGCTTGCCTTGCGCAGGATCTCGTTGGCCTGGCGCAGCTCGCGGTTCTCCCGCTCGAGCGCCTTCATCCTCTCGGCCATCTCGGCCGGAATGCCCGCACGCCTGCCGCTGTCGACCTCGGCCCTCTTCACCCATTCGTTCAGCGTCTGTCCCGAACAGCCGATCTTCGCCGAAATTGACAGGATCGCCTGCCAGCGAGACCCGTGCTGGCCTTCGCTCTCGAGGACCAGCCGAACCGCCCGCTCGCGAACCTCAGGGGAAAACTTGTTCGTCGTCTTGCTCATGATGCTCCATCCTACTCAGGAGTGGGAGCCTCCGGCAAACCCGGCGCGGTTCAGATCGCGACCATGCGGCATGGCGATCAAGGCGCTGGTCAAGCCGACGCTGGCGGCCCTGACGATTTACGGTCAGCGTCGCAATGTCATCCCGCCGCCGCGGCTGCGCGTCCCTCCTGGCGCAGGGCGGCGAGGAGGTCATGGAAGCGGTCGCCCTGGATGACCACGTGGTCGCGCATGGCGAGCGCCGCCGCCTCCGGGTCGCCGGCGCGGATCGCCGCCACCACCGCATCATGCTCGGCGAAGGAACGCGCCATGCGGTTGCGCACCTGGAGCTGCATCCGGCGATAGGGCTGGAGCATCGCATGCAGCCGTGACGCCTGCTCCTCGAGGAAGGCGTTGTGCGTGGCCCGGTAGATGCAATGGTGGAAATCCGAATTCCGCAGGTAATAGGCCTCGACGTCGCCGGCCTCGGCCAGCTCGCGACAGGCGGCATGGACCGCCTCGAACTCCGCCAGCTCCTCGTCGGTGATGCGGCGGGCGGCGAGGCGGGCGCACATCGCCTCGACCTCGGCCATCACCTCGAAGCGCTCCGCCAGCTCGCCCGCCGTCCATTCCGAAACATATGTTCCCCGCTTGGGCAGGACCCGGACGAGGCCCGAGGCCTCGAGCTGCTGCAGCGCCTCGCGGATCGGCGTGCGCGAGCAGTCGAATTCCCGCGCAAGGGCTTCGGGATCGAGTCGCGATCCCGGGGGATACCGGCCGTCGACGATCGCGTTCTCCAGCGCCCGTCGAATCCGGATCGTGGTCGGAACGGTCGTCGTCACCCCAGGCTCTCCGTCATAACCGCTTCATACGTATAGCAGATCCCAAAACGCATCCATACCTGAGTTTGATATATACAACAAATCATGTAAAGCGTATAACGAGTGACAATGTGCATGTCAGGATGCTCCGCCCGGAGCCCCTGCCGGATCCCCCCGGAGCGCGAAGCGCCCGGGGTGAGAACGAAAGACGCATGGGAGGACCCCCGGAATGACACCACAACTGATTTCCATCTATGCGCTCGTGGCGATGTTCGTCGTCGCGACGCTCTGGCCCATCAACATGGGCGTGCTCGCCTTCGTCGGCGCCTTTCTCGTCGGCACGCTCTTCGCGGGCCAGGCCTCTAAGGACATCATCGCAGGCTTTCCCGGCGGGCTGTTCCTGACCCTGGTCGGCATCACCTGGCTCTTCGCGCTCGCCCAGAACAACGGCACCATCGATTGGCTGGTGCGCCTCGCGGTGCGGGCGGTGAAGGGCCGGATGGCCGCGATCCCGTGGATCATGTTCGGCATCTCGGCGCTTCTCACCTCGGTCGGCGCGGTCAGCCCGGGGGCCGTCGCGATCATCGCCCCCATCGCCCTCGGCTTCGCGTTCCGCTACCAGATCTCGCCGCTGCTCATGGGCCTCATGGTCGTCCACGGCGCCCAGGCCGGCGGCTTCTCCCCGATCTCCATCTACGGCGGCATCACCAACGGAGTCGTCGCCAAGGCCGGCCTGCCGCTGTCGCCCATGACCACCTTCGCCGCGAGCTTCTTCGTCAATGCGGCGGTCGCGCTCCTGCTCTTCCTGCTGCTCGGCGGGCGCAAGCTGATGCAGGCCATGCCGATGGCCGCACCGGCGCCGCTGAACGTGCCCCACATCGAGATCGCCAAGCCCGCGACCGGCCCGCAGATCTTCGGCGACAGCGAGGCCGAGGCCCTGTCGCGCCAGATCAGCGAGGAAGCCGGCGTCGACCCGAACCGCCTGACCCGCGACCCCGCGCCGGGCGAGCCCGACGGCAACCTCTACCAGGTCGTCACCCTGCTCGGCCTCGCGCTGCTCGCGGTGCTGGTGCTCGCCTTCAAGCTCGACATCGGCTTCGTCTCGCTGTCGATCGGCCTCGTCCTCGCCCTCTGGGCGCCGGACATGCAGAAGCGCGCGATGACCCAGGTCGCCTGGCCCGAGATCATGCTCATCACCGGCGTCTCGACCTATGTGGCGGTGCTCGAGCACATGGGCACGATCGACTTCGTCGGCCACAGCGTCGCGGGCCTCGCCTCGCCGCTTCTCGCCGCGCTGCTCCTGTGCTTCATCGGCGCGGTGGTCTCGGCCTTCGCCTCCTCGACCGCGGTCCTCGGCTCGCTCATCCCGCTGGCGGTGCCCTTCCTCCAGGCGGGGACGGGGGTGAGCGCGATCGGCTTCATCGCCGCCATGGCGGTCGCCTCCACCATCGTCGACGTCAGCCCCTTCTCGACCAACGGCGCGCTGGTCCTCGCCAACGCCCAGGGCATCGACCGGCAGGTCTTCTTCCGGCGGCTCCTCGGCTACGGCGCGATCGTCACCGTCCTCGCGCCGATCGTGGTCTGGATGCTCTTCGTCGTGATCCCGGGCTGACGGCCCGACCCTCCGGGGCGCGCGCGTTGCGAAGCTCGCCCCGGTTCCCGAACGCCCCATGGAGACGCACGTGACCAAGCCCGATCCCATCGAACGCCAGGGCCGTCCCGCCTTTCTCGGCGACCTGCTCGACACGCTGAGCGAGCGCGGGCGCAACCTGCTCCGCCGGCGCGAGCCCGAGGCCTCCGACGCCGCCCCCGATCTCGCGACCCTCGGCGAGGCGCTGTTGTCCCGCCGGGGCGAGGCCTCGGGCGTGGCGCTCGCCCGCGCGCTCGTCGCCGCCTTCGACGCGGCCTCGCCGGAGGAGCGGCTGGCCTTCCTGAAGCTGCTCGCCGATCGCTTCGGTCCCGACCGGGCCGCGGTGGCCGCGGCGATGGAGGCCGTGTCCCGGGACGAACCGAACGCCATCGAGGCGCTGCACGCCGCAGCCGAGCCTCGGCGGCAGGAGTTGTTGCGCCGGCTCAACCTCGCCCCCGGCGGCACCGCCGCCCTGGTGCGGATGCGCGAGGAGCTGCTCCGGCGCCTGCGCGACAATCCCGCCCTCGGCATCGTCGACGACGATTTCGCGCATCTCTTCGGCTCCTGGTTCAACCGCGGCTTCCTGGTGCTGCGCCACATCGACTGGACCACCTCGGCGCATATCCTGGAGCGGATCATCCGCTACGAGGCCGTCCACGCCATCCGCAACTGGGACGACCTCAGAAACCGGCTTCAACCCGGAGACCGGCGCTGCTACGGGTTCTTCCACCCGCAACTGGTGGACGAGCCGCTGATCTTCGTCGAGGTGGCGCTGACCGAGACGATCCCGTCGGAGGTCGCCGGGCTCCTCGACCTCGACCGCCAGCCGATCGCGGCGGAGAAGGCGACGACGGCGGTGTTCTATTCGATCTCCAACACCCAGAAGGGCCTCGCCGGGGTCTCTTTCGGCAACTTCCTCATCAAGCAGGTGGTGGAGGATCTGAAGGCGGAGCTGCCGAACGTGAAGACCTTCGTCACCCTGTCGCCGGCGCCGGGCTTCGCCGCCTGGCTGCGGCGCGAGCGCGCGGCGGAAACCTCCGAGATCCTCGACGCCGACCGGCGCGCCACGCTCGCCCTGCTCGACGAACCGGGCTGGCATCTCGACCCGGCCCGGGCCGAGGCGGCGCGCGCCGCGCTCCTGCCCGTCGCCGCCCACTACTTCCTGAAGGCCCGGGACAAGGCGGGCCGTCCGGTCGATCCGGTCGCGCGCTTCCATCTCGGCAACGGGGCGCGGCTGGAGCGGCTCAACTTTCTCGGCGACGTGTCGGAAAACGGCCTGCGCCAGGCGCACGGGCTAATGGTCAACTATCTCTACGACCTCGGCCGGATCGAGAAGAACCACGAGGCGCTGGCCGAGAAGGGCCTGATCGCCGCCTCCGACGACGTGCGCAAGACCCTGCCGGCCGCGTCCTGACCCCTTATCCAGGTAACTCCCATGAACGCCAATCTTTTCGCCCTTCTCCAGGACAGCATTCAGGACCCGGAGGCGACCGCCATCGAGACCGTCTCGGGCGCGCGCATCACCTACGCCGATCTCGTCGCCCGCGCCGGCCGGATGGCGAACGCCCTCGTCGGCTTCGGGGTGAAGCCCGGCGACCGGGTGGCGGCCCAGGTCGAGAAGTCGGTGGAGGCGATCGTCCTCTACCTCGGGGTCGTGCGCGCCGGCGGCGTCTTCCTGCCGCTCAACACCGGCTACACCCCGGCCGAGATCGGGTATTTCGTCGAGGACGCCGCGCCCGCGGTCTTCGTCTGTGACCCCGCGAAACAGGCCGCGCTCCAGACCGCCGCGGACAAGGCGGGCGCCCGGCTCGTGACGCTCGACGCCGGGGGAAGAGGCACGCTGACGGAGGCGGCCGACGCCGCGCCGGAGGCGTTCGAGACGGTCGAGCGGGCCTCCGACGACCTCGCCGCGCTGCTCTACACCTCCGGCACCACCGGGCGGTCCAAGGGGGCGATGCTGACCCATGGCAACCTGGTCTCGAACGCGCTCGCGCTGCGCGACGCCTGGGCCTACACGGCGCAGGACGTGCTGATCCATGCGCTGCCCATCTTCCACACCCACGGTCTCTTCGTCGCCACCAACGTGACGCTGTTCTCCGGCGCGGCGATGGTCTTCCTGCCGAAGTTCGACGTCGAGCGGATCCTGGAGCTGATGAGGACCCGGGCGACGGTGCTGATGGGCGTGCCCACCTTCTATGTGCGCCTGCTGGAGGACGAGAGGGTGACCTTCGAGGCCGCGGCGCGGATGCGGCTCTTCGTCTCCGGTTCGGCGCCGCTGCTGGCCGAGACCCATCGCGAGTGGCGCGCCCGCACCGGTCACGCCATCCTCGAGCGCTACGGCATGACCGAGACCAACATGAACGCCTCGAACCCCTATGACGGCGACCGGGTGGCGGGGACCGTCGGCCTGCCGCTGCCGGGGGTGGAGATCGTCGTGACCGATCCCGAGACCGGCGCGGCGCTCGCCCAGGGCGAGATCGGCATGATCGAGGTGCGCGGCCCCAACGTCTTCAAGGGCTACTGGCGGATGCCGGAAAAGACCGCCGCGGAGCTGCGCGACACCGGCTTCTTCATCACCGGCGACCTCGGCAAGATCGACGAGCGCGGCTATGTCCACATCGTCGGCCGCGGCAAGGACCTGATCATCACCGGCGGCTACAACGTCTACCCGAAGGAGATCGAGACAGAGCTCGACGCCATCCCGGGCGTGCTCGAATCCGCGGTGGTGGGGGTGCCGCACCGGGACTTCGGCGAGGGCGTGACCGCGGTCATCGTGCCCACCGGCAAGGTCGAGCTGGAAGAGGAGGCGCTGCTGAAAAGCCTCGAGGACCGGCTCGCCAAGTTCAAGCTGCCCAAGCGCGTGGTCTTCGTCGACGAGCTGCCGCGCAACACCATGGGCAAGGTCCAGAAGAACCTGCTGCGCGACCGCTTCGCCGACCTCTACCGGGTTTGAGCGGGATCGTGCGGACGGCAGACTCCGTCCGCACGCCTCTTCCGGCGGGCAGGCTCCGGTCAGCGCCGCGGCTTGCGGCCCCGCAGCCAGACCGGCGTCATCTCTCCGGCCATGATGCAACCGTAGGGATCGATGTAGTCCTCGATCTCGGCCAGGCCGAAGCTCTCGATCTGGCGCGCCACCGTCGCGGCCTTCTTGTAGCTCGACGGCAGTTCCGAGGGGTCGATCCCGCCTGCGCCGAAGCGGATGTCGAGCCCCTCGGTCTCGCGCGCCAGCATCGCTTCGGCGGTCAGCCCGCCCATCCGCCGCCGGTGCTCGGAGCGCGAGAAGTTGCGCCCGGCCCCGTGGGGGCTGAACCCGAGCCCGCGGGGCGAGTCCTTGCCCCGCACCACCAGCACCGGCTCGGCCATGTTGAGCGGCACCAGGGTAAGGCCGGTGGCGTCGGCGGCGTAGTCCCCCCAGGCGGGGGTCGCGCCCTTGCCGTGGTAATAGAGCCCGTTGCGCCGGAAGACGAAGTTGTGCTCGTTCCAGAACCGGTCCCCGGGCTCGGCCCGCACCGCCTCGACCGTCGCCTGGTGGATGGCGTTGTGGTTCGCCTTGGTCCAGCGCCGGATCAGTTGCAGCGCCTCCCAGTAGTCGCGCCCCTCCTGCGTGTCGGCCGGGATCCAGGCGTTCTGGGGCGGCGTCTCGGGCGAGAGGCTGCGCCGGAAGCGTTCGGCCGCCGCCATTCCCTCCTTGTAGAGCAGGCCGCCGGGGCCGCGCGAGCCGTGATGGGTGACCATCGCCGTCCGCCCGGTCTTGCGCGACCGCCCGACGAAGAGAAAATGGTTGCCGTCCCCTTGGGTCCCCATCTGCTCCTGCATGGCGCGCAGGAGGCGCGGGCCCGACAGGAACGGGTTCGCCCGGAAGGCGTCGATCAGGTCCAGCGACACGGTGAAGCGCCGGCCGTTCGGCCGCCCCGAGTTGCCGAAATGGGTGATCGCCTGGGCCGCGTCGAGCACGGCCTTGGGGTCGGCCTGGCCGAGGTCGGTCAGCATCACCGAACAGCAGATGTCGGCGGAATGCATCCCCGGGTGAATGGCGTCGCGCGCCGCCACGACGCCGCCGACGGGGATGGTCCCCACCGGTCCGGCCGGGCAGGCGTCGGGCATCACCGCGCCCGCCTCGATCGTGGGCGTCCGCATCAGGACGCTCATGGTCGCGCGGATCTTGGCGAGGTTGTCGAGCTCGTCCGCATCCTCGGCCTCCAGCGTCTCGACGAAGCCGAGCGCGCCTTCGGGCCGCAGGGAAAGGGTTGTGCGGGGCGGCGCGGGGGGGTGCTCGGTCGCGAGGATCGCGCGCACCTCCTCCGTCGCCCGGCCCTCGGCCAGGAGCGCGCGGCCGCGGGCGATGATCTGCCGAAAATCCCGGCCGGGCGCGTGGCCCCAGCCGATCAGGGTGTCGCCAGTGAAGGCGTCCAGGGTTTCCATCTCACCGTTTCCTCACTTCACGGTCACGAAATTTGCAGCGTTCTCGCGCCACTTGCGATCACAGAAGGCCAGCCGCGCGGCGACGGACCGCGACCGGTCGCACCGCAGGGCCGCGAGCGTCGGCTCCGGCAGCACGGGACCCAGGCGGATCAGCGCATCCGCCGCGACGCGCCGCACGACCGGGCTGCGATCGGCGGCGGCCGCCGCCAGCAGGCCATCGGGAGCGACCTGCGCCAGCAGCGGCCGGCTCCGCCGCCGCCGCTCCCGCCGGCGCAGCCCCAGCGGCTTGTCGATCCATCGCCAGGTCCAGCCGTCCGTCCACTGCGCCGCGCCGCTCAGCAGCGTCTCCATCGCCACCGCCCGCACCGCCGCCGAGCGCGCATGGATCGCGAGTTCGGGCAGGCGCCCGTCGCAATCGGCCTCGCGCAGCAAAAAGCGCAACCGGCGCGCCAGGGGGCCGGACCGCTCTTCGCGCAACCGGCGCAGCATCGCCTCTCGCAGACGAGGGTGGGCGAGCAGCAGCTCCGCCACAGAGCGGTCCGGATCCTCGCGCCGCCAATCCGGCATCCGGTCGAGCAGCAGCGGAACCAGCCGGTCGAGCCGCCAGGCCCCCAGCCGGCCCAGCGCCCAGGGCAGCCTTTCCAGCGCCAGCGCCCGCACCGCCGGGACCCAGTCGTTCGAGCGGACCAGCAGGGCGAGCGCCATGGCGAAGGGCGGCGCCTTCTCCCAGGCCTTGACCGCCGCCGCACGCAGATGGCCGTCCGGATCCAGCGCCAGCAGCGGCGCGGCCTCGGGCCGGCGCGCGAGCTGGCGCAAGAGGCGCGCGCGGCGTCGGCGCAGCCGCGGCCCCACGCCCGGCCAGGCAAGCCGACGCCGGCAAGCGGCGTCGAGCGCGGCGAGGTCGAGCGGATCGAGCCGCTCCAGCAGGTCGAGGAACGCCCGCGGCGGCCCGCCCCAGGGCCAAGGCGTGGAAAGCGCGCGGAAATCCGCGGCATATGCTTCGGCGGCCATGCCGATCGCCTCATGGCGCTGATCGCGGGTCATCCTGTTTCGTCCCATTGCGGCGCAGCTGCGGCGCGTCTCGATGCGAAGATGCCCTGAGGCTGGCCGAGCGAACAGCGGGAAGCGACGACCCAACAAGGCCATGACATTCCGGATGAATTCGTCGATTGACCGACTTTTCCCACTTCAGATATGATTGCAAAGTATCAGGGATTATCTTTACGGATAAATTCCCAGCGCTCGGGCGATCGCGGGCTTCAGCCGGGCGACCAGCGCGGGCTCCATATAGGCGTAACGATCCGGGATGTTCAGGCAAACGACCCGCTTCGACCCCAGCGCGAACTGCCGGGCGAGCCGCGCCTTCTGGCGGCGCTCCATCACGAAGATCACCTCGGCCCAGTCGATCTGCTCGGCCGACAGCCGTTCGTCGGCGTCGGCGCTGAGGCCGCCGAAATCGGCCTCCACGCCCCAGGCCGCGGCGATGTCCGCCGCCGTCGGGCTGCGCCGCCGGGCCTTGCCGCAGATGAAGAGCGCGCGGGTCATGCACGCAAGGATAGATCGATGCGCAATGTCGTCATAGGCTTCCTCGGCGTCCAGCTCGACGCCGGCAAGCGCCGGGGCTGGCGGCCCTCGGTCCAGCTCTGCGCCCATGCGGACTTTCCCGTCGACCGGCTGGAGCTGTTGCACGACGAGCGGTTCTCGCGCCTCGCCGGGCATGTGGCCGCCGACATCGGCCGGATCTCCCCCGGGACGGAGGTGCTGCTGCGCCGGATGGATCTCGCCGACCCCTGGGATTTTCAGGAGGTCTATGGCGCGCTCTTCGATTTCGCCCGCGCCTATGGCTTCGACGAAGATCGGGAGCGGTACCACGTCCACCTGACCACCGGCACCCATGTGGCGCAGATCTGCTGGTTCCTGCTGACGGAATCGCGGCATGTCCCGGCCCGGCTGGTGCAGACGGGACCGCCGCGCCCGGGGGGCGATCCCGCCGGCACGCTCGACGTGATCGACCTCGACCTGTCGCGCTACGACGCCATCCAGCAGCGCTTCGACTTGGCGAGCGAGGAGCATGCGGCCCTGCTCAAGGGGGGGATCGCCACCCGCAATCCCGCCTTCAACGCCCTGATCGACCGCATCGAGCGCGTGGCCAGCGCGACCGACGCGCCGATCCTGCTGCTGGGCGACTCCGGCGCCGGCAAGACCGAACTGGCGCAGCGCATCTACGAGCTGAAGCTGCAACGCCGCCGGCTCAAGGGCCGGCTGGTGCATGTGCATTGCGGCGCGCTCAAGGGCGACCAAGCGATGGGGGCGCTGTTCGGCTATCGCCGGGGCGTGCTGGGCGGGGCGGGGACCGAGCGGCGCGGCCTGCTGCGCGAGGCGGACGGCGGCGCGCTGTTCCTCGACGAGGTGGACGAGCTCGGCCTCGACGAGCAGGCGATGATCCTGCACGCGGTCGAGACGGGGCGGTTCCTCCAGCTCGGCTCGGACCAGGAAACCAGCGCCCGGTTCCAGCTGATCGCAAGCTCCAACGCGGATCTCGCCGCCCGGGTCGCCGCCGGCCGGTTCCGGGGCGATCTCTATGCGCGGCTCAACCTCTGGACCTTCCGCCTGCCCGCCCTGCGCGACCGGCCCGAGGACATCGATCCCAACATCGACCACGAACTCGCCCGGGCGGAGCGCGCGCTCGGCGCGCGGATCGGGTTCAACGTCGATGCAGCGGCGCGCTACCGCCGGTTCGCCCGCGATCCGGGCGCGGCGTGGGCAGGCAATTTCCGCGACCTCGGCGCCTCGATCCAGCGGCTCTGTGCCCTGGCGCCGCGGGGCCGGATCACCCTGGCGATGGTGGAGGAGGAGATCGCGGCGCTGTCGCGCCAGTGGGCGGGGGTCGATCCCGATTCCGACGGCGCCCTGCTGGCGGAGATGCTGGACGCGCGCGCGGCCGGACTCGACCTCTTCGACCGGGTCCAGCTCGCAGCGGCGCTGCGGGTCTGCCGCGCCTCGGCCTCGCTGAGCGAGGCCGGCCGCCGCCTCTTCGCGGTCTCGCTCGCCGAGCGCGCCAGCCGCAACGACGCGGACCGGCTGCGCAAGTATCTCGACCGGTTCGGGCTGTCCTGGGCGGACGTGACGCGCAGCTCTCGATGAGATCCGGGCCGAAGGGCTGAAGCAGAGGCGGCCTGATCCTGGCGGCGGGCGCGCACTTCGTCTGCGCCGAAGCGGGCGAGGGCGGGAGGAGGGTGCTGATCAACGCGGTTGGAGACCCCGGGCCAGTCCCGAAACGCGGCCTCGGACGGGAGCGGCCGGATCCCCGCGCCCGGGCGCATCATCGGCGTGAGAGGATGTCTGGACCTGCGGCGGAGGAAAGCCGGCGTGGGATTTTCGCTAGCCCGGCCGGAGATCCTGTCCGTCATGATCGGAATACTGGCGAAAACGCGCGACGCTCCGGGCGCGAAAGGCTCCGTCGTGTCGACCCGTTCGACTTTTCAGACAGTCTTCGGATGAGGCCTCGAACGCGCCCTTCGGTGACGGTTGCGACGTGGGCGATCGCCGCGAGAGAGGTGGCGGCGTGGCGATCGTATCGGGTGGCGACGCGGCGCCAGGTCTTGAGCCGGCAGAAGAGCCGTTCGAGGACGTTGCGCCGTCGACAGGCGCGCGGGTCGAGAGGATCAGGCGTCTTGCGGGAGGCCGTTGAGGGAATGACGGCCTTGCTGCGCCGCTCGTCGAGCCGGCGGCGCAGGCGATCGGCGTCCTGGGCCTTGTCGGCGATCAGCCGGCGGGAGGGCGCGGCGACCTCGAGCCGGGGAATGGCCAGGGAGATGTCGGCGACGTTGCCCGGGGTCGGCGCGAAGACGACCGGTCGGCCGCGCTCATCGGCCAGGCGATGGATTTTCGAGGTCCGCCCGCCGCGGCTCCGGCCGATGGCTTCCTGCCGTTCCCCCTTTTCGAGCCCGCCGCCGAGCGATGCGCCTTCCCATGGCTGCTGTCGATCGAGAGTTTGGCCGGGACCGGCCCGGACGCCGCGATCGTCTCGAAGGGCCGGCGCCAGACGGCCTTCGTCGGCGAATGGCGACGATGGGCACTGACTGGAGGGTTCGGAGCGATCGGCTGGAGCGGCGTCAGGATCGATCGGTTCTGGCGCGGGATGTCTGCAATGGCGCAGCGCCCCATGTCATGGCAGGCAGGGGCGGCGAGAGGATCGCCCCCGACGCCGCCTGTGCGTCACGGAGGCCGAGCCTTGGCGTTTCAGCCTGGCGTTTCAGACGGAAGCCGCGGGAAACGGACGCCCCTCGTCCTCTCGCACAAAGTCCGGAACGTCCTCGTTTCCGGAGGAGACGCCCGGCCTATCCAACCCGGTAGTTCGGGCTCTCCCGGGTGATCTGCACGTCGTGCACGTGGCTTTCGCGCAGGCCCGCGCCGGTGATGCGGACGAATTCGCAGCCGGTGCGCATAGCCGGGATGGTCGGGCTGCCGGTGTAGCCCATGGCGGCGCGCAGGCCGCCCACGAGCTGGTGCAGGACCGCGCCTACGCCGCCCTTGTAGGGAACCTGGCCCTCGATCCCTTCTGGGACCAGCTTTTCCTGGCTCACTTCCTTCTGGAAATAGCGATCCGCCGAGCCGCGCGCCATGGCCCCGAGCGAGCCCATGCCGCGGTAGGACTTGAAGCTGCGCCCCTGGTAGAGGATCACCTCGCCCGGCGCCTCGTCGGTGCCGGCGAGCATGGAGCCCACCATGGCCACGCTCGCCCCCGCCGCGATCGCCTTGGCGAAGTCGCCCGAGAACTTGATGCCGCCGTCCGCCACGATCGGCGTGCCGGTCTCGGCCGCGGCCGCCGCGCAGTCGGAGATCGCCGTCATCTGCGGCACGCCCACGCCCGCCACGATGCGGGTGGTGCAGATCGAGCCCGGGCCGATGCCGACCTTGACCCCGTCCGCGCCCGCCGCGATCAGCGCCCGGGTCGCGCCGCCGGTGGCGACGTTGCCCGCCACGATCTGGATGTCGGCGCTGTGGGCCTTCAACCGCTCGACGGCCTCGAGCACGCTGGAGGAATGACCGTGCGCGGTGTCGATGACGATCACGTCCGCCCCGGCCTCCCAGAGCGCCACCGACCGCTCGAAGCCCGCGTCGCCCACGGTGGAGGCGGCGGCGACCCGCAGCCGCCCGCGCTCGTCCTTGGTGGCGAGCGGGTTCAGCACCGCCTGCTCGATGTCCTTGATGGTGAGAAGGCCGGTCAGCCGCCCGCCCGCGTCGGTCACCAGAAGCTTCTCGATGCGGCGGGCCTCCATCAGGCTCTTGGCCTCCGAGAGGTTCGCCGGCTCGGTCAGCATGGCGAGGTTCTCGGAGGTCATCATCGCGCGCACCGGCGTCGCGGGATCGGAGGCGAAGCGCATGTCGCGGTTGGTGACGATGCCGAGCACCACGCCGCGCTCGTCGACCACGGGAAAGCCGGTGATGCGGTAGCGCTCCTGCAGGGCCTCGGCGTCGGCAAGCGTCTGGTCGGGGCGCAGCGTCACCGGGGCGTAGACCACGCCCGAGACGAAGCGCTTGACCCGGCTCACCTCGGCAGCCTGCTCGGCCACCTGGAGGTTGCGGTGGATCACCCCGAGGCCGCCCGCCTGGGCCATGGCGATCGCCATCCGCGATTCGGTCACCGTGTCCATGGCGGCGGAGATCAGCGGGATGTTCAGCCCGACCTTGGCGGTCAGCTGCGTCCGCGTGTCCGCCGAGGCCGGCAGCACCTCGGAGGCTCCCGGCACCAGCAGAACGTCGTCGAAGGTCAGCGCCTCGCGCAGGTTCATGGCCGGTCTCCCGCTTTGGATGGCGCCCCTCCTAGAACAGCCGAACGGGAATGAGAAGGGCCCCCCGAAGACGTGACGCAGCTGTGACGCCTTTGCCGGCGGCCCCGCCTTGACCCCGGCCGGCGGGGGGCGCAAGGCGGGCGCCACGTCGCGAGGGAGGGGGAGCGCATGGCGAGCTGGACGAACCTGTCGAAGCGCCTGGCCGACCGGGCCCAGCGCTACGCCAAGGGGCAGGCCCGCGCCCGCTGGGTGGCCTGGGACGTGGCGCGGCACATGCGCAACCTGCTCGCCAACACCGACCGCAAGCCGCTCCCCGACCGGGAGGCGCGGCGAATCAGAAACTATGCGCGCGAGGTCCTCGGATCCGAGGCGCACGCTCCCTGGCTGATGTTCTATGCGGTCTATCGCGGGGGCTTCGTCGAGGGCTGGGTTCCGGAGGATTTCGTCCAGGGCGTGGCGATGCCCTTCCTCAACGGGACCTATCATAAGCTCTGCCAAGCGCGGACCCTGCAATGGCGGCTGCTCGGGACGGACTCGCTGCCCGACATCGCGCATTTCGTCGGAGGGGAGTGGTTCGACCTCGACGGCGGGCGGATCGAGCGCAGCCGCCTGCGCGACGCGCTCTTCGCCCACGGCGACCGGATCTGCCTCAAGACCGAGCAGTCGATCTGGGGCAAGGGGGTGAGCTTCGCCACGCCCGAGACCCTCGACCTCGCCGCGGTCGAGGCGCAAGGCAACCTGGCGGTCCAGAAGGCGCTGCGCCAGGGCGACTGGTTCGCGCGGATCTTTCCGGGGGCGGTGACGACGGTGCGCATCGCCACCGGCAAGCTGCCCGGCGCACGGCCGCATCTGGTGGGGGCGTTCCTGCGGATGGGGCAGGGGGCGGCGCGCAACGTCGACGGCGATTCGCTCGACCTGCCGGTGCTCGACGCGGCCGGGACGCTCAATCCCTTCGCGGTGCGCCAGGACTGGACCCGGCTCGCCGCCCATCCCGACAGCGGCTTCCGCTTTGCGGGAGAGGCCGTGCCGGATTTCGAGCGGGCGACGGCGCATTGCCTCGCGCTCCACGACCGGCTGCCGCAGATGGGCTTCATCGGCTGGGACGTGGTGCTGGACGCGGCGGGCGCGGTGCAGGTGATGGAGTTCAACACCGCCCATCCCGAGACGCGGCTCCTGGAGATGTCGGTGGGCCCCTGCTTCGCGCCGTTCCGGCTGGAGCGGTACAAGGGCCGCACGATCCGCGACGTCTGGGCCTGAGGGCGCTGGGGTTTGAGGAGGTCCGGGGGGTTTGAGGAGGTCCGGCCTCGAGGGAGTCAGAGGCTGTTTGAAAACCCGGACGATCCCGTCCCGTCGGACCTTTTCAGGCCTTCGATCACAGGCTCCAAGGCCTGAAAAAGCCCGATGCGGCCCCTCCATCTTTCCTGCCAGGGCGTCGAAAATCCCCCAAGAGCCCTTTGCAGCGCGTTTTCAAGCAGACTGTCAGGGCTGAGGGGTTGGGGCCTGCGCGCGGCGGGGGGGTGCGGCCCACGCCCGCGGCGGGAGGCGGCGCGGGGATCGCGGCCCGAGCCGGGCGTCCCGCCTGACGTCCCCGGGCGCACGCCTGACGCGAAAACGCCGCGCCCTCGCGGGCCGGGGCGGCCCCCGCGCTTGCGCCCGGGGCCCGGCTCGGCGATGGTTGCGGCGGAGACGACCGAAAGGATCGCCGCATGTGCCGCATCTACGCCGGGCAGGATCCCGCCCGTTATCGCCCCGAGACCCGCCACCTGCGCCTCAACGGCCAGAGCACCAGCATCCGGCTGGAGGCCGCCTTCTGGGACATCCTCGACGGGATCGCGGCGGGCGAGGGCTGCTCCACCGCCGCCTTCCTCTCCAAGCTCCATGACGAGGTGCTGCTGCTGCACGGGGAGGCGCCGAACTTCAGCTCCATCCTGCGCTGCACCTGCCTGATGCAGCTCGAGCGCCGCACGCCCCTGGCGATGGCGGCGGAGTAGTAAGGGGATACTACCCGGGGCCCCGCGCCCCGCGCCTATCCTGAGCTTCGGGCGGCCGGTCGGGCCGCCGCAGGCGAAGGGAGGCGACGCGTGGCCAAGGCCGTGCATTCCATGATCCGCGTGCTCGACGAGGCGCGCTCGGTCGCGTTCTACCGCGAGGCCTTCGGGCTCGAGGTGGCCGACCGCATCGATTTCGACAGCTTCACCCTCATCTACCTCTCCAACGCCGAGGCCGCGTTCGAGCTGGAGCTGACGGTGAACAAGGGCCGGACCGAGCCCTACGACCTCGGCGACGGCTACGGCCACATCGCCTTCGTCGTGGACGACCTCGACGCCGAGCATGCGCGGCTGGAGGCGGCCGGGCGCGGCCCCCGCAAGCTGGTCGATTTCCAGAACGCCGGCCGGCGGGTGGCGCGGTTCTTCTTCATCGCCGACCCGGACGGATACCAGATCGAAGTGATCGAGAAGGGCGGCCGGTTCCGCTGAACCGTCCCCGCCAGCCCAAGAAAAAATCAAGCTCAAGAAAAAGCAAGCCATGGGAGGACTGCAATGATCCGTGATCCGAGGAGGCCGCTGCAGGGCGCCGGCCTCACCCGGCGCGACCTGCTCGCCCGCGCCGTAACCATCGGCGCCGCCTTCGCCATCGGGGGGAACTTCATCGCCGCGCCGGATGCCGCCTGGGCCCTGGAGACCTCGAACGTCAAGCCCGAGACCATGGCGACCCTCTCCCGCATGGCCCGCGACATCTATCCTCACGACCGAATCCCGGACCAGTACTACGTCGTCGCGGTCAAGGGCTACGACACCGCCGAGGACGCCGCCGAGATCGAGGCGGGCATCGCCGCGCTGAATGCCGCGGCGCAGGGGATCGACCATCCGTCCTACGACGCGATCTCCTGGGAGACGGACCGGGTCGCCCTGCTGACCGGGATGCAGGACACGCCCTTCTTCCAGAGGATCCGCGGCGGTC
Source organism: Amaricoccus sp. (assembly GCA_965243535.1). Classification (GTDB taxonomy): domain Bacteria; phylum Pseudomonadota; class Alphaproteobacteria; order Rhodobacterales; family Rhodobacteraceae; genus Amaricoccus. The sequence continues at coordinate 313,738 of CBDEVG010000046.1, forward strand.
TGGTGACCGGCCTCTACAACCAGAAGGAGGTTTGGCCCTATTTCGGCTACGAGGGCGAAAGCTTCTCCAAGGGCGGCTACATCAGCCGCGGCTTCGACGACATCGCCTGGCTGTGAGGGGCAAGTCATGACCGCACCTTTCGACCTGAAGGACGACAGCGTCGTCGTGATCATCGGCACGGGCGCCGGCGGCGGCGTGCTCGCCAACGAACTGGCGCAGAAGGGCGTCAGCGTGGTGGCGCTGGAGGCGGGCGGGCGCTACCTCCCCGAGGATTTCATCAACGACGAATGGGCGAGCTTCGCCCAGCTCGCCTGGACCGACAAGCGCACCACGTCCGGCGACTGGCGCATCGCCACGGATTTCCCGAACCTGCCCGCCTGGATCGTCAAGGCGGTGGGCGGCACCACCACCCACTGGGCAGGGGCGAGCCTCCGCTTCCAGGACCACGAATGGAAGGCGCTCACGACCTATGGCAAGGTCGAGGGCGCGAACCTGCTCGACTGGCCGATCGACGCCGCCGAGATGGCGCCCTGGTACGACAAGGCCGAGGCCAAGATGGGCGTGACCCGCACCGGCGGCCGCGCCGGCCTGCCGGGGAACAACAACTTCAAGGTGCTGGAGGCGGGCGCGAAGGCGCTCGGCTACAAGGAGGTCAACACCGGCCACATGGCCATCAACTCGGCCGACTACGATAACCGCATCTCCTGCCAGCAGACCGGATTCTGTTTCCAGGGCTGCAAGTGGGGGGCGAAATGGTCGACCGCCTACACCGACATCCCCCGCGGCGAGGAAACCGGCAACCTCGAGGTGCGCGAGCGCTCCCAGGCGATCCGCATCGAGCACGGGCCGGACGGCAAGGTCACCGGCGTCGTCTACGTGGACAAGGACGGCAAGGAGCAGTTCCAGGCGGCGCGGGTCGTCGCGGTGGCGGGCAACTCGATCGAGAGCCCGCGGCTCCTGCTTAATTCCGCCTCCACGATGTTCCCCGACGGCCTCGCCAATTCCTCGGGCCAGGTGGGGCGCAACTACATGCGCCACACCACCGGGTCGGTCTACGCCCTCTTCCCCAAGCCGGTGAAGATGTGGCGCGGCACCACCATGGCCGGGATCATCCGCGACGAGGCGCGCCACGATCCCAGCCGCGGCTTCGTCGGCGGCTACGAGATGGAGACGCTGTCGCTCGGCATCCCGTTCATGGCGGCCTTCCTCGACCCCGGCGCCTGGGGGCGGGAGTTCACCTCGGCCATGGACGGCTACGAGAACATGGCGGGCCTCTGGATCGTCGGCGAGGACATGCCGAGCGAGGAGAACCGGATCACCCTCAACGCCGAGGTCACGGATCCCTTCGGCGTTCCGGTCGCCAACGTCAACTTCGACGACCATCCCAACGACGTCGCCATGCGCAACTACGCCTACGCCAAGGGGGACGAGATCTATCGGGCGATCGGCGCCACCCGGACCTTCCCGACGCCGCCCTATCCCTCGACCCACAACCTCGGCACCAACCGCATGTCGGAGAAGCCGGCGGACGGGGTGGTGAACAGGTTCGGCCGGTGCCATGACGTGCCGAACCTCTTCGTCTCGGACGGCAGCCAGTTCACCACCGGCGCGGCAGAGAACCCGACGCTGACCATCGTCGCCCTGGCGATCCGGCAGGCGGACCACATCTCCGGCGCGATGAGCCGCGGCGAGCTGTGACCGAGGCGCGCCCCCCGCGGGCGCGCGCATGGGCCGCCGGCGGGGACGGGCCTCGACCCCCGTCCCGCGTCCGGCCCGGGCGGCGGCCGGCGGCGCGCATCCTCCCGCGCCGAGGTCCGACCGTCGCCCGACACTCGCCCGACCGCCGTGTGACCGTCACGCGGCTCTGATGAACCGCCGCTTTGCGCCGCGCCGGTCCGGAATATGGCCGCCCTTGCGCCGCAGGGTCTTCCGGCCCGGAGCGGGGCGGTGCATCATGACGCGTCGAACGCAGGGGCGGGGGGCGGGATGGACGGCCTTGTCGGGCATTTCCGGGCGATGGCGCGCAACAACGCCTGGGCGAACCTCCGCCTCCTGACCGCCTGCGTCGCGCTCGGGCCCCGGGAGTTCGCCGCGCCGCGGGTGAGCTTCTTTCCCTCCCTGCGCGAGACGCTGAACCACAGCCTGCTGATCGACCGCTATTACCTCGACGCGCTGGAGGAGGGGGGCCGGGGCCGGTCGCTCGCCGCGGATCGGCCCGACATCGCGAGCCCGGCGGCCCTGCGCACCGCCCAGGGCGCTCAGGATCGCCGGCTGATCGCCTTCTGCGACCGGCTCGCCGCCGCCGACCTCGGGCGCCGGGTCGACACCGACCGCGGCCATCCCGTGCCGGAGCGGATCGACCGGCTGCTCGCCCACCTGTTCCAGCACCAGATCCATCACCGCGGCCAAGCTCACGCCATGCTAGCGGGGACGGCCGTCGCGCCGCCCCAGCTCGACGAGTTCTTCCTCGACTTCGACCGGCACCCGTCCGTCGCCGAGTTCGGGCTCCTGCCGGAGGACTGAGGGCGATCGTCCCGCTGAGGGGAGAGCCGGCCGCTGGGCGAAGGCGCGCCAACGGAACGGGGCGAAGCAACCGATCGGCCGCGGCGGGGTTCTAGCAAGGAACAATCGCTCCTGAGGTCTTCATGGGGTTTCGCCTTCTGCTGCTGCTGCTGCTTTCCCTCGCGCCCCTGTCCCTTGCGGCCAGCGCGCGAGCCCAAGCCGTTCCCGAGGCCGCCCCCGCCGCCGAGGCCGCCGACCCGGCGCCGGACGTGGACGCCACGATGCGGATGCTCGCCGCCACCCTGGCCGATCCCGCCGCGCGGGAGGCGCTTCTGGAGCGGCTGCGGGGGGCGGAGGGCGCGCCCGCCGCGGCGCCCGCCCCGGCGGAATCCGCCGAGGAAGCGGTCTCGGACGGATCCATCGCCACCGCGGTGGCCGACCGCACCCGCGACCTCGCCGAAGGGCTGTCGTCGGCCGTCGCCGGCGCGGCGACCGAGGTGGGGGACTGGCGCGCCTATGTCGCCGCCGCCCAGGCGCTCGACTGGTCCCGCATCGGCGAGGCGGCGCTCAAGGTCGGCGTGATCGTCGTGGTCACGCTCGGCGTCTTCGCCCTGCTGCGCCGGCTGACCCTCGGGCCGCGGCGCCGGCTCGCCGCCGCCATGCCGGGGACGGGGCTGCCGCACCGCGTCATCGGCCTGCTGGCGGTCGCGGCCTGCGACGTGCTGCTGATCGCGCTCGCCTGGGGGGCGGGCCATGCGGCCGCGCTGTCGCTGGGCGAGGCCGGCCGCATCGACATCCGCCAGAGCCTGTTCCTCAACGCCTTCGTGGTGGTGGAAGGCTGCAAGCTGGTCCTGCGCACGCTGCTGTCCCCCAAGGCGCCCGAGCTGCGGCTCTGGCCCATGTCGGATCCGGTCGCCCAGGACTGGTACCGCAGCCCCGCGACCATCGCGGCGCTGCTGGGCTACGGCCTCACCCTCGCCGTGCCGGTGGCGCGTGAGGCGGTGTCGCGCGGCTTCGCCGAGGCGCTGACCGTCGCGGTGGTGCTGGGCGCCGCGGTGCTGGCCCTGCGGCTGATCCTGCGCGAACGCATCCCGGTGCGCGACGCCCTGCGCGCGCGGGCGGGGCGCAAGCCCGACGGGGTGGTCTCGGGCGTGTTGGCGCTGATCGCCGAGACCTGGCACCTGGTCGCCATGGCTTATGTGGCGGGGCTGGTGCTGGTCTGGTGGTCGCGGCCCGCCGATTCCCTAGGCTTCATGCTGGGGGCCACGCTGCGCTCGGCGCTGGTGGTGCTGGCCGGGACCCTCGCCATGATCCTGATCGCCCGCAGCATGGCCGGGGGCCTGCGCCTGCCCGAGCCCACCCGCGCGCGCCTGCCCATGCTCGAGCCGCGGCTGAACGCGATCGCCCCGAACGTGATCAACGCCCTCCGGGTGATCGTGCTGATCGTCGTCGTCGGCATGGTCGGCGAAAGCTGGGGAGTGTTCGACTTCCGCGGTTGGCTCTCGGGCGAGACCGGGCGCGCCGCGGTGCAGGCGGGCCTGTCGGCGACGCTGATCCTGCTTTTCGCCGGGCTGATCTGGCTCGGGGTCTCGTCCTGGATCGAGTACAAGCTCAACCCCACCGGCGGCCGGGTGGTCTCGGCGCGCACCTCGACGCTTTTGTCGCTGCTGCGCAACGCCTTCACCGTGGTCGTGGTGGTGATGACCGCCATGCTGACCCTCTCGGCCATCGGGGTGAACATCGCGCCCCTGCTGGCGGGCGCGGGCGTCGTGGGCCTTGCGGTCGGCTTCGGCGCGCAGAAGCTGGTGCAGGACATCATCACCGGCGCCTTCATCCAGTTCGAGAACGCCATGAACACCGGCGACGTGGTGACCGCGGGCGGCGTCACCGGCACGGTGGAGCGGCTGACCATCCGCTCGGTCGGCTTGCGCGACGGGGCGGGGGCCTATCACCTGGTGCCCTTCAGCTCGGTCGGCGTAGTCACCAACATGATGAAGGACTTCGCCTATCACGTCGCCGAGATGGTGGTGCCCTACGACGAGGACGTGGGCGCCGCCAAGGCGATGATGCGCGACGCCTTCGACGAGCTCTCCGCCGGCGAGCTCGGCCGGCTGATCGTCGGCCCGCTCGACATGCAGGGGGTGACCGCGCTCGGCGACGCGGGCGTGACGGTGCGCGCCCGGATCAAGACGCTGCCCGGCAAGCAGTGGGTGGTGGGCCGGGCCTACAACGAGATCATCAAGGCCCGGCTGGACGCCCAGCGGGCCCTGAACGCCACCGTCGCCGCCTGACGGCGGCGCGACATGCGAGCGTCGCCCGACGGCGGCGCGACATGCGAGCATCGCCTGACGGCGGCGGGGCATGCGAGCGCCGCCCGACGGCGATGGGTATGCGAGCGTCGCCTGACGGCGATGGGGGCATGCGAGCGCCGCCTGACGGCGGCATGAGATGCGAGCGCCGCCTGATGGCGGCATGAGATGCGAGCGCCGCCTGATGGCGGCGGGGCATGCGAGGCGATAGGGTGCGGCGCAGGACGCCGCGCAACGCGAGGTCGGAATGAGGGATGTCATGAACGTCAATGTCTACGGGGTCGGCGGGTTCATCCTGCTGGTGCTGGTCATCTGGGCCATCGTCTCGGTGGTGGGCTCGAGCGCCTCCACGGGAACCAAGGTGATCTGGGTGCTTGCGCTCCTGTTCCTGCCGCTGCTCGGCTTCATCGCTTGGCTGATCTTCGGGCCGCGCTCGGCGCGCTGACGGGCAGGCATAGGGCAGCGCGCGTCGGGCCTCGGGCGGCGCGCGTTCACGCCAGCCCCCCAATGGGCGCGCCTTGAAGCGCACGGGTTGAAGCGCACGCCTTGAGGGGCGCATCTTGACGGGGGCGTCGACGCCATTGCGTTGACGGGCGCGCGGCGGCGCGGGAAACAGGGGGCTCGCCAGCCCCTTGCCGGAGCCGCCCGATGTTTCAGGATTTCCGCCGCCGCACCACCCCCGAGACCGCCGCGGCCCGCGTCCGCGCCCTTCGGGCCGCCCTGGCGGCGGAGGGCGCGGACGCCTTCCTCATTCCTCGCGCCGACGCGCACCAGGGCGAGAACGTCGCCCCCCGGGACGAGCGGCTCGCCTGGCTGACCGGCTTCACCGGCTCGGCCGGCCAGGCGATCGTCGCCCGCGACCGGGCGGTGCTGTTCGTCGACGGCCGCTACCGGCTCCAGGTGCGGAGCGAAACCGACGGAGCGGTCTTCGAGTACCGCGCCATCCCGGAGGAGAAGCCCGCGGACTGGCTGGCCGAGGCCCTGCCGGGCGGCGGCCGGGTCGCCTATGACCCCTGGCTCCACACCGCCGCCGAGATCGCGACGCTGGCCGAGGCGCTGGAGCCGCGGCAGGTGACGTTTTCGCCCGTGGCGAACCTGGTCGACCGGATCTGGGAGGACCAGCCGCCGCCTCCCGCCGCGCCGATCGTCCCCCAGCCCGACCGGCTCGCCGGGCGATCCTCGGCGGAGAAGCGGGCGGAGATCGCGAAAGGCCTGCGCGACAAGGGCCTCGGGGCCATGGCGCTGACCCTGGCCGATTCCATCGCCTGGCTCCTGAACGTGCGCGGCGGCGATATCCCCCGCACCCCGGCGGCGCTGGCCTTCGCCGTGCTGCGCGACGACGCCACCCTCGATCTGCTGACCGATCCCGCCAAGATCGAGCCGGAGACGGCGGCCCGCCTGGGGGCCGAGGTGCGCATCCGCCCTGAGGCGGAGTTCGGGCCGCTCCTCGACGGGCTCGGGGGCAGGGTGGGGGTCGACCGGGCGAGCGCGCCGGTCTGGGTGTCGGAGCGGCTGCGCGCCGCGGGGGCCGAGCCGGTCTGGACCGCCGATCCCTGCCTGCTCCCCAAGGCCTGCAAGACCGAGGCCGAGATCGCCGGGGCCCGCGCCGCCCATCTGCGCGACGGGGCGGCGATGGCGGAGTTCCTCGCCTGGCTCGAGGCCGCCGCGCCCAAGGGAGATCTGACCGAGATCGACGTGGTCCGGCGGCTGGAGGAGATCCGGGTCGCGACCGGGGCCTTGCGCGACATCTCCTTCGAGACGATCTGCGGCGCGGGACCTCACGGGGCGATCGTGCATTACCGGGTGTCCGAGGCCTCGAACCGCCGGATCGCGTCCGGGGACATCCTGCTCGTGGACAGCGGCGGCCAGTACCAGGACGGCACCACCGACGTCACCCGCACCCTGGCGACCGGCGAGGTCCCGGCCGAGGCGGCGCGGGCCTTCACCCTGGTGCTGCGCGGCCTCATCGCCATGTCCCGCCTGCGCTGGCCCGAGGGCCTGTCGGGGCGCGAGATCGACGCCGTCGCCCGGGCGCCGCTCTGGGCCGCGGGGCTCGACTACGACCACGGCACCGGCCATGGGGTGGGCAGCTACCTGGGCGTCCACGAAGGCCCGGCGGCGCTGTCGCGCCGGTCGAACGAGCCGATCCGGGCGGGGATGATCCTGTCGATCGAGCCCGGCTTCTATCGCGAGGGTGCCTTCGGCATCCGCATCGAGAACCTCGCGGCGGTGCGCCCGGCCGAGACGCCCGAGGGCGGCGAGCGGCCGATGCTGTCCTGGGAGACGCTGACGCTCGCGCCGATCGACCGGCGGCTGATCCGGCGGGAGCTGCTCGACGCGGGCGAGCGGGGCTGGCTCGACGCCTATCACGCCCGCGTTCGGGCCGCGCTGGAGCCGCTCGTCTCCCCCGGGACGCGGCGCTGGCTCCAGGCCGCCTGCGCGCCGCTGTAGGGCGGCCTCTGGACCGGGGGTCCGCGCCCGCGGCGCCCGTCCCCCGGTTTCGTTCGCAACTGCGTTGACGCAGAGCGGCGCCGGCGGCTAGGCTCCCCCCGGGGGGCGTCGGGTCCCCGTTGAAAAGAGAGGAGGATCCGATGCTGCTGGATGAGCTTCGCATCCGCGCCGCCGAAGGCACCTGGACGGTGCTTGCGGGCGGCGCCGTAATCGGGGAAAGCGCCCGCGCGCTGGAACTGTCCGAGCCGGCCCTGCCGCCGGTGCTCTATTTCCCGTCCGAGGATCTGGCCTTAGCGTTGTTCGACCCGTCCGAGACGGTGACGACCTGTCCGGTCAAGGGCGCGGCGCGGCATTTCCACATCGCGACGCCGCACGGGGCGATCCTGGATGCGGGCTGGTGCTTCGAGGCGCCGGGACCGGAGGCCGAGCGCATCGCGGGCTTCATCGCCTTCGCCGGCGACAAGGTCACGCTGGCGCGGGGCTGACGGCGGGCGCGCGGGGAGGCGCGCCCGGCCCCGGCCGCCCCGATCCTGGCCGGCTCGATCCTGGCCGGCTCGATCTTGATCGGCCGATCCTGAGCGGCCCGTCAGACGGCGGGCGTCGTCAGCCGCGGGTGATCATCAGCAGAATGACGAACATCGTCGGAACCATGGCCAGCACCGGAAAAATGAAGGCCGCATAGCCGATGAACCAGATCGCCAGAGCCCAGATCGCGACCAGGCTGAACAGGAAATAGAAGATGTTGTCGCGATCCCCATAGAAGACGTCCTTCAGCATCCAGCCGAGGACGGGGATCGAGAAGACGAGGCGCTGGGCGAGCGGCAGCGGCTCCGGGTTCGACATAGGGGCATCCTTTCCGGGGGGCGGAACAAGCCCCCCGGTCATAGACGCTCCGCGCCAAAAAGTCCACCAGCTTTGCTGCGCCTGCGAAGTCAGGCGGCCGCCCGTCCCGCGGCGAACTGGTCGAAGGCGCGCAGGGCGTCGGCCGCGTACATCAGCGCCGGCCCGCCCCCCATGTAGACGCACATGCCGAGCGTCTCGGCCACCTCCTGGCGGGCGGCGCCCATCTCCGCCAGCGCCTTGGCGTGAAAGCCGATGCAGCCATCGCAGCGTTGGGCGACGCCGATGGCGAGCGCGATCAGCTCCTTCGTCCTGGCGTCGACCACGCCGGGAGCGGTCGCGGCCTTGGCCAGCGCGCCGAAGCCCTGCATCACCTCGGGCGCCTGCCTGCGCATCTCGGCGGCATAGGCGCCGATGCTGCGGGTGATCTCGCGGTAATCCTTGTCGGCCATCGCGGCCTCCCCTCTTGCCATATGCAAAAAACATGATATTACGTAAAAATGAAATGTAAAGGGGCGGACGTGCGGCTGATCGAGGACATGGCGCAGAACGCGGATCGGGTGGCGGGCTTTCTCAAGGGGCTCGGCAACCCCCAGCGGCTCCTCGTGCTGTGCTGGCTCGCCGAGGGCGAGAAGAACGTGACGGAGCTGACGGAGCTGACCGGCGTGGCGCAGACCTCCATGTCGCAGCATCTCGCCCGCCTGAGGGAGGAGGGGATCGTGGCCGTCCGGCGCGATCACCGCAACCTCTACTACCGGATCGACAACCCCGCGGCGCTGGAGCTGATGCACGTGCTCCGCCGTCATTTCTGCCGGAGGACCGAAGCATGACCCGAACCGTCGCCGCCGCCGAGGCCGCCCGCTGGATCGAGCGCGGCGAGGCGCTGCTGATCGACGTGCGCTCGCCGGCCGAATTCGCCGCCGAGCATATCGCCGCGGCCCGGTCCCTGCCGCTCGACACGCTGCCCGGGTCGCTGCAGGCGCTGGGACTGCCTGCTGACAGGAAGCTGGTCTTCCAGTGCCTCAAGGGCGGCCGGGGCGCGACGGCCTGCGCCGCGGTCGGGCGGGATTTCCCCGAGGCCTGGAACCTCGAGGGCGGGATCGAGGCCTGGAAGGCCGCAGGCCTTCCCGTCGTGCGACAGGCCGCAGGCCATCCCGTGGTGCGATAAGGCTCGCGCCTTCCCGTGGTGCGATGGGGCATTGGTCTGCCGCCCTGCGACAGGCTGAGGGCCGCCCCGCCGTCCGATGGGCCGCGCGCCTTGCCGTTGCGCGATCGGCCTTAGGCTTCCCGCCGTCCGATAGCGCGCCGCGCCTTCGCTCGGCGCGGCAGGCCCGGGCCCGGGTCCCGGCGGTCAGGCTTCCAGCAAGGCCCGGGCGGCGGCGCGGGCCTCTTCGGTGATGGTGTCGCCGGCGAGCATCCGGGCGATCTCCTCCACCCGCTCCGGGGCGTCGAGGCCGGCGATCTCGGTCCGGGTCGCGCCTTGGGCGGCGGTCTTGCCGACCTGCCAGTGCCAGGCGCCCCGGGCCGCGACCTGGGGGGAATGGGTGACGACCAGCACCTGGCCGGCTTGGCCCAGGGCCTGGAGCCGGCGGCCGACCGCGTCGGCGGTGGCGCCGCCCACGCCCCGGTCGATCTCGTCGAAGATCAGGGTGATCCCCTCGGCGCGGGCGCTGAGGCAGACCTTGAGCGCCAGCAGGAACCGCGACAGCTCGCCCCCCGAGGCGATGCGCCCGATCGGCCCCGGGGTCGCGCCCGGGTTGGTCGCGACCGTGAAGGCCACCCGGTCCGCCCCCTCGGGGCCCGGCTCGCCCTGCGTGACCTCGGTGACGAAGCGGGCGCGCTCGAGCTTGAGCGGCGGCAGCTCCTCGGCCATGCGGGCGTCGAGCTGCGCCGCCGCCTCCCGCCGCAGGGCCGAGAGGCGGTCGGCGACGGCGGCGTAGTCGCGGTCGGCGGCGGCCAGCGCCGCCTTCAGCGCCGCCACCCCGTCCTCGCCGGCGTCGAGCGCGGCGAGGCGGGCGTCGAATTCGGCCGCAAGCTCGGGCAGGATATCGGGCGTCACCTGATGCTTGCGCGCGAGGCCGCGCAGGGCGAAGAGCCGCTCCTCCACCCGGTCGAGCTCGCCCGGATCTGCCTCGCCGCGGTCCAGCGCCGCCTCGACCGCGCCGCTCGCCTCGCCCAGTTCCGCCAGCGCCCGGGCGATGGCGTCGAGCGCCGCGTCGAGCGCGCCCTCGGCCTGGGGGGCGACATGCTCCAGCCAGCGCAGGGCGTCGAGGAGGCGCCCCTCGGCGCCGTCCGGCCCCAGGGCCTCCCCGGCCCGGGCGACGTCGGCGCGGATCTTCTCGGCCGCCTGCAGGCTGCGGCGACGGGCGTCGAGCGCCGGCTCCTCGCCTGGCTCGGGGGCGAGCTTGCGCAGCTCGGCGGCGGCGTGGCGCAGGAAGTCGGCGTCCCGCTGGGCGGCCTCCAGCCCCGCCTCGGCCGCCGCCAGCGTCCGGGCCGCGGCGGCGCGGGCGGCCCAGGCGGCGCGGGCCTCGGCGGGATCGACGCCGGCGAAGGCGTCGAGAAGGGGCCGGTGGCCGCGGGGATCGAGCAGGCCCCGGTCGTCCTGCTGGCCGTGCAGCTCCACCAGCGTGTCGCCGAGCGCGCGCAGGGTCTCCACCGTCACCCGCCGGTCGTTGACCCAGGCCTGGCGGCGGCCGTCGGCCGTGACCGTCCGGCGCAGGATCAGCTCATCCCCGCCGGGCAGGCCGGCCTCCTCCAGCGCCATGTGGGCGGGATGGCCGGGCGGGAGCAGAAATTCCGCCGTCACCTCGCCCTGGGCCGCGCCGGCGCGCGCCAGATCGGCCCGGCCGCGCCAGCCGAGCGCGAAGCCGAGCGAGTCGAGCAGGATCGACTTGCCGGCCCCGGTCTCCCCGGTCAGCACGTTGAGGCCGGGGCGGAACCGCAGCTCCGCCGCCTCGATCAGGAGGATGTCGCGTATGCCGAGGGCCTGGAGCATTCCGGGCCCGTCACCGCCACTTGCCGAGCACCACCTGCCGGTAGGTCTGGTTCAGCCAGCTGTTGCCGGCGTTGGCGGGCTTCAGCCCCTTGTCCTGGAGCAGGGCGTAGCTGTCCGCATACCACTCGGTGCCCTGGAAGTTGTGGCCGAGGATCGCGGCGGCGGTCTGCGCTTCCTCGACCAGGCCCAGGGACAGATAGGCCTCCACCAGCCGGTGCAGCGCCTCCGGCGTCTGGGTGGTGGTCTGGTAATCCTCCACCACCACGCGGAAGCGGTTGATGGCGGCGGTGTAGTGGCCGCGGCCGAGGTAGAAGCGGCCGACCTCCATCTCCTTGCCGGCCAGGTGGTCGAGCGCCAGCTCGAACTTCATCTGGGCGGAGGCGGCGTAGTCGCTGTCGGGATAGCGCTCGATGATGTCGCGCATCTCCTGGAGCGCCTCGAAGGTGTTGGCCTGGTCGCGGCCGATGTCCACGATCTGGTCGTAGTAGCTCAGCGCGATCAGGAACTGGGCGTAGGGCGCGTCCGCGTCCGCCGGGAAGAAGGCGAGGTAGCGGTCGGCCGCCGCCCGGCTCTCGGCGTATTGCCCGCCCTCGTGATAGGCAAAGGCCGACATCAGCATCGCCCGCTTGGCCCAGTCCGAATAGGGATAGAGCCGCTCGACTTCGTCGAACTGCTTCGCGGCGTCGCGCGGACGCTGCTCGGACAGCATCTGCTCCGCCTCGAGGTAGATGCTCTGGGCGTCGCGGGTCTCGATCGGAGGCTGGCGGCTTTCCCGCCAGGCGGCGCAGCCGGACGTCCCCAGGAGGAGGGCGAGCGTGACGGCCAGCGGGATACGGTGACCTGTCTTGCGCGTCATGCCTTTCCTCGTCGGGCTTGGGGCCGGGGGCGCGGCCTCCGGCCGGCCGGAGTTAGCACGATCCCGGAGGGTGGAAAAGCGAAAGCGCATCCCTTGGGATGCGCCTTGCAGGGTCGAACGGATTTCCGCCGCCGTGATGCGACTCCGCCGATCAGCCGGCGCGCCGCAGATCCGCCTCGACCACGCCCGCGCCCGGAAGAAAGCGGGCGGTGTCCGGGGCGACGGCGGTTTCCGCCCAGGCGCCTTCGGTCGCGAACAGCTTGCGCAGGAGGGCGTTGGTCACCCCATGGCCCGCCCGATGCCCGCGATAGGCGCCGAGGATCGGCGCGCCCGCAAGCGCGAGGTCGCCGAGCGCGTCGAGCATCTTGTGCCGCACGAACTCGTCGGACCGCCGCAGGCCCTCGGGGTTCAGCACCTCGGCCCCCTCGACCACGATGGCGTTGTCGAGCGACCCGCCGAGCGCCAGGCCCGCCGCCTGCATCGCCTCCACGTCCGCCCGGCGGCAGAAGGTGCGGCAGTCGGAAAGCTCGCGCACGAAGACGCCGTTGACGATGTCCATCGCCTTGGCCTGGCGGCCGATCGCCTTGTCGGCGAAGTCGATCTCGAAGCCGATCCGGAGCACGGGGGCAGGGGAGATCTCGGCCCAGGCCTCGCCCTGCTGGACGCGCACGGCGTCGAGCACCCGGATGGCCCGGCGGGGCCCCGGCAACTGGCGCAGGCCGGCGGCGACGATCTTCTGGACGAAGCGCGCGGCGCTGCCGTCCATGATCGGAACCTCGGGCCCGTCGATGTCGATGACCGCGTTCCAGACGCCGGTGCCGGCGAAGGCCGCCATCAGATGCTCGACCGTCGAGACCGAGACGCCGGCCGCGTTGGTCAGCCGGGTGTTGAGCCGGGTGTCGTTCACGAGGTCGTAGCGGGCGGGAATGACGTTGTCGCGATCGGTCACGTCGGTGCGGCGGAACCGCAGGCCGCCGGTCGCCGCCGGGCGCACGATCATGCGGACGGGGCGCCCGCTGTGCAGGCCCGTGCCGACGAACGCGATCTCCTGTTTCACCGTGGTCAGCATGTGACCCAACCCTCTGTTTTCCTGAGCGCCTCACGAAGCGGAGCGCGCCTTTGCTCATTGAGGAACATAGGCGGAAGGGAGGCGAGAACAAAATCAAGCCTTGTTTCGGATTGCTACAGAACTGCGACGGCCGTGCGATCTGGAAAATCATGATTTAGAAACAATAGATTACGTGCCGGCGTTGGCCGCGCCGGCGTGTCCTGGCCAGGCCTTGCGCGGCTCAGAAGAGGAAATCTCCCGACGCGAGATCGGCCAAGGCGACATGCTCCAGCCGCAGGCTCGCGCCATCGGCGGCCCGCAGGATCGTCGCGCCGCCCGGGGTCGCGGCCGCCCGGTCGAGGACCTCGGCGAAGCTGCCGAACGCCGTGCGGGAGAAATCCAGGCGGTCCTCCCCGGGCGTGAAATCCTCGATCCGGTCGCGCCCCCAGCCCGGCGCGAAGACGAAGCGGTCGGCTCCCGGCCCGCCGTCCAGGCGGTCGTCCCCCGGCCCGCCGTCCAGCCGGTCGGCGCCTGCGCCCCCGGACAGCCGGTCGGCCCCGTCGCCGCCATAGAGGATGTCGTTGCCCGCGCCCCCGGCGGCGACGTCGTCGCCCGCCGCGCCGAAAATCTGATCGTGGCCGTCCGAGCCCGCCATCGCGTCATTGCCCGCGCCGCCGTAGAGCCGGTCGTGGCCGCCCTCGCCGAAAAGCCGGTCGTCGCCGTCCTCGCCATAGACGACATCGTTGCCGCCGCCGGCGTTCACCTGATCGTCGCCGCGCCCGGCCCGCACCTCGTCGCGCAGGCTGGTGGCGAGGATGCGGTCGGCCCCCACGCCCCCGGCGAAGAACAGCCGGGGGAGCTGCGTCACCACGCCGAAGACGTCCTCGCCGTCCTTGGGGTCGTTCTCGCCGGACCAGACCGAGACCAGCGCCCCGTCGGCGCGCAGGACCGAACTGGCGTCGTCGAGCGCGTTCATCGCGAAATCGCTGATGTCGAAGGCGCCTGTCCGGGGCCGGCCCTCCGGGTCGAAGATGCGGCCGCGCAGGGCGAACAGGTCCTGAGCCGCCCCGCCCGCGCGGTGGCTGGCGAAGGTCGCGAGCGAGAAGCCGCCGCCGAGGTCGATCACGTCGGCCGCCAGCTGGCGCTCCGCCTGGTCGCCGGCGTTGACCAGCACGGGCGCGCCCTTCGGCCGTCCGAGCGCGTCGAGCAGGCGGAAATAGACGTCGAGCTCCCCCGGCGCGCCCCATTCGGCCTGGCGGTTCCAGACGGTCGCGAAGCCGCCCCCGGCGAGGGCGGCGATCTCGGGCGCGTCCTGGTCGAGGCGCGCGTCGGCGGGATCGACCGAGATCGTTTGCCGCGGGCCGCGGGGGACGCCGTCGGCGGTGAAGGCCTGGGCGTAGACGCGGCGCGGGTCGGCGCCGGGCAGGCGGTCCTCGACGCCTTGCCAGACGAGGCCGTAGCCGCCATCCCCGGTCGCGGCGATGCGCGCGCCGGGGGAGGCCTCGGCGGAGGCGCCCGTGGCGCTCCCGTCGACGCCCCGCGCCAGCGTCCGCCCCGTCAGCGGCGCGCCGTCGGCGCCGTAGCGATAGGCGACGAGGTCGAACTTCGCCCCCGGCAGGGCGCGCGCCACGACGGCCGCCACGCTGCCGTCGGCGAGGACGGCGACGCTTTCCAGCAAATTGTCCTGGTTCGCCTGCGGCGTGATCTGGATCTCGCCGGTCCGGGGCGCGCCGTCCGCCGCGAAGAAGCGCAGATAGCCGTCCGCATAGCCGTCCTCGATGCCGCTGCGCGCCGAAGGGCCGTCGCTCCGCCAGGCGGCGACGAAGCCGCCGTCAGGGAGGGCGCAGATCTGGGGCCGGTCCTGGCGGGCCTCGGTCTCTTCATGGGCGCGGATCTCACCGCTGCGGCGCAGCGACAGGTCAGAGGAGAAGAAGGCGAAATAGGGTCCGTCGCTGGGGGTTGGTCCGGGATCGAGGCCGTGGTCGGTCCAGATCGCCGCCAGGCGGCCGTCGCGCAGAAGCGCGATCCCGGGTTCGCCCTGCGCCAGCGCCCTCGTCCGGTTCAGAATATAGGTCGTCACGATAATACGGTCCTGCCCTGTGTTTGCGCAGGCTTAGGGGCGGCGTCGGCGAATGCAAGCCGGCGCGGCGCGCGCGCGGGCGGCGTCGGCAAGGAACCGCGCGGACCCGGCGGCGCGCGCCGCTTTCCAGGCGCGGCGGGGCGAGGTCCTGCACGCGGATCGGGATCAGGCGCGACAACAAAAAGGGCGCCCCCGAAGGGACGCCCTGGCCGGACACAAGCAGCTGTCGACCGTCAGTTGGCCTGCCGACGAAGGAAGGCCGGGATGTCGGCGCGTTCGCGCTCGGTGTCCTCATAGGAAGGGGCGGCGGCGCGGCCGGGCTCGGGACGGGGACGCAGCGGCGTCTCCTCGCGGCTCGCCTGGCCGGTCATGCGATGGATCAGGCTGTTGATGGTCAGGCGGCTCGCCGGCCGCTCGGCCGCGCGGGGCTGCTCCACCGGCTGCACGATCGGGCCGGCCTTGGGCACGTTGGCGACGGCCTTCTGCAGCCGGGCCAGCGCCTCGGGCGAAGGCTCGCCCGCCCGGCGGGGCTGCGGGATCGCCGCGCCGGCCACGGGGGCGGGCTGGGGCGCCGGCGCCGCGACGGGCTCGGCGTAGAGCTCGGCCCGGTCCTCTTCCGCCTGGTGGGGGCGGTGGTCGGCGAAATGCGCCGCCGGCTGGGCGACCATCGGCTCCTGACGGGCCGCGGCGTAGGCGGGCGCCGCCGGATAGGCCGGGGCGGGGGCCGGCGCGGCCGCGGCGGCGGGGATCGGCCGCGGCGCGACCGGGGCCGCCAGGGGCTCCTGGACCGCCGGGCGGCGGAGCTCGGCGCGCGCGACCGCGTCGATGCCGGTCGCGACCACGCTCACCCGCATCATGCCCGCCATCTCCGGGTCGAGGGTGGAGCCGACCATGATGTTGGCTTCCTGGTCGACTTCCTGGCGGATGCGGTTGGCGGCCTCGTCGAGCTCGAAGAGCGTCAGGTCGGGGCCGGCGGTGATGTTGATCAGCACGCCCTTGGCGCCCTTGAGGCTGATCTCGTCGAGCAGCGGGTTGGCGATGGCCTTTTCCGCCGCCTGGACCGCGCGGTCCTCGCCCGAGGCCTCGCCGGTGCCCATCATGGCCTTGCCCATCTCGTTCATCACCGAGCGGACGTCGGCGAAGTCGAGGTTGATGATGCCCGGCCGGACCATCAGGTCGGTCACGCCCTTGACGCCCTGGTAGAGAACGTCGTCGGCCAGCGCGAAGGCCTCGGTGAAGGTGGTCTTCTCGTTCGCCAGCCGGAACAGGTTCTGGTTGGGAATGATGATCAGCGTGTCCACATGGGCCTGCAGCTCGTCCACGCCGGCCTCGGCCTGGCGCATCCGGCGCGAGCCCTCGAACTGGAAGGGCTTGGTGACGACGCCCACGGTCAGCACGCCCATCTCGCGCGCGGCCTTGGCGATGATCGGCGCGGCGCCGGTGCCGGTGCCGCCGCCCATGCCGGCGGTGATGAAGCACATGTGGCAGCCCGCCAGGCGCTCGACGATCTCCTCGATCGATTCCTCGGCGGCGGCGGCGCCGACCTCGGGACGGGCGCCGGCGCCGAGGCCTTCCGTGACCTTCGCGCCGAGCTGAAGCTTGTTGATCGCCCGGCTCTGCTGAAGCGCCTGGGCGTCGGTGTTCGCCACCACGAACTCGCAGCCCTCGAGCTGCTTCTCGATCATGTTGTTGACGGCGTTGCCGCCGGCGCCGCCGACCCCGATCACCGTGATCCGCGGGCTCAGGTCATGGGTTACCGGGATGCTCAGATTCAGTGCCATGGTTTCTTCCGCCTGTTCTTTACTGCCCCTGCCGCCGCCGCCGCGCCGGATCCTGCTCTCGAATCAAAAACTACCGGAGTCTTAAGCAACCGTCACGCAAAGAACGCATGTCAACCGCAATATCTTGTGGGCGGTCGCAGCATCCTCGCGTATGTGCTGGTAAGAGCACAATTTACCAGTGCTCCTTGAACCAGCGCAAAGTGCGCGCGATGCGCTGAACGCCCTGCCGGTCGCCGGGGGTCTCGAAGTCCCAGCACTCGTCCTGCGGGTGAGAAACATGGAGCGCGAGACCCACCGCGGTTGAAAACGCAGCGCCCGTCGCCGATTGCGGCAGCCCCTGCACCCGCAAGGGCTTGCCCACCCGCACCTGCCGGCCGAGGATGTGGGTCGCCGCCATCTCCAGACCCGGGATATGGGCCGAGCCGCCGGTCAGGACGATTCGCTGGCTCGGCAGGCACTCGAACCCGGCGGCGTCGAGCCGGGCGCGGACCTCCTCGAGGATCTCCTCGACCCGGGGCCGCATCACCCCGATCAGCTCCGTCCGGCTGATCTGCCGCCGGTCGTGGTCCCAGTCGCCCAGGGTGGAGGGAAGCTCGATCATGTCCCGGTCGTCGAGCCCGGTCGCCACCAGCCCGCCGTGCATGGTCTTCAGCCGCTCGGCGTCCTGCATCGAGACCTGCAGGCCCTGGCAGATGTCCGAGGTGATCTGCGTGCCGCCCATCCGCACCGCATCGGCGTAGATCATCTGCCGCCGCAGGAAGATCGACACGCCGGTCACGCCGCCGCCGATGTCGATGCAGGCCGCGCCCAGCTCCTGCTCGTCCTCCACCAGGCTCGCGAGGCCCGAGGCGTAGGGCGAGGTGACGATCCCCGCCAGCTCCAGGTCGCAGCGACGGATGCAGTGCAGGACGTTGCGCAGCGGCGTCGCCGCGATGGTCAGCAGATGCATGTCCACGGCGAGCAGCTTGCCGATCTGTCCCCGCGGGTCGGTCAGGCCCGAGCGGTTGTCGAGGCAGAAGTTGACGGGCAGGGCGTGGATCGCCTCGCGGTCCTGGCCGTAGTCGGGGATGTCGCAGGCGGCCAGCACATGGCCGATGTCGCGCTCGGCCACCGCGCCGTTCGCCACCTCGACCTCGCCGGTGCAGCCGTAGCTGCGCGGGCTGCCGCCGGAGAAGCTGACGATGACGTGGTCGACCCGCAGACCCGCCATCTTCTGCGCCGCCTGGATCGCCGTGCGGACCGCGCGCTCGCACTCGTCCATCGAGGCGATCTCGCCGAAGGCCATCCCGCGCGAGCGGGTGTTGGAGGCGCCGATCACCCGGAACGCGCCTTGCGTCAGGGTGGGGCGGCCCGCGTCGTGCTCGGCGTCCTCGGGGACGAACTGGAGCACGAGGCAGGCGACCTTGGAGGTGCCGATGTCGAGCACGGCGATGACGCCACGCCGCAGCGCCGCCTCGCGCCGCGCCCGCATCGCGCGCTGCACCTCGTAGAGCTGTCGCCTCATGCATCTTCTCCTTCGAGCTTGGCCTTGACCCGCGCAAGCTCGGCCAGGGCTTCTTCCGTGAGCCGGAGCATCGGGCGCTCCGGGTTGCGCAGGTCGAGGACCGAGACGTCGCGGTCCAGCGCCTGGTCGGCCGCCTGAAGCGCCAGGACCCGGCGCAGCGCCCCCAGGGGATCGGTCTCGGGCAGGCGGATCGCCTGGTCGCGGTCCAGCACCATGTCCCAGCGGCGCTCGCCCACCCGGACGAGGCCGCGGATGCGCGCGGCGATCGGCCGGGCCTCCGCCAGCAGCGACAGGGCCTCGGGCACCTGGCCCTCCGCGCCCGCGCCCGCGATCAGCGGCAGGTCGGCGCGGCGCAGGCGGCTGTCGATCTCGGCGACCCGCACCCCGTTCTGGTCGACGAGCTGCAACCCGTCGGGGCCGCGCCAGATCGCCACGGGGATGCGCTCGATCGCCCGGATCTCCAGCACGCCGCCGGCCACCGCCCGGACGCGGGCGCGCTCGACCGCGGCGAGGCTCTCCACCCGGTCGCGGACCGCCGCGACGTTCACCTCCAGCGAATTGACCGGCAGGGTGACGAGCGAGGTCTCGCGGATCTGCTCCGCCAGGTCGGCGGAGACGTCGGGGATGTCGATCCGGGTGATGAGGAACTGCGGCCGGTCCATCACCGCCTCGCGCGCCGCGGCGAAGGCCCCGATGGCGCGGTTCCGCAGGTCGAGCTCGGAGGCGAGCGTCCAGGACGCGAGCACCCCCGCCATCAGCGGCAGGCCGAAGTTCACCGCCCGCCGGTACGAGGGCCGCAGCCAGAACCGGGTCAGCCGGTAGCGCAGCCGCGAGGGCGCGGGGTCCTTGCGGGGGCGGGCGGTCTGGCGCGCTACCGGGAGCATGAGGCGTCCTCCACCATCCAGCGCACGAGCTGGCCGAAGGAGACGCCGCAATGGGCCGCCTGCTCGGGGGCGAGCGAGGTCGGCGTCATGCCGGGCTGGGTGTTGGTTTCCAGGAGGTGGAGCCCGTCGAGGCCGCGGCTCTCGTCCCAGCGGAAATCCGTGCGGCTGACCCCGCGGCACCCCAGCGCCTGGTGGGCGCGCAGGGCGTAGTCGAGGCAGGCCGCCTCGATCTCCGCCGGGATCTCGGCGGGGACAACGTGGCGGGATCCGCCGGGCGAATACTTCGCGTGATAGTCGTACCAGCCCTCGGCGATGATGTCCGTCACCGCCAGGGCCCGGTCGCCCATCACCGTGGTCGTCATCTCGCGGCCCGGGATAAACTGCTCGACCAGCAGCGTCTCGGGCATCTCGGGGGCGAGCTGCGCCGGGCCGTTGGCCCGCTCGTGGACGATGTAGACGCCCACCGAGGATCCCTCGTTGACGGGCTTCACCACATAGGGCGGCTCCATCGGATGGGACCGGGCGATCTCGTCGCGCGGCGCGGTCAGCCCGCGCGCCACCGGCAGGCCCGCCGCGGCGAAGACCTGCCGCGCCCGCGCCTTGTCCATGGCCAGCGCCGAGGCCAGCACGCCCGAATGGGTGTAGGGGATGCGCAGCCATTCCAGCACGCCCTGGACGCAGCCGTCCTCGCCCCAGCGGCCGTGCAGCGCGTTGAAGGCGACGTCGGGGGCTGCGCGGTGCAGATCCTCGACCAGCGTCTCGCCCGCGTCGATCTCGACGACGTCGAATCCTTCCTGCCGCAACGCAGTTGCACACTCGCGACCGGAGACGAGCGACACCTCTCGCTCGGCCGAACGGCCGCCCATCAGCACTGCGATGCGGGCGCTTGTCCTGCTCGACATGCCCGCCTCATTCCATCGCCCCATGGCCGTTCTCGGCCTTGTCGGGGTCGCCTCACGCCGGGTCGGTCCGACCGATCCGCATGATTTCCCACTCTAGCGTTATTCCGCTGGTTTCCAAAACCTTTTTTCGCACCAATTCTCCCAGATTCTCCAGATCGGCGGCTTTCGCCCCTCCGGCGTTGACCAGGAAATTGGCATGGACCGGCGAGAAGATCGCTCCACCTAGGGTTGCGCCCTGCATGCCCGCGTCCTGGATCAGCTTCCAGGCCTTCAGCTCGTGCGAATCGTCCGCCCGGCCGGTGGAGGAGAATCCGGCGGGGTTGCGGAAGGTCGATCCCGCACTGCGGTCGCGCATGGGCTGGGAGGCGTCCCGGCGGGCGAGCTGCTCCTCCATCCGCGCGGCGATGGCCTCGGGCGCGTCGCGCGGCCCCTCCAGCGTCACCTCGGTCAGGATCAGGTCGGGGGGCAGGCGGGTGGAGCGATAGGCGAAGCCCATGTCCCCGGGGCCGAGCGTCGCCCGCTCGCCGCGGCGGGTGATCCCGCGGGCCGAGACGAAGCGGTCGGCGAGATAGCTGCCGTAGCAGCCCGCGTTCATCCGCGCCGCGCCCCCCATCGACCCCGGGATGGTGCGCAGGAAGCCGAGGTCCACCCCCGCCTCCGCCGCCCGGCGCGCCACACGGGCGTCGAGCGCGGCGGCGCCGGCGACAACCCGGGCGCCCTCGACCCGCACGCCGTTGAAGCCGCGGCCGAGCCGGACCACCACCCCCTCGACGCCCCCGTCCCGGACGATCAGGTTCGAGCCGACGCCCATCGGAAAGACCGGGATCGCTTCGGGCAGGGCGGCGAGGAAGGCCGCGAGGTCCTCCTCGTCCGCCGGCTGGAACAGCCAGTCGGCCGGGCCTCCCACCCGCAGCCAGGTGAGATCCGCCATCGTCCGGTTCGCGGTCAGCGTCCCGCGCACGGCGGGCATGTCTTGCGGCAGGGGGGACATGCCGTGCGGCGGGGTGGGATTGTCGGGCAAGGGCGGCCTCCTTCGGCCGTCGCCTATGCCGGGGGGCGTCCCGCTTGGCAAGGGCGCCGCGCCGCGCCGATCGGCCCGGATCCTTGCGCCGGCCCAGGCCGCCGGGTCCGCAATTTCCCGGTGAAAGGGTCGTTAACCCAAGTTGCCATCCGGTGAACGATTTTTGGATTTATATTAAATTTCAAATACTTGATCTCGATTTCACGCGTGAAATCGCGTCGCCGGCGGCCCCTTGCGCAGGCCGCCGGCCCGGCCTGTCAGCCGAGTTCGCACAGATCCGAGCGGATCAGGAAGCGCCGGCCCCGGCCGTTGTCGAGCGAGAACATGCCGCCCAGGCCCGGCGAGACCACGTCGAGGACGAGCTGGGTATGGGCCCAGAGCGCCCCCTGGGCCGCGCCGATGTAGAAGGGCATGCCCCCCACATGGCCGAGCAGCAGGTCCTGGTCCCCGATCAGGAACTCGCCCTCCGGATAGCACATGGGCGAGGATCCGTCGCAGCAGCCCCCGGACTGGTGGAACATCACCGGCCCGTGGTCCGCCACGATCTCGGCGAGCAGGCTGAGCGCCGCGGGGGTCGCGCTGACGCGATCGACGATCCCGGCCATCGCTCAGGCGCCCCCGCCAAGGCCGGACGCCCGGCGCGGCGCGCGGCTCCCGCCGGCCGGCCGGGCGGTCTCGCTCGGCCGGCGTCCGCCCTCTGCAAGGGCCGTCGTCCGGGTCTGCGCCATGTCGCGTTCCTCCTCGAAGAAAAAGGGGCGGCGCGAACGCCGCCCCGGAGTGTCCCGGACCGGGGGGGAGGGTTGGTCCGGGGGGATAGGAAGCTGGGGGGATCAGAAGAAGCCGAGAGCCTTCGGGCTGTAGCTCACCAGCATGTTCTTGGTCTGCTGGTAGTGGTCGAGCATCATCTTGTGGTTCTCGCGGCCGATGCCGGACTGCTTGTAGCCGCCGAAGGCCGCATGGGCCGGATAGGCGTGGTAGCAGTTGGTCCAGACGCGGCCCGCCTGGATCGCCCGGCCGAAGCGGTAGGCGCGGGTCCCGTCGCGGGTCCAGATGCCGGCGCCGAGGCCGTAGAGCGTGTCGTTGGCGATGGCGAGCGCCTCGTCCTCGTCCTTGAAGGTGGTCACCGACAGGACCGGCCCGAAGATCTCCTCCTGGAAAATCCGCATCTTGTTGTTGCCGCGGAACACGGTCGGGGTGACGTAGAAGCCGGTGGAGAGGTCGCCCCCGAGATCGGCCTTGGAGCCGCCGGTCAGCAGATCGGCGCCTTCCTTCTTGCCGATGTCGATGTAGGAGAGGATCTTCTCCAGCTGCTCGTTCGAGGCCTGGGCGCCGATCATGGTCGACGGGTCCATCGGGTGGCCCTGGCGGACCTTCTTCACCCGGTCGATCGCCTTCTCGATGAAGCGGTCGTAGATCGACTCGTGCACCAGCGCGCGGCTCGGGCAGGTGCAGACCTCGCCCTGGTTCAGCGCGAACATGGCGAAGCCTTCGAGCGCCTTGTCGAAGAAGTCGTCGTCCTCGGCCATGACGTCCTTGAAGAAGATGTTCGGCGACTTGCCGCCCAGCTCCAGGGTCACGGGGATCAGGTTCTGGCTGGCGTACTGCATGATCAGCCGGCCGGTGGTGGTCTCGCCGGTGAAGGCGATCTTGGCGATGCGGTTGGACGAGGCCAGCGGCTTGCCGCATTCGAGGCCGAAGCCGTTCACCACGTTGAGCACGCCCGGGGGCAGCAGGTCGCCGATGACCTCGACCAGCACCATGATCGAGGCGGGGGTCTGCTCGGCGGGCTTCAGCACCACGCAGTTGCCGGCCGCGAGCGCCGGGGCGAGCTTCCAGACCGCCATCAGGATCGGGAAGTTCCAGGGGATGATCTGGCCGACGACGCCGAGCGGCTCGTGGAAGTGATAGGCGATGGTGTCGTGGTCGATCTCGGAGATCGAGCCTTCCTGCGCCCGCAGCACGCCGGCGAAGTAGCGGAAGTGGTCGATGGCGAGCGGGATGTCCGCGGCCATGGTCTCGCGGATCGGCTTGCCGTTGTCCCAGGTCTCGGCCTCGGCGAGGACGGCGAGGTTCGCCTCCATCCGGTCGGCGATCTTGTTGAGGATGTTGGCGCGCTCCGCCGGGCTGGTCTTGCCCCAGGCGTCCTTGGCCTTGTGCGCGGCGTCGAGGGCGGCCTCGACGTCGTCGGCGGTGGAGCGGGCGATGCGGCCCACGACCTGGCCGTTGATCGGCGAGACGTTCTCGAAATAGGCGCCCGAGGCGGGCGCGCGCCAGTCGCCGCCGATGAAGTTGTCGTACTTTTCCTTGAAGGGCGCCTTGTTGGGGGCGTCGAACATTCTGAGTGACCTCCCGTGGTCGATTATGTCGTCCGATGGAGGGAAGTTGAACGAATCGACCGCCTGAAGCCATGGGGGCGCCCGAGACCGCGCCGGCCATCTGTCGCACATCTGCGACAGTCGCGCGGGAAACCGTATCCGGAGGCGGCGGGGGAGGGGCGATCTGCTTCGGCGCGGCTTGCCGTGGCCAGCCGGCCAGTGCCTCCGAACCTGGAAGCGCCGCACGGGTTCCGCGACTCATGTCTCAGCGGCGAATCCGTAAGAGGACCGGCCGACGCGACGAGACGTCGGCTCGGGCTTCGCTTAACGGCGTCAGCGCAGGTCGAGGCGCTTGAGCTTGCGGTGGAGCGTCGCCCGGCTGACCCCGAGCCGCGCCGCGGCGGCGGAGACGTTGCCGCCGGACTGGGCGAGCGCCAGGCGCAGCGTGCGCCGCTCGGCCGCCTCGAAGCCGGGGGCCGGGGCGCCTTGCGCCTCGCCCATCAGCTCCTCGACGGTGCGGGGGGCGGCGAGCGATGCGTCGTCGATCCCGAGCGCCCGGCGCGCCGCATGATTCGCGCCGATCACCAGGTCGTCCGCGTCGAGGGCGAGCAGGCCCTGCGGCCCGCCGCGTCCGGGGGCGAGCACCAGCCGCGCGCCCGGAAAGGCCGCGCGGAACATGTCCGATTCGATCTGCGCCGCCGCCTCCTGGGCCGCCAGCAGGAACACTCCCAGCATCGGCTCGGTCGCGTCGTAGCGGCAGGAGGAGATGTCGAGCGACCCGGCGATCCGGGCGTGGGCGTCGCGGATCGGGGTGGTCGCGCAGCTGAGGCGGGTGTTGGCCGGCAGGAAATGCTTGTCGCGATGGATGATCACCGCGCGCTCCTCGGCGAGCGCGGTGCCGATGCCGTTGGTCCCCATCGCCGCCTCGCCCCAGTCGGCGCCCTCGCAGAGGCCGACGTCGCGGAAATCCCGGGCGTCGCCCTCGGCGCTGCGCCGCTCCAGCACCACGCCTTGGGCGTCCGAGAGCGCGACGCAGCAGCCGGTGCGCACGAAGACGCGGCTGAGCCGGTCGAGATGCTGGGCCGCGGCGGTGACGAGGTGGGCCGTCGCCTCGCGCGCCGCGTCGAGCTCCCGCGCGCCGAGCTGGGCGCGCTCGCCCCGCGCCTCGGGCGCGAGCCCGTGGACCCGGACGCAGCGTCGCCAGGACAGCACATGCTCCGCATGGGCGTTCGGCTGATTCACCGCGCTCCAGACCCGATCCGCATGCCTGGCCATCGGCCGTCCTCCCCGGGGGCCGATCTGCGCCGGCCCGTCATTGTTGTGCGTCCAAGGCAGCCCCTGGGCGCCGCGCGTCAAGGCCGCCCCCGCCTGGGTAGCTCCCGGCGTGGGGGACTATAGCCGATTCCCCGGCCGCCGTCGCCCCGCCCGTCGCGCCTTAGGCGAAGGGCGGCGGGGACTGGCGCCGGAGGCGCGATTCGCCTATCTCGGCGGGTGGAGGAGCGCCCGATGAACGACCTGTCCGACCTGACCGCCGAGACCCTGATCGCCCGCATGGGCGCGGAGGCCCGCGCCGCCGCCGCCCAACTCGCCTTCGCCCCGGCCGAGCGCAAGCAGGCGGCCCTGGAGGCGGCGGCCGAGGCGCTGTGGCGCGATCGCGACGCCCTGCTCGCCGCCAACGCCGAGGACATGGCGGCCGCCCGGCGAAAGGGTCTCACCCCCGCCATGCTCGACCGGCTGAAGCTCGACGAGGACCGGATCGCGGGCATGGTCTCGGGCCTGCGGTCCATCGCCGCCCAGCCCGATCCGGTGGGCGAGGTGATCGCCGAATGGGACCGGCCCTCGGGCCTGCACATCCGCCGGGTGCGCACCCCCATCGGCGTGATCGGGGTGATCTACGAGAGCCGGCCGAACGTCACCGCCGACGCCGGGGCCCTGTGCCTCAAGGCCGGCAACGCGGTGATCCTGCGCGGCGGGTCGGAGAGCCTGCACTCCTCCGCCGCCATCCATGCGGGCATGGTCGAGGGCCTGCGGGCGGCCGGCCTGCCCGAGGCGGCGATCCAGCTCGTCCCCACCCGCGACCGCGCGGCGGTGGAGGCGATGCTGCGGGCGGTGGAGCATATCGACGTGATCGTGCCCCGGGGCGGCAAGAGCCTCGTGGCCCTCGTCCAGCGCGAGGCGCGGGTGCCGGTCTTCGCCCATCTGGAAGGCATCTGCCACGTCTATGTGGACGGGGCGGCGGATCCGGAGATGGCCCGGGCGGTGACGCTCAACGCCAAGACCCGGCGCACCGGGATCTGCGGCGCGGCGGAATGCCTGCTGATCGACCGGGCCTTCTTCGCCCGGCACGGCGCGCCGATGATCGCCGACCTGCTGGCCGCGGGGGTGGAGGTCCGGGCGGAGGGCGAGCTGGCGGAGATCCCCGGCGCGGTCCCGGCCCAGCCCGACGACTTCGGCCGCGAGTTCCTCGACGGCATCATCGCCGCCCGGCTGGTCGACGGGGTGGACGGGGCGATCGCCCACATCCGCCGCTACGGGTCCCAGCACACCGAGGCGATCGTGACCGCGGACGACGCGGCGGCGGAGCGGTTCTTCGCCCGGCTCGACAGCGCGATCCTGTTGCGCAACGCCTCGACCCAGTTCGCGGACGGGGGGGAGTTCGGCATGGGCGGCGAGATCGGCATCGCCACCGGCAAGATCCACGCCCGCGGCCCGGTGGGGGCCGAGCAGCTGACGAGCTTCAAGTACCTGGTGGAGGGGCAGGGGACGCTGCGCCCCTGATCCCGCCCGCCTGTATCCCGCCCGCCTGTCGCCGGCGCCCCGTGCGCCGCAGGGCGCCCGGCAAAGCCTGGATTTTCACGCGTGAAATTCGGGTCAAGCCATTGAAATTCATAAAATATTTTCGTGGCGTAAACCCGATGTTCAGGATTGGCGGTGGGATGGACCGTCCTGTCGAGCCGAAAGGTCGAATGAGGACGTCGAGGGTGGTCGAACTCGGGGAGCAGTGCGCGGTCGCCGCGCACCGCTTCGCTCAGCCGGCTTCGGTCAGCCGTTCCAAGTGCGGACCGGGCCGCAGTCCATGTGGATGAAGTTCGACCGGCCGTAGAAGCCCACCCCGCCCGCGTCGCAGGCCATGGCCGACTTGTAGATGTTGGAGACGCTGCGGCTCTTGAGCCGGACGTCCGCGGCCATCGCCTTGATGTGGTAGCTGTCGCGCGCCGCGCCCCGCAGCATCCGGTTGGTCTTGGCGGTGCGGTAGCCCGAGATCACCAGATAGGGCTCGGTCGTGTCCATCATGCGCAAGGTCGTCGCAAGGATGTCCACGTTGCGGGCGTCGTACTTGCGCACCTCGTTCTCGCGCCAGTCCCGCATGAAGTAGCTCACCTCGGTCAGCGCCTCGGGGATGTACTTGCGGTTGGCGTAGTAGACCGTGTCCAGGCTTTCGCCGGTGCGCTGGTTGGTCAGTCGGATCCGGCGGAAATCGCCGGCACCCCGGATCAGGCCGGGCGCGCGCGCGTATGTCGGTGCCGCCACGACCGTCGCCAGACCCGCCATGATCCCAAGGAGGGTCCGGCGAGTCGGACGAAACTCTTCCGTGCTCATGTTCACTGCCTCGATGCTCTGCCTCACGGAGCGTCTTTTCACGCGCCCCTGACACGATTGATGACATAGGCGCCCCCTCATTCCAAGGCGACCGACGTCTCGCGTCGCGAGTTTCGGCAATTTTCCGCCGAGCGCGAATTTTTTACGAATATTGCGCGAAAGTGAACCGGAAGGTCTTGCGCCCGCCGCGCCTTGCCGGAACGCGGCGGAGCGTTATCGTCTGGAAAGGCGTCGTCCCGAGGCGCGGGCAGGGGAGAGCGGCATGCGGGTGGTGGTTCTGGGCGCAGGCGTGATCGGCGCCGCGACGGCCTGGTATCTGCTCCGGGCCGGGGCCGAGGTCGAGACGCTCGACCGCCGGCCCGAGCCGGGGCTCGAAACCAGCTTCGCCAATGCGGGCGAGCTCAGCTACGGCATGACCTCGCCCTGGGCGGCGCCGGGCATCCCGCTCAAGGCGGTGAAATGGCTCTTCATGAAGCACCGGCCGCTGTTCATCTGGCCCCTGCCGGACCCGGCCATGTGGGCCTGGGGCCTCGCCATGCTGTCGAACTGCAACGCCGAGGCCTATCGGCGGAACAAGAGCCGCATGGTGCGGGTGTCGAACTACAGCCGCGACGCGCTGACCGAGCTGATGGCCGAGGTCCCTCTGGACTTCGACCTGCGGGAGCAGGGGACGCTGCAACTCTTCCGCACCGAGAAACAGCTCAAGGGCTCCCGCGCCGACCAGGAGATCCTCGCGGAGTTCGATTCGCCCTTCGAGGTGCTCGACCGCGACGGCTGCATCGCCGTCGAGCCCGGCCTGCGCCATGTGGCGGAGAAGTTCGTGGGCGGGCTGCGGCTCACCCTCGACCGCACCGGGGATTGCCGGATGTTCACCCAAGGGCTGGCCCGGCGCGCGGCGGAGCGGGGGGCGAGGTTCCGCCAGGGGGTGACGATCCGGTCCCTGGCCGTGGAGGGCGGGCGCATCGCCGGGGTCGAGACCGACCAGGGCCGGGTGACGGGCGACGCCTACGTGCTGGCGCTCGGGCCCCATGCGGCGGGGATGCTGGCGCCCCTGGGGATCCGGCTGCCGGTCTATCCGGTGAAGGGCTATTCCATCACCCTGCCGGTGACCGAGGACCAGTCCGCGCCCCAGTCCACCATCATGGACGAGACCCACAAGGTGGCGATCACCCGGCTCGGCGACCGGATCCGGGT
This sequence comes from Amaricoccus sp., assembly GCA_965243535.1. Lineage (GTDB taxonomy): Bacteria > Pseudomonadota > Alphaproteobacteria > Rhodobacterales > Rhodobacteraceae > Amaricoccus. Next base: position 342,020 of record CBDEVG010000046.1, read on the forward strand.
GGCGGGCCAGGCGGAGATCGCCGGCTACGACACGCGGCTCGGGCCCCGCGCCACCGACACCGTGCGCCATGTGGTGGGAGACCTGTTCCCCCGGGGCGGCGACCTCGCCCGCGCCGAGGGCTGGACCGGGCTGCGGCCGATGACCCCGGACGGGACGCCGGTGATCGGGGCGACGCGCTATCCGAACCTGTTCCTGAACGTCGGGCACGGGACGCTCGGCTGGACCATGGCTTGCGGCTCGGGCAAGGCGGTGGCGGACGCGGTGCTGGGCCGGCGTCCCGAGATCGACTTCGACGGGCTGACGATCGGGCGCTACGGCAGCTGAGCGCGCGGTTCCCGAGCGCCCGGGCCCCCGGCCTGCGCCTCGGGAAACCAGCGGCTCCCGAGGCGCAGGGCGACCCCGACCAGCAGGACCAGCACGGGCACCTCCACCAGCGGGCCGATCACCGCGGCGAAGGCGACTGGCGAGGCGAGGCCGAAGGCGGCGATCGCCACCGCGATGGCGAGTTCGAAGTTGTTGCCCGCGGCGGTGAAGGCGACGGCGGTGGTCCGGGGGTAGTCGGCGGCGACGAGCCGTCCCATCCAGAAGCTCACGGCGAACTGGATGAGGAAATAGAGCGCCAGCGGCAGGGCGATGCGCAGGGCGTCCATCGGCAGGGCCAGCACGTCGCCCCCCTTGAGGCTGAACATGGCGACGATGGTGAAGAGGAGCGCGGCGAGCGTCAGGGGCGCGATGCGCGGCAGGAAGCGCTCCTCGTACCAGGTCGCGCCCCGGCGCGCGGTCAGGACGCGCCGGGTGAGCCAGCCGGCGGCGAAGGGGACGCCGAGATAGAGCAGCACCGCCTGGGCGATCGTCCAGAAGCCCACGTCGATCACGCTGCCCTCCAGTCCGAAGAGGGGCGGCAGGACGGTCAGGAAGACCCAGGCGTAGGCCGGGAAGAACAGGATCTGGAAGATCGAGTTGAAGGCGACGAGGCCCGCGACGTATTGCCCGTCCCCGCGGGCGAGCTGGTTCCACACCAGCACCATGGCGATGCAGCGGGCGAGGCCGATCAGGATCAGCCCGGTCATGTAGCCCGGCTCGTCGCGCAGGAAGATCACCGCGAGCAGGAACATCAGCACGGGGCCGATGATCCAGTTCTGCACGAGCGAGAGGGCGAGCAGGCGGCGGTCGGCGAAGACCCGCGGCAGCTCCTCGTAGCGGACCCGCGCGAGCGGCGGATACATCATCAGGATCAGGCCGATGGCGATCGGGATGTTGGTCGTGCCCACCGACAGGGCGTCGAGCGCCCGGGGGAGGCCGGGGACGAGCGCGCCGAGCGCGATCCCGAGCGCCATGGCGGCGAAGATCCAGACCGTCAGGTAGCGGTCGAGGAAGGACAGGCGGCGGCGCGGCGCGGACATCGGGACCTCAGGCGAGACGGACGGGGGCGCCGGAGGCGTCGACCACCGGCGCGCCGTCCTCCTTTGCGAAGGGCCCGCGCTGGGGCGGCAGCAGGTCGAGCACGGTCTCGGAGGGCCGGCAGAGGCGCACGCCCAGGGGGCTGACCACGATCGGGCGGTTGAGCAGGATCGGATGGGCCGCGATGGCGTCGAGGATCCGGCCGTCGGCGAGGTCCGGGTCGCCAAGCCCCAGTTCGGCGTAGGGCGTCCCCTTCTCGCGCAGGAGCGCCCGCAGGGGCAGGCCCATGCGGGCGGCGAGCCAGGCGATCATGGCGCGGCTGGGCGGGGACTTGAGGTATTCGACCACATGCGGCTCGACGCCCGCGTTGCGGATCAGGCCGAGCGTGTTGCGGGAGGTGCCGCAGGCGGGGTTGTGGTAGAGGATGACGTCCATGTCGGGGTCGCTCATGTCGGGCCTTGCGCGCAAGGGAAGGGCGCGGGCCGCGCGCCGCAGATTTCGGGATGGCCTTGGCAGCAGTCCCGCGTCAGGAAGTCGACGAGACCGGCCAGGGCGGGGAAGGCGGCGGCGTAGATGACGAAGCGGCCGTCGCGCCGGGAGGCGACCAGCCCCGCCTGCTCGAGCTGGGCGAGGTGGAAGGAGAGCCGCGAGCTGCTGGCGCCGAGCGCCGCGCCGAGCGCGCCGGCCGCCATGCCCTCGGGCCCGGCGCGGACCAGGAGCCGCACGAGCTTCAGCCGCGTTTCCTGCGACAGGGCGGCGAAGGCGGCGAGGGCGGCGGGTTCGTCCATCGGAAACGTCTCAACGACTCAAGAGATGTTGAAGTATAGGGCCGGGCCGGCTCCGGATCAACCGGCGATCGGGGCCGCGGTCCCGGAAGGGGCTTGCTCTTGAACTGAACGTGTGTTCAGTTACAGGCAAAACGGCTCCCGGGAGGAATCATGTTCACCGCCACCCTGAACTTCGCCCTGGGCGAGGAGTTCGACGCGTTGCGCGACACGGTCCAAGCCTGGGCGCAGGACCGGGTGGCGCCGCTCGCCGCCGAGATCGACCGGACCAACGTCTTCCCGGCGCATCTGTGGCGGGAGATGGGCGAGCTCGGCCTGCTCGGGATCACCGTGCCGGAGGAATACGGCGGCGCCGGCATGGGCTACCTCGCCCATGTGATCGCGGTGGAGGAGATCGCCCGCGCCTCGGCCAGCGTGTCGCTGAGCTACGGCGCCCATTCCAACCTCTGCGTGAACCAGATCAAGCTGAACGGCACCGCCGAGCAGAAGGCGCGCTACCTGCCGCGCCTGGTCTCGGGCGAGCATGTGGGCGCGCTCGCCATGTCCGAGGCGGGGGCCGGGTCGGACGTGGTCTCGATGCGGCTGCGGGCGGAAAAGCGCAACGACCGCTTCGTGCTGAACGGCACGAAGTACTGGATCACCAACGGGCCCGACGCCGACGTGCTGGTGGTCTACGCCAAGACCGATCCGGCGGCGGGGCCGAAGGGGATCACCGCCTTCCTGATCGAGAAGACCATGACCGGGTTCTCCACCTCGGCGCATTTCGACAAGCTCGGGATGCGCGGGTCCAACACCGCCGAGCTGATCTTCGAGGACGTGGAGGTGCCCTTCGAGAACGTGCTCGGCCAGGAGGGCCGGGGCGTCAACGTGCTGATGTCGGGCCTCGACTACGAGCGGGTGGTGCTGTCGGGGATCGGCACCGGGCTGATGCACGCCATCCTCGACCATGTGACGCCCTACATGCACCAGCGCCGGCAGTTCGACCAGAAGATCGGCGACTTCCAGTTGATGCAGGGCAAGCTGGCGGATTTCTACACCGCGCTCAACACCGCCCGGGCCTATGTCTACGCGGTGGCGGCCGCCTGCGACCGGGGTCAGGCGACCCGGCAGGATGCGGCCGCCTGCGTGCTCTATGCGAGCGAGAAGGCGATGGAGCAGGCAGTGCAGGGGGTCCAGGCCATGGGCGGCGCCGGCTTCCTCAACGACAGCCCGCTGGCGCGGATCCTGCGCGACGCCAAGCTGATGGAGATCGGCGCGGGCACGTCCGAAATCCGGCGGATGCTGATCGGGCGCGAGCTGATGAAGGCGACCGCATGATGGGGCGGCTGGCGATGCTCCTCGCCTTGGCGGCGGGCGGGATGGGGAGCGCGGCCCTGGCGCAGGAGACGCCCTTCAGCCCGCAGGCGACCGAGGCCTGCTTGGCCGCGGCGACGGAGGAGGCGGCCAAGGCGGCCTGCCTCGGCCTGTCGGCCAACGCCTGCATGGCGGCCCAGCCGGGCGGGCCCTCCACCGCCGGCGACGGGGCCTGCTATGCGGCCGAGACCGCCTATTGGGACCGGCGGCTGAACGCCGACTACGCCGAGCTCCTGAAGCTCGAAGAGGCGCAGGCGGCCGAGGACGCCGCCGCGCCCGAACCGCAGCCCGAACCGCAGCCCTCGCCCGTGGAGGCGCTGCGGACGATGGAGCGGGCCTGGATCGCCTATCGCGACGCGGCCTGCGCCTATGAATATTCCACCTGGGGCGGGGGAACCGGCGGCGGGCCGGCGCAGGAGCTCTGCCTGCTGACGCTGACGGGGCGCCAGGCGCTGGACCTGGAGCTGCGGCTTTCGGAGCTGAAGGTGCAGGAATGAGCGCCGCGATCCTCGCCGCCGTGCTGGCGGTCGCCGCCGCCGAGCCCGGTCCGGCAGTGGATCGGGCGGCGGATCCCGCGCCCGTGCTGGCCTGCTTCGACGCGGCGGAGCGCGATCCCGCGGCCGAGCGGGCCTGCGCGGGCGTCGCCGCCCAAGCCTGCATCGAGGCCTTGGGCGGATCGGCGGAGGCGGCCGGCCTCGCCGCCTGCACGGCCGCGGAGGCGGCGGCCTGGGACGCGGCGATCGCCGCGCTGACCGGGCAGATCGGCGCGCTCCTGCGGCTGCAGGCCGAGACGGAGGCGGCCGAGGCGCAGGAGGCGCTGCTCGGCGCGGCGCAGGCGGCCTGGCGGCAATACCGGGAGGCCGACTGCGCCCAGGAGGCGGCCCATTGGGGCGAGGATCCGATGGCCCAGGCGGCGCTGTCGGAATGCTGGCTGAACCGGAGCGCGGCGCGGGCGCTGGAGCTGCTCGCCAAGCGCCGCATGCTGGAGAATCCGTGATGGGCGTGATCGCATCCCATGTCGCCACCGCCTCGGAGGGGTTCCGGGCCAACCGCGCCGCCCATCTCGCGGCGCTGGCCGAGGTGGCGGAGGCCGCGCGGGCGGCCGCGGCCGGGGGCGGGCGCGAGGCGGCCGCCCGGCACGTGGCCCGGGGCAAGATGCCGCCCCGGGCGCGGGTGGCGAACCTGCTCGACCCCGGCGCGCCCTTTCTCGAGATCGGGGCGACGGCGGCGCACGGGCTCTATGACGGCGCGGCCCCCTGCGCGGGGGTGATCGCCGGCATCGGCCGGGTGGCGGGGCAGGAGGTCATGGTGGTCGCCAACGACGCCACCGTGAAGGGCGGCACCTATTATCCGATGTCGGTGAAGAAGCACCTGCGCGCCCAGGAGATCGCGACGGAGAACCGTCTGCCGTGCGTCTATCTGGTGGATTCGGGCGGTGCGAACCTGCCGAACCAGGACGAGGTCTTTCCCGACCGCGATCATTTCGGCCGGATCTTCTTCAATCAGGCGCGGATGAGCGCCGAGGGCGTGCCCCAGATCGCCGTGGTGATGGGAAGCTGCACCGCCGGCGGGGCCTATGTGCCCGCCATGGCCGACGTCTCGATCATCGTGCGCAACCAGGGCACGATCTTTCTCGCCGGCCCGCCCCTGGTGAAGGCCGCGACGGGCGAGGAGGTCTCGGCCGAGGACCTCGGCGGCGGCGACGTCCACACCCGGCTCTCCGGCGTGGCGGACTACCTCGCCGAGGACGACGCCCATGCGCTCGCCCTGGCGCGGCAGGCGGTCGCCGGGCTGAACCTCCAGCGCCCCGCCGGGCCCCGGCTGGAGACGCCCGAGGATCCCGCCTACGACCCGGAGGAGATCCTCGGGGTGGTCCCGGCCAGCCTCTCGACCCCCTATGACATCCGCGAGGTGATCGCCCGGCTGGTGGACGGCTCGCGGCTCGACGAGTTCAAGGCGCGGTTTGGGTCGACGCTGGTGTGCGGCTTCGCCCATGTGAGGGGCGTGCCCGTCGGGATCATCGCCAACAACGGCGTGCTCTTCTCGGAAAGCGCGATCAAGGGCGCGCATTTCGTCGAGCTCTGCAGCCAGCGGCGCATCCCGCTGGTGTTCCTTCAGAACATCACCGGCTTCATGGTGGGCCGGCGCTACGAGAACGAGGGGATCGCCCGCCATGGGGCGAAGCTGGTGACGGCGGTGGCGACCACCTCCGTGCCGAAGATCACCCTGCTGGTGGGGGGATCCTTCGGGGCCGGGAACTACGGCATGGCGGGCCGGGCCTATCAGCCGCGCTTTCTCTGGACCTGGCCGAACAGCCGCATCTCGGTGATGGGCGGCGAGCAGGCGGCGGGCGTGCTCGCCACCGTCCGCCGCGAGGGGATCGAGCGCAAGGGCGGCTCCTGGAGCGCCGAGGAGGAGGCGGCCTTCAAGGCTCCGACGCTGGAGATGTTCGCCCGGCAGAGCCACCCGCTCTACGCCTCCGCCCGGCTCTGGGACGACGGGGTGATCGATCCGCGCCGCTCGCGCGAGGTCATCGCCCTGTCGCTGTCCGCGACGCTGAACGCCCCGATCGGGGAGACGCGCTTCGGCGTGTTCCGCATGTGAGCGAGGGACCCGCCCCGGCGGCGCGCGGCGGGGCTGGCGCCGGCGTGGGGGTTTCCCTTAGGTCGGGGCCATGACCTATCCCCTGCGCTTTCCCCGCGGCCCTCGCCGCCCCGCCCCCCGACCCGCCCCGCGCTCCTCCCGCCGGAGGTCGCCGCGCCGCCGCGGCGCGCAGGCGCTGGTCTGGCTCGTCATCGCCGCCGTCGCTGGCCTGCTCGCGCCCGTGGCCGACGACGCGCGCTCGCGGCTGCGCACCATGGAGGGGGGCTGCGAGGTGGCCCGGGTGGTGGACGGAGACACGGTGCAGCTGGTCTGCGACGGCCGCCGGGCGGAGCGGGTGCGCCTGACCGGCTTCGACGCGCCCGAGCTTTTTTCGCCGCAATGTCCGGCGGAGAAGCGCGCGGCGGAGGCGTCGCGCGACGCGCTCGCCCGCATGGTCGAGGGCCGGCCGGTCGAGGTCGCCTTCGTCGGCACGGACAAGTACCGCCGCCCGCTGGTCGACATGCGGGTGGGGGACGAACGGGTGGCGACCCGCATGGTCGCCGAGGGCCACGGCCGCCGCTATCTCGGCGGGCTCCGCGGCGGCTGGTGCTGAGGGAGGAACGATGTTCGAGCGCATCCTGATCGCGAACCGCGGCGAGATCGCCGTGCGGGTCATCCGCACCTGCCGCCGGCTGGGGATCGGCGCGGTGGCGGTCCATTCCGACGCCGACGCGGGCGCGCTGCACGTGGCGCTGGCCGACGCCGCGGTGCGCATCGGCCCCGCCCCCGTGCGCGAGAGCTATCTCGACGGCGCCCGGATCATCGCCGCGGCGCTGGAGACGGGCGCGCAGGCGATCCATCCGGGCTATGGCTTCCTGTCCGAGAACCCGGATTTCGTCGAGGCGGTGGAGGCCGCGGGCCTGACCTTCATCGGCCCCTCGGCGACGGCGATCCGGGCGATGGGGCTGAAGGACGCCGCCAAGGCGCTGATGGAACGGGCGGGCGTGCCGGTCGTGCCCGGCTATCACGGGGCCGACCAGGACGATCGCCTTCTGGCGGCGGAGGCGGGACGGATCGGCTATCCGGTGCTGATCAAGGCGGTCGCGGGGGGCGGCGGCAAGGGAATGCGCCGCGTCGACCGGCCGGAGGATTTCGCCGCGGCCCTGGCCTCGGCGCGGGGCGAGGCGGTCTCGAGCTTCGGCAATGCGGCGGTGCTGATCGAGAAATACGTCACCGCCCCCCGGCATATCGAGATCCAGGTCTTCGGCGACCGCCACGGCGGGGCGGTGCATCTGTTCGAGCGGGACTGCTCGCTGCAGCGCCGCCACCAGAAGGTGATCGAGGAGGCGCCGGCCCCCGGGATGACCCCCGAGATGCGCGCCGCCATGGGCCGGGCGGCGGTCGATGCGGCCCGGGCCATCGGCTACGCCGGGGCGGGCACGGTGGAGTTCATCGTCGACGGGGCCGGCGGCCTGCGCCCCGACGGCTTCTGGTTCATGGAGATGAACACCCGGCTGCAGGTGGAGCATCCGGTCACGGAGGCGATCACCGGCGAGGATCTGGTGGAGTGGCAGTTGCGGGTGGCGGCGGGCGAGCCGCTGCCGCGGACCCAAGGGGAGCTGACGCTGCAGGGCCACGCTTTCGAGGCGCGGCTCTATGCCGAGGATGCGACGCGGGGCTTCCTGCCCGCCACCGGGCGACTCACCCATCTGGAGTTCCCCGAGGGCGTGCGGGCCGACGCGGGCGTGCGGGCGGGGGATGCGATCACGCCCTGGTACGATCCGATGATCGCCAAGGTCATCGTCCACGGCCCCGACCGGCTGGCGGCGCTGAAGCGGCTGGCGCGGGCGCTGGAGGAGACGCGGGTGGCGGGCTCGACCACCAACCTCGCCTTTCTCGCGCGCCTCGCCCGGCAGCCGGATTTCGTCGCGGGGCGCGTGGACACCGGCCTGATCGAGCGCCACCTCGGCGCGCTGACCGCGGCGGCGCGGCCCGACGCGCCCGTGCGGGCGGCGGCGACGCTGGCGGCGCTGGGCGTGCTCGACGCGGCCGATCCGCTGGCGGGCTTCACCCTCTGGGCGCCGCTGCTGCGGCTCGCGCGGTTGCGCCTGGGGGAGGAAGACGCCGAGCACACCCTGGCGGTGCTGGGGGGCGGGCGGTTTCTCTTCGACGGGGCGGAGGTCGAGGCGCGGCGCTGGGACGGGCGGACGCTGGACCTGCGCCTGGAGGGCGAGACCCGGCGCTTCGGGATCGTCCGGGCGGCAGGCGTGGTGACGGTCTTCGACGGGGCGGAGAGCTTCGTCGCCCGGCTGCCCGATCCGCTGGCGGTGGCGGCGGAGGAGGCGGGCGGGGACGACTTGCGCGCGCCGATGCCGGGGCTCGTCAAGCGGCTCGCCGCCGCGCCGGGCCAGCCGGTGGCCCGCGGCGACGTGCTGGTGGTGCTGGAGGCGATGAAGATGGAGCATTCCCTGACCGCGCCCCGCGACGGCGCGGTGGCGCAGGTGCATGTGGCGGAAGGATCGCAGGTCGAGGACGGGGCGATCCTGCTGGCCCTGGAGCCCGCCGATGGCTGAGGTCACGATCTACGAGGTGGGCCCGCGCGACGGGCTCCAGAACGAGGCGCGGCCGATCCCGACCGCCGACAAGATCCGCTTGGTGGACCTGCTGTCCGACGCGGGCCTGCGGCGGATCGAGGTGACGAGCTTCGTCAGCCCCAGGTGGGTGCCCCAGCTCGCCGACGCGGCCGAGGTGCTGGCGGGGATCCGGCGCGCGCCCGGGGTCGCCTATGCGGCGCTCGCCCCGAACCTGAAGGGCTTCGAGGCGGCGCGGGCGGCGGGCGTGGACGAGGCGGCGATCTTCGCCGCCGCCTCCGAGAGCTTCAGCCGGCGCAACATCAACGCCACCATTGCCGAGAGCCTGGAGCGGTTCGCCCCGGTGGCGGAGGCGGCCGCCGCAGCGGGGATCTCCCTGCGCGGCTATGTCTCCTGCGTGACCGACTGTCCCTACGAGGGCGCGATCGCGCCGGCCGCGGTGGCCTCGGTGGCCGCGCGGCTGCTGGCGCTCGGCTGCCGCGAGGTCTCGCTGGGCGAGACCCTGGGGCGGGGCGCGCCGGAGCGGGTGGCGGCGATGCTCGAGGCGGTGCTGGAAGTCGCGCCGCCCGACCGGCTCGCCGGGCATTTCCACGACACCGGCGGCCGGGCGCTCGCCAATGTCGAGGTGAGCCTCGCCCATGGCCTGCGGGTCTTCGACGCGGCGGCGGGGGGGCTCGGGGGGTGTCCTTATGCGCCGGGGGCGGCGGGCAACCTCGCGACCGAGGCGCTGGCGTCGCGGCTGGCGGAGCTGGGGCACGCGACGGGGGTCGATCCGGCGCGGCTGGCCGAGGCGGGCGCCTTCGCCCGCGGATTGCGGAGCGTGGCGGCATGAGCTGGCGGACCATCACCCTCGCCGTGGACGACCGGGGGGTCGCCACCCTGACCCTGAACCGGCCCGAGCGGCACAACGCCCTGTCGGGAGAGATGTGCGACGAGCTGGCGGCGGCGGCGGCCGAGCTGAACGCCGCTTCGGGCTTGCGCGCCGTGGTGCTGACGGGGGCCGGAGCCTCCTTCTGCGCCGGGGGCGATCTCGGCTGGATGCGCGACCAGTTCGCCGCGACCCGCGCGGGCCGGCTCGCCGAGGCGCGGCGGCTGGCGGGGATGCTGCGGGCGCTGAACGAGCTCGACCTGCCGCTGATCGGCCGGGTGAACGGCGCGGCCTATGGGGGCGGGGTCGGGATGATGTCGGTCTGCGACGTGACCGTCGCGGCCGCGGACGCCCGGTTCGGCCTGACCGAGACCCGGCTCGGCATCATTCCCGCGACCATCTCGCCCTATGTGCTGGCGCGCATGGGCGAAGGTCGGGCGCGGACGGTGTTCTTCTCGGCGCGGGTCTTCGACGCGGCCGAGGCGCAGGCGCTCGGCCTCGCCGCGCGGGTCGTCCCGGCGGAGGCGCTCGACGCCGCGGTGGAGGCCGAGGTCGCGCCCTATTTCACGACCGCGCCCGGGGCGGTGACCGCCGCCAAGCGGCTCGCCCGCAGCCTGGGGCCGCGGATCGACGAGGCGGTCATCGAGGCGACCATCGCCCGCCTCGCCGACGTCTGGGAGACCGAGGAGGCCCAGGCCGGAGTCGCGGCCTTCCTGGAGAAGCGCCCCGCCCCCTGGAGCCCGGCCCGCTGATCCCGCCCGCCGGGCGCGCGCCAGAGCGCCCGTTGCCGCCGCCGCTGCGCCGGGCTAGCGTCGCGGACGCCAAGAGGAACGCCATGCTGAACGTCATCCGCCACGAGGGTCCCGCCGGGGTCCCGCCGCTCGTCATCGCCCATGGGCTGTTCGGCTCCGCCAAGAACTGGGGCGGCGTCGCCCGGCGCCTGGCCGAGGGGCGCGAGGTCCTGGCCGTGGACATGCGCAACCATGGCGAGAGCTTTCGCGCGCCCATTCACGACTATCCGGCGATGGCGGCGGATCTGGCGGAGGTGATCGAGGCGGCGGGGGGCGAGGCCGACCTGCTCGGCCATTCCATGGGCGGCAAGGCGGCGATGACCCTCGCCCTGACCCGGCCCGAGCTCGTCCGCCGGCTGGTGGTGGCCGACATCGCCCCGGTCGCCTATGGCCACAGCCAGATGCGCTATGTGGAGGCGATGGAGGGGCTCGACCTCGGCGTGGTGCGCCGGCGCTCCGAGGCCGACGCCGCCCTGCGCGCCGCAGTGCCCGAACTCGCGGTGCGGGCCTTCCTGCTCCAGAGCCTCGCGGTCGGGCCCGAGGGCGCGTCCTGGCGGCTGAACCTGCCGGCGCTGCGCGACCAGATGCCGGCGATCATGACCTTTCCCGACCTGAAGGGGCCTTACGAGGGACCCGCGCTGTTTCTGGCCGGGGGGGCGTCGGACTATGTGCTCGACGCCTACTGGCCGCATATCGCGGCGCTGTTTCCCCAGGCCCGGCTGGAGCAGATGGAGGGGGCGGGCCACTGGCTGCACGCCGAGCAGCCCGAGGCCTTCGCCGCGGCGGTGGACGCCTTCCTCAGGGCCTGAGAGCCTGACCCAAAAGTCCGGGGCGCCGGTTCGCGGCAGAATTTGCCGGGAGGCATCGCCGCGCTTGGCCCCAGAAGTGGGCTTTCGATGGCGTTGAAGCCGCCGAGAAATCGTGAAGCTGCTCAAGGCAGGCGGGCCTGGGACTTTTGGGTCAGGCTCTGAGACCGACGGCGACGACAGGACGCCCTTGCGCAGGCGAAGGCGGACCGGCGATGTCGGGGAACGTGGTGCCGCAGAAGGGACTCGAACCCCCGACCCACGCATTACGAATGCGTTGCTCTACCAGCTGAGCTACTGCGGCGACGGCGCTTCCCATAGCAACGGCGCGGGCCCGCGTCCAGCCCCCGCTTGCGTCGCCGCCCCCGGTTCCCGCCTCAGGCCCTGAGCCTCAGGGCTTGAGGTTCCGGGTCCGGGGGCGGTCGCCGCGCCGGGCGGGGGCCCGGCGCGGCGACTGGTCCATCGGGGGGTCAGTCGCGGGTCCAGATGGTGGCGTCGACCCCCTTCAGCTCGGGATAGTCCTTGCCGTGGAAACGCGGCTCGATCCCGCGCTTGCGCTGGTCAAAATAGTCCCGCGTCAGCTTCGCCACCGTTCCCGACAGCGCGAGGATGGCGATGAGGTTGATCGTCGCCATCAGACCCATGGAGGCGTCGGCGGTGTCGAAGACCGTCGCTACGGCCTGGAGCGCCCCCCAGACCACCATGATCAGCACGACGACCCGCAGGCCCGTCAGCGCCGTCTGATGGCCAGCGCCGAGATAGACCATCGCCATCTCGGAATAGGAGTAGTTGCCGATGATCGAGGTGAAGGCGAAGAAGAAGATCGCCACCGCCACGAAATAGGGCCCGACGAAGCCCACGTGATCGGCCATGGCCGCCTGGGTGAGCTGGGTGCCGGTCAGCTCGCCGCCCGGGACGTAGACGCCCGACAGCAGGATCATCAGCGCCGTGCAGGTGCACACGACGATGGTGTCGATGAAGACGCCGAGCGCCTGGACGAAGCCCTGGCTCGAGGGATGATGGGGCATCGGCGTGGCGGCGGCGGCGATGTTCGGGGCCGACCCCATGCCCGCCTCGTTGGAGAAGAGGCCGCGCTTGACCCCGTTGAGCATGGCCGCGGCGACGCCCCCCGTGACGCCGCCCACGGCTTCCTCAAGGCCGAAGGCCTGGCCGACGATATGGCCGAGCATGGCGGGAACCTCGGGCAGGTTCGTCAGCAGCACGTAGATCGCCGCCAGCAGGTAGACGCCCGCCATGAAGGGCACCACGTATTCCGCGACCGTGGCGATCTTGCGGATGCCGCCGAAGATCACCACGGCGGTCAGCGCCGCGAGCGCGAGGCCGGTGGCGAGCTTGGGGACGCCGAAGGCGCCCACCATGGCGTCGGCGATGGAATTGGCCTGGACCGCGTTGAACACCATGCCGAAGGACAGGATCAGGCAGACCGAGAAGATCGCGCCGAGCCAGGGCAGGCCGAGGCCGCGGGCGATGTAGAAGGCGGGGCCGCCACGATAGACGCCCTCCGGCCCGTGGGTCTTGTAGAGCTGGGCGAGGGTCGATTCCGAATAGGCGGTGGCCATGCCCACGAGCGCCACCATCCACATCCAGAAGATCGCCCCGGGCCCGCCGAGGTTCAGCGCCACCGCGACCCCGGCGATGTTGCCGGTGCCCACCCGGCTGGCGAGCGAGGTGCAGAGCGCCTGGAAGGGGGTGATGCCTTCCTTGTCGGTGGAATCCGCCATGAAGATCACGCGGAACATCTCGCCGAAGTGCAGGATCTGCTGAAAGCGGAGACGGATCGTGAAATAGACGCCCACGGCCAGCAGGCCGTAGATCAGCACATAGCCCCAGAAGATGGTGTTGAGAAACCCGATGAGCGCCGTCAAATGTCCCTCCTGATCGGTTCAGGACCATCTTGGGCGCGCATCGTCTCGCTGTCCACGGCGAAGCGGAGGGCGTTCGCGTCCGTCGCGGCGGGGCGGTCAGCGCCCCATGGCGTAGAATTCCGGGTTGGCCCGCATGCCGGTGGCGTTCGCCAGCCGGTTCGACAGGGCGAAGAAGGCGGCGATGGCGGCGATGTCCCAGGCGTCCTCGGGGCCGAAGCCGTGCTCGGCGAGGCGGGCGTAGTCCGCGTCCTCCACCTCGTGCGCCTCCAGCGCCACCCGCATGGCGAAGTCGAGCATGGCGCGCTGGCGCGGGGGGATGTCGGCCTTGCGGTAGTTCACCGCCACCTGGTCGGCGATCAGCGGATCCTTGGCGCGGATGCGCAGGATCGCGCCGTGGGCGATGACGCAGTACTGGCACTGGTTGGCCGCGCTGGTCGCGACCACGATCATCTCGCGCTCGGCCTTGGTCAGGCCGCCGGGCTTCTCCATCAGCGCGTCGTGATAGGCGAAGAAGGCGCGGAACTCGTCCGGGCGGCGGGCGAGGGCGAGGAAGACGTTGGGGATGAAGCCGGATTTCTCCTGCACCGCCTCGATGCGGGCGCGGATGTCCTCGGGCAGGTCGGCGAGGGCGGGCAGGGGATAGCGGTCGGCCATGGGGATCCTCAGTTCTTCAGCACCATGCAGTCGCCCCCCGCCGCGCGGAGCCGGGCGCAGAGCCGTTCCGCGCCGGCGCGGCTGTCCCGGCCGACCTGCGCGAAATACATCGAGCGGGGCATGCCGGCGCGGCGCGAGCGGCTGAAATGGATGGTCTCGCCCTTGAGCAGGCCGGCGTTGCGGTTCTTGAGCCGGCCCGCCTGGCGGGCGGCGCCGTCGCGGCTGCGGTTCGAGGCGATGATGACCCCCCAGGCCGGCAGGGGCGGGCCGGCGTCGAGCTCGCGCCGGCCTCGGGTGGCGGCGAGGGCGAGGCAGCGGGCCTGGAAATCTCCGTCGCCGTCGAGGGCGAGATCGAAGCTCGCGGGCGGGGCGTCGCGCCAGTCCTCGGCGGAGAAGCCGGTGATGGCCTGGACGTAGGCGCGGGTTTCCAGCGGCAGGCCGCCTTCGCCGGCGATGAACCGCTCCGCCCTCGCCTCGCCGCCGTTGTAGGCGACGGCGGCGAGGCCGAGGTTGCCGTAGGCCCTGGTCAGGGCGGCGAGGTAGCGGGCAGAGACGGTCAGCGCCTCGGCCGGGTTGAAGCTGTCCCCCAGCCCCTGGATCCGGGCGGTCTCGGGGATGAACTGGGCGATGCCCTGGGCCCCCGCCGGGCTGACCGCGCCGGCCTCGAAGAGGCTCTCGCGCCAGATCAGCCGGGCGAAGAAGCCGGGGTCGAGGGCGCTGGCCGTCGCCGTCTGCTCCAGCGTCCGGCAGACGTCCGGGAGGTAGGTGGCGACCGAGATGCAGGCGCCCCCGTCGGGGGCGCAATGCCGCGCCTCGGCCGGGCGGGGCCGGGGGGCGATCGCCGCGTTCGGCGCGAGCGCGGCGAGGTCGGTTCCCGGCTCCGCCGCCGGGGTCTCGGGGGCGGCCTCGGCCTCGGCCGCGACGGCGGGCTCGGGGCCGAAGGTCTCGGCGGCGAGCGCGGGCGTGGCGAAGAGGGGCGCGGCGAGCGAGAGCGCGAGGGCGAAGCGGGCGGGCGGAATCGTCATGGGCCGGACCATACAGGCCCGGCCCGGAGTTGCGAAGCGGTTGAGGCCGCGCCGAAAGGATGGCGTCAGGCCGCGCCCTCGCCCGGGTCCTCGCCCTCGGATTTCCGGATGGACCGGGCGACCGATTGCAGGGACTGGAACGCCGCATAGCGGCCGGCGTGGATCTCCGCGATCTCCCCCCCGGCCGGGGCGTAGGCGCGGCCCGGGGCGGACATGGCGGCCATGGCGGCGGCGAGGTCCCCGTGGACCCCGGCCGCGGCCGCGCCGAGGATCGCCGCGCCGAGCAGCACCGGCTCCTCCGCCGTCACCGCCACCACCGGCTTGCCGGCGGCGTCCGCGAGGATCTGGCGCGAGAGGTCCGAGGCGCCGGCCCCGCCGCTGATCATGATGCGGGCGATGGGCGCGCCATGGGCGGCCTGGGTCTCGACGATCTGCCGCAGGCCGTAGCCGACCCCGCAGAGCCCCGCCAGGTAGAGCGCGATCAGGCTCTCCGCGTCGGTCTCCATCCCGAGGCCCGCGATCACCGCCCGGGCGTGGGGGTCGGCGAAGGGGGCGCGGTTGCCGAGGAATTCCGGGACCACGTGCAGCCCTTCCGCCAGCCGCGCCGCCTGGGAGAGGTCGGGCGCGCGCTCCGCCGCCGCCCGGGTCAGCCAGGCGAGGAGCGACAGGCCCTCGGCCCGGGCCCGGTCGCGCAGGGCGGGGGCGGCGGGGTGGAAGGCGACCAGATGGTCGATCGCGGCGCCCGCGGCGGACTGGCCGCCCTCGTTGAGCCAGACGCCGGGGACCATGGCGGAGAAGTAGGGGCCCCAGACCCCCGGCACGAAGACAGGCTCCCGCGTGGTCGTCATGGTGCAGGAGGAGGTGCCGAAGACATAGGCCATGGAGGCCTCGGGCTCGCCGAGCGCCCCCACCGTGCCGACGCCCCCCGCATGGGCGTCGATCAGCCCGGCGGCGACGGCCGTGCCCGCGACGAGGCCGAGCTCGGCCGCCGCCTGGCCGGTCAGGCCGCCGACGCGCGCGCCGGGGGCGACCACCTCGGTCCCGATCCGGGCGAAGCCCTCGTCGGCCAGCGCCCCGAGGCCGATCGCCCGGAAATAGTCCGGGTCCCAGCGGCCCTCGTGGGCGAGGTAGGTCCACTTGCAGGTGACGGTGCAGGAGGACCGCGCGAGGCTGCCGGTCGCCCGCCAGGTCAGGAAATCGGCCAGGTCGAAGAACTGCCAGGCCCGGGCGAAGACCTCCGCCCGGTTCTCGGCGAGCCAGAGGAGCTTCGGCGTCTCCATCTCGGGGGAGATCACCCCGCCGACGTAGGTGAGGACCGGGTGGCCGCCCGCGTTGATCCGCGCGGCCTGGTCCACCGCCCGGTGGTCCATCCAGACGATGATGTCCCGGGCCGGGTCCTCGGACGGCCCGACCGGCAGGGATTCCCCCCCCGGCCCGAGGACCACCAGCGAGCAGGTGGCGTCGAAGCCGATCCCGCCGACCGAGGCGGGCGCGACCCCGGAGGCCGCCAGGGCCTCGCGGACGGAGGCGCAGACGGCGGCCCAGATCTCCGCGCTCGACTGCTCGACCATGGCCCCGGGGCCGCGATGGAGGGTGATGTCGCGCTTGGCCGAGGCCAGCATCCGGCCGGAGGCGTCGAAGACCCCCGCCCGGGCGCTGCCGGTGCCCACGTCGACGCCGATTAGGTTCATCGGGCGGCCCTCCCTTGGGGAGACCCGTCGCAGGCGCGCCGTAACACGCGTGTTATCGGATTCAATCTATTGATATTCATCTATTTTCCTGAAAGCGTCAACCAGATGGACATCTTCGTGAACGGTGTCTTCAGAGGTCGAGGCTCTGGGGCACGATCACCAGGTCGCGGATCGTCACCGTCCGCGGCCGGGTGAGCATGAACATCACCGCCTCGGCGACCTCCTTCGGCTGCATCAGGCTGCCGTTGGCCAGCGCCTCCTCCATCTTGGCCTTGGGCCAGTCGTCGAGCAGGGCGGTGACGACCGGCCCGGGCAGGACCGCGCCCACCCGCAGGCCGTGGGGGGCGACCTGGCGGCGGACGGTGTGCACGAAGGCCTGAACGGCGAACTTGGAGGCGGTGTAGATCGGCTCCCAGACCACCGCCTCGACGCCCGCGACGGAACTGGTCACGATCACGTCGCCGCGTTTCTGCGCGATCATGTGCGGCAGGACCGCGCGGATCGAGCGGAAGCAGGCGTTGACGTTGAGGCTCAGCATCCGGTCCCAGGCGTCCGGGTCGCCCTCGGCCGCGGGCCCGCCGATGTAGGAGCCGGCGTTGGCGTGGAGGATGTCGAGGCCCCCCGCCGCGGCGACGACCCGCTCGGCGAGCGCGTCGACAGCGGCCGGGTCGAGCAGGTCCACGACCACCGGCACCGCGTTCGGCCCGAGCTCGGCGCAGAGCGCGTCGAGCCGGTCGGCGGCCCGGTCCACCAGAGCGACCCGGGCGCCGGCGGCCAGCATGTGGCGGGCGCATTCGAGCCCGATGCCGGAGGCCGCGCCGGTGACGGCGGCGACTTGACCCTTCAGTTCGTCACCCTCGAGTTTGTAGGGCACGGTCTTCTCCTTCAGGCGCGGCCATGGGCGACGCGGCTCTGGCGCGCCAGGCTGTCGACGATGACGGCGATGGCGAGCACCCCGCCGGTGATCATGTAGCGGAGCGACGAGGACAGGTTCAGCAGCGTCAGCCCGTTGGCGATGGACTGGATCACGATGATCCCGAGGAGCGCCGACCAGGCGCTGCCCCGCCCGCCGAAGAGGCTGGTGCCGCCGATCACCGCCGCGGCGATGGCGTTGAGGTTGACGTCGCCCGTGCCCGCCTGCTGGGACGAGGAGGCGAGCCGGGCGGCGGCGAGGGTGCCCCCGAGCGCCGCGAACATCGAGCAGAGCATGAAGGCGCTCATGTAGATGCGCTTGACGTCGATGCCCGCCCGCCGCGCCGCCTCGCGGTTGCCGCCGACGGCGAGCATGGACCGGCCCCACTGGGTGCGGGTCATGGCGTAGTTCATCGCCACGACCAGCCCGACGAAGAGCCCGAACATCCAGGGCACCCCGCGCCCGAGGTTGAGGTACCAGACCGCGAGCTCCAGGAAGACGGTCAGCACGACGGCCTTGGCCGCCAGCCCGCCCGAGGAGGGGGCCGAGAGGTTCGCCGCCCGCCGCTGGGCGTTGGCGCGCAGGCCGAGGACCATCATCACCACGCCGGGCACCAGCGCCGCCGCGTGCGAGAGCCAGTCCGGCATGATGAGGAGCTGGCCGAAGGAGACCCAGGCCGCGTCATAGGGCAGGTTGATCGAGCCGGTGGAGCCGAGCAGGTAGAGCTGCATCCCGAGGAGCGCGAGCAGGCCCGAGAGGGTGGAGACGAAGCTCGGCATCCCGAGCCGGGTCAGGAGGAGGGCGTAGATCAGGCCGACCAGCGCCCCGAGGCCGAGGGCGGCCATGAGCGCCACGACGATCGGCAGCCCCTGGTTCACCCAGAGCACGCCGAGGATCGCCGAGGCCACCCCGCTCATCGAGCCGACCGAGAGGTCGATCTCGCCGAGCAGCAGCACGCAGACGATGCCGAGCGCGATGACGCCGGTGGTGGAGCAGTCGAAGAGCAGGTTCACGAGGTTGTTCGGGGTGACGAAGACCGGGTTCAGCACGGTGAACACGGTCCAGATCACCACCAGCCCGACGATGACCGGCAGCGAGCCGAGGTCGCCCGAGCGCACCCGGTCGACGAAGGCCGAGACGGCGCCGCCGAGGCCTTCGGCGTGCTTCACCCGGGCGTCGCTGCGGTCGAGCATGGGGGCGGGGTTGGTCATGCCTGGTCCTCCAGCGCGCGGCGGCGTTCGGCCCGGCGCGTCACGGCGTTGTCGGCGGCGCCGGTGATCGCGCCCACCAGCTCGGCGTTCGAGGCGTCCGGGGTGAAGACCCCGTTGTTGCGCCCGAGCCGCAGCACGACGATGCGGTCGGCGACGGCGCGCACGTCCTCCATGTTGTGGCTGATGACGATGACGCCCAGGCCCTTGGCGCGCACCCGCTCGATGAGGTTCAGCACCTCCGCCGTCTGGGCGACGCCGAGCGCCGCGGTGGGCTCGTCGAGCATGATGAGCTTGGGCTCCAGCAGCAGCGAGCGGGCGATGGCGACCGTCTGGCGCTGGCCCCCCGAGAGCGAGGCGATGGGAATGCGCACGCTGGGGATGCGGGCGGCGAGCTCGTTGAGGAGCGTCCAGGCCCGCACCTCCATCGCCACCTCGTCGAGGTGGTAGGGGGCGAGCTCCCGGCCGAGGAAGATGTTCGCCACCACGTCGAGGTTCTCGCAGAGCGCGAGGTCCTGGAAGACGGTGGCGATGCCGAGGTCGAGGGCGGCGGAGGGGCTGTCGAGGGAGACCTCGCGGCCCTGGAAGCGGATTTCGCCCGAAGTGGGCTGGTGGACGCCGGCGAGGATCTTGACCAGCGTCGACTTGCCGGCGCCGTTGTCGCCCACGAGGGCGACCACCTCGCCGGCATGGACGTCGAGCTCGATGTCGGTGAGCGCGGAGACGGCGCCGAAGTTCTTGGACACCGCGCGCAGGCTCAGCACCGGCTCGCCGCGGGGAGGGGCCTCGGTCATGGGGCCTTTGCCTTTCCGGAAAAAGGAGGTCCCGGCTCGAGGCCGGGAC
Organism: Amaricoccus sp.; assembly: GCA_965243535.1. Lineage (GTDB taxonomy): Bacteria > Pseudomonadota > Alphaproteobacteria > Rhodobacterales > Rhodobacteraceae > Amaricoccus. The sequence goes on from CBDEVG010000046.1 coordinate 361,419, forward strand.
CCCGGGACGTCACTGGATGCCCAGTTCCTTGCAGCCTTCCGCGTAGCGGCCGGAGCAGATCTGGTCGGCCTTGACGATGCCGGTGTCGATCACCTCGGCCTTGAGGTTCTCCCGCGTCACCACCGCCGGCACGAAGAGCTCGGAGGGGGTGTTATAGAGGCTGGTCTTGGGCTCGGGCGTCTTGCCCTCCAGGAGCTCGACGGCGACGCGGGCGGCGGCGGCGGCGACGATCTCGCTCGGCTTGTTGATGGTGTTGAGCTGGTCGCCGGCGATGATGAGCTCCAGCGCCGCGAGGGTGGCGTCGTTTCCCGTGACCGGGGGCACCGGGTTCACGCCCGCCGCCTTGAAGGCCGCGATGGCCGCGCCGCCGGTGCCGTCGTTGGCCGCCACCACGCCGACGATCTGGTCGCCGAAGCGGGTGATCTGGCCGCTGGTCCATTCCTGGGCCTTGGGGGGCGCCCAGTTCGGGGTGTCGAACTCGGCCAGCGTCTTGTAGCCGCCGTCCTCCAGCCCCTTGTGGATGCCGTCGCGGATGAGCCCCGCGGCCGCGTCGGTGGGCGAGCCGTTGATCTGCAGGATGCCGCCCTTGTCCTTGGGCACGCCCGCCTTCTCCAGCGCCGCGATCAGGTCCTCGGCGATGGACTTGCCGATCGCCTCGTTGTCGAAGGAGACGTAGTAGTCGGCCGGCGTGTCCGGGATCGGCCGGTCGTAGGCGATGACCTTGACGTCCTGGCTCTGGGCGAGGCGCACCCAGGAGGCGGCGGCGCTGGAATCGACCGGGTCGAGGACGATGACCTTGGCGCCCTGGGAGATGACCGAGTTGAACTGCTGCTGCTGGAGCGCCACGTCGGCGGTGGCGTTCTGGTAGATCACCGTGCAGTCGGGGCAGAGCTTGGCCATCTCGGCCTTGAAGCCGGGGAAGTCGTGCTCCTCGTAGCGGGTCGAGCCCTGGTCGGGCATCAGGAAGGCCACCGTGCCGGAGGGCGCGGCGAGCGCGGACGCGCCGCTCAGGAGCAGCGCGAGGCCCGCAAGGCGCAGGGTCGTGGACGTCATCGTGGTTTCCTCCTCGTTGGTTCTGTGGACGTGGGCCTCAGGCGGCGGCCTGGGCCGTCGTGGTCTTCATCAGCGTCCGGAAGCGCGAGGGCGTGACGCCCTTCTGCGCCAGGAACTGGCGGTTGAAGTTCGACAGGTTGTTGAAGCCGGCGGCGAAGCAGACCTCGGTGACCGGGGGGCGGCGCGGGCCCATCAGGAGCTGGCAGGCGAGATTGATGCGCAGGCGGTTGACGTACTGGACCAGCGACATGCCGGTGTGGCGGCGGAAGCTGCGGGAGAAGGCGCTGGGGCTGAGCCGGCTGATCCCCGCCACGTCGCGTTCGCTGAAGGGCTCGGTCAGGTTGCGGCCGATCCAGGCGATGGCCTCGTTGATGCCCGCGGACATGAAGCCCGGCGGGTCGGGGAGATACCCTGCGGAGGTGAGGGTGCGCGCCTCCCCATCGCGGCAGAGCGCGCCGAGGGCGCCGAAGAACAGCTCCAGCCGGCGGAGGCCGCGGGCCTGCATCAGTTCCGCCATGAGCGGGGCGACGGCGGCGGAGGCGGCGGGCGAGAAGACGAGGCCCCGCCGGCTCGCCTCCAGCAGGGGGCCGCAGGCGGCGAGCTCGGGCAGGAGCCGGGCCGCGTCGCCGATGAAGGCGTCGGTGAACTGCACCACCCGGCTGCGCAGGGGCGCGGTCGCGTCGGGGGGCAGGTCCGAGACCCAGTTGTGCGGCAGGTTCGGCCCGGTCAGCACCAGGTTGCCGGGGGCGAAGCCGCCGATGAAGTCGCCGACGAAATACTGGCCCGAGGTGGCGGCGACGTAGTGAAGTTCGTACTCGGGGTGGAAGTGCCAGCGCACGGTGCGGAAGGGATAGCCGTGCTCCCAGGCCTTGAAGGATTCCTCCCGCCCGATCTCGACCAGCTCCAGATCCGGTCCCATGGCCTTTTCCCCCCTCGCGCCGGGTTGTCCCGATCGTCGCGTGTGAGACTATGCGGGGGATCGTCCCGTTCGCTACTACGATTTCGGCGCAAAACCGATACTTTTTTGTCCCCCTGACGGGGTCCGGCGGCGCGCTCAGCCCGACGCAGCGGTCTGGGGGGATGACGGGGAAAGGCGGGAGGGGTAGTCTCGGGCAAGAATCCCGGAAGGGGAGAGACGCCATGAACCGCCGCCACGTCCTCGCCGCGCTGGCCTCCGCCGCCGCCCTCGGCCTCGTCCCGAGGGGGGCCCGGGCGGAGGCGCCGGGCTTCGTCTTTCCCTCGATCGACGGGGGCGAGATCGACAGCCGCGACTGGCGCGGGCGGCCGGCGCTGGTGGTCAACACCGCCTCGCTCTGCGGCTTCGCGCCGCAGCTCGCGGCGATGCAGGCGCTGCACGAGACCTGGGGGCCGAAGGGGCTGACGGTGGTCGCCACGCCCTCGAACGACTTCGACCAGGAGCTCGACGACGCGAAGAAGGTCAAGGAATTCTGCACGATCCAGTACGGCATCACCCTGCCGATGACCGACATCCTGCACGTGAAGGGGCCGGGGGCGCATCCCTTCTACGCCTGGCTGCGCGAGACCACGGGGTTCTCGCCGAACTGGAACTTCAACAAGGTGCTGCTGGACGGCTCGGGCCGGCCCGCGGGGGCCTGGCGGTCGAGCGTCGAGCCCGGGGCGGCGGAGATCGTCGCGGCCTTCACCCCGCTGCTCCCGGCCTGAGCGGCGAATGAAGGACGGGCGGGCGGCGGCCTCGGGGACCCCCGCCCGGGGGCGGGGGCCCCGCTCGGCCGCCGCGCCCCGGATGCGCGGGCGCATCCGGCGGTCGCCCCTGCCAGCCTGCGCGCCAGGAGCCGCCTAAGGACGCGCCCCGCTCCGCCGCAAGGTCTGGCGGCGAGGTCCCCGCGCCCGGCGTCATGGTCGCGGCCGCCCCGTTCACACAGATGAACACCGGGTTGACGGATTATAATATATTGAATGATTTCAATATATTGACCCCATTTTCACGCGTGAAATCCGACCCCTGGCTGCGGCTCGGAAACGAGGCTTTCGCGAGAGGACGCTCTCCCACACCCCGGGGGGAGAGGTTTGGGCGCCTGACGTCCGCAGGCCGCCGACCGACCTTGCGGCGGAGCTGGGGCGGCCTTCGGCCCTACACGGCGCGCAGGGGGCGAAAGGGTCGGGCGTCTGTGACGACGTCCGCCGGCCGCCGCCAGACCTTGCGGCGGAGCGGGGCGCGTCCTCCGGCGGTCCTCCGCGTGCCGGGGGCGAGAGGTTTGAGCGCTTGTGAAGGCGTCCTCCGGCCGCCGTGGGGGGAGCGGGGCGCGCGCCCCGGGAGCGGCGGCGCGCGGACCCTTGCGCGCGGATTGGCCGGCGCGCGGATCGGGAAGCCGTTGCGGCCGGGCGGCGGCCTGGCCGGGGCGCGCCTGCGGGCCGGGTCCGGCGGGGCGGGGCCGTCGCTCGGTCTCCTCCACGAGCTCCTCCACAAGTCCGCTTGCCCTTGGGGAAGCCGGGCTGTATCCGTGCCGGTCTGTCTTTGTTTCGGAAGCCGCCGGGGGGCCCGCCGTGACTGACGCCGCCGAGATCCGCGCCGCCCTGGGCGCGGCTTATGACCTGCGTCCTTCGATCGAGAAGGCCGAGGCCACGCGCGACATCCACGCCCGCATGGCGCGGGTGGTGTCCCTTGCGGACTGGGCCGTCTACGCGCCCTACGTCATCGAGATCAACCGGCTGAAGCGCGAGAAGAACGCGGTCGTCCTGGCGCACAACTACATGACGCCGGAAATCTACCACGGGATCGGCGACGTGGTGGGCGACAGCCTCCAGCTCGCCATCGCCGCGACCGAGGTGGACGCCGAGACCATCGTCCAGTGCGGCGTGCACTTCATGGCCGAGACCTCGAAGATCCTGAACCCGGCCAAGCGGGTGCTGATGCCCGACCTCGAGGCCGGCTGCTCGCTGGCGGAATCGATCACCGCCGAAGGGGTGGCCGAGATGCGCCGCCGCTATCCGGGCGCGCCCGTCGTCTCCTACGTCAACACCACGGCGGAGGTGAAGGCGGCCTCCGACGTCTGCTGCACCTCGGCCAATGCGGTGCAGATCGTCGAGGCGATGGAGGGAGACACGGTCATCATGACCCCCGACCAGTACCTCGCCCGCAACGTCGCCGCCCAGACCTCCAAGCGGGTGGTCTGGTGGGAGGGGAGCTGCATCGTCCACGAGCTCTACACCCCCGAGGATCTGCGCGCCTATCGCGAGAACGATCCTGGGATCGCCATCATCGCCCATCCGGAATGCACGCCCGAGGTGGTGGCGGAAGCGGACTACACCGGCTCGACCGGCGGGATCATCGACTGGGTGCACCGGCACAAGCCGGCGAAGGCCATGCTGGTCACCGAATGCTCGATGGCCTCGAACATCGCCGACGCCCTGCCGGAGGTGGAGTTCGCCCGGCCCTGCAACATGTGCCCCTACATGAAGAAGATCACCCTGGAAAAGGTGCTCTGGAGCCTGCATTCCGGCGCGGGCGAGGTCACCGTCGATCCGGTGGTGAGCGCGCAGGCGCGCCGGGCGGTGGAGCGGATGATCGAGATCAGCCGCCGGCCTGCGAAGGCCGCCTGACCATGCGGCCCGGGATCGCGACCGACCGGGTGGTGATCGTCGGGGCGGGGCTTGCGGCGCTCTACGCGGCCCTGGCGCTCGCGCCGCGGGCGGCGGTGGTGATCTCGCCCGCGCCGCTCGGGGAAAGCGCCAGCTCCGCCTGGGCGCAGGGCGGCGTGGCGGCGGCGGCGGGCCCGGGGGACAGCCCCGCGGACCATGCCGCCGACACCCTGCGGGCCGGGGCGGGGACGGTGGACGCCGAGGTCGCCGCCGGGGTCGCGGCCGAGGCGATGGAGCATATCGAGGCGCTCGCCGCCCGGGGCGCGCCCTTCGACCGGGACGCGGCCGGGGGCTTCGTGCTGTCGCGCGAGGCGGCCCATGGCCGGCCCCGGGTGGTGCGGGTCAAGGGCGACCGGGCGGGCGCGGCGATCATGGCGACGCTGATCGCGGCGCTGCGGGAGACGCCCTCGGTCCAGGTGCTGGAGGGCTTCGCCGCCACGGGGCTGGAGACGGAGGGCGGCCGGGTGGTCGGCCTGCGCCTCGCCGCCGCGGACGGGCGCTCGGGGGAGATTGCGGTGCGGGCGCCGGCGGTGCTGCTCGCCACGGGCGGGGTGGGGGGGCTCTACGCCCGCACCACCAACCCCGGGGGCATCCGCGGCCAGGGCCTCGGGATGGCGGCCCGGGCGGGGGCGGTCGCGGCGGACGCGGAATTCGTCCAGTTCCACCCGACGGCGATCGACTGCGCCGAGGACCCGCTGCCGCTCGCCACCGAGGCGCTGCGGGGCGAGGGCGCCTGGCTGGTCGACCGGGAGGGCCGGCGGATCATGGCCGGGATCCATCCGGACGGCGAGCTCGCGCCCCGGGACGTGGTGGCGCGGGCGGTCTTCACCGCGGGGCGGGCGGGGCTGCGGCCGATGCTCGACACCCGCGCGGCGATCGGGGCGGGGATCGGCGCGGCCTTCCCCACCGTCGCCGCGGCCTGCCGGCGGCTGGGGATCGATCCGGCCGCGGAGCCAATCCCGGTGGCGGCGGCGGCGCATTACCACATGGGCGGCCTGGCGGTGGACGCGCGGGGGCGGACCACGCTCCCGGGTCTTTGGGCGGTGGGGGAGGTGAGCTCCACCGGCCTGCACGGCGCGAACCGGCTGGCCTCGAACGGCCTGCTGGAGGCGCTGGTCTATGGCCGGCGGGCGGCGCGCGACATTGCGGCGGGCCTCGCCGACGCCGCCTCCGGCGCCGAGCTGCGGCCCACGCCGCCGCCGGGGGAGACGGGCGCCGATCCCGGGGCCGTGGCGTTCCTGCGCCGGATCATGACCGAGCGGGTCGGCGTGCTGCGCTCCGGCCCCGGGCTGCGGGCGGCGCTGGCGGAGATCGCGGCGCTGGAGGCGGCCCATCCGGTGGAGGCCTTCCGCAACATGACCGCCGCCGCGACGCTGATCGCCGCGGCGGCCCTAGCGCGGCAGGAAAGCCGCGGCGGGCATCATCGCGAGGATTTTCCCATGGCGGATCCGGCCCAGGCGCGGCGCAGCCGCATGACCCTGGCGGAGGCGCTGGAGATCCGGCGCGCGGCCCTGCCGGAGGCGGCGGCGTGAGCGCCTTCGTCCTGCCCGACCTGCTGCTGGAGCCCCTGGTTCGCGCCGCGCTCGTCGAGGACCTCGGCCCCTGGGGCGACGTGACCACCCGGGCGGTGATCCCGGCGGGGACCCGCTACGTGGCGCGGCTGAACGCGCGCGAGGCGGGGGTGGTCTCGGGGATGCAGATCGCCGCCATCGCCTTCCGCCTGGTGGACCCGGGCCTGACGGTGCGGACGCTCGTCGCCGACGGCGGGGCCTGCGCGGCGGGCGAGACGCTGATGGAGATCGCGGGGGACGCCGCCTCGATCCTGTCGGGGGAGCGAGTGGCGCTGAATTTCGCCGGGCGGCTGTCGGGGATCGCCACGATGACGGCGGCCTACGCCGCCGCCGCCGCGCCGGCGCGGGTCACCTGCACCCGCAAGACCACGCCGGGGCTGCGGCTGGTCGAGAAGGCGGCGGTGGTCCATGGCGGCGGATCGAGCCACCGCTACGGCCTGTCGGACGCCATCCTCATCAAGGACAACCACATCGCCGCCGCCGGGGGAGTCGCGCCGGCGCTGCGGGCGGCCCGGGCGGCGGCCTCGCACATGGCCCGGGTGGAGATCGAGGTGGACCGGCTGGACCAGCTCGCCGAGGTCCTGGAGACCGGGGGGGCGGACGTGGTCCTGCTCGACAACATGGACGACGCGGTTTTGACCGAGGCCGTCGCCCTGGTCGCGGGGCGGCTGGTCACCGAGGCCTCGGGCAACATGACCCTCGCCCGGCTGCCGGGGGTGGCGGCCACGGGGGTCGACTACGTCTCCTGCGGGGCGCTGACCCATTCGGCGCGCACGCTCGACCTCGGCCTCGATTTCTGAGCGCGGAGGGGCCCAGCGGACCCAAACGCGCCCATGACCGGTTCGTGATGCGCAAGTCCTTGCCTGGACTGTGATTCCCGCCTAGACCCTGAAGGGCGCGCTTGGGCGCAAGGGGAGGCGGGGGCGGTCCGAGGGGCTGCCCGCACAGGGGAGGGCAGGCCCATGAACCGGATGGCGGTTCTGGATGGATTCCGCGGGTTGTTCCTCCTGCTGATGGCGCTCCTGCATTTCGACGGGCTGACCGACAGCTGGCTCGGCTATCTGCACCACGGCCGCTTCGGCTGGGTGGAGGACGCCCAGGGCTTCGTCTTCATCTCGGGCCTGGTGGTCGGGCTGGTCTATGGCCGCAAATACCTGCGCCGGCCGAGCCTCCGGGCGATCTTCGGGCCGATCCTCGCGCGGGTGCGGACGATCTACGCCTATCAGGCGGGGATGATCCTGCTGCTGCTCGCCGCGGCCTTCGCGCTCGGCGACCTGGCGGGGGCGAACTTCGCGCCCTATCGCGAGGCGCCCGTCAGCTTCGTGCTGGCGAGCCTCGCGCTGGTCTCCTCCTCGGCGAACATGGGCATCCTGCCCATGTACATCTTCTTCCTGCTGGCGACGCCCTTCGCCTTTTGGGCGCTGCATCGGGGACAGGTCGCGCCTTTCTTCTTCGCGGTGCTGCTGGCCTGGACCGCGGCCCAGACCAACCTCGCCGGGATGCTGTTCCACCAGGGCCAGCTCGCGCTGGTCGACCAGGGGATCGAGGCGCGCTTCGGCATCTATTTCAGCCTGCTCGGCTGGCAGGCGCTGTTCTTCTGCGGGCTCTACGTCGGCTACCTCATGGCCGAGGGCCGGCTCGACCTCGGCTTCCTGCGCGCGGGGCAGTGGCGCACGACCTTCTTCATGGCGGTGGCGGCGATCGTGGCGCTCGGCGTCTACGACCTGGTGGTCGAGCACCGGCTGCTCGGGGAGGAATACACCGACCGGGTGATCCAGAAGACGCCGCGCTCGGTGCTGGGCTATCTCTATCCGGTCGCCTTCGCCGTCGATCTCTTCGTGGTGGTCTGGCTGCTGATCGCCGGGCCCGAGGATCGCCGGGGGGCGGTGCGCAAGGCCGCCGCAGGCCTGCGCTGGCTGGTGACGCGGCCGATGTTCACCCTGCTCGGGGCCCATTCGCTCCAGGTCTTCTCCATGCACATCCTCGCCTTCTACGCCCTGGCGACGGTGATGGAGATGACGGACCTCGGCCAGGCGGGGCGGACGGCGGCGCTGCTGGCGGCGCTCGCCTCGCTCTATGGGGTGGCGATGGCGCGGAGCTGGCTCGCCGCGCGCGGCGGCGAAGGGTCGGCGGTCGCCGCCGGGTAGGCGCGCCCCCAGGCTTGCGTATGTTCCCGTTTTGGTCCAGAAAGCGGACTCGCATCCACCTCGCGGCGCGCTATGTACGGCGGGTCGAGCCAGGAGCGGGACATGCCGGAACAGAAGTTCATCGAGATCCGCGGCGCGCGGGAGCACAACCTGAAGTCGATCGACGTGGACATTCCGCGCGACCGGCTGGTTGTCATCACCGGCCTCAGCGGGTCCGGCAAGTCGAGCCTCGCCTTCGACACGATCTATGCGGAAGGTCAGCGGCGCTACGTCGAGAGCCTGTCGGCCTATGCCCGGCAGTTCCTCGACATGATGCAGAAGCCGGACGTGGACCACATCTCCGGCCTCAGCCCCGCGATCTCCATCGAGCAGAAGACCACCTCGAAGAACCCGCGCTCGACGGTGGGCACGGTGACGGAGATCTACGACTATCTCCGCCTGCTCTTCGCCCGCGTCGGCGTGCCCTACAGCCCGGCGACCGGCCTGCCCATCGAGGCCCAGCAGGTGAGCCAGATGGTCGACATCACGATGGCCCTGCCGGAAGGCACGCGGGCCTATCTGCTCGCCCCCATCGTGCGCGACCGCAAGGGCGAATACCGCAAGGAATTCCAGGAGCTTCTGAAGAAGGGCTTCCAGCGGGTCAAGGTGAACGGCGAGTTCCACGACCTGGATTCGCCGCCGGAGCTCGACAAGAAGTACCGCCACAACATCGACGTGGTGGTCGACCGCATCGTGGTGCGCGAGGGGCTGGAGACGCGGCTGGCGGACAGCTTGCGCACCGCGCTCGACCTCGCCGACGGCATCGCCATTCTGGAGACCGCGCCCGCCGCCGCCGAGGACGGGACCGCGCCGGAGCCGGAGCGGATCACCTTCTCCGAGAACTTCGCCTGCCCGGTTTCGGGCTTCACCATCCCCGAGATCGAGCCGCGGCTGTTTTCCTTCAACGCGCCCTTCGGCGCCTGCCCGGCCTGCGACGGGCTGGGGGTGGAGCTGTTCTTCGACCCGCGCCTGATCGTCCCGGACGAGAGCGTCCCGCTCATCAAGGGGGCCATCGCGCCCTGGTCCAAGGGGTCCTCGCCCTATTTCCGCCAGACGATCGAGGCGCTGGCGTCCCATTACAAGTTCAACAAGAACGCCCGCTGGCGCGACCTGCCCGACACCGCCAAGGAGCTGATGCTGAACGGCTCCAAGGGCGAGAAGATCAAGTTCCGCTATGACGAGGGCGGCCGGGTCTACGAGATCGAACGCCCCTTCGAGGGCGTCATCCCAAACCTGGAGCGGCGGTATCGCGAGACCGACAGCGCGTGGTCGCGCGAGGACATGGAGCGGTTCCAGAACAACCGCCCCTGCGGCGTCTGCCACGGCTTCCGGCTGAAGCCCGAGGCGCTGGCGGTGAAGATCGCGGGCAGCCATGTGGGCGAGGTGGTGCGCCTCTCCATCCGCGAGGCGCTCGCCTGGGTCGAGGCCGCGCCGGCGACCCTGACCGACCAGAGGAACGAGATCGCCCGGGCGATCCTCAAGGAGATCCGCGAGCGGCTGGGGTTTCTGGTCAATGTCGGGCTCGACTACCTGACGCTGGCCCGCAACGCCGGCACCCTGTCGGGGGGCGAGAGCCAGCGCATCCGGCTGGCGTCGCAGATCGGCAGCGGTCTGACGGGCGTGCTCTACGTGCTGGACGAGCCCTCGATCGGGTTGCACCAGCGCGACAACGACCGGCTGCTGACGACGCTGAAGAACCTGCGCGACGCGGGCAACACCGTGATCGTGGTCGAACATGACGAGGAGGCGATCCGCGAGGCGGACCATGTGATCGACATCGGCCCCGGGGCGGGGGTCCACGGCGGGTCGATCATCGCCGCGGGCACGCCGGCCGAGATCGCCGCGAACCCGGAGTCGGTGACCGGCCAGTACCTGACAGGCGTGCGCGAGATCGGGGTGCCGCGGAACCGGCGCAAGGGCAACGGCAAGGCGCTGGTGGTGAAGAACGCCACCGGCAACAACCTGCGCGGGATCACGGCGGAGTTCCCGCTGGGGACCTTCACCTGCGTCACCGGGGTCTCCGGCGGGGGCAAGTCGACCCTGACCATCGAGACGCTGTTCAAGACCGCCTCCATGCGGCTGAACGGCGCCCGCCAGACCCCGGCGCCCGCCGAGGCGGTGGAGGGGCTGGAGCATCTCGACAAGGTCATCGACATCGACCAGTCGCCGATCGGCCGCACCCCGCGGTCGAACCCGGCGACCTACACCGGCGCCTTCGGGCCGATTCGCGATTGGTTCGCGGGCCTGCCGGAGTCGAAGGCGCGCGGCTACAAACCCGGGCGGTTCAGCTTCAACGTCAAGGGCGGGCGCTGCGAGGCCTGCCAGGGCGACGGCGTCATCAAGATCGAGATGCATTTCCTGCCTGACGTCTATGTCACCTGCGAGACCTGCAAGGGCCATCGCTACAACCGCGAGACGCTGGAAGTCCTGTTCAAGGGCAAGAACATCTCGGACGTGCTGGACATGACGGTCGAGGATGCCGAGGCGTTCTTCGAGGCGGTGCCGGCGATCCGGGACAAGATGACCACGCTGATGCGGGTAGGCCTCGGATACATCAAGGTCGGCCAGCAGGCGACGACGCTCTCGGGCGGCGAGGCGCAGCGGGTGAAACTGTCGAAGGAGCTGGCGCGGCGGTCCACGGGCCGGACGCTCTACATCCTCGACGAGCCCACCACGGGCCTGCATTTCGAGGACACGCGCAAGCTCCTCGAGGTGCTGCACGAGCTGGTGGAGCAGGGCAACACGGTAGTGGTGATCGAGCACAACCTCGACGTCATCAAGACCGCCGACCACATCATCGACATCGGCCCCGAGGGCGGCGACGGGGGCGGGACGATCGTCGCCACCGGCACGCCCGAGCAGATCGCCCGGGTGGAGGCGAGCCACACCGGGCGCTATCTCCGGCCGCTCCTGGAGAGGCGGAAGGTGGCGGCGGAATAGGCGCCCGCCGCCTTTCGGGCGGCGCGGGCGCGGGTTTCCCTGCGCAGAGGGGCGGACTGCGGGTAGGATCTTCCCATTCGGTCGAGGGAGATTTCATGAAACCGTTCGTCTGGGCCTTGGCGCCCGATCGGCTCTGGCAGGCCATCAACCCGTGGCGCTTCCACCCGTCCGGGGGGCAGGTCGGCTTCGTCAACATCCTCCCGGGACGGAGCGGGGCGCCGGAGGTCGCGGCGGCGGCGCTGGAGGAGGTGGGCCGCTACGGCCGGCAGATCGGCCCCTTAGGCGAGGTCCTGCAGATCCTGCTGCGCCGCCTGCCGCCGGACGAGCTGACGGCGGAGGAACGCGAGGCGGTCGACATCCTGGAGGCCGATCTCACGATGCTGCGCCGGATCAAGCGGCGGGCGGGCCGCTGACGGGGCCTGGCAGGAGCCTTGGAGCGGGCTCCGTCCCGGCGGAGCCGGGCCGTCCGCTCCGGATCAGTGTCTTGTCGCGATGTCTTGACCGCCAGACAAGCGCGTCCGGCCGGAGATCGCGCCCGAGACGGAAATGGCCGGAGCCCCACCCGAGCCCCGGCCACCTCACTCGTATCGGTCCGCTGCAGCTTGCGGACAGGGGCAGCCTACCTCACCAAATGACTCGCACTCGACCGCGCCAATCTGCGCGGTCACATCGCGCCGCCCTCGTTAAGAGAACGTTGCCGGCGCGGCCTTATTCGCGGTCGCGTCAAGGTCGTGCGATTTTTTTTCAAGCCACGGAAGAAGCGCCGAAAAATCTCGGCCCTTGCCGCCGTCCTCCAGGAAGCGGGCGTAGATTTCCGCCGCCAGGGCCCCGAGCGGGGTGGCCGCGTCCGCCCCGGCCGCCGCGCTCTGGCTCAGGCGCATGTCCTTGAGCATGAGCTCGGTGGCGAAGCCCGGGGCATAGCCGTTGTCGGCGGGGGATTTCGGCCCCACCCCCGGGGCCGGACAATAGGTGTTCACCGCCCAGCAGGAGCCCGAGGAAGTCGACACCACGTCGAAGAGCCGCCCCCGGTCGAGCCCGAGCTTGTCGGCGAGCGCGAAGCCCTCGCAGACCGCGGCCATGGTCACGCCGAGGATCATGTTGTTGCAGATCTTCGCCGCCTGGCCCGCGCCCGCCGCGCCGCAATGGACGAGCTTCGCCCCCATCGCCTCGAAGAGCGGCCGGGCGCGCTCCAGCGCCTCCGTCGGGCCGCCCGCCATGAAGGTGAGCGTGCCCGCCGCCGCGCCGCCGACCCCGCCCGAGACCGGGGCGTCGAGCGCCGCGAGGCCCGCCGCGGCCGCCGTCTCCGCCGCCGCCCGGGCGTCCGCCACGTCGACGGTGGAGCAGTCGATGAGCGTGGTTCCGGGCGCGGCCGCGGGGACGATCTCGCCATAGACCGCGCGCAGGATCGCGCCGTTCGGCAGCATGGTGATGACAGCGTCGCGCCCCTGGGCCGCCTCGGCCGCTGTGGCCGCGAGGGCGACGCCCTCGATGCGCACGCCCGCGACGTCGAAGCCCGTCACCCGATGCCCGGCCTTGACGAGATTGGCCGCCATGGGTCCGCCCATGTTGCCGAGCCCGATGAATCCGATCTCCATTCCTTCCTCCCTGTCAGAGCGGCCAGTCCCGGGGCAGGGGGGCGAGCATCGCCGCGACCCTTTCCGCGGACAGGCCGTCGATGGCGTCGGGCCAGAGCGGCCGACGGTCCTTGTCGATGACCTGGGCGCGGACGCCCTCCATCAGGTCGCCGAATTCCATGCTGCGGGCGGTGAAGCGGTACTCCCGGGTCAGCGCCGGCGCCACCCCCGGCTCGGCCCGGGCCGCCCGCACCAGCGCCAGCGTGCAGGCCATGGAGAGCGGGCTCTGGCCCGCCAGCCCCGCCGCGACCTTCGCCCCCCAGTCCGAGGGCTCCAGCCGGGCGATCAGCGTCGGCAGGTCGGGGGCGGAGAAAGCCGCGTCGATTTCGGCCTGGAGCGGCGCTAGCGTCGAGGGGGGCGGGGCCTTGGCGAAACCCGCGATCACGCCCGGGTCGCCCGCCGCCTCCAGCCGGGCGACCAGCGCCGGCCAGTCGGCTTCGGGGACGTACATGTCGGAAAATCCCGCGTGGATCGCCTCCCCCGGGCCCATGCGATGCCCCGTGAGGCCGAGATATTCCCCCAGCCGTCCGGGCGCCTGGCCGAGCAGGTGGGTGCCGCCGACGTCGGGCACCAGGCCGATCAGGCATTCCGGCATGGCGACCTTCGACGTGTTCCCGACGATCCGGTGGCTGCCGTGCAGCGCCACGCCGACGCCGCCGCCGAGCACGTGCCCCTGGGTCAGCGCGACATAGGGCTTGGGATACGCGGCGATCTTGGCGTTCATCCGGTATTCGTCGGCCCAGAAGCGGCGGGGCTTGTCGAAATCGCCGCGCCGGCCGTCGGCGTAGATCTCCGCGAGGTCGCCGCCGGCGCAGAAGGCCCGGTCCCCGGCCGCGTCGATGACGACCAGCGCCACCGCCGGGTCGTCGCGCCAGGCGTCGAGCGCGGCCTCCACCCCCAGCGCCATGGCGTGGGAGAGGGCGTTGAGCGCCTGGGGCCGGTTGAGCGTGATGCGGCCGGCGCGCCCGGCCTTGCGGATCAGGATGTCCTCGATCATGCGGCCTCGGCGATAAGGGCGCGGGCGATGATCACCCGCATGATCTCGTTGGTGCCTTCGAGGATCTGGTGGACCCGCAGGTCGCGCACGATCTTCTCGATGCCGTAGTCGGCGAGATAGCCGTAGCCGCCCAGCAGTTGCAGGGCGTCGTTCGCGACCTTGAAGGCGGCGTCGGTCACGAACCGCTTGGCCATGGCGCAGTGCTTGGTGGCGTCGGGCGCCCCCCGATCCAGCTTCCACGCCGCCTGGCGCAGGAAGACGCGCGCGGCCTGGAGCTCGGTCTCCATGTCCGCAAGTCGGAACTGGATCGCCTGGAAGTCGCGGATCGCCTGGCCGAAGGCCCGCCGCTCGCCGGTGTAGGCGAGGGCCGTGTCGAGCGCGGCCTGGGCCCCGCCGAGCGCGGCGGCGGCGATGTTGAGCCGGCCGCCGTCGAGCCCCTTCATGGCGTAGACGAAGCCCTCGCCCTCCTCCCCGAGGAGCGCGTCGTCGGGCGCGGCGCAGGCGTCGAACTGGACCTGGGCGGTCGGCTGGGCGCGCCAGCCCATCTTCTTCTCCTGCGCCCCGAAGGAGAGGCCGGCTGCGCCCGCCTCCACCGCCAGGGCGGAGACGCCCTTCGGCCCCTCGGCCCCGGTGCGGGCCATGACGAGGTAGAGGTCGGCATAGCCGCCGCCGGAGATGAAGGCCTTGGTCCCGTCGAGCGTCCAGCCCGCGGGCCCGCGGACCGCCCGGGTCCGCAGCGCCGCCGCGTCGGAACCCGAGCCCGGCTCCGTCAGGCAATAGGCCGCGACCGCCTCGAGCGTCACCAGCCGGGGCAGCCAGCGGTCGCGCAAGGAGGCGGTCCCATAGGCTGCGACCATGCTCGCGCACATATTGTGGATGGAGATGAAGCTGGCGACAGCCGGGCAGCCCATGGCGAGCGCCTCGAAGCCCAGCGTCGCGTCGAGCCGGCTGAGCCCCGCGCCCCCCATCTCCTCGGGCACGTACATGGCGGCGAAGCCGAGCGCGCCGGCCTCGGCCAGCGCTTCCCGCGGGATGGTGCCCGCCGCCTCCCACTCCGCCGCGAAGGGCGCGATGCGATCCCGGGCGAACTCCCGGGCCATGGCAAAGATCGCTTCCTGCTCCTCAGTCAGCGCGAAATCCATCGATCCTCCCAGGGGTTGTAGACCCGCGCGCCGGTTTTCCCGAAGTCGCGGAGGTTGCGGGTCCAGAGCGTCAGGTCCTGGACGGCGGCGGCGATCAGGCCCTCGGCCGGCGGGATCGTCCGGCCGCGCCGGCGCGCGCCCGTCGCGATTTCCGCCCGGCATTCGGCGACCTTCCCCGTGATCGGCACGATGCGCTCCGCATCGCCGCAGACCGGTCCCGCGCAACAGGCGGCGAACCGGTCGCGCTGGCGCGACGGAGACGGCCAGCGGCGGCCGCGGCGGGTCTCGCCCGGCGCGATGAGGCCCAGCATCGCGCCCTCCGCCCGGTCGGCGACGGCCTGCCGGACGGCCGGGGTTCTGTCGGGGGGTCGGACCTCGCCGAAGGCGTTCGCGTCCGGAAGGATCGACTCACGCATTGTCGTCGAAGTCGAGGTTCCCCTCGCGCCCCGCATCCCGATCCCGGGACAGGTCCGCCCCCTCGCAGGAAGGGGCGTTCAGCAGGCATTCCCCGCGCGTCGTCTTCCGCTCCGGCGCGCCCGCCAGCCGCCCGTGTTCCGCCGCGGAGACCGCCGCCGCCGTCTCGCCGCGGCGGCGCACCGGCTGGGGGCCCTCGGTCAGGGCCTTGGGGATGAGCTCCGAGACCCTGTTCTTGGCTTCGGCGACCTGCCGCATCGCGGCCTCCATCCTGTCCAGAGCGTCCAGACAACATGGCCGGCGCGCCCCGCGCGAACAAGCGCGCAGCGCGACGGCGTCAGACGTCACTCCATCGTCGGGATGGAGAAGGCCGCGCCCTCCTTGATGCCCGAGGGCCAGCGGGCGGTGACGGTCTTCGTCCGGGTGTAGAAGCGGAAGGCGTCGGGCCCGTGCTGGTTGAGGTCGCCAAAGCCCGACTTCTTCCAGCCGCCGAAGGTGTGATAGGCGAGGGGCACCGGGATCGGCACGTTGATCCCGACCATGCCGACGTTGATGCGGCTGGCGAAGTCCCGGGCGGTGTCGCCGTCGCGGGTGTAGATCGCCGTGCCGTTGCCGTAGGGGTTCGACATGGTGAGGTCGATCGCCTCGTCGTAGGTCCTGGCGCGCACCGTCGACAGCACCGGACCGAAGATCTCCTCGCGGTAGATGTCCATGTCCGGCGTCACCCGGTCGAAGAGGCAGGCGCCGACGAAGAAGCCGTTCTCGTAGCCCTGCATCTTGAAGCCGCGGCCGTCGACCTTGAGCTCGGCGCCCTGTTCCACGCCCCGGTCCACCAGCCCGAGGATGCGCCGCTGGGCGTCGCGCGTCACCACGGGGCCGAAGTCCACGTCGTCGCCGGCGGTGTAGGGCCCGATCTTGAGGCTTTCGACCCGGGGGATCAGCCGCTCCATCAGCGCGTCGGCCGTCGCCTCGCCCACCGGCACCGCCACCGAGATCGCCATGCAGCGCTCGCCCGCCGCGCCGAAGCCCGCGCCCACCAGCGCGTCGGCGGCCTGGTCGAGGTCGGCGTCGGGCATGATGATCATGTGGTTCTTGGCGCCGCCGAAGCACTGCACCCGCTTGCCGTTGGAACAGCCGCGGCCGTAGATGTATTCCGCGATCGGGGTCGAGCCGACGAAGCCGACGGCCATGATCTCGGGATTGTCGAGGATCGCGTCCACGACCTCCTTGTCGCCGTTCACCACCTGGAGCACGCCGTCGGGCAGGCCCGCCTCCTGCATCAGCTGGGCCAGCATCAGGGGCACCGAGGGGTCGCGCTCGGAGGGCTTGAGGATGAAGGCGTTGCCCGCGGCGATGGCCGGGCACATCTTCCAGAGCGGGATCATCGCGGGGAAGTTGAAGGGGGTGATCCCGGCGACGACGCCGAGCGGCTGGCGCATGGAATACATGTCGATGCCCGGGCCGGCCGAGTCGGTGAACTCGCCCTTCAGCAGGTGCGGCGCGCCGATGCAGAACTCCGCGACCTCGAGGCCCCGGGTCACGTCGCCCTTCGCGTCGGGCAGGGTCTTGCCGTGCTCGCGCGACAGCGCCTCGGCGAGCTTGTCCATGTCGCGGTTGATGAGCTCGACGAACTTCATGATGACCCGCGCCCGGCGCTGGGGGTTGGTCGCGGCCCATTTCGGCTGGACGGCCGCGGCCGAGGCGACGGCGGCGTCGAGCTCGGCCTTGGTCGCGAGCGGCACGCGGGCCTGCGCCTCGCCGGTCGCGGGGTTGTAGACGTCGGCGAACCGCCCGGAGCCGCCCGGCGTCAGCCGCCCGTCGATGAAGTGCGCGAGATCGGTCATGGCCAGTCCTCCCCTGATTTTGTCGGGCAGAGTAACCACAAACGCGCGAGGGGGCAGGGGAAAACCCCACCGGACCGGATTGCAATTTTGCAGTCGCCCGGGGGCCGTGCTAGACAGCCCCCATGCAGCGCTCCGTCATGAAATGGGACGACCTGCGGGTCTTCCTCGCCGTCGCTCGCCAGTCCGGCCTCCAGGCCGCGGGACGGGTGCTCGGGCTCGACCCCGCGACCGTCAGCCGCCGGGTCTCGGCGCTGGAGGCGGCGCTGGGGTCCAAGCTCTTCGACCGCTCCCCCCAGGGCTACGCGCTGACCGAGGCGGGCCGCAGCCTGCTGGTCCATGCCCAGGCGATGGAGAACGTCGCCATGGCAGCGGAGGAGGAGGCGGGCGGCGGCTTCGACGCGCTGTCGGGCCAGGTGCGGATCGGCGCGCCGGACGGGGTGTCGAACTACCTGCTGGTGGACGCCTGCGACGCGCTCAGCCGGGACAACCCCGCGCTCCAGGTTCAGGTGGTGGCCCTGCCGCGGCTGTTCTCGCTCTCCAAGCGCGAGGCCGACCTCGCCATCACCGTCTCGCCCCCCACCGCGGGGCGGCTGACGGTGCGCAAGATCGCCGACTACCAGCTCCATCTCTACGCCCGCGCCGACCTTCTGCTCGGGCGCGGGACGATCCGCACCATCGACGATCTCGAGGGGCTGCGGGGGATCGGCTACATCTCCGACATGATCTTCGACAAGGAGCTCGACTACTACGCCCTGCTCGGGCGCACGGCCGAGCCGTCGCTGACCTCGAACTCGCTCATCATGCAGCTGCGCTGGTGCCTCAAGGGCTGCGGGCTGTGCATCCTGCCGGATTTCGTCGCGCGGGAATATCCCGAGCTGGCGCGGGTCCTCGCCGAGGACGTGCGGCTCAGCCGGTCCTTCTACCTCGTGCGCCACCAGGACGACGCCCGGGTGGCGCGGATCAACCGCATGGCCGAGGTGGTGGTCAACTGGATGCGCGAGGCCCTGCAGCGGAGCCGGGAGACCGCCCCCCTGCCGGCCCCCGCCCGGCCCTAGCCCGACGGCCACAGTCCTCTCCGCCGGCGCGCGTGCGGCCTGGGCGCCCCGCCGGCCCCCGCCCGGCCGTGGCGGGTTCCGTTCGGCCCGGGAGCGGAACCCGTCCCGGCAGAGCCGGGCCGTCCGCTCCAGACTATTGTTTTGTCGCGATATCTTAACCACCAGACGATCCCGTCTGGTCGGATATCGCTCTAGCTCCCCACCTCCGGTCCCGGGCAGGGCAGGGACGCGGTCTCGACCCGGTCGAGGGTCAGGCGAAAGCCGCTCGGCGCGCCCTCCTCCAGCATCTCCGC
The DNA here is from genome assembly GCA_965243535.1 of Amaricoccus sp. Lineage (GTDB taxonomy): Bacteria > Pseudomonadota > Alphaproteobacteria > Rhodobacterales > Rhodobacteraceae > Amaricoccus. The sequence goes on from CBDEVG010000046.1 coordinate 380,169, forward strand.
CACGGGGCCGCCGCCCTGGTTGCGGAAATCCCAGCAGATCGGGGTCGGGTCCGCCTCGTAGGCGAAGCAGATCGCCGCGCCCTCGGGCCACCAGCGGCCATACTGGCAGAGGTCGCCCTCGAACCGCCAGATCGTCCGGCGGTCGGGCAGGAACTGTTCCGCGCCGAAGGGTTGGCCTTCGCGCGAAAAGTACAGGGTGCGGCCGGCGGTCAGGGCCTCGAAAGCAGCCGCGTCCATGGCCGCAGCAGGGCGCGCGAACAGGACGGGGGCGAACAGGACGGGCGCGAGCAGGAGGGGCGCCAGCAGGGCCAGGGCGGCGGCGCGCATGCGGATCATGGGACGAGCGCGAGGGTGACGCAGCCGCTGTCCCGGTCGAAGCGGGCGTCGGAGGCGGCGTGAAGGCGCATCCGCTCCGGCGCCTCGAACCGGGCGCAGACGCGGGCCGCCGCGGGGCCGGGCAGGTCGATGGCGTAGGCCGCGCCGGTCAGCGGGTCGACGAGCTCCGCCGCCCGGGCCGGCGCGAGGCAGGCCTCGGAGATCCCCGCGAGATCGACGGGCGCGCGGCCGCTCGCCCGCCGCTCGCAGCGGATCGCCCGGGCGATCTCGCGCAGGGCGTCGAGGCGCAACGCGTCGCGGCGGGCGGCGCGGCTCGCCTCTGGGCCGCCGATGGAAAGCAGGCTGAGGGCCGCCACCGCCAGGCAGAGCGCGCCCACGGCGGCGACGAAGAGCCGGGCCCGGGTCGGGGTCACGCCGCGTCCTCGGCCGCCCGGCCTGCGCCGTAGAAGGCGAAGATCCCGGCGGCGACCCCGAGCACGCAGGCGGCCTTGGCGAGGAAGCGCAGGGTGAGCTCGCCGCCGAGGAACCCGGCGATGACCGTGACGGCGGTGGCGATCATCGTGGCCGCGGCGCAGAACAGCGCCCCCCAGGTCAGCCAGCGGGCGACGGCGGAGCGGCGGCGGGCGGGGTCGCGCTCCGCCTCCCGCGCGAGGCCGAGCGTCGCCCAGGCCCAGACCGGCCAGGTGACGGCGAGCGCCGCCACCGCCCAGCGGACGGCCTCGTCGGAGGAAAAGGCGACGGGGTCCAGCGGATCGGGCAGCCAGCCGTCGATCAGCTCGAAGATGAGGAAGCTGAGGTTCGAGGCGAGCAGCAGCAGCGCGAAGAACATCAGCCCGTGGCGAAAGGCGTCCCGGGCGGAGCCGGAGCCCGAGGGCCGGGGCGCGGGCGGCAGGGGGGCCGCGTCCGCCCAGGCGTCGAGCGCCGCCTGGGTCTCGGCCTCGGACCAGCCGGCGGCGCGGACGGCGGCGGCGATCGCCGGGCGCGGATGGCCCAAGGCGAGCGCCTCGCGGACGTATTGGGACAGGGGCTCTGGGGCGCGCATGGCCGCTCCGACGGATCTCGGGCCCGGGAGCTTGCCCCGTCGTGGGGCGAAGGGCAATGGCGGCGGGCGGCGAAGGGAGGCCTCCGGCGGGCCCCGGGCGGCCGCGCGCGTCCCCGGGAAGGCCCTGCCAAGCCCTTGGCGGGGCGGCATCCCTTCCCGGTCGCCAGGGCCAAGGCGCCCCCCATCGGCGGATTTTCGCGGCGTCGCTCCATTGGAACAAGGCTTCCGGGGCCGGACTCGCATCGCCCGAAGCTCCACGCTATATGCTGCGGCCCGCCGCGCCCGGCGGGGAGGGCATCGGGCAGGAACGCAAGCCGGCGGGATCGCCGGCGGACGGCGGGGACGGACGGCATGGCGGAGATCGAGGCGAAGGCGACGGACGGCGACGGCTTTCGCTTGTCGGTCGCCCCCATGATCGACTGGTCCGACCGCCACTGTCGGTTCTTCCACCGGCGGTTCAGCCAGCGCACGACCCTCTACACCGAGATGATCGTCGCGGCCGCCGTGCTGCACGGGCCGCGGGAGCGGCTGCTCGGGTTCCATCCGGAGGAGCATCCGGTCGTCCTGCAACTCGGCGGGGCGGATCCGCAGGAACTCGCCCGGGCGACGGCGATCGGCCGGGACTGGGGCTATGACGAGATCAACCTCAACGTCGGCTGCCCCTCGGACCGGGTGCAGTCGGGCTGTTTCGGCGCGGCGCTGATGCGCGTCCCCGGCCGGGTCGCCGAATGCGTCGCGGCGATGATCGCCGCCGCCGGGCCCGTTCCGGTCACGGTGAAATGCCGCATCGGCGTCGACGACCAAGACCCGGAGGAGATCCTGCCCGCCTTTCTCGCCGAGGTCTCGGCCGCGGGCGCGCGCCGCTTCGTCATCCACGCCCGCAAGGCCTGGCTCCAGGGCCTGAGCCCCAAGGAGAACCGGGAGATCCCGCCCCTCGACTACGGCCTGGCGGCGCGGATGGCCGTGGCTTTTCCCCGGCTGGCGATCGAGCTCAACGGCGGGCTCGAGGGCCTCGACGCGGCGCTCGCCCATCGCGGCTGGGCCGGCGGGGCGATGCTCGGCCGGGCCGCCTATCACGGGCCCGAGCTCCTCGGCGCGGCGGATCGGCGCATCTACGGCGCGCCGGGGCCGGACGTGAGCGCCGAGACGGCGGTGCGCGCCATGCTCCCCTATATCGAGGCGCAGCGCACGGCGGGCGTGCCCCTGGCGGCGATCGTGCGGCACATGCTCGGCGCCTTCTCCGGGCGGCCCGGCGCCCGGGCCTGGCGGCGGACCCTCTCCGAACAGGCCCATCGTCCGGGCGCGGGTCCGGAGCTCGTTGAGCGGGCTCTTGCCGAAGCGGCCCTGCGCGGGGCCGCCGCATAGGCGGAATCTCGCCGCGATTGCGAACTGCGACCAAATGCGCAATGCGTGTAAGTTCGCCGTTAACCTAACCTAAAAAGTGTTGCGGGGGCTGTCATCGAGCGCGCGACAGGCGACTGCGCGGGACAAGCGTGGCGCGAGAACATCAGGGGCGAATCGCCAGCGGCTCCGATCCGATCCGGGTTCCGCTGCGGCGCGTCAGCATAATGCGACGATCAGGCCTTCCGGCTCGACGCGGCGTCGAGCCGGACAAGACCGGCATGTGAATTGCTCCAAGAACGTCGAGGGAGGGGCCGCTCAGCGGCTGCGCCCGCCGGTGGATCGCGCCCGCAGCCCGCGGGCCGGAGACCTGCGCGCGGCGCCCAGATCCCCCGGCGTCGGAGCCTGGCGAAGCCTTGGCCCGGCGCCGCGCCGGTCCGGCGAGACACCGCGCGGGGGCCGGTCCCTCAGATCCCGGTCGCGCGCCCGAGGGAAAAGGTGAGACCATGGCGATCTACAATGTCGCGACGCAGAAACAGCTCGAAACCGCCATCGCGGGCCTGAAGGACGGCGACACCATCCTGCTGGCCGGAGGCCAGTACGACCTGATCAAGATGCGCACCACGACGCGCCAGGATCACAGCTTCGAGCAGAAGGTGACCATCGCCTCCGCCGACCCGAACAATCCGGCGGTCGTGTCGGAGCTGATCATGGCGAGCGTCGACAACGTGACGTTCTCAGGCGTCAAGTTCGACTACGACCCGGCCAAGACCTCCTCCAAGCCGTTCTTCGTGGAGAAGTCGAGCCGGGTCGTCTTCGACAACGTCACCTTCGAGGGCGAGATCGTCAACGGCTTCGGCGCGGGCCAGGGGCTGCGGGCGAAGGACTCGAGCCAGGTGACCGTCGTCGACTCGCATTTCGTCAATTTCCAGAACGCGCTCAGCTTCTCCAACATGTCGGACGTCGCCCTGCTCGACAACGACGTCCGCGGGATGAGCAACGACGGCTTCACCTTCGGGGGGATGACCCGGATCCTCATCGCCGGCAACGATTTCCGCGACTACAAGTCGCCCCAGCCGCTGGCGCCGCACAAGGACAACATCCAGTTCCGGACCGCCAGCGGCGAAACCGCCTCCACCGACGTCGTCATCCGCGAGAACGTGATGGTCGTCGACGAGGCGCGCCACGGCATCTTCCTCGGCAACGAGGCCTACCGCGACGGCAACGACGCCTCGGTGCACACCAACGTGCTGATCGAGCACAATACCCTGTCGACCGCTCAGACCCACGGGATCACCGTCTTCCAGGCGGACCGCCTGGACATCCGCGACAACATCCTGACCAAGAACCCGGGCATGCCGCTGACCGACAAGCTCTATACGCCGATCATCAACGTCTCGAAGTATTCCACCCACGTGCAGATCCAGGGCAACCAGGTCGCGAGCGTGCAGACGCCGCAGAACGAGACCTGGACGGTGGCCGGCAACCTGGTCTCGGGCCAGCGCTACCTGCACTGGGACGGCACGCTCGAGATGGTGAACGCGGGAAGCCGCGGGCTGATCATCCCGCCCGACCCGGTCGATCCGGAGGGGGAGATCTTCCGCTTCGACGGCAAGGACGTGCAGGGGCTGACCCTGTCCTCCGTGGCCGGGCTCGACTTCGGCGGGGGGACGAGATCTACCTGCACGGCTTCGATCCGGGCGTGTTCCAGGGGGTGACCGGCGGCAATTCGCTGGAAATCTGGGAACATGGCGGGGCGGTGCGCATCGATTCCGCGCTGGATCTGCAGGAGCTTGCGGACATCTCGCCCCTGGTCACGGGGCGGACGAACCGCGCCGGCACGCTGACGCTGATCATCACCGAAAGCGACGGCCAGCTCCAGATCGAGATGCCCGGCATGGCGGCGGCCTGGGCCGCGGCGGATCGTCCCGACCTCTACTGAGAGGCTCCCACCTGGCGGCCGCGGCCCATCGCGCTATCTGGCGGGGGGCCGCCGTCCCTGGGGGAGAGGTCCCATGCTGCGCTCCATCCTGCTCGCGCTGACCCTCGCCGCCCCGGCGGCGGGGCAGGAGCGCGAAGCGACGGATCTGGAGCTTGTCCTGCTCGCCGACGCCTCCGGCTCCATCGACGCGGTGGAGATCGCCTTGCAGCGCGAGGGCTACGCCGTCGCCCTGACCGACCCGGAGGTGCTCTGGGCCATCGCCCATGGCGGCCGGCTCGGCCGGATCGCCGTCGCCTACGTGGAATGGGCGGGGGCGTCGAGCCAGGACGTGGTCGTCGACTGGACGATGATCGACGGCCTCGCCACGGCGGAGGCCTTCGGCGTCCGGCTGCGCGCGGCGCCGCGACGGGCGCAGGGCTCGAACGCCATCGGCTCGGCCCTGCTGAAGGGCCTCGAGATGATCGAGGAGAATCGCTTCGACGGCGCGCGGCGGGTGATCGACCTCTCCGCCGACAGCGCCTGGAACCCGCAGGGTCCCCCCATCGCCGCCGCCCGCGAGGCGGTCCTGGCGCGCGATGTCACCATCAACGGCCTCGCCGTCCTCTGCCGGGCCGCCGCCTGCTCCGGACGGCCGCGCGGCGGCGACCTGGAGGCGGAATTCCGCCGCGACCTGATCGGCGGCCCCGGAGCCTTCGTGGTCACCGCCGAATCAGGTCCCTCCTTCCGGCAGGCGGTGCGGCGCAAGCTGATCCTGGAAATCGCGGCGAACTGAGGGCGCTGGGGTCTGCACTCATGCTGCGCTGCGGCGTGAGAAGGGGCGCACTCGCATTGGGAGTGCTTTCGCTTCTGTTCGTTCGCGCATTTCCTGTGCAGGGCTGGCGAGTTTTTGCCCAGCGGCGGCGACGGCCGCGGAATCCCGCCCATTGGTTAATGTTTGGCTTGATATTGCGATGCAACATAGATATCTGTTGACCCATGAGCTAGCGAGTAAGTGGTTGTGTGTTAGACGGTTTGTGAGTTTGTGCTGCTAATGCGGAGGCCGCCCGGATCAAGACCGGGCGGCTTTCTGCTTTTTGGGGCGCCATGGTTGCGGCTGCGACATTTGCGCTCGGAACCACCGCGCGAAAACGCAAAAAAGCGCGCGTCGTCCGGGACGCGCGCGCAGGGAAAAACCGGAACGGTTTCGCCGGTTTAGCGCCCGCGCGGCCGCGGGCGCCGGTCTCGTCGCAGAACTGGTCTCGTCGCCGGACTAGCCGGCGAGGCAGGCCGCGAAGCTGGCGGCGAGGCCGCGCATCAGCGCCGGGTACAGCGCCGCCCCCGCGGCGAGGCCGCCGCCTTCGGGATCGAGCGGCAGGCTGCGCACCGGGGTCCCTTCCGTCAGGGTGGCGATCAGCTTCGGCTCGAACTGCGGCTCGGAGAAGACGCAGACCACCTGCGAGTCGAGCAGCCGCGCCCGCAGCTCCGCCACCCGGCCCGGGCTCGGCGGCGCGCCGTCGTTGAGGGCGATGGACCCCACGGCGGGCAGGCCGAAGGCCCGCTCGAAATACTGGTAGGCGTCGTGGAAGACGATGAAGCCGCGGCCATGGACCGGGGCGAGGGTCGCGGCGATCTCGGCGCGCAGGGCCTCGGTCTCGGCGGCGAAGGCGGCGGCGTTGGCCGTGTAGACGGCGGCGTTCTCGGGATCGAGCGTCGCGAGCTCCGCCGCCGCCGCCGCCGCGATGGCCGCCGCATTGGCGGGATCGAGCCAGATATGGGCGTCGACCTGCCCTTTGTGCCCGGGACCGTGATCGTGATCGTCGTGCCCATGATCATGATCGTCGTGATCGTCATGGTCGTGGCCCTGCGCGGCGCCTGCCGCCTTCGCAGGATCGGGCTCCGCCGCCTCCGCGCCCGCCTCGGCGCCGTGGTCGTGCCCGTGGTCGTGCCCGTGGTCGTGGACGTCGGGCTCGAAATTCGCCCCCTCCCGCACCGGCAGGACCTGGACGCCCGGCGCGGCCGTCAGCTCCAGCTGGGCCGCGCCCGACCCGAGCGAGGCGAGGGGCCGCTCCAGCCAGGGGGTGAGGGCGGGCCCGACCCAGACCACCAGATCTGCCTGCTCCAGGGCCCGGGCCTCGGAAGGGCGGAAGCTGTGGCCGTGGGGCGAGGCGCCGGGGGGCAGGATCACCCCGGGCTCGCTGACGCCCGCGGTCACCGCCGCGAGAATCGACTGGATCGGCGCGATGTCGGCGACGACCCGCGGCGCGGCGAGGGCGGGGCCGCCGGCGCAGAGCACGAGGCCAAGGGCGGTGAGACGGGAAACGGGGGCAGGGATCATCTGGAACCTCGGGGGAAGCCGGGGAGGGGCCGCGGCGGGCGGGCGCGGGCCGGAGGGCTTGCGGCGGCGGAGCAGGGGGCCTACCCTTGTTCGCCGCCGCCTGGACTGTTATAAAGTAACAATGACCCCGTCAAGCGCCGATCCCGCGGCCTTTCGGCCCCATGACCACACGCGATGCCGCAGCCACGCCATGGCCGCGGCCCGCGACGCCTGCGCGGCGCAGGGGCTGCGGCTCACCCCGGCGCGGGCCTTCGCGCTGGAGACGCTGCTCGAATCCCACCGGGCGATGACCGCCTACGAGCTGCTCGACCGGCTGCGCGAGGCGGGGCTCGGGGGGCAGCCGCCGGTCGCCTATCGCGCGCTCGACTTCCTAATGGAGCATGGCTTCGCCCATCGGATCGAGCGGCTGAGCGCCTACGTCGCCTGTTCGGGGTCCGAGGGCGCGCATCCGGCGGCCTTTCTCATCTGCCGCGCCTGCCGGGCGGTGGCGGAGGCGACCCTGCCCATGGGCGCGCCCGAGCTCCAGAGCTTCGCCGGCGCCTCGGGCTTCGCCGTCGAGCGGGTGACGCTCGAGGCGGAGGGCGTCTGCGCCGCCTGCCGCGCGGCCGCGCCATGACCGAGCCCCTCGTCGAGGCCCGGGGACTGGGCCTCGCCCGGGGGGGCGCCGCCATCCTGTCCGGGGTGGATTTCGCCATCCGCCGCGGCGAGATCGTCACGGTGGTCGGCCCCAACGGCTCGGGCAAGACCAGCTTCCTGCGGCTCCTGGTCGGGGCGGAGCGGCCGGACCGCGGCTCGGTCCGCCGCGCCCCGGGGCTGAAGGTCGGCTACGTGCCGCAGAAGCTCTCCATCGACCACACCATGCCGCTCACCGTCGACCGGCTTCTGGCGCTGGCCGCGCCCGGCGCCGGGCCCGAGGCGCGGGCGGCGGCGCTGGCGCGCACCGGGGTCGCGGCGAGCGCCGGGCGGCAGGCGATCGACCTCTCGGGCGGACAGCTGCAACGGGCGCTCCTCGCCCAGGCCATCCTGCGCCGCCCCGACCTCCTGGTGCTCGACGAGGCCGCCCAGGGCCTCGACCAGCCCGGAACCGCGCAGTTCTACCGCCTGGTCGAGGAAATCCGCGCCGACTTCGGCTGCGCGGTGCTGATGGTCAGCCACGACCTCCACGTGGTCATGGCCGCCTCGGACCGGGTGATCTGCCTCAACGGCCACATCTGTTGCGAGGGAACGCCGGTGGTGGTGTCCCAGGCGCCGGAGTACCGGGCGCTCTTCGGCCATGGCACCGGCGGCGCGCTGGCGCTCTATCGCCACGAACACGACCATGCGCACGATCACAATCACGCGCACCCTCACGCCCAGGGCCACGCGCATCCTCATGCACAAGGCCACGCGCACAACCATGCGCCCCCGCCCGCGCAGGGCGACGCAAGCGGCCCCGTGCAGGCAGGCGACGCCGATCCTGCCCGGGGCCACGCTCCTGCTGCCGCGTCCGCCTCTGCGGAAAACCATGGCCCGGGCCCCGACCACTGCGGCCCCGAGGGCCGCGGCCCCGACCACTGCGCCCAGGACGGCTTGGGGCGCGACGGCTCGGGACGCGACGGCTGCGGCCACGACCCCGGCGCGCCCGGGCGCACTCGCGCGCCGGCTCCCGCGCCGGCGCGGGCGATGGAGGGCTGAATGCTCGGCGATTTCCTGGTGCGGGCGGCCCTCGCGGGGCTCGGCGTGGCGCTGGCCGCGGGTCCCCTCGGCTGTTTCGTGGTCTGGCGGCGGATGGCCTATTTCGGCGACGCCGCCGCCCATGCGAGCCTGCTCGGGGTGACGCTGGCGCTCGCGCTCCAGATGCCGGTGAGCCTCGGGGTCGCGGCCTCCTCGCTCGCCATGGCGCTGACCGTGGCGGGCGCCACCGGGCGGACCTACGCGGCCGACGCCATGCTCGGGGTCGCCTCCCACGGGGCGCTCGCCGCCGGCATGGTGGCGCTGAGCTTCCAGCACGGGGTGCGGGTGGATCTCATGGGCTATCTCTTCGGCGACATCCTGGCGGTCAGCCGCGCGGATCTCGGGGTGATCTGGGGGGGCACCGCGCTGGTGCTCGGGCTTCTCGCCTGGCGCTGGCGGGCGCTGACGCTCGCCACCCTCAACGCCGACCTCGCCGCCGCCTACGGGGTGCGCCCCGCGCGAGAGCGGCTGATCCTGACCGTGGCGCTCGCCATCCTGGTGGCGGCGGCGCTGAAGGTGGTGGGGGCGCTGCTGATCACCGCCATGCTGATCATCCCCGCCGCCGCCACCCGCGCCTTCGCCCGCACCCCCGAGGCCATGGCGGCCTGGGCGGCGGCGATCGGCGCCGCCGCGGCGCTCTGCGGGCTCGCGCTCTCGCTCGAGTTCGACACCCCCACGGGCCCGAGCATCGTCCTGACCGCCACCCTCGCGCTCCTCCTCGCGAACCTCCTCGGCGCGGTCCTTCGGGCGAGGGGGTGAAGGCGGGTCGGCGACCCGGCGCGCGCGGGCGCGTCCTGCCCCTGTTTCGGCAGGCTCGCGGGGTCGCAGAGGCTGTTTGAGACCGCGCGGCGGAAGGCTCCCGCGGGTTTTCAGGACCCGGGCAAGGAGGATCGAGGGGCCATGTCTGGGAAACCGGCCTTCGCCCCCGATGCTCCAAGGCCGAAAAAGGCCACGCGGGGCGGCCTGTGGGAGTTTTCAAACGGATGCTCGGAGCCCGACGCGAAAATCCCCGGGCCCGCTCGCCTTTGGCGGACCGGCGATTTTCCAGCGGCTCCGACGCCATCGAAAGCTTAATTCCGGGGGCGGATCGCGGCGAGGAGTCCCAGGGAAGCGCCGCTGCGAACCGGCGCCCCGGACTTTCGGGTCAGGCTCCAGGGCCCAGCCGCAACCCGGCGCGCGGGCGCGCCCCGCGCGCCCGCCTGCATCGGTCGCGCGGGGCGCAAGGCCCGGTGTCGGCCTGCGGCGCCTCCCGCCGGACGCCCGAGCATCGTTCCGCGCCGAACCTCCGTCGCCAAAGCCCCGGATCGTCCTTGGAAGTTCTCTGCGAAACCCTCGGCCCGCGCGCGCCAGACCCGTTCACACTCCTGAACGCCCGGTTAACGCCGCAGAAAATATCGAGTATCATCAGTGCTTTGAGTCGATTTTCACGCGTGAAAATCAGCCTTTCCCGAGGCTGCGGCCTGGGGCATTCGCAGGGGCTTCTCGGCGCCCCGGCGAGAAAGACGGGACGCGCGGGCTCCGCGCGCCCCTTGCGGCGTCAGAGGACCATCTCGGGGACGTCGCCCGGGACGATCAGCCGGGCGGCGGTCGCGGCGAGAACCTCCTCGACGCTCACCCCCGGGCCGCGCTCCTTGAGCACCAGCCCCGCCTCGGTCGGCTCGATCAGCGCCAGCTCGGTGACGATCGCCGTCACCCGGCGCGCGGCGGTCAGGGGCAGGGTGCAGTCCGGCACGATCTTGGACTCCCCCTTGGCCGCATGGACCATGGCCACCACCACCTGCCGCGCGCCGGCGACCAGGTCCATCGCGCCCCCCATGCCCGGCACCATCCTGCCCGGCACCATCCAGTTCGCCAGCCGTCCCTTCTCGTCCACCTGCAGCCCGCCGAGCACGGTCATGTCGAGATGCCCGCCCCGGATCAGGCCGAAGCTCATGGCGCTGTCGATCGAGGCCGCGCCCGGCACCGCGGTGACGAAGCCGCCGCCCGCGTCGGTCAGGCTCGCGTCCTCCATCCCCTCGGGCGGGCGGGCGCCGAGGCCGATCACCCCGTTCTCCGCCTGGAAATACACCTGCTTCTCCGCGGGGACATAGTTCGCCACCATGCTCGGCAGGCCGATGCCGAGATTGACGAGCCAGCCCGGCTGGATGAGCCCCGCGACGCGCCGCGCGATGACGACCTTCGGATCCATGGCCTCTCTCCCGTCCATCACGCCCCCCGCGCCACCAGGTGGTCGATCAGCACCCCCGGCGTCTTGACCGCGTCGGGCGGGATCGCGCCGATCGGCAGGATGTGCTCGGGCTCGGCGATCACCACCGCCCCCGCCAGGGCCATGATCGGGTTGAAGTTGTGGGCGGTGAGCTGATAGGCGGCGTTGCCCGCGTAATCGGCGCTGAAGCAGCCGATCAGCGCGAAATCCCCCCGGATCGGCTTCTCCAGCAGGTAGGGCGCGCCGTCGACCTCGATCACCTGCTTGCCCTCCTCGACGATGGTGCCGATGCCCGTGGGGGTCAGCACCCCGCCGAGACCCACCCCGGCCGCGCGGATGCGCTCGACCAGGGTGCCCTGGGGCACGAGCTCCACTTCGAGCTCGCCCGCGATCATCTTCTTCTGGGTCTCGGGGTTGAGGCCGATGTGCGAGGCGACGACCTTGCGCACCGCGCCCGCGGTGATGAGCTTGCCCACGCCCACCCCGGGCATGGCGGTGTCGTTGCAGACCAGCGTCAGATCCCGGGCGCCCCGGGCGACCAGCGCGTCGATCAGGCGATGGGGCGAGCCCACCCCCATGAAGCCGCCGACGAGGACGCTCGCCCCGTCCGTCACCAGCGCGGCCGCCTCGGCCGCCTTGATCGCAGTCTTCATCATGTTGCGCCGTCGCGCCTCCGCCCGGTTGCGTGCCGCCTCGATTCCTCGACGGGGACTGTGACCGGTCGCGGGGACGAAATCCACATCCCGCTGCACCGCAAAACCGTCGCAGGAGGTGAGGCGGGACGGCCCTCGCGGCGGGATCAGGTCCAGCTCCCCTGGCGCGGCGGGCGCAACGGACGCGCGCGTCGCGCCAGGCCGGCCCCCGCGCGCGCCTCCGGGAACAACCTGAAGGCGAAACCGCGCGACGGAGACGCTTGACGGGGACGGGGCCGACAGCGGAGGCTCGGCCTCCCGTCGCACAGGAGAGCTCCCATGGCGAAACCGGTCCGGACCCTCGTGCTCGCGGCGCTGGCCGCCCTCGGCCTCGGGCTGCCCGGCGCGGCGCAGCAGCCCCCCGGGGACGCCGGGCGGCGGCTGATCGTCGAGCGGGGGGTGGATTTCCCCGGCGGCGACCTCCGCGCGATCTATTCCACCAGTCTGCCCATCTGCGTGGACGCCTGCCTCGCCGAACCCGCCTGCCGGGCGCTCACCTTCAATACCGCGGCCTCCGCCTGCTTTCTCAAGGGCGCGGCCGGGTCCCGCGCGCCCTATCCCGCCGCCCTCTCCGCCCGGGTCGTCCCCGCGCCCGCCGCCGCCCCCGACCGGATCGCCGCGCTCGGCTTCCTGCCCGAGGCGACCCGGGAGGCCGCCGCCGGCCTCGGCCGCGCCGCGGGCTTCCCCCTGGTCGAACCTCAGCTCGACGCCGCGACGGCGGCCCGGCTCGACGGGCTGCTCGCGGCGGCGGGCGCCTCGGACGCAGCCCCCGACTGGCTCGCGGTCTCCGCCGCCGCCCTGCCGCTCAATCCCGACGACTGGGACACGCGCAGCCGCCTGCGCGCGCTCGCCGTCTCCGCCGCCCTCAACGGCTTCCTGCGCGCCGGATCCCCGGCCGAGGCGGGGGCCGCCGCGCGCGCCCTCGCCCTGGCGCTGGAGGCCGCGGGCGAGGGGCGCCAGGGCCTCGACGCCATGCGCCTCTCGGCTAGGCTCGCCCCCTCGCCGGCGGCGGAGGCCGAGGCGGCGCGCTTCGCCGGCCTCTACGGCTTCCGCCTGCTCGACCGGCAGGTGGACGCCGAGGCCGCATCCCCCCGCGCCTGCTTCGTGATGTCCGAGCCCCTCGCCGCCGCCGGCGTCGACTACGCCGACTACGTCGTCGTCCCCGGCGCCGACCTGCCGGTGGAGGCGCGCGACGCCCAGCTCTGCGTCGAAGGGCTCGCCCACGGCGAGACCTACCGCATGACCCTGCGCGCCGGCCTGCCCGCCGCCTCGGGCGAGCGACTGGCGACGGCGGTCGAGCAGACCTTCTACATCCGCGACCGCAGCCCCGCCGCGCGCTTCCTCGGCCGGGCCTTCGTCCTGCCCCGCAGCGCCGAGGCCGCCATCCCGATCAGCGCGGTGAACCTCTCCGAGGTGGCCCTGCGGATCCACCGGGTCGGGCCGCGCAGCCTTTCGGCGGTCCTGCGCAACGGCGACTTCGGCGGCGTGCTGACCGGGGCGGAGGAAGAGGCGCTGGGCGCCGACCTCGGCGAGACGGTGTGGGAGGGGCGGGGGGAGCTCGCCCCCGGCGCGCTCAACGCCGACGTGGTCACCAGCCTGCCGGTGGGCGCGGCGCTGGCGGGGCTCTCGCCCGGGCTCTACGCCATGACCGCCCGGGTCCCGGACGTGACCCCCGACCCCTGGGCGGCCGCGGCGACCCAGTGGTTCGTGGCGACCGACCTCGGTCTCGCCACGCTGCAAGGGGCGGACGGGCTCCATGTCTTCGTCCGCTCCCTCGCCACGGCCGAGCCCCGGGCGGGGGTCAAGGTCACGCTCCTCGCCCGCAACAACGCGCTTCTCGGCGCGGCCGAGACCGACGCCGCGGGCCGCGCCCGCTTTGACCCCGGGCTCCTGCGCGGCCGCGGCGGGCAGGAGCCGGCGATCGCCGCCGCCGAGGCGGGGGACGACTTCGCCTTCCTCTCCCTCGCCGAGGCGGGGCTCGACCTCAGCGACCGCGGGGTGGCCGGCCGGCCCGCGCCGCCGCCCGTGGACGTGTTCCTCACCACCGAGCGCGGCGCCTACCGGCCGGGCGAGACCGTCTACGCCACCGTGCTCGCCCGCGACGCCCAGGTCCAGGCGGTGGAGGGCCTGCCCCTGACCGCCGTCCTCACCCGCCCCGACGGGGTGGAGGCGGGACGCTATCCGCTTCCCGACCAGGGCGCGGGGGGGCGCGCGCTCACCCTGCCCATCGACCCGGCCGCCCAGCGGGGGGGATGGCGGCTGGCGATCCATGCGGACCCGGAGGCGCCGCCCCTCGCCGCGACCACCTTCCTCGTGGAGGATTTCACGCCCGAGCGGCTGGACCTGACGCTCACCGCGCCCGAGGGGCCGGTCGATCCCGCCGCGGGCCTCGCCGTCGCCGTCGTCGCCGATTTCCTCTTCGGCGCGCCGGGGGCCAGCCTCAGCCTGGAAGGCGAGGCGCGGCTCGCCCTGGCGCGGGACCTGCCCGGCCGGCCGGGCTACGTCTTCGGCCTGGAGGACGAGCCCTACCAGACCGGCTACGCCGCCCTGCCGCCAACCACGCTCGACGCCAAGGGCGCGGCGCGGGTCGAGGTCCCCGCGCCGCCGCTCGGGCCGGTCAGCCGGCCCTTGACCCTGACCGCGACCTTCCGCGTCTCCGACGGCTCCGCCCGCCCTGTGGAGCGCAGCCTGACCCGCCCGGTCCTGCCCGCCGCGCCGCTGATCGGGGTGAAGCCCCTCTTCGACGGCGCGGTCGACCAGGGCGGCGTCGCCCGGTTCGAGGTGCAGGCGGTGGGGCCCGACCTCGCGCCCCTGGCGCTCGGGCCCGCGGACTGGACGCTGGAACGGGTCGACACGACCTTCCAGTGGTACGAGCTCGACGGCCAGTGGCGCTACGAGCCCGTCACCCGGCGCGAGCGCGTGGCGAACGGCCGGCTCGACCTCGGCGCCGCCCCCGCGGCGCTGGAGGCGGCGGTGGACTGGGGCCGCTACGAGCTGACCCTGACCGGGACCGACGGGCGCTATATCGCCACCAGCCTCGGCTTCGACGCCGGCTGGAACCCGACCGCCTCGGGGGCCGAAACGCCGGACTTCCTTGAGGTCTCCCTCGACAAGCCCGCCTATGCGGTCGGCGACGTCGCCCGGCTGCGCGTGGTCACGCGCGATCCCGGGCGGCTGGTGGTGACGGCCCTCGGCGATCGGCTCATCGCCGCCGAGGAGGTCGAGGCGGGCGAGGGCGCCCAGGTGGTGGAGCTGCCCGTCACCGCGGACTGGGGCCCCGGCGCCTATGTGACCGCGACGCTGATCCGGCCGATGGATCTGGCGGACCGGCGCAATCCGGCGCGCGCCATCGGCCTCGCCTGGGCGACGGTCGATCCCGGGCCCCGGCGGCTCGCGGTGCGCCTGGAGGCGCCGGCCGAGACCCGGCCCCGGGGGGTGCTGGAGGCGGCGGCCCGCATCGAGGGCCTTGCCCCCGGCGAGACCGCCTACGCCACCCTCGCCGCGGTCGACGTCGGCATCCTCAACCTGACCGGCTTCGTCGCCCCCGACCCGGACGGCCACTACTTCGGCCAGCGCCGGCTGGGGGTGGAGATCCGCGACGTCTACGGCCGGCTGATCGACGGGATGCAGGGGGCGCCGGGCCGCACCCGCCAGGGCGGCGACGGCGGCATGGGCTTTCGCGCCCCGCCTCCGACCGAGCGGCTGGTGGCGAGCTTTTCCGGCGTGCTGACCGCGGACGCCGACGGCGTCGTCCATGCGCCGGTGCCGCTGCCCGCCTTCAACGGCACGGTCCGGCTGATGGCCGTGGCCTGGACGGCCCGCGGGGTGGGCGAGGCGGCGGCCGACGTGCTGGTGCGCGACCCGGTGGTGGTGCAGGCGAACCTGCCCCGCTTCCTCGCGCCCGGGGACGAGACCCGGCTCGGCCTCGACCTCGCCCGGGTCGCGGGGCCCGAGGGGCCCG
>CBDEVG010000047.1:0-628823 GCA_965243535.1 Amaricoccus sp.
CACCGCGGCCGCGGCGAGCGCCTGGGTGCCGAGAGCGATCGCCGTGAGCACCCGCCGCGCGTCGCCGAGAGTCGAGTAGAGGCGCGTCAGGACCTCGCCCGGGAAGACCGCGAGGGTCGTCTCGGTGCGGTATTCGCTGCGCAGCTGGTAGGCGTTGGCGATGGACCTGGGCTTCACGATGATCGCCGGAACGCCGGCCACGTCGTCGGGCCAGGGCGGCCCGAGACGCGCCTGCGCCGCATCTTCGGGGTCATGCGCGTGGTCTGCGTGATCGTGACCCTCGTGGTCGTGGTCGTGGTCGTGGTCGTCGTCTTCGTCGCCCGACGCCCCAAGGTCATGGTCGTCCGCCGCCTCATGGTCATCATCGTGATGCTCATGCGCGCGCCAGACGCCTTCGATCGGGACGAGGATGGCGCGGTCCCAGGGCGTCGCGGTGGGGGCGAGGCGGCCGGCCACATGATAGACGACGTCGTCGTGCTCTTCCTGCTCGGCCCCCGGCAGGCCGTGCATGGGGCGGATTTCGTAGCCGATTTCCAGCGGCACGCTGGCCCCGACGATCGCCTCGCCGATCGCGCCGAAGGGAGCGCCCTCGGCGAGCCCGAGGCTTTCGGCGAATTCGCCCGTGGTGCCGACCAGGGGATAGCCGAGGAAGGAATCGCCGAAGCCGACCGGCGCGGCGAAGGCGACGCGCTCGTCCTCGGCGAGGGCCTTCAGCACGCGCCCGGAGACGAGGGGCAGCGGCGCGGGCTGCAGGAAGACCGAGGACAGCACGAGCTGCGTCTCGCTGCCCGCCGCGCCGACCACGAGGTCGAAGCTGTCCGCGGCCCGGGCGCTGCCGAGGCGCAGGGCCCGCTCCTCGATCCGCACCGCCATGCCGAGCGCCGTTGAGCTTGCGATCAGCAGCACGACGACGAGCGCGCCGACGGCGTGGAGGCGAAGGTCGGCGAGGATGAACCGGATCATGCCGCCGCTCCGGGGAGGGGGTCGACGGGCAGGGCGTCGGCGGCCCGGCCGGCGACCAGGGCGATGCGCCGGTCGAGCTGGTCCGAGAGGCGCGGGTCGTGGCTGACGACGATGAGCGTCGCGCCGGCCTCCCGGGCGAGGCCGGTCAAGAGCGCCGCGACCGCGCGCGCGCTTTCCGCGTCGAGGCTCGCCGTCGGCTCGTCGGCGACGATGACGCCGGGCCGGGGCAGCAGCGCGCGGGCGATCGCCACCCGCTGCATCTCCCCGCGGGAGAAGGTGCCGATCCGGCGGTCGCCGGCGTCGATCCTGACGGCGGCGAGGAGCGCCCGGGCGCGCTCCCGCATGCCGTCGGGCAGGCGGAAATGGCGGAAGCGCGCGGGCAAAAGGACGTTCTCCTCGGCGCTCAGCCCCGGAAAGAGGTGGAAGTCCTGCATCACCAGGCCGACGTTCCGGGCGCGCCAGCGGTCCCGGTCGGCTTCGGAGAAGGCGTTGATGTCCACGCCGTTCCAGCGGATCGCGCCCTTCGTCGCGCGCTCCAGGCCGGCGATGACATTGATAAAGGTGCTCTTGCCGGCGCCCGAGGGACCGGTGACCGCCAGGCTTTCGCCGGGGGCCACCGAGAGGCGGGGCAGGTCGAGGGCGGGCGCGGCGAGGTCGGGGTAGCGCACGGCCACCCCCTCGATCTCGAGGCCGAGCATTCAGACGCCCCGGAAGGTCGCGTCGCGCAGGCGCAGCAGGCTGACGAAGCCCGTCTCGGGATCCGTCCAGGAGCCGTGTTCGAGCGTGCCCTCGACCGCGACGAGGCCGGTGGTGTGCTCGAAGGTCTGCTTGCGCTTCAGGTAGATCACCACGATGTCGTCGGGCCAGTCCGCGTCCGAGGAGCAGAAGGGACAGATCGCCATCGGCTGTTTGCCCAGCACGAAGAAATTCGCCTCGGCCTTGAGGGGCGGGGCCATGAAGCCGGTGATGCGGACCTGCTCGCCGTCGAGCTCGATCACCTTCGGCGAGAATTCGAGCCCGAGGACGCCCACCTTGCCATAGAGCTCGTCGAAGCCGAGGGGGGCGGCCGCCCGGGCCCGCGCCGGGGCCAGCACGGCCAGGAGGCCAAGTCCGAGAAGGGCGCGACGATCAAGGCGCAGAGAACGGTCGGGGTCCATGTGGCAACCTCCGTCAGGCTTCCTTCAGGCGCGCGTGGCGCAGGCGGACGAGGCTGGTCGCTTCGGAGTTCGGCAGGGGGAGGCTGCCGTGTTCGAGAACGCCCTCGACCTCCATTGCGCGGCCCGGGGTGAAACTTGCGTCGCCCGCCTCCGGAAAGACGTGGACGGCGTCATGGGGAAAGTCATGGCCGCTCCCGCAAGTCGAGCAGGAGGCCACGGGCTGGCGGGTGAGCACGAGCACGCCGTGGGCGCCATGGCCGGCCGGCGCGAGGTAGCCCCGCATCCGGACCGTCCGGCCGTCGAGCGCGGCGATCCGGTCCGAGAAGACATGGCCGAGCACGCTGACGCTGGCGAAGATCTCGTCGAAGTCGAAGCTCGCAGGGTTGTTCATCGCCTCTCCCCCCGGTGTTCGGGGACAGCCCGCCCGGGGCTGCCCCCATCTTCCGCTCAGTTCGTGGCCGGCGCCAGCGCCATGGCCTCGACGAGCACGCGGTAGACGTCCGAGTTCTCCATATAGCCCCGGAAGCCCTCCGAGCCAGGACCGTCGGCCTGCAGCACCTCGTCGTCGATCGAGTGGGTGCCGGCGTTGATGTCGGTCGGGATGTTGCCCACCCGCAGCATGGCGCCCGGCACGTCCTTGTAGGCCTCGTTCGCCACGTACTTGCCGTCCGCGTCCTGGACCGCCGGCACGAAGATGCCGTCGAGCTTGGGCCGGAAGGTCTCGTAGTGGTCGGGGAAGTTGCCGAGGTACATCATCAGCCGCTTGGAGACGTCCATCCGGTCGGGATAGCCGTCGCCGTCCTCGTCGGTGTAGTTGGTGAAGCCGGCGTGCTGGTAGGTGCCCACCTTCTCGCGCATGGAATCGCCCGGCTTGTCGTCGTCCACGGTGCCGGTGATCGACAGGCCGTGGGTGTGGTCGCCGACGAAGACGATGAGCGTGTCGGGGTTCTTCTCCTGGAACTCGCGGGCGACGACGATCGCCTGGTCGAGCGCGATCATGTCATAGATGGCGCGTTCCCAGTCGAGGGCGTGGGTCGCCTTGTCGGTCCAGCCGTTCTCCACCATCAGGAAGAAGCCGTCCGGATCCTTGGAGAGCACGTCGAGGGCCGCGCGGGTCATGTCGGCGACGAGCGGCTGGTCGGGGAAGTCCGGCACGGTGCCCTTCTTCGTCACCCGGATATCCAGGGTCGGGTCGAGGTTGCCGGTGTTGAAGAGGCCGAGGATCTTGCCGCCGTCCTGGTGGTCGGCGACCGCCTGCTGGAGCTCCGCGGCGCTGGTGGCGAGGGCGTAGCCCTTGTCCTTGAACGCCGCGATCATGTCCTTGTCGTCCTTGCGCTTCGAGCCCGGGGTCGACTGGGGCAGGAAGTAGGCCGAGCCGCCGCCGAAAAGCAGGTCGGGCTCGACGGCGAGGTGCATCTCGGTGATCTCGGCCTTGTCGTTGCGCGAGACGGTGTGGGAGACGATCGCCGCCGGGGTCGCGTCCTGGACCTCCGTGTTCGTGACGATCCCGAGCGCCTTGTCGCTGTGGCGGCGGATCGCCTCGCCCATCGTCTCGACCTTCGGGTGGTCGAAGTTGCTCTCGGCGCGGCTGCCGTAGACCCCGAGCGCGTTCACCACCGACTTGTGGCCGGTCATGTAGGCCGCCATGGTGTTGGCGCTGTCGTTGTGGATCGAGTCCTGGCTCGAGGTGCCGATGAAGGCCATGTGCTGGAAGTCGTCGATGGACAGCCGCCCGTCGGCCTTGCCCTCGGTGTTGCCCTTCGAGATGATCCGCGCGGCGGTGCGGTGCGCGACCGTCATGCCGTCGCCGAGGAAGAAGATGACGTTCTTCGCCTTGGGCTCGGCCGAGGTGGTGAAGACCTCCCAGCCGACGGACTTCGAGGCGTCGCCGGCCTTCGCCTCGACGGTGTAGGTCCCGGGATCGGTGATGGCGACGTCGCGCAGGAGCAGGGTCGAGCCGCCGCTGCCTTCCTCGTCCTCGATGTATTCCGCGGTCGCGCCAAAGGTCTTGTCGTAGGGCGCGCCGTTGATGAGCACCTCGATCGAGTCCTGGGCCACGATGGTCGGGAACTCGACCTTGAAGTCGAATTTCGAGCCGGACATGATCGTCGCACGATCGAGGGGATAGATGGCCTGGCCGAACGCCAGCCCCGGCGCAAGCGCCAGCGCCGCCCCCGAAAGAGCCCAAAGTTTCATGCGTTTCCCCCGCATCTTGGGACAGGGGCCTGCTCGTCCCGACCGCGCGTGCGGCGAGGCGTCTCGGCCCTGATCCTGGTTTCCTCCGCCGGCCCTCGCGGCGCCGGGATTTTGATTGGTACCCTTCTGGGTACCTTTCCTTTAGGGCACGCGGGAAACCGCCTGTCAACCGAGTGATGAAGGCTGCATGGCCGGCAAGACGCCGATTTTCGCCCTCATGGGCGGTCGAAGGAGGGGGTTTAAACGGTTAAACCATGAAGAACGCACAGATTTTGTCTAACCGCCTCAAGCGCGCCGAACCGGCTTGTCGGGCGGCTTTGGGCCGAAGGGTCAGAGTGCATGCGATCGACCCGAGGCGCGTCGATCGCAGCGGCGCAGAGCGCCGGCGCAGGCGTCCTCCGCGCCGGTCAGGAGGCGGGGGTCGGCGCGGCCGACCAGCGTCCGGGGCCTCAGGGGACGTCCATCGCGGCGGCGCTGACCCCTGCGCGCCCCGGAAGCCGCGTCAGGCGGCGACGCCCTGCCGCCGGCTCCGGGCGAGTCGGCGGGCGTAGGAGAGGGCGGAGAGCATGTTGACGTGCTTCGCCTGGCCGGTCCCGGCGATGTCGAAGGCCGTGCCATGGTCCACGGAGCTGCGGTCGATCGGCAGGCCGAGCGAGACGTTCACCGCGGAATCGAAGGCGACGAGCTTGATCGGAATGTGGCCTTGGTCGTGGTACTGCGCGATGACGAGGTCGAAGGCGCCGTTGTAGGCGCGGTAGTAGACCGTATCCGCCGAGATCGGGCCGACCACGTCGATCCCCTCGGCCTGCGCCGCGGCGACGGCGGGCGCGAGGAACTCGTCGTCCTCCGAGCCGAACAGGCCGTTCTCGCCGCAATGGGGATTGATGCCGGCGACGGCGATGCGGGGGCTCTCGATCCCCATGCGCCGCAGGTGACGATGGCCGGTGCGGATCGTCTCGAGCACGCGCTCGGGCTTGGCCCGCTCGATGGCGGTGCGCAGCGAGACATGGGTCGAGACGTGGATGACGTTGAGACGCTCGGAGGCCAGCAGCATCCAGGAGGCCTTCTGGCCGGTGAGATGCGCGAGAAGGCCGGTGTGGCCGTCGTAATGGTGCCCGGCGGCGTTCAGCGCCTCCTTGTTGATCGGCGCCGTGACGATGCCGGCGGCGCGCCCGGATTGCGCCCAGTCGACCGCGGTGCGGATGTACTGGAACACCGCCTCGCCGCACCGCTCGCTTAGCACGCCGAACCGGTCCGGCAGGCCTTCGACGGGCACGTCGATCACGGCGATGCCGTCCTCGCCGGGGGCGACCAGAGGCAGGGCGAGGCCGCAGGCATCAAGGGCGCGCGCGAGGACGGCGCGATCGCCGACCACGGCGAAGTCCCGCCGCTCCTCCGCGCCCAGGTCCGCCAGGGCCTTGACGGTCACCTCGGGGCCGACCCCGGACGGATCGCCCATCGTGATCACGATCGGAGCCTTGCTGGAAGCGGTCGTCATCGGGTCGTTCTCCTTGGGCTGATTCTATCTTGTAAATTCAACAGACAAGCGACCGTTTCCAAATTTTATATATATATATCATGATTTTATCATGACATTGATTTTTGGAATCAGCCATTTTTCCTGTTTTCATATAACATCTTTACCTGTAGGCTGGGCCAAAAGCAACGTGAGACTGACCCATGCGCGCCCTCCTCATCGCCGACGACCTGACCGGGGCGCTCGACAGCGCCGTGGCGCTGACCGGGGCCGGGCTGCGCTGCGTCGTGGCGCGGCGGCCGCGGGACATCCCCGCGGCGCTCGCCCTTGCGCCCGATGTGCTCAGCGTCAGCACGGCGTCGCGGGAGGGCGGCGCGGAGGCCGCCCGGGCCGCGGTCGCCGCCGCGCTCGAAGCCGTCGGCGACCTGCCCGAAATCCTGTTCAAGAAGGTCGACTCGCGCCTGAAGGGGCATGTCCGCGACGAGGTCGACGGGCTCGCCGGAGGGTCGGGGCGCGGGCGCGCGCTTGTCGCGCCGGCCATCCCCGGCCAGGGGCGCGTGGTCGCCGGCGGCCGTCTGACCGGAACCGGCGTCGCCGCGCCCATCGACGTGGCGGCGATGCTCCAGGGCGCCGGCCTGACGCTCGACGTGCCCGACACGCGCACCGACGCCGATCTCGACCGGGCCCTCGTCCGCGCGGGCGATCTCGGGCGGACCCTGCTCGTGGGGGCGGCCGGACTGGCGGCCGCGGTCGCGCGACGCCTCGCGCCAGGGCCCTGGTCGATCCCGAAGCCCGCGATCGAGGCGCCGCTCCTCCTCGCCATCGGATCGCACGACCCGATCACCCTGGCGCAGGTCGACCGGCTCGCCGCGACGGGACAGGTCGCGGCGGCCGTCGCGCCGGACGGGGACTGCCCCTCCGTCCTGACGGGGCCGGCCGCGCTGCTGCGCCTCGTTCCGGACGGTAAGGGACGCCGGCCCTTCGACCCCCATGCCGCAGGCGCGCGCTTCGCGGAGGGGATCGCGCGACTTGTCGCCACGGGCGGGGCGCGCTCGCTCCTCGGTTGCGGCGGAGAGACGGCGGATTCGATCCTGGGGGCGCTCGGGGCCGGGGTCCTGGCGATCGAAGGTGAGGTCTTGCCGGGCGTTCCGGTCTCCCGCATTCTGTCGGACAAGCGCAATTTGCAACTTGTCACCAAGTCAGGGGGCTTCGGCGACGAGGAGGCCCTCGTCTCCGTCGTCCGCGCCGCGAGGGATCGGGAGAGGTAGGGATGGACGGAGTGGATCGCGACCGCAACGAGGCCGCGAGCGAGCCGACTCGGGCGAAGCCGGGGCTGGGAGACCGGGTCTACCATCTGCTCTACAGCCGGATATCGAACGGCGACTACCCGGCCAACCAGAAGCTGCCCTCCGAGAAGACGCTGGCGGACGAGTTCGGCGTCTCGCGCCCCATCGTGCGGGAGGCGCTGGAGCGCCTGCGCGAGCAGGGGATCGTCCATTCCCGCCAGGGCGCCGGCAGCTTCGTCCGGGAGATCCGCACGGTCCCCCTGGGCTTCGCCCGGGTGGAGACCATCGCCGACATCCAGCGCTGCTACGAGTTCCGCATCTGCATCGAGACCATGTCCGCGCGGCTGGCTGCCGCCCGGCGCGACCAGGAGACCCTCGCCGAGATCGGGACGGCGCTCTCCCTGATGCAGGGCGCGACGGAGTCGCAGACCCATCGCGAGGACGCCGACTTCGCCTTTCACCTCGCCGTCGCCAAGGCGGCGAACAACCAGTATTTCGAGGCGTCGATGCGGGCGCTGCGCGAACATATCTACGTCGGCATGAAGCTGCACGGCCAGTCGCTTATGACCGACGGGGCGAAGGCGCTCAAGAACGTCTTCGCGGAGCATTCGGCGATCTTCTCGGCGATCCGCGACGGCGACGGAGAGGCGGCGGCGGAGCTCATGCGCGGGCATCTCGTCCATTCCCGCGACCGTCTTTTCGGCGGCGCGCTGATCGACCTCGGCCGGGGCTGACCGCCCGTTCCGCAAGGGGACGGCGGCCCCCACACCCCCCCGTCGCTCAGGCGACGGGGGGTGCGCAGGGTCACGCGCCGGCCGGCTCCATCAGGCCGTGCTTGACCAGAAGGGCGGCGATCTGCGCATCCTGCCCGGGATCGGGCGGCAGCGCCGGCTGGCGGCTGGCGCCGACCGACGGATCCATCACGTAGAGCGACCGCTTCACCAGCGCCGGCGGATAGCCGAGCGCGTAGAGGTCCTTGCGGAACGCGCCGAAGGCCTCCTGCGCCGCGGCCGCGCCCGCCTCGTCCCCGGCGTTGTAAGCGCGCACGATGGCGGCGAGCGTGTCGGGCATGACATTGCCGAGGCCCGAGATGCAGCCCGCGGCTCCGTTCGCGAAGGCCCAGTGGATCAGATGGTCGGGCCCGGAATAGACCTCGAAATCCGCCATGTCGCGCGCGACGGCCAGGTACTGCTCCAGCGTCTCCTGCGCGCCGCCGGAATCCTTGATCCCGGCGATGTTGCCATGGGCGGCCAGGGTCCGGGCGGTCTCCGGCTCGATGTGGTTCTGGGTGCGCGCGGGAATGTCGTAGAGATAGACCGGCGTCGTCACCGCGTCCGCCACGGTCGAGAAATGGCGGATGAGCCCGTCCTGGGTGCACTGGATGAAGAAAGGCGTGATCACGGCGATGCCGTCGACCCCGATGGCGGCGAATTCCTTCGCGAGCAGGATCGTCTCGAAGGTCGCGGGCATCCCCGCGTTGACGATGACGCGCGCCTTGCCGCCCGCCTCGTCCACCACCTCGCCGCAGAGGCGGACCTTTTCCTCGAAGGTGAGGGCGGTGAAATCGCCGTTGGTGCCGGCGCACATGATGTTGTTGCCGGCGGCGACCTGGCGGCGGACCTGGGCCCGGGTGGCCTCGTAGTTCAGGGTCTCGTCGTCGTTGAAGCAGGTGACGAGCGCGACGAAGGCTTGCTTGGTCATGATGTCTTCCTGGGCCCTAGTAGGCCGCCTCGTAGATTTCCAGGATGTCGGCCTCGGACAGGTCGACGGGGTTCCAGTCGAGAAGCCGGCGGATCGCGTGAGCCTCCTTCGCGGAGGCGGCCAGGTCGTCGTGGGGCACGCCGTGGGCGCGCAGCGTCATGTCGAGCCCCAGCCGCTGGCAGAAGTCGCGGGCGCCGCCGAGCACCTGCTGGCGCGCCTCGGCGTCGAAGCCGAGGGCGCGGCCGACGAGGGCGGTCTTCTCCGGCGTGGCCCGGGCGTTGACCGCAAGCACGTGGGGAAAGATCAGCGCGTTGGCGACGCCATGGGCGAGCTTGTGGCGGGTGCCGAGCGGATAGGCCACCGCGTGCCCGGCCGTGGTGTTGACCGGTCCCAGGCAGACGCCCCCATAGAAGGCGGCGAGGGCGAGGCCGGAGCGCGCCTCGATGTCCGCGCCGTCCGCCACCGCCCGGGCGAGGTAACGGCCGACGAGCTCGATCCCCTGGATCGCATAGGCGTCGATGATCGGGTGCGAGCGCTTCGACGTGAAGGCCTCGACGCAATGCGCCATCGCGTCGACGCCGGTCGCGGCGGTGACGGAGGGCGGCACCGAGACGGTGAGGGCCGGGTCGATGATGGCGATGTCGGCCAGCATCTCGACGCTTTCGGTGGCGATCTTGTTCATCGTCGCCGGGTCGGTGACGAGGGCGCGCGTCCCGACCTCGCTGCCGGTGCCGGCGGTCGTCGGGATCTGCGCGAGCCGGACCCGCCGCTTCGGCGCGCGGTTCGGGCCGGAGATCTCGGCGAGGCTTTTGGAGCTCGTCGCCAGGACCGCGACGAGCTTCGCGAGGTCCATCGCGCTGCCGCCGCCGAGGCCGATCACCGCATCCGCCCCGGCGGCGCGGGCGGCCTCGACCGCGGCTTCGAGGTTCGGCAGATCCGGCTCCGGCTTCACCTCGCCGAAGACGACGGGGTTCGCCAGCCCGAGGATGTCGACCCGCGCGGCGTTCACCTTGTCGGCGACGACGAAGGGACGCCGGACCTCGGCGGCGGCGAGCCAGGGGGCCAGCGTCTCGACCTGGCCGGCGCCGAAGCGGACGACGGCCGGCCGCTGCATCTCGATCGGGGAGTGGAGGGCGGTCATGGGTCTTCTCCTCAGGCGGCCGCGCGCCGGCGGGCCTTCTGGACCTCCGGGTCGGGATCGAGGCCGGCGGCGAGCAGGCGGCGGGTGTAGGGCTGCTGCGGATTGTCGAAGATCTCGCGCACCGTGCCGATCTCCACGACGCGGCCCTTCTCCATGACCATCACGTGGTCGGCGAAGTCGCGCACCACCGGAAGGTCGTGGGCGATGAAGATGAAGGCGATGCCGAGCTCGCGCTTGAGCTTGGCGAGGAGCGCGATCACCTGGGCCTGGATCGAGACGTCGAGGGCGGAGACCGCCTCGTCGGCGATGATGAGCTCGGGCTCGAGGGCGAGGGCGCGCGCGATGGCGATGCGCTGGCGCTGCCCCCCGGAGAACTGGTGCGGGTAGCGATGCGCGTGCTCGGGCTGCAGGCCGACCTGGGTCAGGAGCTCGGCCACCCGGGCCTTCCAGCGCGCCTTGGGCAGGATGTCCGGATGGATCGCCCAGGCCTCGGAGATGATCTGGTGGATCGACATCCGCGGATTGAGCGACTGGGTCGGGTCCTGGAACACCATCTGGATCTCGCGGCGCATGGCGTAGAGCTCGCGCGGGGGCATGGCGAAGAGGTCGCGGCCCTTCCAGAGCGCGCGGCCCGAATCCGCCTCGATCAGGCGCAGGATCGCCTTCGCGACCGTGGACTTGCCGGAGCCGGATTCGCCCACGACGGCCAGGACCTCGCCCTTCTGCAGCTCGAACGAGACCTCGTTCAGGGCCTTGAAGACGCCGTAGGTCTTGGTGGCCTTCTCCACCTTCAGGACCGGCGCGCCGGCGGCGATAGGCGTGCTCATCTCGCCCTTGCCGGGCGCGGCGGCGATCAGCTTGCGGGTGTAGGGATGCTTCGCGTGGTGATAGATCTCCGAGGGCGCGCCGCGCTCGACGATCTCGCCCTGGTTCATCACCACGAGCCGGTCGGCGACGTCCGCGACGACGCCGAGGTCGTGGGTGATGAGCACGAGGCCCATGCCCATCTCCTCCTGAAGCTCCTTGAGGAGCTTCAGCACCTCGGCCTGGACCGTGACGTCGAGCGCCGTGGTCGGCTCGTCGGCGATGACGACGTCGGGCTTCAGCGCCAGCGCCATGGCGATCATGATCCGCTGGCGCTGCCCGCCCGAGAACTGGTGCGGGTACTTGTCCATGGCCGCCTCGGGCTCGGGGATGCCGACCCGGCGCATGAGGTCGAGGGCGCGGGCGGCCGCCGCGCGCGCCGGGGTGGCGTGGGCGAGCATGACCTCGCGAAGCTGCCAGCCGACGGTGTAGACCGGGTTCAGGTGGCTGAGCGGGTCCTGGAAGATCATGGCGATGCGCTTGCCGTTGGTGCGCCGGCGCACCTCGGCGCTGGCGAGCAGCAGGTCGCGGCCCTCGAAGAGGATCTCGCCCGAGACGATCTCGCCCGGGGGGCAGTCGATCAGGTTCATGATCGCCGAGGCGGAGACGGACTTGCCCGATCCGCTCTCGCCGAGGATGGCGAGGGTCTCGCCGCGGTCGACGTGCCAGCTCACGCCGCGCACCGCGTCGACGACCCCGCGGGCGGTGTGGAAGCGGACCGAGAGGTTGCGGACTTCGAGAAGATGGGTCACTTGCGGCCTCCCTTGCGCGGGATTTCCAGGCGCCAGCGCTGCGCCGGGTCGAGGGCGATGCGCAGCCAGCCGGAGATGAGGTTGAGCGACAGCGTGGTCAGGATGATCGCGAGGCCGGGCCAGAAGGCGAGCCACCAGGCGTTGGCGAGGTACTGCTTGCCCTGGGCGACCATCAGGCCCCAGGTGATCTCGGGCGGCTGGATGCCGATGCCGAGGAAGCTGAGCGCGCTCTCGGCCAGCATCACGAAGGCGAAGTCGAGGGTGGCGATCGTCACCAGCGTCGGGATGACCATCGGCAGGATGTGGCGGAGCACGATCCGGGTGGAGGAGGCGCCCATGACCTGGGCCGCCTGGACGAACATGCGCTCCTTGATCTCGAGCACTTCGGCCCGGGTGGTGCGCAGGTAGATCGGGATCCGGGTGACGGCCAGGACGAGGATGACGTTCCCCACCGAGGGCGACAGCATGTAGAGCACGATGACCGCGAGCAGCAGCGACGGGAACGACATGATCACGTCGGCAAGGCGCATGATCGCGGTCCCGACCCATTTCGGCCCGTAGCCCGCGACGAGGCCGAGGCCGGCGCCGATGGTGGCCGACAGCGCGACGGCGCCTGCGGCGATCAGCAGGGTGTTCTGCGCCGCCACGACGATGCGGGCGAGGAGGGGCCGGCCGAGCGCGTCGGCGCCGAGGATCATGAGCCAGCCCTGTTGGAGGCTGAACGGGGGGAGGTTGCGGCCGCGCAGGTTCTGCCGCGTGGCGGCTTCGCCGAGCAGCGCGGGACCGACGATCGCGCAGAGAATCACGATCAGGAGGAAGATCACCGCGGCGGTTGCGAACTTGTCGCGCCAGAGCATGCCGAGCACGGTGCGCAGGGCGCCGGCTTCGCGCGGATCGGCAGGGGAGACGGGGGTCATCGGCTTCGCCTCGGATAGGACGGCCATGGGCTCAGGTCCGGATGCGGGGATCGAGCAGCGCATAGGCGAGGTCGATCAGCAGGTTCATGACGAAGATCGCGATCGCGGTGACCATGATCGCCGCCAGGATCACGTTGAAGTCGCGGGTGAGGATCGAGTCGATCATCAGCTTGCCGACGCCGGGAAAGCCGAAGATCGTCTCCACCACTACCGCCCCGTTGAGGAGCGCCGCGGCCTGGTCGCCGATGACGGTGATCACCGGCAGCATGGCGTTGCGGAGCGTGTGGACGAAGATGATCGACCGGTCGCCGACGCCCTTGGCGCGGGCGGTCTTGACATAAGGAGAGCCGAAGGCCTGCACCATCGAGCCGCGCACCACCTGGAGGATCAGGCCGAAGGGCCGGATGAACAGCACCGCGATCGGCAGGATCCAGTGGGCGACCGAGCCGGTGCCGCTGGTGGGCAGCCAGCCGAGGCCGATGGCGAAGACTGCGATGCCGACGACGGCGACCCAGAAGTCCGGGGCCGAGGCGCCGATCAGCGAGGTGAAGGTCACGATCCGGTCGAAGATCCCGCCGGGACGGAACGCCGCGAGGGAGCCGACCACGATCGCCGCCGCGGTGACGAGCGACATGGTGATGAGCGCGAGCCAGAGCGTCCAGACGAAGGCCTGGAGCACGACGTCGATCGCCGGCCGGGACTGGCGCAGGCTCTCGCCGAAATCGAGGTGCAGCACGTCCCAGACATAGCGGCCGAACTGGACGATCAGCGGGTCGTTGAGGCCGTGCAGCTCGCGGAACTGCGCGATCATCTGCGGGGTCGCGTCGATCGGCAGGAACAGCGTCGCCGGGTCGCCCGTCAGCCGCGACAGGAAGAAGACTAGGACGAGCAGCAGGACGAGCGAGACGAAGCTCCACAGGATGCGGGCGACGTATCCGGGCATTTCATCCTCCGTTGGGCCGGCTCGCTCCCGCGGCCGTCGTTGTTCTTGCGATCCGCGGGCGCGGACCGATCGGCCGGGCGGGGGAGGGAGGCGGGCCGCGCCCGCTTCCCCGAAAGCCTCACTTGAAGGCGATGTCCGCGAGCTCCAGCTGGGAGTTGGTGGCGATGGTCGGCGTGAACTCGATCCGGTCGCCCACGCGCGCGAAGCTCACCATGTGGAAGAGCAGCACGTCCGGAACCACCTCGTCGTGGAGGTAGGCGAAGAGCTCCTGCCAGTCCTTCGTCCGCGCCTCGCCGGTCGCCGCGCTCGCCGTGGCGATCATTTCGTCGACCTTCGGATCGCTGATGCCCGACTGGCGGCCCTCGCTCGCATACTTGAAGAACATCGAGAACACCGGGTCGCCGCGGCTGTTGTCATGTTGCACGGCCAGCATCTGCGGCGGGCGGCCCTCCTTGTAGGGCTTGGAGTAGAGCTCCTCCTGCTGGGCGACCTCGACCATCTGCACCTCGACGGTGAAGCCGACGTCCTGGAGCATCTGCTGCAGGGCCTCGACCACCTCGACGACGCCGGGGAAGAGGTTCGACCGGCCGATCAGATAGAGGGTGGTGTCGACCGGCACGCCGTCGGCCTTCGCCGCCGCCAGCAGCTCCTTCGCCTTCTCGGGGTCGAAGGGATACTGCTTGACGTCGGGGTTCCAGCCGAGCGTCGTCGGCGGCACCATGGCGACGGCGCTGACCACCCCCTCGGGCAGCAGGGTGCCGATGAAGGCGTCCCGGTCGATCGCCATGTTCAGCGCCTCGCGCACGCGCTTGTCGCTGATCGGGGCGATGGCGCTGTCGATGCGCAGGTAGAGCGTCTCGGAATTGAGGTACGAGACGTCGGTGTCGGGGTTGGTGGCGTCGACCGCCGAGATCGACGGCGCGAGGTCGGCCTCGCCCTGGGTCACCATCGCCGCGGCGACGGCCGGGTCGGTGCGGAAGACGTAGGTGGCCTTCTCGACCGCGGGCTTCTCGCCCCAGTAGTCGTCGCGCCGCTCCAGCACGATCGACTGGCCCGGCTGCCAGGAGGCGAGCTTGTAGGGGCCGGTGCCCACGGGATCGCGGACGAACTCGACCGGGGTCTCCGACGGCACGATGGTGACGAGCGACATCAGCAGCGGCAGGATCGGCTGGGCCGGCTCGGCGGCGATGTCGATGGTGTGGTCGTCGACGACGTTGAAGGTGAGCTTGGTGTCGCCGAAATAGCGCGGGGTCTCGCAGGTGAGCTTGTCGCTCGTCGCCCGCTCGTAGGAGGCCTTCACGTCCGCGGCGTCGAAGGCCGAGCCGTCGGAGAAGGTCACGCCTTCGCGCAGGTTGAAGCGCCAGGTCCCGTCGCCCTTGTCCTCCCAGGATTCGGCCAGGCGCGGGACCACGCCCTTGCCGCCCTTCACGTCGTACTGGGTGAGCGTCTCGTTGACGTTCTCCATGATGATGCGGCCGATGTTCGACCGGGTCGCCATGCAGGGCTCGACGAGGTCGATGTCCTCCCCGAGGACGATCGTCACGTCCTTGCCTGCCTGGGCGAAGACCGGCGCGCAGGGCAGCAGCGCCAGCGCGGAAGTCAGCAGCAGAGTTGTTCGCCTCATCGGTTTCCTCCCTGGGAATCGCCGCGGCCTGTCCCTTCGGGGGACGATTTTCAGCCGCCGCGAAGCTCTCGGCGTCCGATGGAGTGCCATTTGCGGCTCTTGTTGTCAAGATGATAAATTTTATGGGCGGCCCTGCAAGGGAAAATGCGCCAATGACACCTCATAACAAATTGATTTTAATATTTTAATTTATATGACAGGCCATTCTTACAACCTGGATTTCAAGTTGACAAGTGGCCTGATGTTGTCCATAAGGCGCCAGAACCAGATGGAGGAGGCGCAAGATGACGCCGGACGAGATCGCCGCGCGCATGACCGGTCAGGTCGAGGAGGCGGGCCCGGGACGGGCGGAGGCCTTCCTGTCCTCGCCCGTGGTCCACAACCATGCCGCCTTCCTGCAATGGCTCTCCGACGGGACCCTCGCCTGCGCCTGGTTCGGCGGCACGCTGGAGGGGCGGTCGGACATCTTCGTGCATGTCGCCACGCTGGCCCCGGGCGCCGCGACCTGGAGCGCCGCGGACCGCGTGTCGGACGATCCCGACCGGTCGGAGCAGAATCCGGTGATCTTCACCGACCCCGCGACGGGCGCCCTGGGCCTCTTCCACACCGCCCAGCCCGGCGGCCGCCAGGAGGAATGCGTGGTGCGCCACCGGCCGCTGGAGCGCGGGCCGGACGGGATCCGCTCGGGCGTCCCCAGCACCCTCTCCCTGCCCAAGGGCGCCTTCGTCCGGGCGCAGGCGACCCTGCGCGACGACGGCGCCTGGATGCTGCCGCTCTTTCTCTGCCGCACCTCTCCGGGGGCGCGATGGACCGGCAGCCACGACGTCGCCGCCCTGGCCACGAGCGCCGACCGCGGGGCGACGTGGGACATCGTGGAGGTCCCCGATTCGACCGGATGCGTTCACATGACGCTCGTGCCCCTGGGGGAGGGACGGATCGCCGCCTTCTTCCGGCGTCGCCAGGCGGACTACGTCTATCGCGCCGAGAGCGTCGACGGCGGCCGCAGCTGGTCGGCGCCCGAGGCGACGGACGTTCCGAACAACAACTCCTCCATCGCGGCGATCGCCCTTCGGGACGGGCGCGTCGCGCTGCTCTGCAACCCGGTGAACGCCGGGCAGTCGGGCGCGAGGCGGGACTCGCTCTATGACGAGCTCGGCGAGGACGACGACGGCCGGACCGATCCGGTCGGCGGCGTCCGGGCGATCTGGGGCGTGCCGCGCGCGCCCCTGACCCTCTGCCTGTCCGAGGACGGCGGCCGCACCTTTCCCCTGCGCCGGGTGGTCGAAGACGGCCCGGGGGACTGCCTTTCGAACAACGCGCTCGACGGCAGGAACAAGGAGCTTTCCTACCCGGCCCTGGCGGAGGGCCCCGACGGACGCCTCCACCTCGCCTTCACCTTCCACCGGCGCGCCATCAAGCACGTCGTTCTGGATCGCGACTGGATCGAGGGCATGGGCCGCTAGAGCGAAGTCCCGCCCGGCTGCACCGGGCGGTCCGCTCCGGCCGTGTGATTTGACGCGATATCTTGATCACCGGACGAGTCCGTCCGGTTGGGTGTCGCTCTAGAGCGGACTCCGTCCCGGCAAAGCCAGGGCGTCCGCTCCAGATTGTTGTTTTGACGCGATATCTTAACCACCGGACGATCCCGTCTGGTTGGATATCGCTCCAGCGCGCCGCGGCGCCAGGGAGGGTGTCGGGACGCAGGACGCCCGCGCCCCTCCAGCCCCGGCCGAGGATCCGCGCGGGCCCCGGGGCGGCGCTTCGGCCCGGTCTTCCGGGCCGACGCCCGCCGCCTCCGATCCCCGACCGTCCTGGGCGGGGGGCGGCGCCGCGCGGCTGTTTCAAGTCGCGCGCCCACGCGCGGCGGCGGCCCGGGAGCCGGACCCGAAAGTCCGGGACGCCGGTTCGCGGCGAAGCTTCACGGGGGAATACTCGCCGCGGTTGGTCCCGGACTCGGGCTTTCAAGGGCGTCGGGACCGCTGGAAGATCGCGAATTCGCCCAAGGCAGGAGGACCCGGGGGGGGGGTCGGGTTAGGCTCTGAAAGCTTGATCCGAAACCCCCCGGCGCGTTTGCAGGGGGCTTGCGTCGCCTCCTCCCCCTGGCTCCGACGCCTTTGGGACGCCTCGTTCCGGGCGCAGGCCGCGGCGATGGATCCGGGCGAAGTCCTGCGGCGAGCCGGCAGCTCCCGGGCTTTCGGGCAAGGCTCAGACGCCTCCAAGAGACGTCTGCG
Organism: Amaricoccus sp.; assembly: GCA_965243535.1. Taxonomy (GTDB): domain Bacteria; phylum Pseudomonadota; class Alphaproteobacteria; order Rhodobacterales; family Rhodobacteraceae; genus Amaricoccus. The sequence continues at coordinate 17,253 of CBDEVG010000047.1, forward strand.
GCATCCGCGGGCGCGGTGGCTCTCGACCCGTTCACAGGTGTGAAAACCACGTTAAGGCCAAAATTTATATTCAGTGATTTCAAAATCATGACCCGATTTTCACGCGTGAAAATCGACCCTCGAAGCGATGCGGCCCGGGAGAGAGTCTTTCGCGCAGATTCTCCGGGGCCCTGCCCAGGGGGCGCTCGCCGCTTGGGTCGCAACGCCCGTCCCTTGGATTGGCGGCGTCCGCCTCCGCCCCTGGCCCGCCAGCGAGCAGCGACGTTAGGAGCTGAAAGGAAAGGAGCGTCGCCCCCGCGCCGCAAGGAACCGCCTCCCGATGCCGCCGACGCGCCGGTGATCGGCCTCCCCTCCCGCGCAGCTAGGGTCAATAGGCGCTGCGGCTGCGGCGGGCGGCGATCTCGTAGACCTCAGGCTCTCCAGACGTCCGCGCCGCGCCCAGGCGAAAGGACTGGCGCAGATGCTCGGCCAGCGGCTCCGCCAGGCGGCGGCGGGGGCCGGGGGTGAGGTACATGTTGATGCAAAAGGCGGGCAGCGGCGGCAGCGCGCCGCGATGGTCGATGATCTCGAACTGCGGGTCGACCGTGCTTTCGAGCTGCAGCCGCACCACCATGTCCGCGGCGATGCTCGCCTCCACCGCGGTGTTCGAGACATTGTCCGTCTCGAGCTTCCAGTCAAAGGCGGCCGCGTTCAAGCTCTCGATCGCGGGCTTGTTGAAGATGCAATTCGCGACCGTGCCGAGCGGCAGGGGACGGCGCCGCCAGGCGGTCCCGCGGGGGGCGCCGATCCAGACCAGCGGCTCCACGGCCAGCGCTTCCGCCCCCGCGCCGGTCTCGGCCTCGGTGGTCAGGATGACGTCGAGGGCGCCGAGGCCGAACTCGTCGCGCAGGGTGCGGGTCTGGGCCGAGCGCAGCCGCACCTTCACCGCCGGATGGGCGGCGGCGAAGGCCCGCATCGCCCGCGGCACCCGGGGATAAAGCAGGTCGTCGGGCGCGCCGAGGGTGATCTCGCCCGCCATCTCCGCGCCCGTCATCCGCGCCAGCGTGTCGTCGTGGATCCCGAGTAGGCCGCGGGCGTAGCCGAGCAACTGCTCGCCCTGGGTGGTCGCCGCGACCCCGCGGCCGCGGCGCTCCAGCAGGCAAACGTCGAGGAACGCCTCCAGCCGCTTGATCTGCAGCGAGACGGCGGACTGGGTGAGGTTGAGCTGGTTCGCGGCGCGGGTGACGCCGCCGAGCTCGACGACGGTGACGAAGGCGCGCAGGGCGGCGATGTCGAGGTTGCGGGGCACGGGACCGGCGATGGAAAGGATGCGGTGGGAAGAATGCGGCGGGACGGAGTCGAAAGGGAACCGGAAACGGTCCGGCCCCGATCCTGGGCCAGGCCGCGGGCCCGAGCAATCCCATTCATGAGCTTTGGCAATGAATGGAATTGCGACAACTCGTTGGACCGAACCGGCGGCCTCGGGCATCAAGAGGGCATTGGTCCTCCGCCATTGATCTTCGCCTTCCCTCCCTGAAACCCGATCCGCCCGGCGGCGCCGGGACGCAGGCCCGGCCCGGCCCTTGGGGCGCGGTTCGAGGCCGCACGGATCCGCAATCGAGAAGCATCATGACGAACCTTCATGCCTCGAGCCTTTTCGGCCTCGACGCCGACCCCTCGGGCGGTCTCAGCGCCCAGGCGGGCGTGCCCCTGCCCATCGGCAACATCGTCGACCGCGTCGGCGACGCCCGGGTCGACGGCCTGATCGGCCGCAGCTGGTCGGCGGGCGAGATCACCTACAGCGCCCCGGACGCGCCCACCGACTACGGTCCCGGCTATCCCGTGCCGGTCGGCTCGGTCAGCGCGCTCAACGCCCAGCAGCTCCAGGCGCTGCACTACGTGCTCGACGCGGACAACGCCGCGATCCCGGGGGGCCTCAAGGCCGGCCTCTTCTCGGTGGAGGCCTTCACCGGGGTGAGCCTCACCTACCGGGAGGGCGGGACCGGGACGGCGACCCTGCGCTTCGCCAATTCCGAGCACCCGACCACCGCCTATTCCTTCGCCCCGGTGGTGGGGGACGTGCGCAGCGGCGACGCCTTCTTCGGCGGATCGGGGCGGGCGCCGGTGCAGGGCACGGCCGACCACCACGCCGTCCTGATGATGGCGGGCCACACCCTGGGCCTGAAATACGCCCACGACGCCTCCGAATGGGGGGCGACGCCGCGGGCTTGGGATTCGCTCGAGAACACGGTGATGTCCTTCCGCTCCTATGCGGGCCGGGCGATCGGCGAATACACCAACGAGACCTTCGGCATGCCGCAGACCTTCATGGTCGGCGACATCCGGGCGCTCCAGCAGATGTACGGGGCGGATTTCACCACCAATGCGGGCGCGACCACCTATTCCTGGACGCCGACCAGCGGCGACACCTTCGTCAACGGCGAACGGGCGATCGACGCGCTGGGGAACCGGATCTTCATGGCGATCTGGGACGGCGGCGGCTACGACACCTATGACCTCTCCGCCTATTCCCGCGGCCTGCGGATCGACCTGACCCCGGGCGGCGCGTCGAAGTTCTCGGACGTCCAGACCGCGAGCCTCGGCGACGGGCATTTCGCCCGGGGCAACGTCTACAACGCTCTGCAGTACCAGGGCGACGCCCGCTCGCTGATCGAGGCGGCGATCGGCGGCTCGGGGAACGACGAGATCCTCGGCAACGCCGGCTGGAACGTGCTGGAGGGCCGCGGCGGCGACGACCGGCTCTATGGCGGATCGGGGTCCGACACGCTCGACGGCGGGACGGGGAACGACGAGCTCGACGGCGGGACCGGCAACGACGACCTCGACGGCGGCGAGGGAAACGACCGTCTCGACGGGGGCGGCGGCGACGACGTGATGATGGGCCGCGCCGGCGACGACCGGTACGAGGTCGACAGCCTGTCGGATTTCGTGGCGGAATTCGCCGGCCAGGGGGTCGATACGGTGGAAACGACCGTGAACCACACCCTCGGCGCCAATTTCGAGAACCTGGTCCTGATCGGCGGCTTCGCCACGGGCGGCGTCGGCAACGGCCTCGCCAACCGCATCGACGGCAGCAATTTCGGCAACACCCTGCGCGGCATGGGCGGCGACGACCGGCTCTATGGGGCGGGCGGCGCGGACTACCTGCGCGGCGGCGACGGGGCGGACCGGGTGTCGGGCGGGTCAGGCGCGGACGTGCTGATGGGAGGCCGCGGGGCGGACATCTTCGACTTCGACCGGGCGATCCACTCCGACCCCGACGGCAACGACGTCCTGCGCGCGGCGGACGGCGGCCGCGCCTTCGATGGCGCGGGAGCGGCGGCCGGGGACCGGATTGACCTGACGGGGATCGACGCCAACGAGACGCTCGCCGGCGACCAGGCCTTCGTCTTCGGCCGGATGGGCCTCGGCGGCCTGTGGCTGCTGGAGCAGGACGGCGACACGGTGATCCGCGGCCGGGTCGGCGGGACCGGCTTCCAGTTCGAGCTGGCGATCGAGGACGGCGCCGTGCGGGCCTCGAGCTATTCGGCGGCGGATTTCCTCCTCTAGAGGGGCCCGCGCCAGGCCCCGCCCGAGGCGTTGAACCGCGCCGGGGCGGGGTGCGTAACACGCGTGTTATACGGTCTATCCGATTGTAGAGTAACGAGTTTCGGAAAATCGTTCAGACAATCTCCACCCAAGGTTGACGATGTCCGAGGGCGTTCCCGGGGGATCCTTTCCGAGGCGATCCCTGCTCTGCGCCCTGAGAAACTGGGCCGCCCTTTTCTGGAAATCCGGCTACGGTTTGGAGGCCGGGAGAGGAGCGGAGGAGCGATGAAGGCGAGCAGGTTCACGGCGGACGCGCGAGACGGGCGTTCATCCTGAGGCAGGCGGAGGACGGCGTGCCGATCGGCGGCGTCTGCCGGAAGGCCGGCGTCAGCCAGGCGACGTTCTCATCCTGGCGCAAGAAGTACGCCGGCATGACGCCGCCCGAGATGCGTCTGCTGAAAGTGCTGGAGGACGAGAACGCCCGGCTGAAGAAGCGCGTCGCCGAGCTGAGCCTCGATCGGGAAATGCTTCAGGACGTCGTTCGCCGAAAGCTTGTTCGCCAATGTCTCTCGGACCATTGGCGTTCCCTTGGCTCACCCTGCCCGGAGGCGGAAGCTGGCGGCCGCGGTTCAGGTCGAGTGGGGCGTATCCGAGCGCAGGGCCTGCGCCGTGTTGCTCGTGAATCGCTCGACCTGTCAGTCCCGCTCGCGCCGGCCCGGGCAGGCCCCTCTGGAGGCCCGCATCAAGGAGATTTGCGAGACCCGCGTGCGCTATGGCGTGCGTCGTGTCCACGTACAGCTGAGGCGCGAGGGCTGGGACGTGAACCACAAGAAAGTTCATCGTATCTACAGCGAGTTAGGCTTGCAGCTGGGGAACAAGACGCCGAAGCGGCGGGTGAAGGCCAAGCTCCGGGAGGATCGCCGGGATCCCGCCAGGGCAAACGAAACCTGGGCGATGGACCCTCGCCATTGTCGCTCGGACCAATGGCGCGCCAATGGTTCGATCCACGACCAGCTCGCCACGGGGCGGAAGCTCCGCGTGCTTACGATCGTGGACGCCTTCTCGCGCTTCTGTCCCGCCGTCGATCCGCGGTTCAGCTACCGCGCCAGCGACGTCGTCGCAACGCTCGATCGGGTCTGCTCCGAAGTGGGATTCCCGAAGACGATCCGCGTCGACCAGGGCGAGCCGAGTTCATCTCCCGCGACTTCGATCTCTGGGCCTACCGATACGGCGTCACGCTGGACTTCTCGTGGCCCGGCAAGCCGACCGACAATGCCTTCATCGAGGCGTTCAACGGCAAGCTCCGCCAGGAGTGCCTGTCGGCGCATTGGTTCCTGAACCTTGCGGACGCCCGCGAAAAGATGGCGGCTTGGCGCAGGTTCTACAAGGAGGACCGGCCCCACAGCGCCATCGGCTCCAAAGTCCCGATCGCGCTGACTGAACCAGGCGGTGCAGCCGGCCCGCCGCCATGACGAAGCCCGGATTTTCCAGCGCCGGCGGCCCAAGGTTCGGAAACAGCGCAGGTTCCACGTAGGTCGTGCAGGTCGTGGCGTCGAGAATGGCGCAGATGCGGCGGGCGAGGTTACGCTTCCCACCCAGCCAAGGGGCGACGGGCGCGGTTGGGGCGATCGGGGTTAGCATCCCGGCGATACATGCCTCGTAGGGTCGCCCTGCCCCGATAAGGGCGCGTGGGCTGCCGAAATGCTGTTCCGGTCGGCGCAGCCTTTCCGCCAAGGTCGCTGCGTGGCGCCCCCACGGTGATAGCCGGCTGATTCCCTGCGCGCTACGGCGATCAACGCCTTGTTGACCAGAACATTTCGGGACTATTGGCATGACTGCCAATCAAGCGCACATTCAGCGTGGGTGTGCAAAGGTATCGCGATGGGTGGGCAGATCGTGCGGCTGGCCTCCGTTCGGCGGCTAGGGAAGATGCGGCGTGCGCGCTAGAGCGATATCCAACCAGACGGGATCGTCTGGTGGTTAAGATATCGCGACAAAACAATAATGTAGAGCGGACGGCCCGGCTCTGCCGGGACGGATTCCGCGCTAGGTGCGGCAGATAGCCCTACGGGCGATCGAGGACGTCGGGGGAGGCCCGGCAGTACTGGTCGCTAGGCGCAAAGCGCGTCTAAAGCGCCTGTCGGCGGCCGAGCGCCACCTATGGGCGTCGTTCTAGAGCGGAATCCGATCAGTCTGCATCGTACCCTGCGGTGGCGAAGTAGTTGGCGCACTCGGCGGGGCTGAATGTGTCGACAATGCGTCCGACGGCGCTCCAGAGGCCTGCGACGGTGCGCTCTGCGGCTTTGCGAAGCAGGGCCTTGAGCTTGGCGAAGGCGTTTTCGATCGGATTGAAGTCGGGGCTGTAGGGCGGGAGGAAGAGGAGCTCTGCGCCAGCGGCCTCGATGAGCGAGCGCACCTTCGGCCCCTTGTGGCTGGAGAGATTGTCCATGACGACAATGTCGCCGGGCCGGAGTTCGGGCACGAGCACCCGGGCGACATAGGCCTCGAATGCGTCGCGGTTGATCGGCCCGGAGAGGACGAAAGGCGCGATCATGCCGCGCAGCGTGAGGGCGGCGACAACGGTGGTGGTCTTCCAGTGACCGTGCGGGACGCCGACACGCAGGCGCTCACCGCGCGGCGCACGGCCATGGGTGCGGGCCATGTTGGTCTTGGCCCAGGTCTCATCGATGAAGACGAGCCGGGAAGGCTCGAGGTCGGGTTGGCTCTCGAACCAGGCCTCGCGCCGCTTCAGGACGTCCGGGCGGTCCTGCTCGCTGGCGTGCGCCGTCTTTTTTTGCGCGTGATCCGGCGCCGGGCGAAGAACCGCTGCAGCGTGCCGTAGCCGAAGGCGTGACCCCGGGCCGCCAGCGCCGCACGCAGTTCCTCCACCGTGAGGTCCGGCGTTTCCGCCAGGAGCCCGAGCACCAGATCGGCCTGGGCCTCGATCCGACCCGAGCGGCGGTCCCCGCCGAGCGGGCCAGGAGCCACGTCGCCCTTCTCACGCTCCCGCCGCCGCCACCGGCTCACGCTCGCGGCACTCACTCCAAACCGAACTGCCGCCTCCCGATGCGTCGCTCCCAACGCGACAGCCGCGAGAACCCGGGTCCGAAGGTCGACGGAGAGCGCTTTCGACATGCCTGCCGTCCTCCCTCCGGCAGACACCTTGAATCAGAACGCTGCAGACAGGGGAATCCCCGAGATTCAATCAGCTCGGCTTCCGCTCTAGAGCGATCTGGACCGCATTGTCGGCTTCACATGGTGGTGGGGCGCAGAGGTGGTGACAGTCGGAGATTGATTGCCCCCGACGATTGAAAAGGGACATGGCTGTCCACCTCAGAGCGAAGGGTGGTTGCATAAGAGCTTGTCTGAGAAAAGTTTTTCCTCGGCCTAATCGTTGTGACCATGAGGCGACGGATTCATCGAGCCTGAGCCAATGCCGAAACGCCGCCGCCGCTACCCGAGCGATCTGACAGACATCCGGTGGGCGGTAATCCCGCCGATGATCCCTGACGCCTCGCTGGGGGGGCGGCCGACGGCGGCGACCTTTGTGCCGCTGAGCTTTGCGCCGGGCGAGGCCTATCAGTTCGACTGGAGCCACGAGGTGGCGCTGATCGCCGGGGTCACCGTGACGGTGAAGGTGGCTCAGGTCCGGCTCTGCCACAGCCGGATGATGTTCGTCCGGGCCTATCCGCGCGAGAGCCGGGAGCCTCGCCATCGGGCTCGAACCGGTGGCGCTCCGATGGCTCGATGTTCGACGCCCATGACCGGGCGTTCGCCTTCTTCAAGGGCGCCTGCACGCGGGGCATCTACGACAATATGAAGACCGCGGTGGACGCGATCCTGGTGGGCAAGGACCGGCTCTACGAGCAGACCTCGGTCATCGTCACCACCAACCTCGCCTTCGGCGAATGGCCCGCTGTCTTCGGCGACCCGAAGATGACCACCGCGCTCCTCGATCGGCTCACCCACCATTGCGACATCGTCGAGACCGGCAACGAGAGCTGGCGCTTCAAAAACCGAGCCTGAAGCCGAGCCTCAGCGCCTCACCGGAGCGGGACCCGGCCCGTCTCCGCCATCCGCACCGCTACGCCGGGCCGGGTCCCGCTCCGCGCCCAGACGGGGTCAAAATTGGAAGCCGATTGGGGGGCAAACTTGCGCGCCGCCTTGGACGGGGGGGACAGGAGAAAGGCAACGTTCTCAAGGACAAGGGCATGGCGCGAACCCCTCTGGGCTGGACGGCGCGCTTGGGGTTCGCGCGATGCAGGGCGGCCTTTCAGAGGATGAGCGGCCCCCCGAGATCCACTGCCGCCTTCGCGCCCACATGCTCCACCCGGCGGGTCCAGTTGGCGCCGAGGTGGTAGTAGCGCAGGCTGTCCGTCCCCGGATCGATCAGGCCCTTCAGCCGGGCCTTGAGCCGGATCCACTGGCCCGGATCGACTTCGATCTCGAAGACCGAGAACTGCACCCTCTGGCCCCAGTCCTGGCAGGCCCGCGCCACGCCGCGCAGGCGCTTGCGGCCCGCGAGCGTGGTGGTGTTCACGTCATATGTCACCAGCACCATCATTTCCAGAACCAGGGCGGATAGGCGTCGAGGTCGCCGCGCAGATGCCGCGCGAGCAGCTGCGCCTGCAGCCAGGGGACGAGGCCGAGCGGGGCCTTCTCGCCGAGGAAGGGATGCGTGCGCTCCTCCTTCTTGCGCTCCTGCCAGGCGGTCAGGACCAGGCGGCGGGCGTCGTCGGTCAGCAGGACCGCGCCGCCCTCCATCGCCCGGAAGTCGTCGGCGCGCAGCTGGCGGCGGTTGACCAGCGACAGGGCGAGGCGGTCGGCGAGCGGCGCGCGCAGCTCCTCCATCAGGTCGAGCGCGAGGCTCGGCCGGCCGGGGCGGTCCCGGTGCAGGAAGCCCACGGCCGGGTCGAGGCCGACGCTCTCGCAGGCGCTGCGGCAGTCGTGGACGAGCAGGGTGTAGAGGAACGAGAGCAGCGCGTTCATCGCGTCGAGCGGCGGCCGGCGGGATCGCCCACGCCAGCGCAGCTCCGGGTCGGGGGCGCGGATCAGCCCGTCGAAGGCGCCGAAATAGAGGTTCGCCGCCTCGCCCTCCGAGCCTCGGACTTCCTCCAGCGTCCGGTCCGCGAAGGCCGCCCGGCGCAGAACATGGGCCATGCGGCCGCAGGCGGCCTCCAGCGCGGCGCGGGCCTCGGGCGTCATCTCCGCCCCATGGTCGCGAAGCCCCCGCAGGAGCACGGCGCGCTGGTTGGAGACCTTGCCCGTCACGAAGGAACGCGCGATGTCCTCGCCCGCTTCCGCCGCCCGGTATTGGGCGCGGCGCAAAAGCACGTTGCCGCTGACGGGCCCCTCGATCCGCGCCTGGAACCGGCCCCCCCGGTCGAGAAGCGCCAGCGTGATCCCCGCCCCGGCGCAGGCCCCGATCAGCGCGGGCGAAACCAGGATCGGCCCGAAGGCCACCACCGAGGAGAGCATGTGCAGCGGCACGCGGGCCTTCACCGCGCCCTCGACCTCCGCCACCAGGGTCTCGCCATCCTTGCGGAGCGCGGTTCCCTCGGTGGTGACATAGACGGTGTTGAGGAGCTTTTTCATGGCCGCCGTCTCCTCATGGCCGGTCCTCCAGCGCCGCCCGGGCCATCCGGTCGCGCCAAACCCGGGCGGGGCGCCCGGCCGCCTCGGGCCGGCAGAAGTCGTGGAGCGAGCAGGCGCGGCAGCGGCTTTTCAGCGGCGTGGGGGCCGGCGTCTCGCCGGCGGCGAGGACCCGGGCGAGATCCGTCGCCGCGGCTTCCGTGAGGGCCCGCAGCGCCGCGTCGAAGGGAACCACGACCCGCCGCCGGGTCTCGGCGTAGAAGAGCGCGCCCTCGGGGACCGGGACGCCCAGCATCTCCTCCAGGCACAACCCCTGGGCGCAGAGCTGGACCTCGTCGGCGCGGTGGAGCTTGGGCTTGCCGTTCGTCACGTCGAACAGCAGCGCGAAGTCGATCCGGCGGGCGAGCGGGGCGGTCATTCGGCGGCTCCTTCGGAGGCGGCTTCGGGGGCTCCGGCTTCGACGGCTTCCCCGGCCGGGGCGGCGCGACGGGCCTTCTCGTGGTAATAGCCGATGGCGAAGCGCGCCTGGTCCTCCAGCCGCAGCGTCTTCGGCAGGTCGGCGGGCAGGCGGGCCATGATCTCCCCCACCCGCGGCTCAATCCAGCCGCCCCCTACAGGTCCCGTCGGTCAAGGCGGTGGAGATTTCGGTGTAGCCATCGGAGAGCCTCGGTGAGGCCGCCTACGCCGCGACCCTGAAACCGCAACGGGCGCCGGCGCTGCGCCACCTCAAAAGCTCCGCACCGCCGCCCGTTGCTACCGTTGCGCCAAGGCGCAATTCTCAACCCACGATTCCAGTCGCAGGTGGATGAGCGACGGGGGTCACGTCACTTCCTTGGCGAGGGGCGCGAGCGGGTTTGCGCTGCGCCGCTTGGCGCGGCCCTGGGCCGGGAAGCCCATGTCGGCGCGCGCGTCGGCCGCGCTCTCGTCCCTCGGCGTCGCGCGCCAACGTGCCGGTTCGGACGCCGTTTCAATCCACGCCCCCGCGAAGGGGGCGACGACAGCCCCAACAGCTTCGCGACCCGGATCGTCATGTTTCAATCCACGCCCCCGCGAAGGGGGCGACGCACCCGCGCATCTCGCTGTCGCGGCAGCACGCGTTTCGCTCCACGCTCCCGCGAAGGGGGCGAGGCCCGCGTGCGCGTCCGAGATCGCCAGCTTCACGGCCCTGCAGCCCGCGGCTCTTCAGGCTGCGCGGAAAGTCGGTCCGGAAGATCTCCGCCTCCGACGGGCCGACGCGCAGGCCGACGCGCAGGCCTCCGACGGGCCGACGATCTCGCGCCGTCCGCCGGCGGCGACCGCCAGGGCGATCAGGGCGGACTCCGTCCCGGCGGAGCCGGGCCGTCCGCTCTGCATTATTGTTTTGTCGCGATATCCTGACCACCAGACGATCCTGTCTGGTTGGATATCGCTCTAGGGCGGCGACGGAGACGCTGCCGCCCGTCCTCGCGCCCCTCGAGGCAGGTCGCGTCGAGCCCGGGAGAGGGCCGTTCGCCGGGGGAGCGTCAGAAGCTGTGTGTATGGGGGCGGCCGGTCGAGGAACTCCCGGACACGGTCGTCATGCGCCATTGTCCTCGGACCAGTGGCGGACCAATGGCTCATTCTTGGCGCAGCTTCGACACCTGGCTTTTGGAAATGCCGCTCAGCTCCCTGGTCAGTGGTTTTCCCTGAGGTAGGGTTTCGAGCTTTTGGAGGATGCCAGGAATGCCGCGAAAGAAGCCCCCGCCGGCAGAGATCGTCGCGAAGCTGAGACGGGTCGACGTGCTGCTGTCGCAGGGTCGACCTGTTGCGGAAGCGATCCGGACGATCGGCGCGGCTCCAGGAAGCCCGGGAAGGACGAGCCCTGCCGCAGCTTCGGCGCCCGCGGGTTCAGCGCTCCGAGCCGCGTCTCAGCTCGCCGTCCCGATAGCCGTTGCGCCAGCTCCGCCGCCCGTCGCCGCGCTCGGAGCGGCCGGCGCCCACCCCGCCCTCGGAGCGGCCGGCGCCCTCAGGAGCCGCAGCGCCGCCTCGGCGACAGAGCCCAGGAAATCTCCGCCACCCTGCTCTTGCACAAGCTCGATCAGCGGCAAGGTGGTCGCGGTCACCGGGGCCTCCATCGGCCCGTGGCGGAAGTCCGCAAACTCCCCCAGAGCCCACGCCCTCAAGGGCCACCCCGCCCACACCGAAAACGCAGCGCAAAACTCCACCACAAATTCGGACGATAAAAATCTGAAAATATCAACACAAAACTCAAATACACTAAAAATAAACATGAAAATTATTTTTGAAAATTATAGAATATAAACGATATGATTCTTCCAAAATACTATAATATAATATTTTTTTAATTAGATTTCCATAAAAATTATACATATAATGATAATTATGTTGCTTAATAGTGACTAGAAGAAAGCAAGATGAAGACTGTGAGCGCACATGGCCTTGGATTTTCCGGCGTCCAGTTCGCCCTTGCTGGCTGCCTCGGTAGCGGCACCGCCGCCGACATGATGGCAGTGAGCACGGGCATGAAGATCATGAGGCAGGCGACCCAGTCGCCGAGCGCGGCCGACAGGACGTTGTCCTGCCCGGAGGCCACGACGCGGCTGGGCAACCTCTATGCCCGCTCCGAGGAGATCGACCGCCAGCAGCGCGCCCGCGCCAATCAGGCCGCACTGGTGGAGGGCGTGCTCGGCGTCGGGACGCATTTCGTCGGCAGCCAGCTCCTCGGCCCCGCCGGGAATTCCGTCCAGGGCATGCAGGCCGCCGCGGCGGTGACCAGCTACGGCTCCGCCGCCCTCGGCCAGGTCCTCACCGGCGAGAGCAGCGCCTCAAGGTTGCGCGACGTGAACGACGCCTCGCTCCTCGCGTAGCCGATCGGCCAGCTCGAGAAGGTGAAGCTCGAGAAAGGCTGCTGAAAAAGGTGCTGAGATGGGCGCCGAGGGAGCGGCGCGCGGCGCGGCGATGAAGTCTCTCGTGCTCTGCGAGAAGCCCTCCCAGGCGCGCAACGTCCAGTCCGCCGTGGGGACGCGATACGGTCGCGTCCTCGCCCTGCGCGGTCATGTCCTGCGGCAGGCCCAGCCCCATGGGATAGACGCGGCCTGGAAGAGCTGGAGCTTCACACTCCTTCGGCCGGAAGGCAGCTTCTAACCCCTTTGCGCCGACACCTCGAACGGTAAGGGCGAAATCCTCGCCCAGCTCGAAAAGGAGCTCGCCGCCGCCGACCGGGTGGTTATCGCCTGCGACTGCGACCGGGAGGGCCAGGCGATCGGAGAGCATGCGCTGCGGTTCTTCCGCTTCCGCGGCGAGGTCCTGCGCCCCATGTTCAACGCCGAGGATGAAGAGACCCTGCGCCAAGCCTTCGCCACCAGGCAGCCGAACGCGGAATACCTGCCGCTTTCCCAGAGCGCGGTGGTCCGGCAGCAGCTCGACCAGATCGCCAATCTTTCTGCGACCCGCGCGGTGACGCTGGCTTTGAAGCCGGAGGGCATGCGCGGCGCCATGGGCGTCGGCCGGGTGCCACCATGGCGATCGTTTGCAAGAGGCAGCTCGAGATCGAAGCCTTCCGGCCGCGCGCCTGTTTCGATCTGTGGGCGGACGTGGCGCATGCCGGCGAGACGGTCCGCCTTCCTCACCGGCCGAAGGACGAGGCGCGCATCCATGACGAGGCGGAGGCGGGCCGGCTCGTCGCGCCGCTCGTCGGCTGGACCGAGCCGATCCGCGTCCTCACCGAACGCAAACGCCAGAGCCCGCCCAGGCTCCCGCAGCTGTCGGCCCTGCAGGCGAAGGCCGCGCCCTGGCTGGTCGGCGAAGAAGACCCTCGACATCGCCCAGGCGCTTTACGAGACCCACAAGGTCACGACCTGTCCCCGGGCTGATGACCGCTCCCTGCCCGAGGGGGAGATCGCCAATGCGCCGGCGATGCTGGCGGGGCTCGCCGCCCTGCCCTTCGGCCAAACCGGCTATGCCGTGCCGACGATCCGCAGGGGCGGGCCCAGGCATTTCCCGGGCGCCGCGCTCGCCGGCTCCAGCCATCACGCGATCATCCCGAACCCGCGCGCGATCGGCCGCTGGCCCGCGGCCTTTGCGGTCATGGATGCGGACGAACGGCAGCTCTTCGAGCAGATCGCCCGGACCTACCTCGCCGCGATCGGCCCCGACCGGGAGTACGATCGCACCGAGATTTCGATCGAGCCCGCGCCGGGCCGCCCGTTCGCCGCCGTCGGCATCGTCGAGCGCGTCGCCGGCTGGCGCGCGGTCATGGGCGCGGCCGAGGAGCAGGAGGACGGCGCGGGCGATGAAGAGGTTGGCCCTCTGCCCGCTTGGCTCGACGGCGCGCCAGAGGAGATCGTCGAGGCCGGCTTGGAGCAGAAGATGACCAAGCCTCCCGCGGCCTATACCGAAGGCAGCCTTATCGTCGCGATGGAGCAGGCGTGGCGGTTCGTGAAGGACCCTGCGTTGGCCGAGCGGCTGAAGGAGGCGAAGGGCGTCGGCGCGCCGGCCGCCCGGGACAGCATCATCGAGGGGTTGAAGAAGCAGGGCTTCCTCTCCGTCGAGAAGGCAGGCCAGCTCCGCGCCACGCCCCTCGCGCTTGGGCTTCGTCACGCGCTGGTGCAGCAGGATTGCCGCGACTGGCTTGATCCTGCCGGCACGGCCGAGTTGGAGCTGGCGCTTGACCAGAGCATGCTGGGGGCCGTCCAGCCTCGCGTGGTCATCGACCAGATCCTTGCCCGCACCGAGCGGCTGATCGCTTGCATGGCGGGACAAGCCGCGGCCGGAGGGACGCTGGACATCCAGGTCAAGCAGCCGCCGTCCGAGGCGCTTCTAGAAGCCGCCAAAGCGAAGGCCAGGCGCCAGGGCGTGAAGCTGCCGCGGGGCGCCGCGGGCGACGCCGCGCTCTGCCGGAGCTTCCTCGGGCCGAGGGTCGAAGGCGGCGCGCCCACGGAAGGTCAGGCGGCGTTCGCCCGGGAGATCGCGGCAGTGATCGGCGCGGAGCCGCCGGCCGAGGCCCTGGGCGACCGGCGCGCGCTTTCGGCCTGGATCGACAAGCGCAAGGACGGCGCTCCCAGGGACGATGCGCCGAGCGCGAAGCAGATCGCCTTCGCGGAGCGGATCGCCGGGGAGAAGGGCCTCGAGCTCACCGATGAGGTCCGGCGCTCCCGAGCCGCGCTGTCACGATGGATCGACGCGCAGAATCATCCCAGTCGACGCGCAGGCCCTGCGCGTTGACGGCGGCGATATGGGCGTCGTTGGTGTCGAGGAGCGTGACCTCGGCGCCGCGCTTGCAGAGGTCCGCACCGAGAACCGACCCGAGCGCGCCCGCGCCCAGGATGGCGATCTTCAGGGGTGCGTCCATGTCAGTGGTGCTCCAGCCAGATGTCGAGAACCGCGGCGCGGCCTTCCTCGCGCACGACGCGCAGCCCTTCGACAAGGGCCTCCTCCAGCTCCTCGGGGGTCGTCGCCTTGCGGCCCCAGGCGCCGCCCGAGGCGGCGGCGATGCCGACGTAGTCCGGCGCGGGCTCGAAGGAGGTGTCAAGCTGGTTGGCCTTCGCCGCATAGCCGTCCGGATGGACCGCCAGGGTCGAGAGCTTGGGAGATTTCCAGCCCCGGTTGTTGAAGACGATCTGCAGGAAGGGCGCCTCGTAGCGCCGTGCCATCCAGTGCACGGAGCTCGGCACGGTGAACATGAAGGAGCCGTCGCCGGTCAGCGCGACCACGGTCGCCTCCGGCCGCGCGAGTTTCGCCCCGATCGCCGCCCCGCCGTTCCAGCCGAGCGAACCGCCGCCGCTGGTGAAGATGCTGCCTGGCCGGTCCAGGGCCAGATGATCGAAGACGACGTGATAGTTGGAAATGCCCTCGTTCATGAAGAGCATGTCCTCGTCGCGATGCGCCCGCAGCCGCGAGACCACGTATTCGGCCGTCAGACCCGCCGCCGGCCGCGCCTCGCGCCGCGCGAGTTCCTCCGCTCGGGACTGGTGACGTTCGGAATAATGTCGGGTCCGCGACGCCGCATCCAGGTCGGACGCATTGGCGGCGAGCCAGGCGTTGATCTGGGAGAGCGCGGTCTTCGCATCGGCGCGGCAGACGAGTTCGGCGGCGATGCGCCAGAGCGGCATCTGCTCCTTCAGGGGATCGACGTCGATGTGGAAGATCCGCGCGTCGGGGCCGGGATGCGAGACCTGGGGGATCCAGGGAACGTCGCTGTCGATGACCAGGACGACGTCCGCCTCCGCCAGATCGGGGTTCTGGACCGGCTGGTTCCACTGGTTCCCAAGGTAGAGCGGATGGGAATGCGGGAAGTTCATCGCGTTCGGAACCGACTCCAGGACGCCGATCCCCGCCTTCTGGCAAAGCGCCACCAGTTCGGCGACCGCGTCCGGGTCACGCCCCACGAAGGAAGTGACGACCAGCGGCCGACGCGCCCCCGCGAGCGCCGCGCCGATGGCGGCCACGTCCTCCGGGGCGAGCGCGCCGGCGGCGATCGGCTTCCAGCGCGCCGCGTCGTCGACGCCGGGCTCCACCTCCTCCTCCATCACCTCGCGGGCGCCCATCAGGTAGACCGGGCCCTTGGGATCGGAATTGGCGAACTGGAAGGCGCGGTTGACCAGCTCCCGGACATTGCGGCCCGTGCGGATCTCGTTGTCGTAGCGGACATATCCGCGCACGATGCCGCGCTGGTCGTGGACGTCCTGGATCCACTGGATGAACTCGTTCCGGCTTCCCTTCAGCTCGCCGTGCTGGGTGAAGGGAGAGGAGCCGGCGAAGATCAGCATGGGGGCCCGCCCCTTGGCCGCATTGTGGACCGCGCCCGCCAGGGCCTGGGTGCCGCATTCGACGTGCACCACGACGGCCTGCGGAACGCCGCTCGCCTGCCAGTAGCCGTGCGCGGCGCTCATGCCCACCATCTCGTTCGGGCAGGTCACGATCTCCGGTATGGCGCGGCCCGCGGCGCGCGCCTCGGCGATCGCCTCGACGAGCGCGGGATGATCGCTGCCGAGGTTCGCGAAGATATAGGAGACGTCATGATCGATGAGTGCGTCGAGGAACGCGCTCGATGTCGTGTACATTGGTCGATTTCCTGTCTTTCGGGCGACAGCTAAGCGCTTTTGTCCAGCCCGACGATGATGCGCCGCAGAATGTCCAGCAGCTTGTCCTTGTCCGGTCCCACGATCTCGGCCAGCGCGGCGTCATGGGCGCGCGCGCAGGCCTGAAGTTCGAGAAGATGCTCCCGCCCGGGTGGCAGGAGGCTCAGAAGCCGCCCCCGACGGTCCTGCGGATCGACGTCGCGCCGGATGAACCCCCTTGCCTCGAAGTCCTGAAGCAGTCGGGTGAGCGTCGTCTTGTCTCGTCCGACCCGGCGGCTCAATTCCATCTGGGAGATGCCGGGATGGACATCGATCAGCTGGAGCACGGCGTAATGGCCGGGGCGAAGGCCCCGCCGGTCCGCCCGTGCGGCATACGCAGCGAAGGAAGCTTCCTGCGTGCGCCGCAGCATGAACGCCGTGTTGTCGGAGAAGAAATCCTCGTCGGAGGGATCGTCAGGGGACATGGGCCTCTGCTGGTTCAGGAGAGATAGCCGACCTTTCCGTGCCGGATGGTGACCCAGTGCTGCGTGGTCAGTTCGTCCACGATCCAGTCCCCGCCAAAGCGGCCAAGACCGCTGTTCTTCTCTCCGCCGAACGGATTGAATGGCATGTCCGCCACAGTCATGTCGTTGATATGCGTCATGCCGACCGAAAGGCCAAGCGCGAAGCGCAGGCCCCGGGCCTCGTCGCGGGTGAAGACCGCGCTCGACAGCCCGGCGTCGGTGGCGTTCGCCAGCTCCAAGGCGTGGCTCTCGTCCCGGGCGCGGATGACGAAGGCGATCGGCGCGAACATCTCTTCCTGCGGCAGCGGGTCGTCGTTGGCCACGTCGGCGAAGATGTGCGGGGGAATGACCGCGCCCTCCGGCTCGCCGCCGACGACCGTCGTCAGGCGCGCCTTGGCTTGCGCGAGGTGCTTCAGGTTGGTCTCGAGCTGCTTCTCGTTCAGGGCGGGACCGACCAAGGTGTCGAGGCGGTCCGGATCGCCGTGGGCGATCTTCCGGGTCACCGCCGCGAAGCGCTCCAGGAAGGCGTCGTAGACCGCGTTCTCGACGATGACGCGGTTCGTGCTCATGCAGATCTGACCCTGGTGCAGGAAGCGGCCGAAAGCCGCCGCCTCGGCCGCCTCGTCCAGATCCGCGTCCGCCAGCACGACGAGCGGGTTGTTGCCGCCGAGTTCGAGCGCCACGCGCTTCATGATCCGCGCCTCGACCGCGAGCCGGCCGATGCGCCGGCCCACGGGGGTGGAGCCGGTGAAGGAAATGAAGCGCGGCACGTCATGGCTGCAGAAGGCGTCGCCGATGGTGCGCGACTGGCCGGTCACGACGTTCAGCACCCCTTTCGGCAGGCCCGCTTCCTCATAGATGCGGGCGATCAGGAGGCCCCCGGTGACGGGCGTATCCTCGGCAGGCTTGATCACGACAGCGTTGCCCGTCGCGAGCGCAGGGCCGGCGGTGCGGTGCGAAAGGTGCAGAGGAAAGTTCCAGGGGCTGATGACCCCGACCACGCCGATCGGCTTGCGGTAGACCCGGCTTTCCGTGTCGGGGAGATCGATAGGCAGAATGCGCCCGTCCATGCGATAGGGCATCGAGGCCGCTTCGTTCAGGCCGCCGAGCATGGCCTGCCACTCGATCCCCGCCTTGATGCGCGTGGAGCCGCTTTCGCGAACCAGCCAGCCGATGATCTCTTCCCGGCGTTCCTGCAGGACGGCGGCCGCACGGCGAAAGACCTCGGCCCGGGCGCCCGGGGGCGTCGCCGCCCAGGCTTTCTGGGCTTCAGCGGCGGCGCAATACGCCGCGTCGACGTCGGACACGTCGGCGGCGCGGAGTTCGCAGAGAAGCTCGCCATTGTAAGGATTGATGTTGCGGATCACATGCGCGCCGTTTCCCGGCCGCCATTCCCCTGCGATATACTGCGCTTCAAATTCATATGGCGTCATTGCGCCTTCCTCCCTTTCGTCTGCGACCACCCATGAAGGGCTTGCCGAATCAGCTTGCTTCGACGTAAATCACAATAGTTGGTAGCACAACCAATTGTCAAGATTGGCGCCGACTCATCGTCCAGGGAGGACACCATGAAAAAACGTTGCGCGGCCTTCTGTGAGGCTCGCCATGACTGAACGTTATCAAGCGCCTAGCGCCGCCTCGGTCGACATCGGGCATATGCTCGACGAAGGCGCCTGGACCACCATGCAGCGTGTGGTCGTCCTGATCGCCGCCCTGTCGATTGTCCTTGACGGCTTCGACGGACAATTGATCGGCTATGCGATCCCTGTCCTGATCAAGGAATGGAACGTGTCGCGGGGCGACTTCGCCCCCGTCGTCGCAGCCGGCCTGTTCGGCATGGCGTTCGGCAGCGCCGCCGCCGGGATGATCGCCGATCGGTTCGGCCGCCGCCTGGCGGTGATCTGCTCCGTTCTGACGTTCGGCGTCGCCACGATGGCGATCGGCCTGTCGCAGGGCCTCGGGACCATCGCCCTGCTCCGCTTCATTGCGGGCCTCGGCATCGGCGGCGCTCTGCCGACATCGACCACCATGACCGCCGAATATACGCCGCGCCGGTTTCGCACGATTGCCATCACGGCCACCATCGTCTGTGTTCCCTTGGGGGGCATGCTCGCCGGCTTCTTCGCGGCGTGGATCCTGCCGAACTTCGGCTGGCGGGCGCTGTTCATGATCGGGGGCGCGCTTCCGACCTGAACCGCGCCGGGTTTGCCGGAGGCTCCCACTCCTGAGTAGGATGGAGCATCATGAGCAAGACGACGAACAAGTTTTCCCCTGAGGTTCGCGAGCGGGCGGTTCGGCTGGTCCTCGAGAGCGAAGGCCAGCACGGGTCTCGCTGGCAGGCGATCCTGTCAATTTCGGCGAAGATCGGCTGTTCGGGACAGACGCTGAACGAATGGGTGAAGAGGGCCGAGGTCGACAGCGGCAGGCGTGCGGGCATTCCGGCCGAGATGGCCGAGAGGATGAAGGCGCTCGAGCGGGAGAACCGCGAGCTGCGCCAGGCCAACGAGATCCTGCGCAAGGCAAGCGCGTATTTTGCGATGGCGGAGCTCGACCGCCGGTCGAAGTGATGGTGTCGTTCATCGACGCGCATCGGGATGCACACGGGGTCGAGCCGATCTGCAGGGTCCTGCCGATTGCCCCTTCCACCTATCATGATCGTCTTGTGAAGCGGGCCGATCCAGCTCGGCTGTCGGATCGTGCCCGACGGGATGAGGCGCTGCGGCCCGAGGTCCTGCGCGTGTTCGAGGAGAACTGGCGGGTCTATGGCGTGCGCAAGGTCTGGAGGCAGCTCGGCCGCGAGGGTTTCGACATTGCCCGTTGCACCGTCGCGCGGCTGATGAAGAGCATGGGTATTCAAGGCATTATTCGGGGCAAGCCGCACAGGACGACGATCCCTGACAAGAAGTCGCCGTGCCCACAGGACCAGGTGAGCCGCCAGTTTCGCGTGCCGGCGCCGAACATGCTGTGGGTGAGCGACTTCACCTATGTCGCCACCTGGAAGGGCTTCGCCTACGTCGCCTTCGTCATCGACGCCTACGCCCGCAAGATCGTCGGCTGGCGCGTCAGCACCTCGGCCCATGCGGGGTTCGTGCTCGATGCCCTGGAACAGGCGGTCCACGATCGGCGCCCGGCCAAGGGCGCGGGGTTGGTCCATCATAGCGACCGCGGATCGCAATACCTGAGCATTCGCTACAGCGAGCGGCTGGCGGAAGCCGGCATCGAGCCCTCCGTCGGCAGTGTCGGGGACAGCTACGACAATGCCCTGGCAGAGACCATCAATGGCCTCTTCAAGGCCGAAGTCATTCATCGGCGTGGCCAATGGCGCAGCTTCGAGGCGGTGGAATACGCGACCCTCGAATGGGTCGACTGGTTCAACAACCGCCGCCTGCTGGAGCCGATTGGAAACGTCCCGCCCGCAGAGGCTGAGAGGAACTTCTACGCAGCTCTGGAAACCAAAGCCATGGCCGCGTAGCTAACGAAAGTCAGCCTCCGGCAAACCCGGCGCGGTTCAGACCCTCTTCTCGATGGTTCTCATCCTGAAGCTTCCCGAGTCGCCACGTTGGCTCTCCCGTCAGAAGGCCCGCGCGGGCGAGCTGACTGCATTGCTCCGGCGCATGGGTCGCGACGTTCCCGCGGGATCGACCTTCTACGATTCGGCTGAGAACGTGGGCCAGAAAGTCGGCCTGCGCGCCTTGTTCGCCGACGGGCGGGCGATTAGCACCGTCGCACTCTGGTCGGCCTTCTTCACGACCCTGCTCTCCGTCTATCTCGCCTTCAGCTGGCTGCCGACGCTGTTGACGTCGGAAGGGCTCGATCTGTCAATCGCCGCCTCCGGCCTGACGGCCTACAACATGGGTGGCGTGGTCGGCGCGCTCGTCTGTGCGGTCGCGATCAATCGCTTCGGTTCGCGAGGACCGCTGATTTTCTGCTGCTTTGCGGCGGCAGGGGTCGCCTTCGCGCTCCGGAACATGGATGGAGCCGGAGCGACCGGTCTGATGATCCTGCTCATTGGCCTGCATGGGCTTTTCGTCAACGCGGTCCAGTCCACCTCATATGCAGTCGCCGCCAACCTCTATCCGACCGAGATTCGGGCGACGGGCACCGCCTCCGGGCTTGTGGTCGGGCGGATGGGCTCGGTGGTCAGCGCCTTTGCGGGTGCGAGCGTCATCGCCAGCGGCGGGCCGCAGGGCTACTTCGGCCTGCTCACGCTCGCCATGACGGCATCGGGCGTCGCTTTCCTCATCCTGCGAAAACATGTGCCTGCCAGCGTGCGCCACGTCGCGATCGAAGCCGCGGCGCCGGACCAGCCTCGCTAGGAACCCGGGCGTTCAACTCCGCGGCCTGGTCAACCAGGCCGCGGAACGGGACTCGCATCCAATAGAAATAGCAGGGCCGCTTCAGATGAGCCCTGCATCTGAAAGGAGGATTTTTTTCCATGCGCACGCAGGTTGCGATCATCGGCTCGGGGCCCTCTGGGCTGCTGCTTGGGCGTCTCCTGACGCTTGCGGGCATCGACAACGTCCTGCTCGACCGGGTGGGGCGGGACTACATCCTCGGCCGGGTCCGGGCGGGGGTGCTCGAGCAGGGCATGGTCGAGATGATGCGCGAAGCCGAGGCCGCCGAGCGGCTCGACGCCGAGGGCCTGCCGCATGACGGCTTCGACATCGCGCTGAACGGCGCGCTGCATCATATCGACCTCGCGGGCCTGACCGGCGGCAAGCGGGTGGTGATCTATGGCCAGACCGAGGTCACCCGCGACCTGATGGACAAGCGCGAGGCGGACGGGGCGCCGACGATCTACGACGCGCTCCACGTCACGCCGCGCGACTTCGCCGGGGACCGGCCCTGGATCAGCTACGAGAAGGACGGCCGCAGCCACCGCATCGACGCCGATTTCATCATCGGCTGCGACGGCTTCCACGGGCCGAGCCGCAAGGCCGCGCCGCCGAAGGCGATTCAAACCTTCGAGCGGGTCTATCCCTTCGGCTGGCTCGGGCTGCTGGCGGAGGTCCCGCCGGCGCGCCACGAACTGGTCTACGGCAAGCACGCCCGCGGCTTCTCGCTTTGCTCGATGCGCTCGGAGACCCGCAGCCGCTACTATCTCCAGGTGCCGCTGACCGACCAGGTCGAGAACTGGTCCGACGCCGCCTTCTGGGACGAGCTCCGCCGGCGGCTGCCCGACGAGGTGGCGGATGCGGTGGTCACCGGCCCCTCCTTCGAGAAGTCGATCGCGCCGCTGCGCAGCTTCGTGACCGAGCCCATGCGCTTCGGCCGGCTGTTCCTGGCGGGGGACGCCGCCCATATCGTGCCGCCGACGGGGGCCAAGGGGCTGAACCTCGCCGCCTCGGACATCCGCTACCTGTTCGACGGGCTGCGGGAGTTCTACGCGGAGGGGTCTGCGGCGGGGCTCGACGCCTATTCCGGGCGGGCGCTGGCGCGGATCTGGAAGGCGGAGCGGTTCAGCTGGTGGATGACCACCATGCTCCACACCTTCGCCGAGGACGACGCCTTCGGCCGGCGCATCCATGACGCGGAGCTCGCCTATACCCTCTCCTCCGTCGCCGCCCGAACGGCGCTCGCCGAAAACTACGTCGGGCTGCCGTATTGAAACGGGGTTTTCTAGCACCAACTTCGTCAGATTTTTGAGCGGTTCGACGATCAGGTCGTGAACACGTTCGGCGGGATCTGGCTTTCGGGAACGGACCAGCATCTGTGAGCCGGCGAACTGGGAGAAGTTCATCCAGTGGCAATGGGTGACCCGTCCGCGACACGCCGCTCGCCTATCCCATGTCATCCAGGGGCCCCAGGGATCAATCCATCGCGCGGGGCCGTTCGCAGTCACTCCAAAAGGAGACAGGTCATGGTTGATCCTCGTAATGTCGAGGACTACCGCCGGCGCGCGGCCCAGCGGCTGCCGCGTATGGTATTCGACTATCTCGAAGGCGGCGCCGAGGACGAGCGTGGCCTGGCCCGCAACCGCGCCGCGATCGAGAAATTTCGCTTCGAGCCCCAGCGCCTCGTCGACGTAAGCGCCCGCGATCTCTCGACGGAGCTGTTTGGACGAAAGCTGCCCCTGCCGCTTTTGATCGCGCCGACCGGGCTCAACGGCGTGTTCTGGCCGGATGGAGACGTGGAGCTTGCCCGTGCCGCCGCAAAGACGGGGATCCCCTTCATCCTGTCCACCGCGTCGACGACCCGGATCGAGGAGGTGGCCGAGCGGGCCGGCGGTGAGCTCTGGTTCCAACTCTACGTGGTGCAGCGCGATCTCGCAGCGTCTCTCACCCAGCGCGCGCTCGAGGCGGGCTATACCACTCTGGTGCTGACCGTCGACGTTGCGGTAAACGGCAAGCGCGAGCGTGACATGCGCAACGGATTCGGCATTCCCTTCCGCTACACGCCGCGCGTTCTTCTTGATGGGGCTCTCAGGCCCGCATGGACCTTGGCCCAACTCAGGCATGGTCTGCCGCAGCTCGCCAATTTCGCCAAGGCGGCGGGACCGGGGGGCGATGTCGCCGCGCAGGCGGCGCTGATGCGCCGCCAGATGGACGCGAGCTTCTCCTGGGCCGACCTCAAGGCTCTTCGCGACGCCTGGCCGCACCGTTTGATCGTCAAGGGTCTCCTCCGGGCCGAGGACGCCGTCCGCTGCGAGGAATGCGGTGTCGACGCGGTCGTGATCTCGAACCATGGCGGGCGCCAACTCGAGGATGTCGCGGCGCCGATCGACAGGGTCGAAGAATTCGCTTCCCGCCTCGATTGCCCGGTGCTGGTCGATAGTGGCTTTCGGCGCGGCGCCGATGTTGTGAAGGCCATAGCGCTCGGCGCACGCGCCGTGTTGCTCGGCAGGGCAACCCTCTATGGGCTAGCCGCAGCTGGAGAGACGGGCGCCGCCGATGTGATCGATATCCTGAGACGCGAGATCGACACTACCCTCGCCTTGATCGGCGCTGCGCGATTGTCAGATGTCGGTCGCGACCGGCTCTCAGCTTCAAGCTGATCAAGGCGGAGCCTCTCGTCCCCCTGGCGGCCATGTCTTCGAAGCTTTCGTACTCCATGCGATACGCCGCCTCGACCTTGAGCGTCTTTATGAAGCTTTCGGCCTGCGGATTATTGTAGAGGTTTCCGCGCCTGCTCATCCACCCGAAGAATCCGTGGCGCTTGAGCAGGGCGCGATGCGGCCCGGACGCATATTGCGCTCCGCGGCCCGAGTGGAACATGCACCCCGGCAGGGGTCGCCGAAAGGCGATTGCGGCCTTCAGCGCCTCGGTGGAGAGGCGGGCGTCGATCTTCCGGTCGAGGGCATAGCCCACGACCAGGCGGGACCAGGCGTTTAGGATGACCGCGAGATAGACAAAGCCGGTCGCGATGGCGACATAGGTGATGTCGGCGACCCAGAGCTGGTCTGGTCCGTAGACTTCAAACCCTCGGGCGATGTGAGGAAAGATCGGGCCGTCATGGTTGCTGTCCGTCGTGACGAGGTAGCGCCGCCGCCGTTTCGGATTCAGGCCGTTCACGGCCATGAGCCGGCGTACCCTCTTCGCGTTCACCACCAGGCCGCGGTGGCGCAGCTCGGCGTCGACGCGCCGATATCCATAAGTGGGATTTTCCTCGCAGACCGCCGTGATCTGGGCGAAGATCGCCCCTTCGTCCGGACGGGGCGGCAGTTCCGCGTAGAAGATGAAACGCGCGAACTCCATCAGTTCGTACCCCCGTTTGACGGTGACACCTTCGGGCCGGTGACCGCGGATCCAGGTGCGCTTCTCGGCAAGGCCGCGTTTCTCGCAGCCCTCTTTAGAAACTCGATCTCGAGCGCCTGGCGGCCGACGAGCCGTTCCAGCGCGGCGATGCGGGCGTCGCGCTCCTGAATGAGATCCACGGCTTCGGCGTCATCGTCATAGGCGCCCGCCTCGTGTTTCTCGATCCAGACCCGGATCAGTGATCTGAGCCCGCCGAACTGGACCGCTTGAGGCTAGAGTTTTCCGTGACCTTCACCCCTTTGGCCCGGCAGGAGCGGAGACGATGAGAGCGAGCAAGTTTTCGGACAGCCAGAAGGCGTTCATCCTCAAATAAGGCGACGACGGCGTGCCTGTGGCGGAGATCTGCCGCAAGGCGGGGATCAGCCAGGCGACCTATTTTGCGTGGCGCAAGAAATTCGCCAGGCTGCTGCCGACCGAGATACGTCGATTGAAGCAGCTCGAGGACGAGAACGCGCGGCTGCGCAAGCTCGTGGCCGACCTGTCCTTGGACAAGGAAATGCTGCAGGACGTCGTCCGCCGAAAGCTCGTTCGCCAATGTCTCTCGGACCATTGGCGTTCCATTGGCTTACCCTGCCCGGAAGCGCGAGCTGGTGGACGGGATCTGCCGGGAGGTGGGCGTGTCGATCCGGAGGACCTGCGACGCCCTGGAGATGGATCGCGCGACATACCACTACCGGTCCCGCCGCCTGGCCTGCCCCGATCGGGTGGTCCGGTCTCATTCTTAGTTCATGACGGGACTCGACGCCACGATTGGGGTGGCCGGGGCAGCTGATCCAGTTGGCGGAGCCGGCCACTGCACCACCTCGGGGGCTGGCGGGCGATAGCTCAACGATGAGTGTGGTCGTCGGGCGTTGTAGTGCCGGCGCCAAGCTTCGATAATGGTCCGCGCCTCGGCGAGGCTGTAGAAGATTTCACCGTCGAGCAGCACTCGACCTTAGGCGGCAAATGCGCCACGGGCTACATACGTCCCTGTAATATTAGGATTATTGAGCATTTTTTCGCTCCCATTGAAGTCAGCGGCGGAGCAGAACAATATAGGAATTTCTGCGGCGTTCGCTTGAGGGGACGACCATGGCTCAGCACTTCCTTCTCTCGGCGGCGGCGCGGACGTTGTCCCTCAAAGCAATCTTTCGGGAGGGCGAAGAAGCCGCCTATCGACGCTTCCGCCGCCTGCGCTGGCCCGAGACCGACGGCTCGCCCGTCTGTCCGATCTGCGGTTGCCTGGACGCTTGGCGCACGGCGTCGGCTCAAGTGCGCCGCCTGCCACCGGCAATTCAGCGTCACCTCGGGCACGATCTTCGCATCGCGCAAGCTCGGCTTCGTCGACCTGCTCGCGGCGATCCGCCTGGTTGCGAACGCGGCGAAGGGCATGTCGGCGCTGCAGCTCGCCCGGGACCTGAGCGTGCAGCCGAAGACCGCCTTCGTGCTGATCCACAAGCTGCGCGAAGCGATGGCGGCCGAGACCCGCGACACGACGCTCGACGGCGAGGTCGAAGTCGACGGGTCTGCGTTCGGCGGACATGTCCGGCCAGCGCACCTGCGCGAAGAGCGCGCCGACCGCCGTTTGCTCGCCAACCGCAGCGGCAAGCGCCGCATCGTCGTCGCACTGCGCCAGCGCGGCGGCCGCACGCTGACGCGGGCGTTCCTGCGCGAGACTGATGGCGTCGATTTCGCGCAGACGCGGATCGCGCCGGGCGCGGTCGTATCAGCCGACGAGGGCCCGCACTGGGACCCGCTGGAGCCGGCCTTCGACATGCGCCGCATCGCCCATGCCGACGCCTACAGCCGAGACAACGTCCACACCAACCAGGCCGAGAGCTGCTTCTCCCCTCTCCGGCGCAGGATCAGCGGCCAGCATCATCGCCTCGGCGCGCGGCATCTCGGAGCCTACGCCGTCCAGGCCGCCTGGCTCGAGGATCATCGCGATCAGAGCAACGGCGCGCTCGCCGACCGTTTGATCGGGAACGCGCTCGCCGCCCCGGTCAGTCGGACGTGGAAAGGGTATTGGCAACGACGCGCGAGCCATGATCGCGTCCCCTGGCCCCCAGACGCACATGCCCTTGCGCTTCTCGACCATCCGCACGAACCGCCGCCGCTTGGCGTGGCGCAGCGCCTGGACCAACCTTGAAGACGACCGAGTTGCGCAGAGCCGTATTCCGTGGGAGCCAAGCCGCGTTCGATCATGACCCGCTCCGCCAGCTCGCGCGTCGTCATCTCGCCCCGAGGCCCCAAGATGCAGCGCGCAGAACTCGGCAATCTCGCCCTTCTTGAAGAAGCCGTGGCTGACGAGATACCGCGCCTGCTGCTTCTACGGCTCGCTGAACAGCCGGATCGTCGCGTTCACGTGCGCGAGGTCGTGCTTGGCCTGCGCAATCTGCGCCTCGCACGCCGCGATCCTCCCAAGGATCTCGGCGCGCTTCTCCCTCAGCGTCCGGACCACCAATGGATCGGGCATGACCCATCAAAACCTGATGCGCCAAAGACAAACAGACCTCTTCTTGGCGCATTTGCCGCCTAAGGTCGGAGCAGCTCGTTGCGGAGTTTCGAGTTGAATCTCTCGCAATAGCCGTTCTCCCAGGGCGATCCCGGCTCGATGAAGGCGGTGCGGGCACCCACGGCTGCGATCCACTCCCGCATGACTGCAGCGATGAACTTGGGACCATGGTCCGAGCGGATGTGGCCAAGGATGCCGCGGAGGATGAACTGGTCCGACAGGACGTCGATGACGTCCGTGGAGTTCAGCTTGCGGTCGACCCGGATCGCCAGGCATTCGCGGGTGAACGCGTCGATTAGATTGAGCATGCGGTATTTCCCTCCGTCGTGGGTCCGGTCTTCGACAAAGTCGTAGGACCAGACATGGTTCGGATGCTCCGGCTGCAGACGGATACAGCTCCTGTCGTTCAGCCAGAGCCGACCTTTCTTCGGCTGCTTCTGCGGTACTTTGAGCCTCTCCCGCCGCCATATCTGCTCGACGCGCTTGGCGTTCACCGCCCAGCCAGCGTCGCGGAGCATCGCCGTGATCCGCCGGTAGCCCTATCGGTCGTACTGGGTGGCGAGTGCGATGATGTCTGCTGTCAGCGCGGCTTCGTCGACGCGCCCTCGCGGAGCTTTGCGCTGCGTCGAACGGCGCCGCCCCGACACCCGGCGCGCCAGCCTCTCGGACACGTCGAACTTAGAGCACCTAACAAAACCTCCGGATTTGATTGAGGCGGATGAGCGCGCATCCGAGGATCACGAAGGCTTCGTGGATGTCGGCGCGCCGCTCCTAGCGGATGGCGGGACGGCGGAAGCGGCTGAGCCAGGCCAAGGGTCTCTCGATGATCCATCGGCGTCGGCCCAGACGCTCGCTTCTGTCCACCCCACGAGCGATGCGGGGCGCGATGGAGCGGGCGCGGCGTTCGGCCCGGCAGCGCCGGTGATCAGAGGCCTTGTCCGCGTACAGCTTCCTGGGCCGCCTGCGAGGCCGACCTCGGCCGCGCCGCACGTCCGGCACGGCGTCCAAGGCGGGCGCCGGCATGAGGCTGTCGTGGCGGTTGGCTGGGCTCAGGCGCGCTCCGAGCGGCGCGCCCCGGCGGTCGACCCCAAGATGGCGTTTCGTGCCCGGTTTGCCGCGATCCGTCGGGTCCGGTCCGGTTTCGGCGCCCCCTTCTGGCCGACACGGACGCGCTATCCAGGCTGGCCCGGCTCCAGTCCAGACGCCCTGCATCCAAAAGGCGCTCCAGAAGCACAGGATGAAGCCGCGCCCGGACACCGGCGCGCCGCCCGTCACGCAGGCGTCGCCAGCACATCCCCGAGCAGCCCAGTTCGCGCGGCGGCATCTCCCAGGCGATGCCCGACAGGGGACGCCCGAGCGCAAAACGAAGATGACGCCAGCCAAGGCGGCGCGATCATCGCAGCGGGGGCGGCCCCCTTTCGGCTTGGGCGGCTCAGGCGGTAAGAGCGGCTCGATGGCCGACCAGAGGGCGTTAGGCAAGAGAGGCTTGCTCACGCCAACCCAACGCACAAGCTCAGGTTTTGTTAGGTGCTCTTGGTCAGGACCTGTTCGATGCAGCGACGGCGCCGGGCGGGGCTCAGAAGTTTCCCGAGGCGGCCTCCCGCAGGATCAGCTTCTCCAGCGTCAGGTCCGAGACCGCCTTGCACAGCCGCTCCCTCGCCATCGTCTCTCGGACCAATGGCGTTCCAATGGCTCGATTCTTCTCGAGCTCCTTGAGGCGCTTGACCTGATCTGACTTGGCGTGCCTTCAATTGGTGGTCTGGTGCAAATCTGATGCATGGTCGGCTTTGCGGCCATGGTGAGGTAGTCGGCGTTTCCGGGCTGAGGAGCGGGTGGGGGAACCCGATCTGGAAGCCGCCGCTGTTTCCCGCGGCGGTATGGGCGAGCGCGGGGCCCGCGGCCAGGAGGGCGACGCGCAGGGACGCCTGGCGGCGCGTGTTCGTCATGTGAGGGAACTTCTCAGAAGAAAATCGCGTCAAGGCGGTCGAAGCACCAGAACGCGGCGACGATGCCGATGGCGTAGGCGGCGGCGACGGGAGTCCGGGGCGGGAGAAAGACGATGCGGCGCAGGGCGGCGACGGCCGCGAGGATGGCGGCGATGAAGACAAGCTGGCCGATCTCGACGCCGATGTTGAAGAAGAGGAGCGCGAGGGGGATGTCGCCCGGGGGCAGGCCGAGGTCGACGAGCGCGCCGGCGAAGCCGAAGCCGTGCAGGAGGCCAAAGGCGAAGGCGACGAGCCAGGGCCAGTCGGTCGCGAGGCTGGTCGCGCCGCGGCGCAGGCGCACCGCCTCGACGCAGACGAGCACGATGGAGAGCGCGATCATCGCCTCCACCGGGCCGGAGGGCAGGGTGACGAGGCCGAGGGTCGCAAGCGCCAGGGTGATCGAGTGGGCGAGCGTGAAGGCGGTGATCGTGCCCGCCAGCACCCGCCAGTCGCGGACGATCAGCATCAGGGAGGCGACGAAGAGCAGGTGGTCGAAGCCGAGGAGGATGTGCTCGATCCCGCTGCGCAGGTAGGTCAGGGCGACCTCGCCCGGGGGCTGGTCTCCCGCCACCTCCAGCCAGGGCTGGGAGGGCCGCACCATGGTCGTGGTCGTCCGGCCGTCGAGGGTGACCCGCGCGAGCACGTCGGTGATCGTCGCCTGGAGGCCGACGAAGTCGATGCGCTTGCCGGCGAGGCCGCCCGGGACCTCGACGATCCGGCGCTCGATGGTGGAGCCCGGCATCTCCTGGGTCCCTGGGCCGCTGATCGTGCGGATGTCGGGGGGCAGCGCGAGGACCACGGGGAGCGGCATCCCGGAGAGCTGGGGCGTGCGCCAGATCACCGTGTAGCGGTCGGGGCCGGTCTGGTCGATCTGGAGATAGGCGGGCCGGACCTCGTGCGCCTGCGCCCCCGCCGCCAGAAAGAGGGCGGCGAGGAGCAGGAGGAGCGCGGTCAGCGCCCTTTCGGAGGTCGACGCGAAGAAGAGCCTGCGCGCCGGAACGGCGCGGCGGCGCGGGTCTTTCACGCGTGAAAGCGGGCTCAACATGTTGAATTCATGAGAAATAATCATTTTTGTTCACCCGCCCTTCATCTTCGTGAACGGCCCGGGCGCGGAGCGGGGCCTGGCGCGGCGGCCCCTCACAGCCCCCCGACCGGCGCGCCGGCCGTGCGGGGCGCGGCGAGGGCGCCGAGATCCGCAGGGTCGAGGTCGGGGATGACGATGGTGTAGCGGGCGCGCATGTCCTCCTCGGCGCGCTGGCGGATCTCCTTGTAGCGCGCGTCGGTCCAAGCGGCGCGGACGTCGGCCTCGATCTCGTCGAGGGCCGGGACGCGGGCCGGCTCCAGGCTGTCGAGATAGACGAGATGCCAGCCGTAGCCGGAGCGGATCGGCCCGGCCCAGGCGCCGGGGCGCTCCGCGAAGAGCGCCGCGGCGAAGTCGGGGCCGAACTCCTTGCCGATCGCCTCGGCGGTGCGGCCGCCGTAATAGTCCTGGAACATGAAGCGGTCGCCGATCCCGGCGAGGGCGGGCGAGGCGGCCGGAAGCCCGGCGATCCCGGGGAGCGCCGCCTCGGCCGCGGCCCGCGCGGCCGCGTCGCCCCGGCCGTCGGGGGAGAAGTAGACATGGCGGAAGCTCGCCCGCGCGGGCTGGGTGAACTGCGCGGCATGGGCGGCGTACCAGGCGTCGAGCTCCTCGCGGGAGGGCGGGTTCAGCTGCGACAAGTCGGCGAGCAGGAAGTCCATCTTCTGCGCCAGCCGCCGCTCGATCACGTCATCGTCGCGGTCGAGGCCGAAGGCCGCCGCCTCGCGCGCGAGGATGCGCTGCATCGCCCGCTGCTCGGCGAGGGCCTGGAGCTGCGCGCGGTCGGGCGCGGGCAGGCCCTGGGCGACCTGGGAGAGCGCGATCTGCTTCATGTCGTCGGGGGTGAGTTCGATGCGCATCGGATCGGCCTCGGGCCGCGCCGCCGGCGCGAAGGCGTCATAGGCGAGGAAGAGCACGAGGCCCGCGGCGAGGAAGTGCAGCAGCGGGTCGCCGACGAAGCGCGCCAGCCGCGCGCGCGGGCTCGAGGACGGGATCGCGGTCATTGCGACAGCGCCGCCCTGGCGGCCGGATCGGGGCTCTGGGCGAGGTAGCCGCGGATGGCGAAATCCTCGGCCGGATCCTGCACGGCGCCAGCCTCGATCAGCGCGGCGTAGTCGCCGCTCGCCTCCCAGGCCCGCCAATGGGCGAGCTCCGGCGCGACGAAGCCCGCCATCGCCGGCCGGGCGCGGATGAAGCGGCGGAAGGCGGCGACGACCTGCGTCCGGGGCACGGTCGCGTCGGCGTCGCCCTGCACCGCGAGCGCGGTCAGCGCCGCCTCGACCTCGGCGAGGTCGCGGGTGCGGTCGGCGAGATAGGTCGCCTCGATCCAGGGCAGCCGGTCCGGCCCGCGCAGCTCGAGATCGGCGGCGAGGAGCGCGGAGAGATCGGTCACGTCATGGGCCCGCCGGGCGGCGGCGAGCCGCGCCTCGATCAAGGCGGCGTCCTCAGGCCCGCCCGCGACGCCGAGGAGCAGGATGTAGATCGCGCGTCGCGACCCCGCGCCCGGGGCGGCGACGAAGCCGCGCAGATCGCCCGCGTCGAGCCGGTCCGCCAGCGGCGGGAGCGCGGCGTAGGGGGCGAGCGCGATCTGGTCGTGGGCGAGCTCCGCCACCATCGGGTCGGGATCTTCGAGCCGCGGGAGCGCCAGGGCGAGCCGCGCATCGAGCGCGGGCCCCCTGCCCGCCTGGTGCGGATGCTCGGGATCGGGGGCGAGCGCCGGGGCCTGCGCCGCCTGGGCGAGCCAGGCGGCGTTTTCCGGCCAGGCGGCGCCGAGGCTCTTCCAGGCGCCGGTGAAGGCGTTGCGCACGAGGAGCAGCGCCTCGCCCGGGGCGGGCGCCGCCGGCGCGGGCAGCAGCGCGGCGGCGGGGATCGCCGCGCCGGGGGCGGCGTCGCCCTTCAGCGTCGCGACGACGCGGAAGCCGCCCGTCTCGGGGACGGCGAGGACGGCGCTGTCGCCCGCGTCCAGCTCCTCGGCCGTGCTGACCGAGATGGCCGAGAGGCAGATCGCGCAGGCGGCGGCCGGACCGCCGCAGGCCGCCCAGACCGCCAGCGCCGCCGCGGCGGCGAGACGCCGGGTCACGGCTTCGCCACCGGTCCGGTCGGGACCACCGCGTCCTTGACCTCGGTCCCGAGGAAGACCGGCTCGGGGATCAGCTCGTAGTTGGCGAAGCCGAACTCGTTGCTGCGCGCCGCGACATAGCCTTCCTTCTTGGCCGCCATGTCGCCGCTGCCGCCGGCCGCCTTGAAGACGACGATATCATAGTCGCGGTTGCCGAAGTTGGTGACGATCCTGTCGTCACGGATCTGATAGGCGGTGGACTGGCCGAGATAGGCGGCTTCGGCGATGTCGCCGACCTCCGACGGCTGGGGGATGCGCGGATCGACGTTCATGATCAGCATCTGGCCGTTCTTCGCCCATTGGACCTTGTAGACGCCGCCGGTGACGGTGTTGCGGATCCAGGTGAAATGGCCGGGGATCAGCTGGTTCAGCTCCTCGGTGGTGAGCTGGGTCGCGCCGCCCGCCTTGAGGTCCGCGACCGTGCGGCCGGTGGGCGCGCCGCGGGCGTCGCCGGCGGGGGTGTACCAGATCGGCGAGGACCAGGCGCGTTCCTGCACCTCCGCCGCGACCATCTCCGGGGGCGCGATCCCGAGCTCCTTCGCCTGGATCGTGGTCCAGCGCGGGGTCGGGATCTCCAGCGTGCGGGCGTAATAGAAGGCGTCGAGCGAAGGGTCGAAGTCCGGGTCGGTCCAGGTCCCGACGAGCTGCACCGAACCGATGTCGTTGGTGTAAGTAGCCTGGGCGATGTCGACGGTGGAGCCGATCGGGGGCACCTTGCCATCCACCGGGCTCGGCTTGCGGTCGCCCGCCCAGACCACGTCATAGACCTTTTCGAAGGACTGGCCGTCCCTGGCCCAGCCCTTGACGATCTGGATGCGGTCGAGATTGCCCGAGGTCGGGTCCTTCACCGCCTCGACGACGAAGGTCGGGGCCTTGTCGCCGTCGCGGGGCTTGAGGTCGCCGCCCATCGGCACGCCGCCTTTGTAGGCCGCCTGCACCCAGTCGGCGCCGGCGGTGAGGTCGGGCGCATAGTCCCAGCCGCCGAAGATGCGGATGCGGATGTGCGGGCCGCTGGTGGCGAAGGTCTCCTTGCGCTGCATCGCGTCGAAGAGCGAGGCGCGGGTGTTCTCCTCGGCCCAGACGCCGGTCAGGCCGGCGGGGTTCTCGAAGCGCACGTCGAGGCCGGCGAAGTTGTGCCCGCCCATCCGCTCCTTGACCGTGCCGTCGAGGCTGGCGTGGCCACCGAAGAAGTTCTCCTGCCGGTAGGGCACGGCGGTGTTGTGCGAATCCGAGCCGCCGACGAAGCCGGTGCGGTAGGGGTTGAAGCCCTCCGCCCCCTGCATCGCGACGCCGTCCTTGAGCGCCTGGCGCACGTAGCTGCCGCCGAGGGTGACGAACTGGCCCTGCGGGTCGCCGAGCAGGTAGTTCAGCACCTCGAAACTGGCGAATTCGTCGTTCGGAGAGAGGAGCGGGTGGGTCTCGGACTGGCCCTTGATCTGCTTGATCTCGGTCAGCCGCTCGTTGCGGTCGCGCGAATCCGCCCAGGCCTGGTCGATGGGCCGGCCCTTGAAGTCGACCTCGGTCGGATACATCAGCCCGCCCGAGAGGTTGGCGTTGTGCGAGATGGCGAGGAGCTCGGCGCCGCCCGCGCGCTGCTTGTCCATCCAGTCCCAGAGGTCTTCGGGCGCCTGGCTCTCCAGCGAGCTGAACGGCCGGTCGGGGACCTTGGCGCAGTCCTTGAAGAAGACGTTGCGGTGCATGTTGCGGAAGTCGGGGTTCGAGGTCCACTCGTAGGAGCAGAAGGCGGTGAACTTGCCCGGCTCGTTCGCCGCGTCGGCGGCCGCGTTGTTCGCCTTCCAGACGGTGTCGGAGATCTCGGGCTGGACCAGCGCCGGGACCGGCTTCATCTCGATCATGCTGGTGCCGAGCCAGAGGTAGAGGCGCTGGATGTCGGCGGCGTCCTTGACCTTGAGCTGCGCCGCGATCGGCAGCTTGCTGATCGGCGAGGTCGGGTCGTTGGAGAGCCGCACCACGCCCGCGTATTCCGAATGGTCGGTGACGCCCATCCAGTCGAGCGGCGTCGTGATCTTGACGTCATAGCCGAGGGGATGCGGGATCGCCTCGCCCTTGGCGTATTTGTAGGCCTCGGCCGGGCCGGTGACGTGGTTGCCGAAGATATAGGCGTCGAAGGACCAGCTGGTGTGGACATGGGTCTCGCCGAACCAGGCATGGCGGTCTTGGGCCATCGCCGCCGGGCCGAGCATCAGACCAAGCGTGCTCACCGAAAGCCCCACCCATCTCCAAACAGAGAGCCGCAACATCATTATCCCTCGTCGTTCTGGTCCCGGCGCGCGGCCGGCTTGGTGCCTGTCGGTCGCGAAAGGCGGCCAGCGTAAACTATCCGCCGCAGTCTTTTCTTCGCCAATCATTTTCCGCCAACGCGTAAAAAAACCTCGGCGACGCGAAGGTCGTGGCGCGCAGGCCGAAACGGCTCCCGGCCACGGTGGGCGCGTCACTTCACCCGCTCGATTTCGCTCGGCCGCCACACCTTGGCGAAGAAGGACGGCAGTGGGCTGTAAAGACGCAGAAGGGGAAACCAGCCTTTGGCCGGATCGGTCTGGAGCCAGTTGCCGCACGCCACGGCCTTGGGCTGCTCGGGAGCGAACCAGACCGTGATTGACCCATCGCCGCCGGCTTCCGCGGGGAGATCGGCTGCTTTGGACGGATGCCGTTTGGCGGGCCTATGTCCGCCGGAGGCCGCGCCCTGCAAGCGATCTGAGGGATCGGGAATGGGCGCTGATGGCGCCGCTCCTGCCGTCGGCCGCGTCGGGTCGGCCGCCCCCGGACGACGGACCGGACGACGGGCCTGACGACGGGCCTGGGGGAGGTGATGAGCGCGATGCTCTCCATCGCGACGACCGGCCGCCAGCGGCGCATGCTCCCGAAGGACCTTCCGCCCGCCTCGAGGGCGCAGCGTTATTTCCGCGAATGGCGCGACAGCGGCTTGTGGCGGACGATCGGCGATCGCCGGGTCCTGGCGGCGCGCGCGCTGCAGGCGGGGCGAGCCCGAACGCCGGCCTCATCGCTAGAGTATCCGTGATGATCAGGGCTTGGCAGGGCTCCACGTTCGATCGTCCTTGAGAAGAGCGTTAGCGAGGACGATGAGCTTCCGCATGACGGCGGTGAGGGCGACCTTCGCGAGTTTGCCGGCGTCCCTCAGCCGGTCGTGGCAGGCCTTGAGGTCCGGATCGTCAAGCGGTCCGATCCCGCCAGCGGCTTCGAGGTTCCGCCAATGCGCCGGGTCGCCGAACGCACCTTCGCAGGGCGCGGACGACGCCGCCGACTGGCGAAGGACCGGGAGAAATCCCTCGCTCCCGCCGAGGCGCGCATCTTCATCGCCCATATCCGCCTCCTGACCAGGCGCCTCGCAAGGCATTGGCGCGGCCCGCAGAGTTTCAAGTCCGGCTCCGAGAGCATCGGTGTCTTGAAATTCCGCTGAATTTTCCGGCCTGATCCGCCTTCATGGCTTGGAGGGCGCAAGTATGGAAACGTTCAGGGTGGGATTTCTAGAAGGATGCGTCTTCGATCGCAGCCGTCAGAATTGGTCGAACGATGGGCCACGACTGAACCGCGCCGGGTTTGCCGGAGGCTGACTTTCGTTAGCTACGCGGCCATGGCTTTGGTTTCCAGAGCTGCGTAGAAGTTCCTCTCAGCCTCTGCGGGCGGGACGTTTCCAATCGGCTCCAGCAGGCGGCGGTTGTTGAACCAGTCGACCCATTCGAGGGTCGCGTATTCCACCGCCTCGAAGCTGCGCCATTGGCCACGCCGATGAATGACTTCGGCCTTGAAGAGGCCATTGATGGTCTCTGCCAGGGCATTGTCGTAGCTGTCCCCGACACTGCCGACGGAGGGCTCGATGCCGGCTTCCGCCAGCCGCTCGCTGTAGCGAATGCTCAGGTATTGCGATCCGCGGTCGCTATGATGGACCAACCCCGCGCCCTTGGCCGGGCGCCGATCGTGGACCGCCTGTTCCAGGGCATCGAGCACGAACCCCGCATGGGCCGAGGTGCTGACGCGCCAGCCGACGATCTTGCGGGCGTAGGCGTCGATGACGAAGGCGACGTAGGCGAAGCCCTTCCAGGTGGCGACATAGGTGAAGTCGCTCACCCACAGCATGTTCGGCGCCGGCACGCGAAACTGGCGGCTCACCTGGTCCTGTGGGCACGGCGACTTCTTGTCAGGGATCGTCGTCCTGTGCGGCTTGCCCCGAATAATGCCTTGAATACCCATGCTCTTCATCAGCCGCGCGACGGTGCAACGGGCAATGTCGAAACCCTCGCGGCCGAGCTGCCTCCAGACCTTGCGCACGCCATAGACCCGCCAGTTCTCCTCGAACACGCGCAGGACCTCGGGCCGCAGCGCCTCATCCCGTCGGGCACGATCCGACAGCCGAGCTGGATCGGCCCGCTTCACAAGACGATCATGATAGGTGGAAGGGGCAATCGGCAGGACCCTGCAGATCGGCTCGACCCCGTGTGCATCCCGATGCGCGTCGATGAACGACACCATCACTTCGACCGGCGGTCGAGCTCCGCCATCGCAAAATACGCGCTTGCCTTGCGCAGGATCTCGTTGGCCTGGCGCAGCTCGCGGTTCTCCCGCTCGAGCGCCTTCATCCTCTCGGCCATCTCGGCCGGAATGCCCGCACGCCTGCCGCTGTCGACCTCGGCCCTCTTCACCCATTCGTTCAGCGTCTGTCCCGAACAGCCGATCTTCGCCGAAATTGACAGGATCGCCTGCCAGCGAGACCCGTGCTGGCCTTCGCTCTCGAGGACCAGCCGAACCGCCCGCTCGCGAACCTCAGGGGAAAACTTGTTCGTCGTCTTGCTCATGATGCTCCATCCTACTCAGGAGTGGGAGCCTCCGGCAAACCCGGCGCGGTTCACCAGAGACTTTGAGTAAGGCCCGAGCGGCTCCGGTGGGAAGGCTCCGTGACACGCGAGGCGGTCAACAGTCAGATCCTGGCGTTGGCCGCGCAGGGGACTCCGCTCAAGGCGATGGCGCGCACGACCGGTGTCTCCCGCCAGACGATCCGCAGGATTGTCCGCGGTCAGCGCCATGACATATTCCGAACCCGGCAGAGTTCGCTCGACCCATGGCTGGTTCAGCTCGAAGCGGAATGGACCGGCGGTTGCCATGTCGGAGCGGAGCTGTGGCGGAAGCTACGCGGTTCGGGTCTTCGGGGCGACCTGGCCGCGCCGCCGGGTTCACGGGATCGGGAACGCCCTCGCCCATGCGCCCAAGGGCCGGCGCGCCGTCGCCGCCGCCGCCATCCGGCCGGCCTTCATCCAGCGCGAGCAAGACCGCCGGCGAGACCGGGCGCCCCGTCGCCGGCCCGCTCCGCGCCCGCTGCCCCAAGCGCGCGACGCCGAGGGACGAGAGCGCGGCCGACGCGCGCGCCGACGTCCTCGGCGTCTTTCCCCAACGAGGACGGCAGCGTCCGGCTGATCCGCGCCGTCCTCCTCGAGCAGAACGACGAAGGGCGGAGCCGGCGCCGCTCCATGCGGCTCGAAGCCTTCGCCCAGATCGACGCCGCTGAAAGCGATCCGCTTCCCAGCATCGCACCGCGGGCGGCCTCACCGAGGCTCTCGGATGGCTACACCGAAATCTCCACCGCCTTGACCGATGGGACCTGCGGCAGTCGTTCTTCGGCTCTTCCCAGTGGGTCACCGCCGGTTCTCAGTAGGAGAGCTGGGCGACGGCGCGCAATTCCTCGGGCGTGGCCGT
The DNA here is from genome assembly GCA_965243535.1 of Amaricoccus sp. GTDB lineage: Bacteria > Pseudomonadota > Alphaproteobacteria > Rhodobacterales > Rhodobacteraceae > Amaricoccus. Next base: position 55,091 of record CBDEVG010000047.1, read on the forward strand.
GCCGAAGCCAAAGAACTCGAGATAGGCCGGGAGCTGCTCGAAGAGCATGTCGGCGCCGACCTGATAGCGACAGCCCCTCGCGCGCGCGGCGGCGAGGAAGGAGGTGATCTCGGTCTTCATCACCACTTCGCCGACGAAGGTCTGCGGCGCGATCCGCTCCACGTCCATCGGCAGCGGGTCGTCCTCGTTCATCCCGAGTGGCGAGGCGTTGACGACGAGGTCGAAGCCGGCCGGATCGTTGCTGCCAGTGGTCACCTCGATCTTCGGATAAGCGGCGCTCAGGCGACCAGCGAGCGACTCGGCCAGGGGGCATGCGGATCGAAGAGCGAAAGCCGCGCCACGCCGGCGCCGGCCAGGGACGCGGCTATCGCCGAGCCGACGCCGCCCGAGCCAACGACGAGCGCGCTCGCACCAGCAAGCGGTACGCCCTTGCGCAAGACGCCCCGAACGAAGCCCTCACCGTCGAACATGTCGCCCTCTAGCTTGCCGTCCTCGGCGAGGCGAATGGCGTTCGCCGATCCCGCGACTTCGGCCGTCGTCGACAGCCGGTCTACCAGTTTCGTCGTTGGGACCTTGTGTGGCATGGTGACGAGGGCGCCATGGATGTTGGAGAGCCGGAATAGCAGCGGCAGGAAGGCGGCGTAGTCTTCGGCCTTGCAGCCCATCGGCACGACGACCGCGTTGATGCCCTGCTGCTCGAACCAGGGGTTGTAGATCATCGGCGCCCGGAAGCTGGCGGTCGGGAACCCGAGATGAGCGATGAGCTTGCTCTTGCCGTCAATCATGAGCGTGCCTCCGGGATCATGCCTCTTCGGGAAGGTCGACGGGCGCACCGGCCTTGGCGCTGGCGGCGAGGGCGTCGATGGTCAGGGCGATGTCGAGCGATTCCGGGGCGCTGGCGCCGGTCCAGGCCGTCGTCCCTTTCGCCACGGCGTCGGCAAAGGCTTCGGCCTCGGCTAGGAAGCCATCGGCGAATGGGGCCGAGATCACCTCCTGCGCCACCTTGTTCGCGCCACCGCGCCAGAGGCGGATCGGCTCGGCGTCAGGCCCCGTCGTGTGGTTCTGCCAGGCGGTCGTGAGGCTGCCGGACTCGCCATGGATTACCGCTGTCCGCTGGTAAGCGGCGGCGAAACTGCAGTTGAGCGTGGCGAGGAGCCCGTCCGGGAAGGTGAGCGTCGCGACCATGCCCCGGTCGACTCCGGTCTCCGACCAATCGGCGACCGCGTGGACGCGGATGGGCCGGACCCCCGCCACGAGCCGCAGGAAGCTGACGCAGTAGCTGCCGAGATCGAGCAACGCGCCGCCGCCCGTCTCGGGCCGGAAACGGATGTTTGTCGGATCGCTGAAGGGGGCGGAGAAGCTTACGGCTACCTGCTTGATCGTGCCGATGGCGTTGGAAGCGAGGAGCCGGGCGAGCTCGGCCGTCAGCGGTTGCGCCAGCCACGGATAGCCTTCCGCGAGGAAGCAACCGCTCGCCTCGGCCGCCGCCAACATCGCGCGCACCTCGGCCGCGCCGAGCGCGAGTGGCTTCTCGCAAAGCACGTGCTTGCCCGCCTCGAGCGCCTTAATCGCCCATTCGGCATGGAGATTGTTTGGCAACGGCAGGTAGACCGCGTCGACCTCGGGATCGGCAAGCATCGCTTCGTAACTCGCGTGCGATCGGGAAATGCCGCATTCGGCGGCGAAGGCGGCGGCTTTCTCGACGCCCCGGCTTGCGACTGCGACAACCTCCACCCGGTCGGAGTTCGCGACGGCGGCCGTGAACCGGCGAGCGATGTTGGCTGCTCCGAGGACGCCGATACGAAGTCGAGACATGGGCAGGCTCTCAGTGGTGGGCGAGGATCTCGCCGAGGAAGGCGCGGGTGCGGGCGTGGGTCGGGTTCGAGAAGAAGCTCTGCGGATCGTTCTCCTCGATGATTTCGCCGTCGGCCATGAAGATGACCCGGTCGGCCACCTGCCGCGCGAAGCCCATCTCATGAGTGACGCAGATCATCGTCATGCCGTCGCGGGCGAGACCGACCATCGTATCAAGCACCTCCTTCACCATCTCGGGGTCGAGCGCGGAGGTCGGCTCGTCGAAGAGCATCGCCTTGGGCTCCATACAGAGCGCGCGGGCAATGGCCACGCGCTGCTGCTGGCCTCCGGAGAGCTGAGCAGGAAACTTCTCGGCCTGGTTGCCGATCCGCACGCGGTCGAGGAACTTGCGCGCTGTTTTTTCCGCCTCGGCCTTCGATGCCTTGCGTACGCGCATCGGCGCCAGCATGCAGTTCTGGAGCACCGTCATGTGCGGAAAGAGGTTGAATTGCTGGAAGACCATGCCGACCTCGCGGCGCACGGTATCGACCGCCTCCGTGCTGTCGTCGAGCGCCGTCCCGTCGACGACGATTCGGCCCTTCTGGATTGGTTCGAGGTGGTTGATCGTTCGAATGAGCGTCGACTTGCCCGAGCCCGACGGCCCGCATAGCACGATCTTCTCTCCACGGCGCACCGAGAGGTTGATCGAGCGGAGGGCGTGGTAGGCGCCGTACCATTTGTCGACGTTTTCCATCCGGATCAGGATGTCTTCGGTCATGAGGTCCTCCGCCTTTAGATTTTTCACAGCTGGATGCGATGGTTGTTTGCGGCGGCGCGCTTGACCGCATCGATCACCCGCAGGGTCTCGAGCCCCTCGCGTCCCGAGACGAGCGGCTCCGCCTCGCCGCGGATCACGGCGGCGAACTGCGCCACCTGGCGTGCAAGCGGGTCCTCGTCAGACACGCCGGGACGGGTGAGATCGAAGGGCTCGTACCAGCCCTGCCGGTCGCGGTTCACCCGGACGTCGAGCTGGGGTAGCGCGAGCGATCCCCGGGTGCCGCCGATCAGGTAGCAATGCTCACCGTCCGCGCGCGGATAGGCCGGGTTTTCGCCGGTTGTCATTTCCCAGCTCCATGGCGCGACCGTGGCGTCGCAGACCGAGGCGGTGGCAAGGCAGCCGGAGGCGAACTCGATGAGGATGACCGCCGTCTCCTCGACCGCGTTGCCGCGCACGGCGCTCGACTCGCGGGCCGAGACCGCGACCACATCGCCGAGCAGGTGGCGCAGGTTGTCGACGTCGTGGATCAGGTTCAGGAACACCGGGCCTGCCCCCTTCTCGCGCCGCCAGGCGACGTCGAAGTAGTCGTCAGGCTTTCTGATCCAGAAGAGTGCGTTGGCGACGAGGGGCGTGCCGATCGTCCCGGAGTCAATGATCGCCTTCGCCTTTCCCATGAGCGGGTTGTGGCGGCGGTGGTGGCCGGTCAGCAGTGGAACACCGGCCTGCTCCGCGGCGAGGACCAGTTCCTCCGCCTCGGCCAGGTCGTCGCAGATCGGCTTCTCGACCAAGGCTGGAAGCCCCGCCGCGACGCACTCGAGGCCGTTCGCCTTGTGCATCTGGTTCGGCGTCGCGATAATGACGCCCTCAGGGCGATCGGCCGCGATCATCTCGGCAAGGCTCTTGTGCCACGGGACGCCGTATTCGCGCGCGACCGCCTCGCCGATTGGAGTGGGGTCGATGACGCCGGCGAGTTCTGCCTCGGGGCTCGCGCCCACGTGCATGGCGTGGCGCTTGCCGATCAGTCCGGCGCCCATGACGGCGAGCTTGACCTTCCGCGCCATGGCGTCAGTCCTTTGCCAAAGCGGCCACCCGGCGCAGACCGAGCTGATACCCCTGCGTGCCGCAGCCGACGATGATGCCGTCGGCGCGCAGCGAGATGTAGGAATGATGCCGGAAGCTCTCGCGCTTGTGGACGTTCGAGATGTGGACCTCGATCACCGTGCCCTCGAAGGTGTTGAGGGCGTCCAGGATCGCGACAGAGGTATGGGTGAAGGCGCCGGGGTTGAAGACGATGCCGGTTGCGGTCTCTCGCGCCTCATGGACCCAGTCGATGATCTGGCCTTCCCAGTTCGACTGCAGGAAGCGGACTTCGAGACCGAGCTCGTCCGCGAGGGCGGAGCAGTCGCGCTCGACGTCGGCGAGGGTCTCGTGGCCATAGATGTGCGGCTGGCGCTTGCCGAGCAGGTTGAGGTTGGGGCCGTTCAGGACATAGACGAGCTTCGACATCTCACTCTCGTTCTGTGGGTAGGGCCGGCCCGGCGCGGCGGCCGGGCCGGCGGTCCGGTTCAGTTGCTGACGGTGAAGGGGATGTCGGGCAGCGACTCGGGGAAGGTCGGCGGGTCGAGATTCATCCACTTCTGGTAGATCGCGGCGTATTCCGGCGTCTTGATGAAGTCGGCGAGGAAAGCGTTCAGCGCTTCGTTCCAGTCCTTCTCGCCAAGGCGGGTGCCGACGCCATTGTAGAGCGCAGTCAGCGGGATCTTGTTCTCGTACACTCCAGGCTTCGCGGTATCGATCCGCTGCAGATAGAACTGGTTCGCCCCGACCGCCTGGACCTGGCCCGAGAGGAGCGCTTGGATGGTGGCGGCGTCATCGTCGAAGCGGAGGATCTCGGCGTCTCCCGGCGCGATGTCCGTCAGGGCCTTGTCCTGCGTCGAGGAGCGCGGCACGCCGACCGAGAGACCCGCGAGATCCGCCGGCTCGGTGACCTTGGTGTCCTTTGCCGCGACCACCGAGAGCTGGTTCGAGGCGTAGGGAATCGAGTACTGGATCGACTTCGCCCGCTCGGGGGTCATCGCCATGGTTGCGAAAAGGACGTCCACCTTCTCGGTCTGAAGCGCTGGAATCCGGTTTGCGACCGCGAGTGGAGTGAACTCGACCTCGACCCCGAGGCTCTTGGCGAAGGCCCGCGCCATGTCGGCGTCGAAGCCGTCCTGCTGGCCGGTCGAGTTGACGAAGCCCCACGGCGAGTTGTCGCCCTGGATGCCAACGACGATCGTCCCCGCGCTCTTGGCTTCCTCAAGGGTCCGGGCCGCGGCGGCGGTGCCGAGCGCAGGGAGCGCCGCGGCGAAAAGCCCGAAAGCGACGACGGTCCGTCGGGTCAGGCGGGGCAGGCTGTGACCAAGCATCTGTTTCCTCCGTGTTGGTTGTTGTGAAGAGTCGATCAGCGGACGGCGCGCGCCATGCGCCGCTCCATGCGGGTGCCCCAGAGCGAGAGCGGCCAGCACAGGCAGAAGTAGACGAGGCCGACGAGGCCGAAGACGAGGAGCGGCTGGTAGATCTGGTTGGCGACGATCTGTCCGGCACGGGTCAGTTCGATGAAGCCAACGATGGCGGCGAGGGAGGTGCCCTTGATCAGCTGCACGAGGAAGCCGATCGTTGCCGGCAGCGAGATCTTCAGGGCCTGCGGCAGCACCACATCGAACATGCGCGCGCGGTAATGCAGGCCGAGCGCATGCGCAGCTTCCGTCTGGCCCTTCGGGATCGCCTGGATCGCGCCGCGCCAGATTTCGCCGAGGAAGGCCGAGGCGTGCGCAGTCAGTGCGACCGCGACCGCGGCCCAGGCGGGAACGTTCATGCCGAAGAGCGGCAGGCCGAAATAGACGACGAAGAGCTGCATCAGGAGCGGCGTGCCCTGGAAGAGGGCGATCCAGCCAGTCGCGAGGCCTCGCAGCAGGGAATTGTCGGCGACCCGGGCAAGGGCGATGAGGAGGCCGAAGAGCCCGCCGCCGACAAAACCCATGGCGGCGAGCACGAGCGTCCACTGCAGTCCCTTGGCCAGGAAGAGAAGTTCGTTCGGTCCGAGATGCGGCATGATCCCTCTCCTCAGCGCGTCGGATAGCTGAAGTAGTGGCGCGAGATGAGCGCGAAGAGCCCCATCATCAGCCAGGAGATCACGAGGTAGATGGCCGTGATCGTGAAATAAATTTCGAAGCTTCGGAACGTGTCGCCCTCGATCCTCTGTGCGACGGAGGTGAGTTCGAAGGCCGAGATTGAGGTGCAAACCGAGGTGGTGAGCGTGAGCAAGATGAACTGGCTGCAAAGCGACGGGTAGATTGCCCGGAGCGCGGGCTTCAACACGATCAGCCGGTAGACCTCGCCCGGATGCAGGCCGAGGGCAAGGCCGGCTTCCACCTGTCCCTTCGAGATGGATTCGACGCCGCCCCGGATGATCTCGATCGCGTAGGCGCCGCCATTGATCCCGAGCGCGATGATCGCCGTCGTGGTCGGATTGAGGCGGAGGCCCAGCAGGGGCAGCACGAAAAAGATGAAGAAGATCTGCACGAGGAACGGGGTGTTCCGCACGATCTCGACGAAGCCCCCGACGATCGCCGAGGGAATGCGCCGGTCGGACCGCCGGATCGCCACGCCGACGACGCCGATGACGAGCGCGAGCAGCATGCCCGCCAAGGCGAGGCCGAGGGTCGCGAGAGTCCCTTTCAGCAACTCCGGCCAGCGCTCGAAGACCACGCTGAAGTCAAAGACGACCCCCATTCGCAACTCCCCCCTTTCATCGCCGCCGGTCGCGCCGGCGTTGCTGTTGTTCCGACGTGGCCGTCAGGCAGTCACGCCGCTCATAAGACGCCGCGCGCCTTCGAACAGGCGTTCGAAGTGCATCTCCACGGGCGTGGCGCCGTCGATGGGCACCTCGACGGAAACGGCGGCCTCGTCAGGCGCTGCCGCGAGCAGATCCGCGAGCGGCAGCTCGCCCGCTCCCGGAGCGAAGCGTCCGCCCCGCGCCTCGGCGATCCTCGCCTCGTCGCTGCGCGGCGCCGGACCGCGAACGTCGCAGAGCTGGAGGTGGCGGATCCGCGCTCGGGGTGCGGCGGCGAGCGCGCCGGCCGTGCCGCCGTTGCGGAAAAAGTGCAGCGCATCGACCAGCACGCCGCCGTTAGGCGCGCCGGCCGCCTCGACGATGGCGAGGCTGTCGGCGAAGCTGCGCGTCGGACGCCAGCCCATGTTCTCAAGGTCGACCGCCATGCCGACCTCCGCCGCCACCGCGCAGAGCGCCGCGAAGCGCGCGGCGAGCCGCGCCGGGTCGGCATCGTCTCCACAGGCGCTGAGGCGCTGCGCGCCGAGCGCCGCCGCATTCTCCAGCACGGGCCGTGCGCTTTCGGGATCGAAGTCGGGACCGATCACCACGAATTCGATATCGTGGACGACCGTGCCGGTATCGTCGAGCCGCAGGCGAACCTCCCGCGCCGCCTGGCCGCCCGCCTTCAGCTCGTAGAACGGCGCGCCCGGGAAGGCTGGGAACAGGCGAAACCCGACTGCCCGAAAGCCTGCAGCCGCCGCCCGTGTCACGAACTCCGCCGGCTCGACGCCGATGGCGGAAAAATGCGCAAGACCTATCGGTCTCCGCCAAGGCAGATCCGTCATCCGTCCCTCCCAAGGTCTCGTTTCCTGCGTCGCTCGGGGCCAGCCGCCCCGCTCCGGCGCCCTATGCGATGCCGTGTTCCTCGATGTGCCGCCTGAGGTTCGTCGCCGTGCGCGAAAGATGCTCGCGCAGCCGCTCGCACGCATAGTCGGCGTCACGGGCGACCGCGGCCTGCGCGATCTCGCTATGCTCCATCATCACGTTCCGATCGCCCGAGCTGCGTCGCAGGAAAGTCCGTCGGTAGCGATCGTTCAGGTTGAGGAGCATCGAACAGAACCGAAGCAGGATCGGCATGCCGCACCCCGAGATCAGCGTGAGATGGAAGGCGCGGTGCGCCGCCTCCCAAGCCTCCAGCGTCTCGGGACGGGCCGCATCGCGCTCCGTTCGGTTCACGAGGTGCAGCGCGCGCATGACGTCGCTTTCCCACCCGAGGTCGCCGCGAGCCATCGCCTCGCCGAGCGCATAGGACTCGAATTGATCGCGCAGCCGAGCAATCTCCTCGAAGTTGTCAAGCGACACCGGCGCGACCCGGTAGCCGCGGTTGTCCTCGAACAGGACGAGTCCATCCGAAGTCAGACGCGCCAGCGCCTCCCGCAGAGGGCTGAGGCTGACCTGAAACTGCGCTCTTGCGGCATCAAGGTTGATCTTCGATCCCGCTGGCATCGCTCCGGAGACGATCGCTTCGCGCAACTGCGCCACAAGCTGGCTCGAAATCGTGTTCTTGCCGTCCTCCGCGGGGAGACCCGCTCCGAGCTCCCGAAGCATGGAGGCAGTCCTGGGCGGCATCAGCGATTCTCCCTGCGTCATCGACATTAATAGGAATAAACGATGATCTATGTCAACCTATCTGAGAAATCGCTTTCAACACCCCGGCTTCAGACGAACGAAAGTCAGATATAATTATAAAATATTGATAAATATCAAAAAAATGTCGGCGTTGCACTAAGGCTGCTTGAGGAATCGGCTCAATTCAATCGATGCTTGATTGATAATCGATTATATGGCATCTCCGCCGTGTCCAGCGAGCAAGAGGGGAAGCCCGTGGCCATCAAGACCGAGGCCGATGTCACCGAAGCCGTCCTCCAAGTGATGGAGCAGACCGAAACCCCCCGCCTCCGGGAGATCATGGTCGCGCTCATCAAGCACCTGCACGGTTTCATTCGCGAAGTGCGCCTCACCGAAGAGGAATTTCGCGACGCCACCGCGCTGCTCAACGAGATCGGCCAACTCGCGAGCGACACCCATAACGAATTCGTGCTGATGTCGGGTTCGCTCGGGGTCTCGACGCTCGTCTGCCTGCTCAACAACGGCGACAGCGGACAGACCGAGACGTCGCAGTCGCTGCTCGGGCCGTTCTGGCGCTTGAACTCGCCGCGTGTCGAGAACGGCGGCACGATCATTCGCTCCGACACGCCGGGCACGCCGCTTTTCGTCTCCGCCCGCGTTCAGGACCGGGAGGGAAACCCGATCGCCGGCGCCGAGGTCGACGTCTGGCACGCCTCTCCGGTGGGGCTCTACGAGAACCAGGACCCAGACCAGGCCGACATGAACCTGCGCGGCAAGTTCACCACCGACGCCGACGGCCGTTTCTGGTTCTGGACCGTGAAGATGATCGGCTATCCGATCCCGACCAATACAGTCGTGGGCCGGCTCCTCAAGGCCCAGCACCGCCATCCCTACCGTCCGGCCCACCTTCATGCTCTTGTGTTCAAGGAGGGCTACAAGACCGTCATCAGCCAGGTCTTCGACCCATCCTGCCCGTGGATCGATTCCGACGTGCAGTTCGGCGTCACGCAGGCGCTGACCGGCGACTTCGTCGAGCATCAGGATCCCCATCCCGACCGGCCCGACGTGCCGACCCCCTGGGTGCAGCTCTCCTACACCTACGTCATGGAACCGGGCGAGGCGAAGCTGCCGCGCGCCCCGATCAAGTGAGCGGACGCCAGTCATGACCGAAGAAGAAATCCGCGCCGCCGCCGCCTCGATCCTTGAGGCGGAGCGGACCCGCGTCCCCGTCGTCCAGCTCTCGAAGACATATTCGGGCATGGAGCTTGCCGACGCCTACCGGGTGCAGGACCTGTGGGCGGAGGCGCGGATCGCCGCCGGCGCGCAGGTCGTGGGCCACAAGATCGGCCTCACGTCCCGCGCAATGCAGCTCGCCTCGAAAATGACCGAGCCCGACTACGGCCGCATCCTTGACGACGCGCTCTATAACGACGGCGCCCGCATCCCGGTCTCGCGCTTCATCAAGCCTCGGCTCGAAGTCGAGCTTGCCTTCGTGATGGGCGAGAACCTTTCCGGCCCCGGCGCCCGCGTCCATGACGTGCTCCGCGCCACCGAGTTCGTGGTGCCGGCGCTGGAGATCATCGACTACCGCACCGAGGTGCCACGCGCGATCGTCGACACGATCGCCGACAACGCCGCCTTCGGCGCCATCGTCCTTGGCGGCCGCCCGGTGCGGCCCTTCGACGTGGACCTGCGCTGGGTGGGGGCGACGCTGTCGCAGAATGGCGTCATCGAGGATACCGGCCTCGCCGCGGCGATCATGGGCCACCCGGCGGCGGGCATCGCCTGGCTCGTCAACAAGCTCGCCGGCGTCGGCGCCGGCCTGAAGAAGGGCCACATCGTCCTCGGCGGCTCCTTCACCCGGCCGGTCGACATCAAGGCCGGCGACGTCATCCAGGCCGACTACGGCCCGCTCGGCGCCATCGGCGTCTCCTTCTTGGCGGAGTGACCCCGGTGGAGCTTCCTCGGAACGCCTTCAAGGCCGCCCTCCGCGCCGGCCGACGCCAGATCGGCCTCTGGTCGTCCCTGCCGGGCGCCTATGTCGCCGAACTGCTCGCGGGCGCGGGCTACGACTGGCTGCTGCTCGACACCGAGCACAGCCCCGGCGATCCGCTGACGGTGCTGCCGCAGCTGCAAGCCGTGGCCCCCTACGCCACCGCCCCGGTCGTGCGGCCGGCGACCAATGATCCGGTGCTCATCAAGCGATTCCTCGACATCGGCGCCCAGACCCTGCTCGTTCCCTACGTTCAGACGGCCGAAGAGGCGGCGGCGGCGGTCGCCGCCATGCGCTATCCGCCGCGCGGCGTCCGCGGCGTCTCCGCTCTGACCCGGGCGACCCGTTTCGGCCGGGTTCAAAGCTATGCGGCCCGCGCCGAGGAGGAGCTCTGCCTGCTCGTGCAGGTCGAGACCGGCGAAGCGCTTGAGCGCCTCGAGGAGATCGCCGCGGTCGATGGGGTCGATGGCGTCTTCGTCGGCCCAGCCGACCTCGCGGCGAGCCTCGGCCACGTCGGCGCCGCCGGCCATCCGGAGGTGGTCGCCGCCGTCGAGGACGCCATTGCCCGCATCATCGCAACAGGAAAGCCCGCCGGGATCCTCACCCCGGACGTCGCCTTCGCGACGCGCTGCGTCGAGCTCGGGACCACCTTCACCGCCATCGGCGTCGACGCCGGCCTCCTCGCCCGCCAGGCCGAGGCATTGCGCGCCGGCTTCCGCCCCTGAGCCGTCGGCAGCCGTCGGCAGCCGTCGGCCGGCTGTCCTCACCTGATCAGCAAAGGAGGAAACGGTGGCGACGACCATTGACGTCCAGGACGTCATCAACCGCAATCCCCTGTCTCGGACCGGGATCGGCTTTATCGCCCTCGGCGTCTTCGTCGCCGGGTTCCTCCTCTCGGGCGCCCGGACTGCCCTGTGGCCGCTCGCGGCGATCGCCATCGCCTTCCAGGGCCGGCACGCGCGCGCCCTCGCCCCGTCCGCGCTGTGAACGCCATGCCGCAGGCTGATTCCGCCGTCCTCCGCGACCTGGCGCCGACCGGGACGTTCCGCGTCGCCGTCAACGTCGGGAATGCGGCCTTGGTGACCCGTGCGCCGGATGGCGCGCTCTCGGGCCGGATCCCCGAGATTGCGGGCGCGCTTGCCGCGGCGCTCGGCGTGCCCGTCGAGTTCGTCGCCTATCCGTCCGGCGGCGCCATCCTCGACGATCTCGACCGAGCGACCTGGGACGTCGCCTTCCTCGCCCACGATCCGGCGCGCGAGGCGCAGCTTCTCTACTCGCGCCCTTACGCTGAAGTCGAGGCGACTTTCGCCGCCTTGGCGGCATCCCCGTTCCGCCATGCCGAGGATGCGGACCAGGACGGCGTGATCATCGCCACGGCGCGCAATGCCGCGTATGAGCTCCACCTTCAGCGCACGTTGCGTCACGCGGCGACCTCGAGCGAGAGCAGCCCGGAAGCCGCCCTCTCCGCGCTGAGAGAGGGCCGTTGCGGCCTCGCGGCTGGCATCCGCCAAGGCCTCGAAAGCGCTGCCCGTAACGATCCAGGTGTGCGCGTTCTCGACGGCGCCTTTCTTACCGTTCGACAGGCAATCGCGACACGCCACACGCAACTGCGGGGCGCAGCATTTGTCGACGCGTTCCTTGAGGGCAGGGAATAAGGATTCCAATATTTCGGCGGTCCCGGACCGCTCGCTGCCCGCGGGCAGGTAGAGCGAATGCGGCAAGGTCTTCTCGAACACGTCTATTCGGTTGCCGAGAGTACGGCTTCGGCCAGCCGACGTGCGGCGGCCAGGCGGGCGGAGGTCTGCTGTAGGGAGGCCCCTTCCATCAGCGGCCGGCCTCCTCGCCGTCGAGGTCTACGGGAACCGCGATGATGGTCGCGTCCTCAAAAGGAAAGCTGTCCCGGTCCATGATCTCGCGGTTCGTTCCTTCGTCATCACGCCGAAGGCCGACCCGGGCGCGGCGTTTGCGCCATCGTTATCGTCCGAATTTGTGGTGGAGTTTTGCGCTGCGTTTTCGGTGTGGGCGGGGTGGCCCTTGAGGGCGTGGGCTCTGGGGGAGTTTGCGGACTTCCGCCACGGGCCGATGGAGGCCCCGGTGACCGCGACCACCTTGCCGCTGATCGAGCTTGTGCAAGAGCAGGGTGGCGGAGATTTCCTGGGCTCTGTCGCCGAGGCGGCGCTGCGGCTCCTGAGGGCGCCGGCCGCTCCGAGGGCGGGGTGGGCGCCGGCCGCTCCGAGCGCGGCGACGGGCGGCGGAGCTGGCGCAACGGCTATCGGGACGGCGAGCTGAGACGCGGCTCGGAGCGCTGAACCCGCGGGCGCCGAAGCTGCGGCAGGGCTCGTCCTTCCCGGGCTTCCTGGAGCCGCGCCGATCGTCCGGATCGCTTCCGCAACAGGTCGACCCTGCGACAGCAGCACGTCGACCCGTCTCAGCTTCGCGACGATCTCTGCCGGCGGGGGCTTCTTTCGCGGCATTCCTGGCATCCTCCAAAAGCTCGAAACCCTACCTCAGGGAAAACCACTGACCAGGGAGCTGAGCGGCATTTCCAAAAGCCAGGTGTCGAAGCTGCGCCAAGAATGAGCCATTGGTCCGCCACTGGTCCGAGGACAATGGCGCATGACGACCGTGTCCGGGAGTTCCTCGACCGGCCGCCCCCATACACACAGCTTCTGACGCTCCCCCGGCGAACGGCCCTCTCCCGGGCTCGACGCGACCTGCCTCGAGGGGCGCGAGGACGGGCGGCAGCGTCTCCGTCGCCGCCCTAGAGCGATATCCAACCAGACAGGATCGTCTGGTGGTCAGGATATCGCGACAAAACAATAATGCAGAGCGGACGGCCCGGCTCCGCCGGGACGGAGTCCGCCCTGATCGCCCTGGCGGTCGCCGCCGGCGGACGGCGCGAGATCGTCGGCCCGTCGGAGGCCTGCGCGTCGGCCTGCGCGTCGGCCCGTCGGAGGCGGAGATCTTCCGGACCGACTTTCCGCGCAGCCTGAAGAGCCGCGGGCTGCAGGGCCGTGAAGCTGGCGATCTCGGACGCGCACGCGGGCCTCGCCCCCTTCGCGGGAGCGTGGAGCGAAACGCGTGCTGCCGCGACAGCGAGATGCGCGGGTGCGTCGCCCCCTTCGCGGGGGCGTGGATTGAAACATGACGATCCGGGTCGCGAAGCTGTTGGGGCTGTCGTCGCCCCCTTCGCGGGGGCGTGGATTGAAACGGCGTCCGAACCGGCACGTTGGCGCGCGACGCCGAGGGACGAGAGCGCGGCCGACGCGCGCGCCGACATGGGCTTCCCGGCCCAGGGCCGCGCCAAGCGGCGCAGCGCAAACCCGCTCGCGCCCCTCGCCAAGGAGGCCAGGCGCCGCGCCGACGTCCTCGGCGTCTTCCCCCACCGAGGACGGCCGCGTCCGTCTGATCCGCGCCGTCCTCCTCGAGCAGAACGACGAAGGGCGGAGCCGGCGCCGCTCCATGCGGCTCGAAGCCTTCGCCCAGATCGACGCCGCTGAAAGCGATCCGCTTCCCAGCATCGCACCGCAGGCGGCCCCCCCGATGCTCTCGGAGCCGGACTCCAAACTCTGCGGGCCGCGCCAATGCCTTGCGAGGCGCCTGGTCAGGAGGCGGATATGGGCGATGAAGATGCGCGCCTCGGCGGGAGCGAGGGATTTCTCCCGGTCCTTCGCCAGTCGGCGGCGTCGTCCGCGCCCTGCGAAGGTGCGTTCGGCGACCCGGCGCATTGGCGGAACCTCGAAGCCGCTGGCGGGATCGGACCGCTTGACGATCCGGATCGTCCAGTCGCCGAGGCGGCGCAGGGCTCCCTCGAGTTCCGGCCCGCCATAGCCGCCGTCCGCCAAGACGCGGCGCAGCCAGGGCCAGCGGGCGCGGAGGGAGCCCAGGACCGCTGGCGCTCCGTCGCGATCCTGGATGCCGGCCGCGCGAACCCCGAGCCCGACCGGCAGGCCGAAGGTGTCGGCGACGATGCGCCGCTTGCCACCCTTGACCCGCTTGCCGGCGTCCAAGCCGCAAATCCCGCCGCTCTCGGTGGTTCTTGCGTTCTGACCAGAGCGACATCCAACCAGACGGGATCGTCTGGTGGTCAGGATATCGCGACAAAACAATAATGTAGAGCGGACGGCCCGGCTCCGCCGGGGCGGAGTCCGCTCTAGCGATGAGGCCGGCGCTCGGGCTCGCCCCGCCTGCAGCGCGCGCGCCGCCAGGACCCGGCGATCGCCGATCGTCCGCCACAAGCCGCTGTCGCGCCATTCGCGGAAATAACGCTGCGCCCTCGAGGCGGGCGGAAGGTCCTTCGGGAGCATGCGCCGCTGGCGGCCGGTCGTCGCGATGGAGAGCATCGCGCTCATCACCTCCCCCAGGCCCGTCGTCAGGCCCGTCGTCCGGGGGCGGCCGACCCGACGCGGCCGACGGCAGGAGCGGCGCCATCAGCGCCCATTCCCGATCCCTCAGATCGCTTGCAGGGCGCGGCCTCCGGCGAACATAGGCCCGCCAAGCGGCATCCGTCCAAAGCAGCCGATCTCCGTCCGTCTTCGCAAACCGACGTGAAGCACAACCCCATGATATCGCCCAACTCATTTCAGAGCCCCCTCTGAGGCTGCGACCACGCGCTGATGGAGCGCAGGATTGCCGCGACGGCTCGATCCAATCAGAACGGCCGAGATGGACCTGGCGCTCAACCAGATCATGCTCGACGCCGCTCAACTCCGCGTGGTCATCGACCAGATCCTTGCCCGCACCGAGCGCCTTATCGCTTGCCTGCAGGGATAGGTCGCGGCCCGGATCACTTCCCAGTCTCATTTCGGCAGCGCGGCGGAGCTTTTGCCTCAGGTATCGTGCCGCCGAGGATGATCAGGCGTTTTCCTGTCTCAACGCGCACGAGCGTTTCGAACACCTGCCGAACGATCGCAGCCGTTTCTTTTTGTGACGTTGGCCTGCCCCCATTTGGTAGCCTGGATCAAATCTCATGCATGATCGGCTTTGCGGCCATGGTTAAGGTTGGGGTAGCCGGCCACGACACGGCGGCCGGCGGGGCGGCTTGTGGCCAAGGCTCGAATGCGGGCGTAGGGCATTATCGCCTGCTCAAGATTGGGAGCTTCGGCGAGATGGCGCGCAAGCGGCCGCGCGAGAGCATCGAGGACACGCAGCACGCCAACGCGCTCATGGCCCGCATCGTCTTTCTCGAAACCCCTGATGATCGTAAAGACCCTGCGCGAGGCGCTCGACGCCGACCTCAAGGCCGAGCACCGCGCCCGCACCCTCTCCCACAAGGTCCGCGATGTGGCCGAGGATACGAAGGATCTTGCCATCAAGGGCCTCTCGAGACGCTGAGGGCGGACGAGAAGGGCAATGTCGACTTCCTGGAGACGAAATTCGATCTCCTCGACCGCCTCGGCGAAACCAGCTACGGTGAACTCAACGCCCGGCCGGCCGACGCAGCCTCCTGAGACGCGCGGGTTCAGGACCAGGGATCCGCCGGCCCGGCCGGAGGATCACGGGCCCTCCGCGCGATTGCCCTGCAGGAAGCCGCGGCCCGCCTCCAGACCGCCGACGAGTTCGGTCGCGAACCGCTCGGCGTCGCGGCGGCGGCAGTCCTCCATCGTCTCGGCCACCGCCTCCGCCGACAGCCCGAGCCGCGTCAGCGCCTCTGCCGCCAAGGTCAGAGCCGAGCCCAGGGTCTCGCGGATCTGGAAGCCCACGCCCGCATGGACCAAGGCGAAGGCGTGCTCGCGGTCGAAGGCCCGCACCAGCGTCGGGGTCAGCGAGAACTCTTCCCGGGCGATCTCGGCGAACTTGACGGCCCCCTCCCGATCGTCGGCGGCGAAGACGATCAGCTGCGCCTCGCCCGCCCCGGCCGCATGCAGGATGTCGAGCCGCGACCCGTCGCCGTAATGCACCTTGAAGCCGAACTCCTCGGCGTCGCGGATCGCCTGGGGATCCGTCTCGATGATCGACAGCGAGAACCCCCGGGCGAGCAGCGGCTGGCTCACAACCTGGCCGAAGCGGCCGAAGCCGATTAGCAGCACCGAGCCCGACAGACCCTCGGCCGTCTCCACCCCCTCCATCGAGGGCTGCGCCTTCGGCGACAGCCGGTCGTGGAGGATGACAAGCAGCGGCGTCAGCGCCATGGAGACGATGATGATCGCGGTCAGGATCGCGTTCTCCTCCGCCCCGAGGATGCCGAAGTCCGTCGCCGAGGCGTAGAGCACGAAGGCGAATTCCCCGCCCTGGGCCATGAGGACGGCGCGCTCCAGCGCCTCCCGCCCCGAGGCGCGGAAGATCCGGGCGACGCCCCAGATGCCCGCCATCTTCAGGGTCATGAAGGCCGCGACCGAGATCGCCACCAGCCCGGCGTTCTCCGCCACCACCCGCAGGTCGAGCGCCATGCCGACCCCGAGGAAGAACAGCCCGAGTAGGATGCCGCGGAACGGCTCCACATCCGCCTCGAGCTGGTGGCGGAAGGCGGATTCCGACAGCAGCACCCCGGCGAGGAAGGCCCCCATCGCCATGGAGAGCCCGGCCGACTGCATCAGGAAGGCCGCGCCCAGCACCACCAGCAGGGCGGCCGCGGTCATCACCTCCCGCGCGCCGGCCCGGGCCAGCAGCCGGAACAGCGGATCGAGCAGGTAGCGCCCGGCGAGCACCAGCCCGCCGATCGCCCCGAGCCCGATCGCCACCGCCCCGAGCCGCGCCGCCAGCGTCGTCTCCTCGCCCCCCGGCGCCAGGAAGGCGGTCAGCGCCAGCAGCGGCACGATGGCGAGATCCTCCAGCAGCAGGATCGCCACGATCCGCCGCCCCGCCGGCTGGTTGATCTGGCGGCGCTCCTCCAGCAGCTGCATGACGATGGCGGTGGAGGTGAGCACGAACCCCGTGCCCGAGATCAGCGAGGCGGCGACCGGATAGCCGAGCGCGAGGCCGACCGTCCAGAGCAGCAGCATGCAGACGACGACCTGGGCGGCGCCGAGGCCGAAGATGTCGCCCCGCATCGACCAGAGCCGCGAGGGCTGCATCTCCAGCCCGATGACGAAGAGGAACATCACCACGCCCAGTTCGGCCACGGAGATTATGGAGCCCGCATCCTGGAACAGCCCCAGCCCGAAGGGACCGACGGCGAGGCCCGCGGCGAGATAGCCGAGCACCGAGCCGAGGCCCGCGCGCTTGAAGAGCGGCACCGCGATCACCGCGGCGGCGAGCAGGATCACCACCGGCAGGATGTCGACCCCGTGGTGGGCGGCCTCGGCCGCGTGCCCGGCCGCCGCGGCGGCGTTGGAAGCGTCGGCCATGGATCAGGCCCTCGCCAGCCGCCAGGCGAGCGCCAGCGCCGCCGCGGCGGGAATCGCGAAGTTGACTGCGAGGATCGGCAACTCCTGCGCCACCGTGTAGCCGGCCCGGGTCACGCCCACCCACAGGTTCGCCGCCGCGACCGCGGCCCAGACGGGCAGGAACAGCCGGGCGGCCGTGGCTGCGCCCCCCGCCCCGCCCCAGAGCCAGCCGAAGTTCGCAAAAACGGCGAGAAGCAGGATCCCGCCCAGCAAGGTCATCAGGGTATGCACGTCCGCTCTCCTTTTCGCCCGCGCGGCCGGCCGCATCCTGCCACGGACGCGCGGGCGAAACAGGGGCAAAGCGAAGCGTCCGCCCCGTCGCGCGCGCCGCGACCCGGCCCCGAAAGTAACCGTTGCGTTACATGACGCGACCATCCTAGAAGGCGGGGCGAGAGGGAGGATGCGCCATGTTGATCGCCAGTCTGACGCTGAGCTCCGCCACGGCCCTGCGCCTGGTCGAGGCCGCCTTCGCCGAGGCCGAACGGGCCGGCCTGCGCATCGCCGCCGTGGCGACGGACGCGGCCGGGACGCCGGTCGCCCTGGCGCGGATGGACATGGTGACCCCGCCGATCCTGGAATTCGCCCTGGACAAGGCCTATACCGCCGCGACCATGCGCCGCAGCACCGAGGCGCTCTTCGCGCGCATGACCAGCGCCCCGAGCCTGACGCTCGGCTTCCAGAACCGGCCGCGGCTGATGGTCTGGGGCGGCGGGCTGCCGATCTTTCACGAGGGCCGGGTGGTGGGCGCCCTCGGCGTCTCGGGCGCGCAGGAGGTCGAGGACATCGCCTGCGCCAAGGCCGCCCTCGCCGCCCTCGGCCTGGCCTGGTCGCCGTAGGTCCCGGCCGTGCGCCGGACGACGCGCCCGGTGAGGGGGCGGTCACACCGGCCTCGCCCCTCCTGACAGGGAGGATGGCGGCGCCCGGGCCGAGCCGCTGCGCGCGCCGCCATCGCCAAGGATCGCTCCGTCAGGCGACCGGGTCGCGGGCGACCAGGCGCAGGATCGTGTCGATGTTGAACTGCAGGCGCTCCTCCAGCGCCTCCTTGGCCATCAGGTCGCGCTCGAAGACGATCGAGCCGGTGAAGCGGTTGGTGATGTAGTAATAGCCGATCGCCGCGATGGTGAGGTTGAGCTGGACCGGGCTCACGCCCGGGCGAAACACCCCCGCCGCCACGCCGCGGTCGAGGATTTCGCCGACCATGCCCACGAACTTGCGGCTGACGACCTTGATCACCTCGGATTTCTTCAGGTGCTTGGCCCGGTGCAGGTTCTCGCTGTTCACCAGGGTCAGGAACTCCGGGTTCTTCAGGTAGTAGTCCCAGGTGAAACGCACCAGCCGCTCCAGCGCCGCGCGGGGCTCCAGGTCGTCGAGCTTGAGCTTCTGCTCGGCGGTGCGGATGTCCACGTAGGCCTCTTCGAGGACCGTCTGGAACAGGCCTTCCTTGCTGCCGAAATAGTGGTAGATCATCCGCTTGTTGGCCTTGGCCTTCTCGGCGATGTCGTCGACCCGGGCGCCGCCCAGTCCGTTGCGGGCGAACTCCCGCTTGGCGGCGAGCAGGATCCGGGCCTTGGTCGCCTCGGCGTCTCGGGTCCGCCCCCGGGACGCCGGCGCCTCCGCCGCTCCTTCCACCGCAGCCGCCTCGCCCGCCGCGGCGTCGGTCTCCTGCGCCGTCATCGTCTCGGCTCCGTCCTCTTCCATCGGCTCCCCGCACGTAACCGACCGGTGCGCGAAACCGCACGGTCCTTGGCCTCGATCATGGTCCATGCCGTCGGGCTTGTCCATCAAGACGCTTGACTCCCGGCGCCTCAAAGAAGTAACCAGATAGTGCGTTATCAAGAAGGTCGGGCCCGCCGCCATCCGCGGAAAGGGCCAAGGGCCAGAGCGAGCCGGGCCCCGCCCCGGCCTCACGGGGAGAAGAGCCAGATGTCCACCTTCATCCGGGACTACATCGAACGCGCCACCCTCAGCCGCCGCCGGCTGCTGCTCGGGGCGGCGGCGGGCCTCGGCGCGAGCGCCCTGCCCCTGGCCTTCGGCAAGGGCGCCGCGCGCGCCCAGATCGCGGACCCGGCCATCGCCTGGAGCTACCGCGACCGGGCCTCGGCCTACTGGAACGCGGTGGTCTCGGGGGGCGAGGCCTTCGTCGAGTCGATCGGCCGGCCAAAGGACTCCCTCGTCAATCTCATCAACGAAGGCTCTTCGGAAAAGTCGCTCGCCGACATCAAGGCCTTCCTCAACAAGACCGGCGGCGCCTGCGCCATCGCCTGCGACCCGAACGACAGCCCCAACGCCCGGCCCATCGTCGAGGCGGTCGCGGCCCAGGGCGGCTACGTCTCGACGATCTGGAACAAGACCGACGACCTGCACCCCTGGGACTTCGGCGACAACTACGTCTCGCACATGACCTGGTCGGACGAGAAGCCGGCCGAGGAGACCGCCGTGATCCTCTTCGAGGCCATGGGCGGCAAGGGCGGCGTGGTCCACCTCGGCGGCATCCCCGCGAACAATCCGGCGGTGGAGCGGCTGCAGGGGCTCAAGAACGCGCTCAAGCGCTATCCCGACATCGAGCTGCTCGACGCCCAGCCCGCCGACTGGGACACCCAGAAGGGCGCGGCCTTGATGTCGAGCTTCCTCACCCGCTACGGCGACGAGATCAAGGGCGTGCACTGCGCCAACGACAACATCGCCTACGGCGTGCTCGAGGCCCTGCGCGCCGAGGGGATCGAGGACATGCCCATCGTCTCCTACGACGGCAATCCCGAGGCGGTGAAGCTCGTCCAGCAGCGCAAGCTGCTCGCCACCGTGTTCACCAACCCCTACTGGGGGGGCGGCATCACCGCCGCGCTCGCCTATCACGCGGCGATCGGCACGTTCAAACCCTCCGAGGAGCCCCACGACCACCGGGAGTTCTACGGGCCCACCGTCCTCGTCACCCCGGACGACGCGGCCGCCTTCATGGCCGAATACATCGACGCCGTCCCGGACTACGACTGGACCGACTTCTGGGGTCCGTCGAACGGCGCCATCGCCTACCGCTGACGTCGGGGCCCGCCGGCGGCCCGGACGCCGGCCCTTCCATCCTCATCGCCGCCAATAGGGAGCCCGGTCGTGCCGCGCGTGCCCCGTGAAGTCCTGACCCGATGGGCGCCCCTGCTGGTGCTCGTCACGCTGGTGATCCTCTTCACCGCGCTCAACCCAACCTTCTTCTCGCTGCGCAACTTCGCGCGGATCGCCATCGCCTCGGCGCCCGCGCTGATGGCCGCGATCGGCGTGACCTTCATCATCGTCATGGGCTCGATCGACCTTTCCATGGAGGGGACGATCTCGCTCACCGCGGTGCTCTTCGCCTACGCCTTCCTCGGACTCGGGGGGACGCTCCTGCCCTGGGGCTGGCTGGCGCTGCCGCTGGCCCTCGTCCTAGGCGGCCTGGTGGGGGCGCTGAACGGGCTTATCCACGTCCGGCTGCGCATCCCCTCCTTCATGGCGAGCCTCGCGCTCGGCTTCGTCGGCACCGGTGCCGCGGTGCTGCTCACCGGGGGCGACATCGTCCGGATCGAGGACGAGGCCTTCCGCGGCCTGCTCACCATCCGCTGGCTGGGCTTTCCGATCATGGTCTACGTCGCCCTGCTCGGCCTCGCCGCCGCCTGGTTCATCCAGACCCGCACCACACTTGGGCGCAACTTCTACGCGGTCGGCGGCGGCGAGGATCTGGCCCACGCCTCGGGGGTGAACGTCGCCCGGGTGCGGGTGCTCGGCTTCGCGCTCGCCGGGGCCTTCTACGCCGTCGCGGCCATCCTGGCGGTCGGCCGCATCGGCCAGGCCGAAAGCGTGACGGGCTCGGGCTTCATGTTCCTCTCCATCACCTCGGCGGTGGTGGGCGGCGTCGCCCTCTGGGGCGGGGTCGGCGGGGTCTGGAACGCGCTCGTCGGCGTGCTGATCGTCGGCGTCATCAACAACGGCATGGTGGTGATCGGCCTGCCCGACTTCCTCCAGCAGGGGGTGCTCGGCGTGCTCGTCATCGTCGCCGTGGTGCTGTCCACGGACCGCCGGTCGGTCTCCTTCGTCAAGTGAGCGCGCCATGTACGAACTGAGGAACGTCGAGAAACGGTTTCCCGGGGTCCACGCCCTGAAATCCGTGAACCTCGAAATCCAGCGCGGCGAGGTCGTGGGCCTCGTTGGCGAGAACGGCGCCGGCAAGTCCACGCTGATGAAGGTGATCTACGGCGCCTATCAGCCCGACGGCGGCCAGGTGCTGATCGACGGCAAGCCCGTCCGCTTCGCCAATCCGCGCCAGGCGATGGAAAAGGGGATCGGCATGGTGTTCCAGGAGCAATCCCTGATCCCGAACCTGACGGTGATGGAGAACGTCTTCCTGGGCTGCGAGGCGCAGTTCGTCCGCCTCGGGGTGATCGACTGGAAGGCCATGGCCGCGGCGGCGCGAAAGCAGCTCGCCAAGGTGCGGCTCGACATCGACCCCGCCATGACCACCTCGCGCCTCTCCTTCGCGCAGCGCCAGCTGGTCGAGCTCGCCAAGGTGCTGACGCTTGAGGAGCGGGTGCAGGGCGATCTCGTCATCCTGCTCGACGAGCCGACCTCGGTGCTGAACCGCGAGGAGGTCCAGCTCCTCTTCAAGCTGGTGCGCGAGCTGACCAGCCGCGCCTCGTTCATCTTCGTCTCCCACCGGATGGACGAGGTGCTGGAGCTGTCCGACCGGGTCTATGTGATGAAGGACGGCGCGGTGGTCGATACGGTGACCCGGGCCGAGGCCAATGTCGACGCCATCCAGCGCAAGATGGTCGGCCGCGACGTCGACCGGGAATACTACCGCGAGCGCCGGCAGAAGCCCTATGACCCCGCCCGCGTGCTGGTAGAGATGGAGGGGGTCCGGTTTCCCGGCCGCGACCATCCGATCTCGCTCAAGCTCCATGCGGGCGAGGTCCTGGCCCTGGTCGGGACCGAGGGCGCGGGCCGCGCCGCGATCTTGCGGGCGATCTACGGGATGCTTTCCCCCCGCTCCGGCACGCTGGCGCTCAAGGGCGAGCGGCTGTCGGGCGGCGCGCGCCAGGCGGTGCGGCAGGGGGTGGGCTATGTCCCCCGCGAACGCAAGATCGAGGGGATCGTGGCCGGGATGACGGTCTACGAGAACATGACCCTCGCCCAGCTCGGCCGCTATTCCTCGGGGGGCGTGCTGAAGGTCGGCGCGGAAAAGGCCCTGGCCCGGGAATGGATCCGGCGGCTGTCGATCAAGGCCCATTCGGAATACGCCGATTGCGGCAATCTCTCCGGCGGCAACCAGCAGAAGGTGGTGCTCGCCAAATGGCGCTCGGGCGGGTCGGACATCATGCTGCTCGACCATCCGACGCGGGGCCTCGACATCGGGGCCAAGGAGGACGTCTACGACATGATCCGCGACATGAGCGACGACGGCGTCGGCGTCGTGCTGGTGGCCGACACCCTGGAGGAGGCGATCGGCCTCGCCCATACCATCGTCGTGCTGAAGGACGGCGAGATCCGCCGCCGCTTCGACTGCGCGCCGGGGGCCAAGCCCGCGCCCTTCGACCTGCTCCATCACATGGTCTGAGGGAGGGCGCGATGGATCTGAACCGTCTCCGGGCGCATCTGCCCTGGATCACCCTCCTGGCGCTCACCGCGATCGTCGGCGTCGCCGAGCCCGCCTTCCTGCGGCCCGCCAACCTGCTGTCGCTCGCGGGCGACATCGTGCCCCTCTTCATCATGGCGCTGGGGCTCACCTTCGCGATCTACATCGGCGGCATCGACCTGTCCTGCCAGTCCATGGCGAACATGATCACGGTGATCGCCTCGATCTACCTCGCCCCTCTCGGGGGCTGGGTGGCGCTGCTCTGCATCCTCGTGGGCTTTTCGCTCGGGACCGTTTCGGGCTTCGTCACCACCCGGCTCTATGTCCCCTCCTTCATCTCGACCCTCGCGGTCGGGGGCGTCTGCTTCTCCATCGCGCAATGGCTCTCGGGCAACCGCGCCGTGACCATGGACGCGGCCCAGCGGAACGAGACCTTCGGCTGGATGATCGGCCGCACCGGGATCATCCCGAACGAGCTCTTCATCGCCGCCGCCCTCCTCCTCCTCTGCCTCTTCATCGAGCGGCGCACGGTCTTGGGTCGCGTGCTCAAGGCCGTGGGCTCGGGCGAGCTCGCCGCCGCCGCCGCCGGGATCAACGTCGGCCGCTTCAAGATCCTCGCCTTCGCCATCTCGGGCGCGCTCGCCGCCGTGGCGGGCCTGCTCTTCTCGGTGAAGCTCTCGGGGGGCGCGCCCACCATCGCCAACGGCTTCCTCCTGCCCGCCATCGTCGCGGTGCTGGTGGGCGGCACGCCGCTGACCGGGGGCGTGGGGGGCGTGCTCAACACCGCCATCGGCACACTGATCGTCGCCGTCATCCGCGCCTCGATGCTCTACTTCGGGGTGGAGGCGACCCAGCAGCAGATGCTCTTCGGCATCGTCCTCATCCTCGCCATCGCGCTCACCATCGACCGCTCCAAGCTGCGGACGGTGAAGTGATGGGGACCATGCGCGCCGCCGTCCTGACCGCCCCGCGCCGCTTCGAGCTCCGCGAGGTTCCCATTCCCGTCCCCGGCCCCACGGACGCGCTGATCCGGGTCCATCGCACCGGGATCTGCGGCACCGACATCCATATCTGGAACGGCCATTACGCCGCCGACCGCCTGCCGCTGATCCCCGGGCACGAGTTCTGCGGCGCGGTGGCGGCGGTGGGGTCCGAGGTCCGCGGTCTCGCACCGGGCCAGACCTGCGTCGCCGACATCAACATCGGCTGCGGGACCTGCTTCTGGTGCCGCCGGAACGAGGTGCTGTCCTGCCCGGAGATGACCCAGGTCGGCATCGGCCGGGACGGTGCCTTCGCCGACTACGTCGCCCTCCCCGCCCGGCTGGTCATCCCCGCCCCGGCGGAGGCCGATCCGGCGGTCCTCGCCCTGACCGAGCCGGTCGCCTGCGTGGTCCGCGCCGCGGAAAAGGCCGGGGCGGGCGTCGGCCAGTCGGCGGTCGTGCTGGGCGCGGGGCCCGTCGGCAACCTCCACGTCCAGATGCTGCGCCTGATGGGCCTCGCGCCGATCATCGCCGTCGATCTCTCGCCCGCGCGCTGCCGCATGGCGCTGGAGGCGGGCGCCGACGCCGCCATCTCGGACCCCGACGCGGTCGCGGCGGAGGTGCGCCGGCGCACCGAGGGCCGGGGCGCAGACCTCGTGATCGAGAGCGTCGGCAGCCCCCGCCTCTACGCCCTGGCCTTCGAGCTCATCCGCAAGGGCGGCCACGTCGCCTTCTTCGGCCTGACGGAGCCGGAGGCGACGGTCTCCCTCGGCATCCTGCGCACCATCCTCGAGGAGACGAGTCTCAAGGGTTCCGTCGCCGGCATGGGCGAGGACATGCGCAAGGCCCTCGCCCTCGTCGCCCACGGCCGCTTCCGCACCCAGGCCTTCACCCGCGCCGCCTATCCGCTGGAGCGGATCGTCGAGGCCTTCGAGACGCTGGCCGACCGGCCCGCCGACCTCAAGACGCAGATCATCCTGGCCAGCGCCGCCTGAGCCGGCCGCCAGTCCCTGGGAGGACCCCCGCATGAACCAGATCGCCCCGTCGCCGGACCAGGCCCTGACCCTGCCCGACACCCCCCGCGCCTTCGGCTTCTTCGTCGACGGCGACTGGCGCGAGGGCCGCGAGACCGTCGAGCGCCGCTCGCCCGGCCATGACGTCCCCGTCACCCGCATCCCGAAATGCGACGCGGCCAATCTCGACGCCGCCGTCGCCGCCGCCCGCCGCGCCTTCGAGGACCGCGGCTGGTCGGGCCTGTCGGGCGCGGAGCGCGGCGGCGTCCTGTTGCGCGCCGCCGAAATCCTGCGCCGCCGCCGCGACGAATTCGCCTGGTGGGAGACGCTCGAGAACGGCAAGCCGATCGCCCAGGCCCGCGGCGAGATCGACCACTGCATCGCCTGCTTCGAGACCGGCGCCGGCGCCGCCCGCCTGCTCCACGGCGAGAGCTTCAACAGCCTCGGCGACAAGCTCCTCGGCCTCACCCTGCGCGAGCCGGTGGGCGTGGTGGGGCTCATCACCCCCTGGAACTTCCCCCTCCTCATCCTCTGCGAGCGCGTCCCCTTCATCCTGGCGAGCGGCTGCACGCTGGTGGTGAAGCCCTCCGAGATGACCTCCGCCACCACGCTGCTGCTGGCCGAGGTGCTGGCGGAGGCGGGCCTGCCGCGGGGCGTCTACAACGTCGTCACCGGCGCGGGCCGGACCATCGGCCAGGCGCTGGCGGAGCATGGGGACGTCGACATGCTGTCCTTCACCGGCTCCACCGCGGTGGGGCGGTCCTGCGTCCACGCCGCGGCGGACGGCAACTTCAAGCGGCTGGGTCTGGAGCTCGGCGGCAAGAACCCGATCGTGGTCTTCGCCGACAGCGACCTCGACGCCGCCGCCGACGGCGCGGCCTTCGGCATCAGCTTCAACACGGGCCAGTGCTGCGTCTCCGCGAGCCGCCTGATCGTCGAGCGCGCCGTCGCCGACGAGTTCGAGACGCGGCTCGCGGAAAAGATGGCCCGCATCCGCGTCGGCGACCCGCTCGATCCCGCGACCCAGGTCGGCGCCATCACCACCGAGGCGCAAAACGCCTCGATCCTCGCCCACATCGACCGGGGCCGGGCCGAGGGCGCGCGTCTCGTCGCGGGCGGGGGCGCGCTCGACCTCGGCCGGGGCAGCTACATCGCCCCCACGCTCTTCTCGGGCGTCACCCGGGACATGGCCATCGCGCGGGAGGAGATCTTCGGCCCCGTCCTCTCCTCCTTCCGCTTCGACACGGTCGCGGAGGCGGTCGCGCTGGCCAACGACACCGTCTACGGCCTCGCGGCCAGCGTCTGGACCCGCGACATCGACAAGGCGCTGACCGTCACGCGGCGGGTCCGCGCCGGGCGCTTCTGGGTCAACACCATCATGGCAGGCGGCCCGGAAATGCCGCTGGGCGGCTTCAAGCAATCGGGCTGGGGCCGCGAGGCCGGAATGCTCGGGGTGGAGGAATACACCCAGGTGAAATCCGTCCATGTCGAGCTCGGGCCCCGGGCCCGCTGGATCGCGTGATGGCCGGGCGCGCGCAGGGCTTCGACTACGTCGTCGTCGGCGGCGGCTCGGCGGGCTGCGTGCTCGCCGCCCGGCTCTCCGAGGATCCCGCCGCCCGGGTCTGCCTGCTCGAGGCGGGGGGGCCGGACCGCAACCCGCTGATCCACATGCCGGTGGGCTTCGCCAAGATGACCACGGGCCCGCTCACCTGGGGCCTGACCACCGCCCCCCAGAAGCACGCGATGAACCGGGAAATCCCCTACGCCCAGGCCAGGGTGCTGGGGGGCGGCTCCTCGATCAACGCCGAGATCTTCACCCGCGGCCATCCCTCCGACTACGACCGCTGGGTCGAGGAGGGCGCCGAGGGCTGGGGCTTCGAGGACATCCGCAAGTACTTCCTGCGCTCCGAGGGCAACACCATCCTCTCGGGCCCCTGGCACGGGACCGAGGGCCCCCTCGGCGTGTCGAACCTCGCCGACCCGAACCCGATGACCCGCGCCTTCGTCCAGAGCTGTCAGGAGGCGGGGCTGCCCTACAACCCCGACTTCAACGGGCCGGTCCAGGAGGGCGCGGGGGTCTACCAGACCACGATCCGCGACAACCGCCGCTGTTCGGCCGCGGTCGGCTACCTGCGCCCGGCGCTGAAGCGGCCGAACCTCACCCTGGTGACCGGGGCCCAGGTCCTGCGCCTGCGCTTCGAGGGCGCGCGGGCGACCGGGGTCGACTTCGTGCGCGCCGGCCGGCCCGGGACGGTCGAGACGGCGGAGGCGGCGCAGGAGGTGGTCGTGACCTCCGGCGCCATCGGCACGCCGAAGCTCCTGATGCTCTCGGGGATCGGCCCGGCCGCGCACCTGCGCGCGCACGGGATCGAGGTCCGCGCCGACCTGCCCGGGGTGGGCCGGAACCTCCAGGACCATTTCGGCGTCGACATCGTCGCCGAGCTGAAGGGTCACGACAGCCTCGACCGCTACAACAGACCCCACTGGATGCTCTGGGCCGGGCTCCAGTACGCGCTGTTCCGCTCGGGGCCGGCGGCCTCGAACGTGGTCGAGGGCGGGGCCTTCTGGCATTCGGACCGCGCCGGCGCCCGGCCCGACCTGCAATTCCACTTCCTCGCCGGCGCGGGGGCCGAGGCCGGGGTTCCCTCGGTGCGCAAGGGCAAGTCGGGGATCACCCTCAACAGCTACACGCTGCGGCCGCGGGCGCGGGGGTCGGTGACCCTCCGCTCGGCCGATCCGCGCGACCTGCCGGTGGTCGATCCAAACTTCCTCGGCGATCCGGACGATTTGCGCGTCTCGGCCGAGGGGGTGAAGATCAGCCGCGAGATCTTCGCCCAGCCCGCGCTCGCCCGCCATATCGGGGAAATCCGCTTCCCCGACGCCTCCGTGCGCAGCCAGGCGGATTTCGAGGACTACGCCCGCCGCTACGGGCGCACCTCTTATCATCCGACCTGCACCTGCAGGATGGGGCGCGACCCCATGGCGGTGGTGGACCCCCAGCTCCGCTTGCACGGCTTCGACGGGATCCGCCTCGCCGACAGTTCGGTCATGCCCTCGCTGGTGGGCTCGAACACCAACGCGCCCACGATCATGATCGGCGAGCGCGCGGCGGACCTGATCCGGGGGAACCGCTGAACCGACGCCCTCCCCGGCGCGGTTCTCCCGGCGCGGGGACGGCCCGGGCGGGCCGTCCCCTGTTCCCTGTCCCGGTCGGCGCGTCCCCTTCGCGCCCCGTCCGGACGGCGGGTCAAGACCCCGGCGCGAACGAGAGCGGCCCCGTCCGCCGAGGATCCGGTCCGCCGAGAAGACAGTCAGCCTGCCGGCGTCTTTCATCCTGAGCTGAAACGGAAAGTCATCAGATTCCAGATCGGGGGAACCCAGGCCCGGCGGCGACCCGGGATCCGTCATCTCCTGATGCGGGGGCCTGCACATCGCCTCTTTGAAGGGCGCCGGCCACGCCCGCCGCCCGGTCGAAGACCTCGGCCGGGCTTTCGCCCAAGCCAAGAAGCCCTCCGGCAGAAGGTCGAAGCTCGCCCCGAAATCCCTTTCGGCATCCGCGCCGCGCTCACCCGTCCAAGGCGCGAATGCCTCGCCTCGGCCTCCGCCGCCCGGGTGCGCGCGCGTCCCTCCGCCCGACGCGATGAAACATCCGGCCCCCTGCTTGCCCGGCCGCGCGCACTGCGCCTCGGCTCCTTCGCGCAGCGACACGATTTCCTGATGCGCGACCGCGCTCAGGGAACCGCAGGTCTTCCCGGACGACGCGCTTCTCTGCTGGAAAGGCGCTTCCCGGAAGCGCCCCCCCGGCCCCGAGAAGCGCCCGCCCGCCTCAGTCCCAGTCCGGCGCCCAGGGCAGTTGCGGCGTGCGCTTCACCACCCGGAAGCCGACCGCGTTCAGCGCGTCGATCCGGGCCATGTCGACGGAGGAGAGGGTGAAGTCCATCACCTCGAAATTCGCCCGGATGTTCTCGGGCCGGGTCGACATCGTGTTGATGCTGACCCCCTTCTGCAGGATCCAGCGCAACGCGACCTGGGCCGGGGACTTGCCGTACTCCGCCGCCAGTTCCGCGAACAGCGGATGCTTGAAGATCTCGCCCCGCGCCACCGAGCAATAGGAGGCGAGCGGGATCCCCGTCTCGGCCGCCGCCGCCAGCAGCGCCTGCTGGTCGAGCAGCGGATGGAACTCCACCTGATTCGCCACGATTGGCGCCTCCGCCAGATCCCGCGCCCTGCGCATCATCGCCGCGGTGAAGTTCGACACGCCCACATGCCGCGCCAGCCCCCGCGCCTGCGCCTCCGCCAGAAGCTTCAGCGGCGGCGCGACGTCGCCCCCCACCGGCGGCCAGTGCAGCAGCAGCAGGTCGACCCGGTCGACCCGGAGCGCCGCCAGGCTCTCCTCCACCGAGGCGAGGAACCGGTCCGCGCCATAGTTCTCCGGCCGCACCTTGGTGACGAGGCAGAGCTCGTCCCGCGCCACGCCGCCCTCGGCCAGCGCCGCCCCGAGATCCGCCTCGTTGCCGTAGCTCTGGGCGGTGTCGAAGGCGCGGTAGCCCACTTTGAGCGCGCAGGCGACCGCCGCGCGCAGCGCCTCCCCCGACAGCGGATAGGTCCCGAAGGCGCGCTGGTGGCTCTTCTGGAAATAGATGGTCATGGCCTCTCCTGCTTCCGAACCCCCAAGAGGACCCTTCCGCGCAGAGGCGCAAGACTCCTCTTGAAGGGGCGCCCCTTCCGGGGTTATTGGTGTAACCAGTTAGTTACTTTAATCACAAGGCGGGAGGAAGCGCCATGACGAAGATCCGGTCGGCCCAGGCGGCCGCGGCGATGGTCCCGGACGGCGCGACCGTGGCGGTCAACGCCTCCTCGGGGCTGCTCTGCCCCGATGCGGTGCTCAAGGCCCTGGGGGAGCGCTTCGCCGCCACCGGGGCGCCCGCGGCCCTCACCACGGTCCATCCCATCGCGGCGGGCGACATGTTCGGCACCCCGGGCGTCGACCACCTCGCCCGGCCCGGGATGATCCGGCGCATCATCGGCGGCTCCTACCCCTCCGGCCCCTCCAACGCCGAGCCGCCGCTGATCTGGAAGCGCATCCTCGCCGAGGAGGTCGCGGCCTGGAACATCCCCTCCGGCGTGGTCTTCGACATGCTGCGCGAGGGCGCGGCGCTGCGCCCGGGGGTGCTGACCAAGGTCGGCATGGAGACCTTCGTCGATCCCGCGCTGGAGGGCGGCGCGATGAACGCCGCCGCCCGGGCCGAGCCGCTGGTGCGCCGCGTCGACTTCGCCGGCGAGCCCTGGCTGTTCTTCCCCGCCATCCGCCCCGACGTGGCCATCATCCGCGCCACCACCGCCGACCCGAACGGCAACCTCACCTTCGAGCAGGAGGGCGCGCTCCTCGGGGCGATGGAGATGGCGCTCGCCGCCCACAACTCCGGCGGCGTCGTCATCGCCCAGGTCAAGCGCATCGCCGCCGCGGGCAGCCTGCGCCCGCACGAGGTCCGCGTCCCCGGCATCCTGGTGGACGCGGTGGTCGAGGCGCCCGACCAGCTCCAGACCACGGCGACCGACTACGACCCGGCGATCTCGGGCGAGCTCTTCCGCGCCCTCGACAGCTTCGAGCCCCCCGCCTTCGGCGTCGGCAAGGTCATCGCCCGCCGCGTGGCGCAGGAGCTGCGCGCGGGCTGGGCGGTCAACATCGGTTTCGGCATCTCGGCCAACGTGCCGCGGATCCTGCTGGAGGAAGGGCGGCACGGCGCGGTCACCTGGGTGATCGAGCAGGGCGCGGTCGGCGGCCTGCCGCTCCTCGACTTCAAGTTCGGCTGCGCCGCCAACGCCGAGGCCTTCGTCGCCTCCCCCCACCAGTTCATCTACTTCCAGGCGGGGGGCTTCGACTGCTCGCTGCTCTCCTTCCTGGAGATCGACGCCCGAGGATCGGTGAACGTCAGCCGCCTGCCCGCCACGCCCCACCGCACCGCCGGCGCCGGCGGCTTCGTCGACATCACCGCCCGGGCCCGGCGCATCGTCTTCTCCGGCAACTTCAACGCCGGGGCGAAGATGCGCGTCGTCGACGGCAGGCTCATCATCGACGCCGAGGGCAAGGCCGCCAAGATCGTGCCCGAAGTTGCCCAGGTCAGCTTCTCGGGCCGCCGCGCCGTCGCCCAGGGCCAGGAAGTGACCTACGTCACCGAGCGCTGCGTCCTGCGTCTCGGCGCCGAGGGCCCGGTGGTGACCGAGATCGCCCCCGGCCTCGACCTCTGCCGCGACGTGCTCGACCGCATGGCGACGCCGCTCGCGGTCTCGCCCGACCTGCGCAAGATGGACGCGGCGCTCTTCCGCCCAGAGCCGATGGGGCTGGCGCTGTGACCGGACCGCGAAGGACGCCGCAGTTTGACGGCCCCGCCGGGCGGCCGGGCCGGCGCGTCGCCCGCTCGCCCCGGCCAAGCGAGATCACCCGGCGAGCGCAAAGCGCCGCCCGGGACGAGGCCCGTGGGCCGGCGGTCGAGGCGAGGCGCAGGTCGCCGACCGCCGCATCGCCCGATCTCGCCGCGGGCGGCGCCTGGCGCGGCGGGCGCTCGCTCCGCTCAGGAGGCCGGCCATGAGGGCGCTTCCCGCCATGGATCCCGCCGACCGCGCCCTGCTCGTGCGGCTCTTCCAGGCGGCGGTGCGCGCCGCCGATCCCGAGGCGGCGCTGCGGGCCCACCTGCCCGCGCCGCCCCGGGGCCGCACGGTGGCGATCGGCGCCGGCAAGGGCGCGGCCCAGCTCGCCGCCGCCTTCGAACGGCTTTGGCCCGGGCCGCTGACCGGGGTGGTCGTCACCCGCACCGGCTACGCCTGCCCCACCGAGCGCATCCGGGTGATCGAGGCCGCCCATCCCGTCCCCGACGCCGCCGGCCTCGCGGCGAGCGCCGCGCTCCGCGCCGCCGTGCGCGGCCTCGGGCCCGAGGACCTGGTGGTGGCGCTGGTCTGCGGCGGGGGCTCGGCGCTGCTGCCCTGCCCGCCCCCCGGCCTCGCTCTCGCGGACGAGGCGGCGCTCAACCGGGCGCTGCTCGCCTCCGGCGCGCCGATCTCCGAGATGAACGCCATCCGCAAGCACGTCTCGGGGATCAAGGGCGGCCGCCTCGCGCTCGCCGCCTGGCCGGCCCGGGTCGTCACCCTCGTCGTCTCCGACGTGCCCGGCGACGATCCGGCGCAGGTGGCCTCGGGCCCCACCATCCCCGACCCGGTCGGCCTGGCGGAGGCGCGGGCGCTGGTCGCCGCCCGCGACATTCCCCTCCCCCCAGCCGTCGCCGCCTGGCTGGCGACGGAGGCGGCGGCCGCGCCCGACCCGGCCGATCCGCGCTTCGCCCGCAACGAAATCCGGGTGATCGCCTCGGCCAAGCTCTCGCTCGCGGCCGCGGCGGAGGCGGCGGCGCGGGAGGGCCTCCCCGCCTGGATCCTGTCCGACGCCCTGGAGGGCGAGGCGCGCGAGGTCGGCCGCACCCATGCGGCGCTGATCCGCGAGGCGGCGGCCCCGGGCGCGCCCTTCCCCCGGCCCGGCCTCCTGCTCTCGGGGGGCGAGACCACCGTGACCTTGCAGGCCCCCCCGGGCCGGGGCGGGCGGAACACGGAATTCCTGCTCGCCCTCGCCCTCGCCGCCGAGGATCTTCCCTTCACGGCGCTCGCCGCCGACACCGACGGCGTCGACGGGTCGGAGGAGAACGCCGGCGCTTTCGCGGACGGCGCCAGCATGGCGCGGCTGCGGGCGCTCGGGGCCGACCCGGCGGCTCTCCTCGCCGCCCATGACGCCTGGACCGCCTTCGACCGGCTGGGGGATCTGTTCGCGCCTGGGCCCACGGGGACGAACGTCAACGACTTCCGCGCGATCCTCATCCACTGACGGCCTTCCGCGCCCCGCTCCTTCCGCGTCAGGCCTTCCACGTGGAACCTTCCAAGGGGGCCTTTCACGTGAGGCCTTTCGCGGGGGCCGCCGGCGCGCGTCCCCCGCCCGGTTCGTTCAA
Organism: Amaricoccus sp.; assembly: GCA_965243535.1. GTDB lineage: Bacteria > Pseudomonadota > Alphaproteobacteria > Rhodobacterales > Rhodobacteraceae > Amaricoccus. Next base: position 88,001 of record CBDEVG010000047.1, read on the forward strand.
GAGATCGGCGCGGATCGTCCAAGACCGGCGCCGCCCCCCGGCCCTAGCCTTTCCCCATCGCGACGCCCGGCTGAAGGCGGCGTCGGAGAAGCAAGGGAGGATCCAGGGAATGGACGGAGGCTTCGGCAAGGACGATCGCCCGCCCGCGCGGGCCGAGGCGGTCGCGCTCGACGCGCTGGTGATCGGCGCGGGCGTCGCGGGGCTCTACCAGCTTCACCAGCTGCGCGCCCAGGGGCTGAAGACGCTGGCGGTCGATGCCGCCGGCGACGTGGGCGGAACCTGGTACTGGAACCGCTATCCGGGGGCGAAATTCGACTCCGAGAGCTACATCTACCAGTATCTCTTCGACGAGGATCTCTACAAGGGCTGGACCTGGAGCGAACGCTTCCCCGCCCAGCCCGAGATCGAGCGCTGGATGCACTACATCGCCGACCGGCTGGACCTGCGGCGCGACATCCTGCTCTCGACCACCGTCATCTCGGCCGATTACGACGCGGCGCGCGCCCGCTGGACGGTGCGGACCGACCGCGGCGACACCTTCGACACGCAGTTCCTCATCGGCTGCTGCGGAATGCTGTCGGCGCCGCTGGAGAACCGCTTTCCCGGGCAGGAGAGCTTCAGGGGCCGGATCTTCCACACCGCCCGCTGGCCGCGGGAGAAGCTCGACCTCTCGGGCAAGCGCGTCGGCGTGGTCGGCATCGGCGCGACCGGGATCCAGGTGATCCAGACCATCGCTTCGGAGGTCGGCGAACTCACCGTCTTCGTCCGCACCCCGCAATACGTCCTGCCGATGAAGAACCCGAAATACGGGCCCGAGGACGAAAGGGCCTACAAGGCGCGCTTCGAGGAACTGCGCCAGACCCTGCCGCGCACCTTCACCGGCTTCGAGTACGACTTCGCCAAAGCCTGGGCCGACCTCACCCCCGAGGAGCGCCGCGCCCGGCTGGAGGAGATCCACGCCGACGGCTCGCTCAAGCTCTGGCTCGCCTCCTTCGTCGAGATCTTCCTCGACCCGCAGGTGAGCGCCGAGGTCTCGGCCTTCGTCGCGGAAAAGATGCGGGCCCGGCTCCAGGACCCCGCGCTCATCGACCTCCTGGTGCCCAAGCCCGAGGACTACGGCTTCGGCACCCACCGCGTGCCACTGGAGACCAGCTATCTCGAGGTCTACCACCGCCCCAACGTCACGGCGGTCAGTGTCCGCGACAACCCCATCGCCGAGATCACGCCCGAGGGCGTCCGGCTGGCGGACGGCACGGTGCATGAGCTCGACGTCATCATCCTCGCCACCGGCTTCGACGCGGGTTCGGGCGCCTTCACCCGGATCGACTTCCGCGGCCGGGACGGGCGGAGCCTGAAGGAGGACTGGGGCCGCGACATCCGCACCGCCTACGGGATGCAGGTCCACGGCTATCCGAACCTGTTCCTGACCGGCGCGCCCCTCGCCCCCTCGGCGGCGCTGTGCAACATGACGACCTGCCTGCAGCAGCAGACCGAATGGATCGCCGAGGCGATCCGCCGCCTGCGCGCGGAAGGCAAGAGCGTCATGGAGCCCTCCGCCGAGGTCGAGGAGGCCTGGGTCCGGCACCATGACGAGACCGCCAACGCCACGCTGATCGCCAGGACCAACTCCTGGTACGTGGGCTCGAACGTGCCGGGCAAGCCGCGGCGGGTGCTGTCCTACACCGGCGGCGTCGGGACCTACCGGCAGAAGTGCCTCGACCTCGCCGAAGGCGGCTACCAGGGCTTCCGCATGACCTGACCGCCGGCGATCGCGCCCAAGGGGCCGGCGCCGCCGCGCGCCGCCCGAAACCGCCTTCGGGGGAAACCATGCCCGATCCCGTCCGCCCCGGACCCGGCCAGATCGCCCGCCAGACCGTCCGCCAGACCGTCCGCCAGACCGTCCGGGCCGCCGCCTGGCCGATCCCGGCGCTGGAGGCGCCTACCGACGTGATCCTGCGCGTCACTCGGACCACACTCCGCGGCGACCGGCCCGCGACGGCCGGCGCCCCCTGCCCCGGCTGCGCGCCGGGGCATGAGGGGGTGGGCGTGGTCGCGGCCGCCGGGCGCGCCATACGCAACTTCCGCAAGGGCGACGCGGCGCTCTTCGCCTGCGCCGCGACCTGCGCCTGCCGGCCCAACCCGCGCCCGACCTCCCGGGCCGACCCGATCCCTTCTGCCAAGGCCGACCCGATCCCCTGCGCCGCCGCCCGGTACGTCCGCATCCCGCACGGCGACGACAGGCTCCACCCGCTCCCCGACGCCGCCGACGCGCACGCGCGCCTCTCCGACCTCCTGCCGGCGGCGCTCGAGATCGGCGTGCAGGCCGGCGGCCTCGGCCCCCGCGACGTGGTCGCCATCGTCGGCGCCGGGCCGATCGGCGTCGCGGCGCTGCTGACCGCGCAGTTCTACGCGCCCGCCCGGATCATCCTCATCGACCCGGATCCCGCCCGGCTCGACCTCGCCCGGCTCTTCGGCGCGACCGACGTTGTAACAGGCCCCGCGGACCCGACCGCCCGGGTCCTGGCGCTGACCGGGGGCCGCGGCGTCGACGTGGCGGTCGCGGCGGCCGCGGCGCCGGCCGCCCTCGACCTCTGCCGCAGGATCCTCGCCGCCGGCGGACGCATCGCCCGCGTCGCCCCCCGCCCCCTCCCGCCCGGCCGGAGCCGGGGCACGGCGACCGGCGTCCCGCTCAGCGCCTGAGGCGAGGCCCCGCCCTCACTGCACCGAACGGCGCAACGCCGCGGGGGTCACCCCCAGCTCCCGGGAGAGCAGGCGCGTCAGATGCGCCTGGTCGGCGAAGCCGCAGGCCGCCGCCACCGCCTTGATCGGCTCGGCGCTGCCCGTCAGCAGCCGCCGCGCCCGGTCGACCCGCCGGGCGATGACATAGGCGTAGGGCGCGACGCCGAAGCTTCGCCGGAACGCCCGGGCGAAGGCGCAGGGCCCGAGGCCGAGCGCCCCCGCCATCCCCTCCAGCGTCAGCGCCTCCCCGAGATTGGCCTCGACATAGTCGACGATCGCCCGGCGCTGGCCCGGCGACAGGCCCCCGGCCGCCCCCCGGTCCCGCCGCTCGATCGCGGCGTAGCGGCGCAACAGATGCACGATCAGCCCCCGCGCCAGCGACTCGACGTAGAGCGGGCCGCCGAGCGCCTGATGACGCGCCTCCCCCGCCACCGCAGCCACGGTCGCGGTGATCATCGGGTCGTCGGTGCGCAGGACGTCCTCCAGCCGCACCTCCGCCACCTGGCAGTCGAGCGCCTCGCTCGCCACCGCGTTGACGAGCGCGGGGTCGAGATAGAGGTGGGTGACGTCGATCGGCTCGCGCCATTCCCAATGGGCCCGCTGGGCCCGGGTGAGCAGCGAGGCGGCCCCGGGACCGAGCAGATCCCGCCGCCAGCGCCCGTCGAAGCGGCGCCGCATGGGCGTCGCGCCCGCGCAATAGCTGACGAGCATGTAGTCGCGCATCGGGGGCACGACCGACTCCTGGCCTTCGTAGTGATACGCGCGGAGGCCCACATGCCTCCATCCGAGCCCGTCGCCCGACAAGAGGATGCGCCCCGGCACCCATTCCGGCAGGCGATCGAGGGGCATGAGCTCGCCCATCTCCGATCCTTTCCCTGTGCCGCGCGGCGGGGGCCGCGATCCGCCCCCCGCCAGAGGTCCAGACGCCTCAGGCCTCGGCGTGGGCGCGGGTCAGCGCCCGATAGGCGGCGGTCTCGAAGTCGAGATAGCCGGGGAAGGAGACCGGGTCGCCGAAGGGCAGGATCTGGGTGGCCCAGTAGCCGCCGAAGCCGTTCGCCCGGTCGATCCAGTAGAAGCTGTTGGCGAGCCCCGCCCAGCCGATCGCCCCCGCCGGCCGGCCGGTCGGGGCCTCCTCCTCCACCGTCATGAAGGTGTAGGACCAGCCCTTGGCGAGGCCGGGGAAGAACTCCGCGTCGTTGGACAGGCTCGCGATCACGCCCGGCAGCATCCCGACCTTCTGGTGCGCCTCCAGCCCGTTCCGCACCGCCCAGGCGACCGTCTCGGGCTTCAGCACCCGGCCGTTCGGGCCGGCGCCGTCGTTCAGCCACATGCGGATGAACTTCATGTATTCGCCGATCGTGGCGTAGAGCCCATGGCCCCCCATGTCGATCTCCGGCGCGTCCGGCAGGGCGAAGTCGAGCGGGGTCAGGCTCCCGTCGGCGCCGCGGGCATGGATGGCGGCGGTGCGCGCCTTCATCGCCGGGGTCCGGGTGAAGCCGATCTCCTCCATGCCCAGCGGCTCGAAGACGCGCGCGCGCATCACCGCCCCCAGCCGCGCGCCGCGGACGCCCTCGACCACCTGGCCCACCCAGTCGATGTTGGAGCCGTATTCCCACTTCTCGCCCGGATCAAAGAGAAGCGGCGTCTCGATCGCGGCGCGGGTGGAGGTGACGACGCTCGGCTGGCCGTGCTCCTCCGCCATCCGGCGATAAGCGTCGTTGAAGAAGTCATAGCCGAAGCCGCCCACGTGCAGCATCAGCTGGCGGGTGGTGACGTCCGACTTCGGCGCCCGGAGCCGCGGCGCGCCGTCGGCGTCGAAGCCCTCCAGCACCTGGAGCCGGCCGAGCGCCGGGGCGTAGTCCTTCGCCGGCGCGTCGAGGTCGAGCAGACCCTCCTCGACGCATTGCAGCGCGGTCGTGCCGGTGATCGCCTTGGTCGTGGAAAAGATCGCGAAGACCGTGTCCTCGGTCATCGGCGCGCCGCCGAGGCTCCGCTCGCCGGCCGCGCCCGCATAGAGCGTCCGTTCGGCGTCGGTCAGCATCGCGACGACGCCCGGCACGCGCGCATCGCCGGAGGTCACGCCCCGCAGCACGGCGTCGCAGGCGGATTTCAGGTCAGTCATCTCGTCCTCCCGAGCTGTCGATTCTTCGACCGCATTGGGCGACAGGATGGGGGGCCCCGGGCGACGGCGCCATTCGCGATCGGCACGGGCTGTCCGCAATCGGAAGGAAAACGCCCCTCGAAGTCCGTTTGAAACCGCGCGGCGGGAGGCGCCCGAGAGATTTCCAGGCCCCCGGCGCGGAAGATCGAAGCGCCCTGTCGGGGACAGTCGGCCTTTGATGCCGAGGCCCTGAAGCTCAAAAAGCCGGGCGGGGGGCTGTCAGAGTTTTCAAACGGCCCCTCGGAACCTGACCCGAAAGTCCCCGGGCCGGCCTGCCTTGGGCGGAGTCGCGGGCTCCCTGCGGCTCCGACACCCTCGAAACCAGGTCCACGGCCAATCGCGGTGAGGAGTCCCCCATGAAGCTCCGCCGCGCACCGGCGCCCCGGTCTTTCGGGTCAGGCCCTCAGAACCTGACCCGAAAGACCAGGGCGCGTTTGCCGGGGCTTGCGTCGCGTCCTCCCCATGGCTCCGATGGCTTTGAGACGCTTCGTTTCGGGAGCAATGCGCAGCGATGGCGCCTGGCGAAGTCCTGCCGCGCGCCGGCGCCCCGGGCTTTCGGGTCAGACTCCCGGAGACCGTTTGAAAATTCGATCCCGGCTTGGTCCTTGGGTCTTTCGGCGTGACCTGCACGCCGAACCTTCGACATCGACCGCCGGAATCGGCCGGAACTTTTTTGCCGGCATTCCAGCATCCTGCAAAAGCGCGCCCTCTCCGAATTTCCAGACAGCCCCTCAGCCCCTGCGGCGGGCGCGCCCGAGCGTCGCGGAAGGCGGCTCGTTGAACCGCCGCCGATAGACGCCCGCCATGGCCCCGAGGTTGACGACCCCCCAATCGGCTGCGACGGAGGTGACCGTCTCGCCGGGGCCGGCCGCCTCCAGCGCCGCCTTCAGCCCGTCGAGCCGCCGGTCGCGCAGGAAATCCCGCGGCGAGATCCCCCGGAACCGCTGGAAGCCGTTCGACAGCGTCCGCGCCGAGACGCCCACCCGGGCCGCCACCGCGCCGATGGTCGGCGCCTCCCGGGCCTCGCGCTCCAGGATCGCCTCGGCCTCGCGCACGTAGCGAGGCGCGGCCGCCCGCGCGCCGTCGGCGAGCCGCACCCCCGCCCCCGCCGCCCAGGCGTCGAGCAGGTCGAGGCAGATCGTCTCCTCCAGGTGGCGCTCCATCGCCCCCGCCCCGGCGCCGCCGGGCTGCGAGCGGATGGACTGCACGACGTAGCGCAGCAGCGCCTGCCAGCGCGACCCCTCGCCCCCGAAGGCCAGCCGCCGGGTCCAGAGCCGGTCGTCGGGCACGAAGCCGAACCAGCGCTGCGCCACCCCGGCGATCAGGTCATGGGGGATGGTGAGGTTGAGCTGGAGGTGATCCCCGTCGCCCTGCAGCCAGTAGTCGGTGCGGCTGCAATCGACGACGAAGCTGTCGCCCGGCCCCGTCACCGCCTCCGCCCCGGCGTCGAGCTTGTGCCGCAGGGAACCGCCCAGGGTGTTGAGCATCAGGATGTTGCCCGCCGCGGGGTCGAACTCGTCGAGGTGGATCGGCACGCCATAGGCGAAGCGGGTGACGATGATCCCGCCCACCCGCGCCTGGCGCATGGTGGCGTCGGGATGCAAGCCCCGCCCCAGCGGCCGCACCCGGTAGGGCATGTAGACCCGGCGGCAGAAGTCCTGGACCTCGTCCCAGTCGCAGGATCGGGTCTTGCCCGCCTGGCGGATCGGCCGACCCTCGGCGTCGGTGACGAGCGCCCGCTCGAAGGCGAAGTCCCCTGCCATCCGTTCCTGACCCCTGCCCGGCCGCCGATCGTATCGCCTGCAATGATATCGCTTGCGACCGCCCGCCGAAAGGCGGAACCGACGCCCCTCCTGCTCCGGCGCGCCCTTGGAGAAGGCTTCCGCGGACCCTCGGCGGACATTATCAACCAAGGTTGCGATTCCCTGAACGATTTTCGGAATTTCATTTCAATACAAATGGATAGACCCATTTTCACGCGTGATAGCACGCCCCTCCGCGTGGGCCGGGCAGGCCGCCCCAACGGGGACCCGGCGTCAGCCCCCGGGCAGAGCCGCCCGGAAACGTCGGCGCCGCCTTCCTCACCGGCGCATATTTCGGAACCGCGGGAGACCGTCCCAGGTTCGCCCCCGTCCCGGAACACGCCGGATCAGACGCGCCGACGGGCCGAGCCGACCTCGCGCAGGTCGGACGGGGGCGGATCGCCGCGCAACTTCCCCAAGCCGCCGGCGCGCTGCGCCCGGGGCGCGGCGGCCGGGGCATGGCGGCGGTTCATGGCCTCTCTCCCCGCCTAAGCTCCGAGCACGCGCCCGCCGCACTCCAGCCTCTCTCTCCGTCTCCGACTACGCGCCCAATGGGACGAGGGTCCGATCAAACCCTCTCCCTCTTCCTCTCCTTCTCGCTCGGGCCCGTTCCCGTCCGCTCCCGCCCGCATCAGGCTCCCGGCCTCGACCCGGGGACTGCAAGCCCGCCGCGGCAAGGACGGCGGCCGCCCCGCGGCCGGCGCGACCTCCGCTCACAGGTCGAGATCGAGCAGCGCCTGGCGCATTACGCCGGCGTCCACGTCGACCCCGGTCCAGAGCTTGACGCCGATGACGCCTTGGTTCACCAGCATCCCCAGCCCGTCGGCGGTGCGGCAGCCCCGCGCCTGCGCGGCGGCGAGCAGCCTGGTCAGCGGCGGGTTGTGGATCCCGTCCGCCACCACCATGGCCGGGTCGAGGCTGTCGGGATCGATGTCGGGCGTCTGGTCCACATCCGGATAGAGCCCGATCGAGGTGGCGTTGACCACGATGTCGGTTCCCGCGGGGATGCGGAAGCGCGGCGTCCAGGGCAGGTATTCCGCCTCCGCCGGGGTGCGCTCGGCCACCAGCGCCGCCACCTCCTCGCCCCGGGCCCGGCTCCGGTTCACCACCGTAACGCGGGCCGCCCCGGCCAGCGCGAGCTCCACCGCCACCGCCCGGGCCGCGCCCCCCGCCCCGAAGAGCGTCACGCGCTTGCCCCCCGGATCCGTCACCTCGGTCAGCGCCTTGACGAAGCCCTGCCCGTCGGTGTTCTCGCCGATCAGCCGGTCGCCCCGGCGCACGATGGTGTTGACCGCGCCGATGATCTCGGCGGATGCGCCCAGGCCGTCGAGATGGGCGATCACCGCGACCTTGTGCGGGATCGAACAGTTGAACCCCCGCCAGCCCATGGCCCGCGCCCCGGCGACGGCCGCGCCCAGATCCTCGGGCGCCACCTCGCAGTTGATGTAGCGCCAGGGCAGGCCATGGTGGCGATAGGCCGCCTCCACCATGGCGACGGTCGGGTTCTCGCCCGCCGGCATGGCGAAGGAGCCGGTGAGCGGCTGGAGGAAATCAGGGGACATGGACGTATCCTTCCGGGGGTGAGGGATCAGGCGGCGGCGCTGCGCGTGTCCGCCGCCATCCGGGCGCCGATCCGCAGGGCGAGCGCCGCCACGGTCAGCGCGGGATTGAGCGCGGCCGAGGAGGGAAAGAGCCCCGCATCCGCCACGAAGAGGTTCGGATGCTCCCAGGCCCGGCCGAAGGGATCGACCGCCGAGGCGCCCGGATCAGAGCCCATCCGCACCGTGCCGCACTGATGCGAGGGGCTGTCGATGCCGAAGCTGTGGCGCAGCACGATCCTGCTCCCCGCCCGGCGCAGCAGGCCCTGCACATGGCGCACGAACCGGTCATGGGCGGCGAGGTCGGCGGGCCGCCAGACGACCTCGACCCCCTCCGCGCCGATCGGGCGGACGCGGTTCTCCCACACGGGGGGATCCTCGGACATGACCAGCACGTCGGTGCTGTGAGCGGCGATCCAGGTTCCCAAGGGCCGCGGCAGGCGCGGCAGGGCGGAGCGGATCATCGGCTCGCGGATCTTGCCCAGCATCTGGATGTTGCCCCGCGCCGCCGGATCCCCGGGCAGGCCGTGGTAGAAGTCGTTCACCGTCAGCGTCTTGGGGAAGCGGGTGTCGTTGCGGGCGAAGGGGTCGATCGCCATCAGCCCGGTCAGGTGATGGTTCATGAGATGCCGGCCCACCACGCCGGAGCGATTGGCCAGCCCCTCCGGCCGCCGCTCGTCCGCCGAGCGCAGGAGGATCAGCGCCGAGTTGATCGCGCCCGCCGCCAGCACGAAGCGGTCCGCCTTCACCCGCAGGACCTCGCCGCTGCGCAGCACCTCCGCCGCGGCGATCCGGCCGTCCGGCTCGGCGATCAGCCGCAGCACCCGCGCCCCGGTCATCACCTCGACGTTGGGCAGGCCGAGGAGCGGACGCAGCAGCCGGGTCTCCGCATCCCCCTTGGCGTCGCGGACGCAAGCGAAGGCGTCGCAGGTCCCGCAGCGCACGCAGGCGCCTCCGGGCCCGAAGTCCACCGCGGCGGGCATGGGCGCGGGCCGCAGCCCCGCCTGGGCGAAGGCCTCCGCCAGACGGGCGATCCGCGGCTCGTGCGGGATCGCCGCATGGGGGTACGGGTCCCGGGGCGGCTCGGTCGGGTCGATCCCCGCCTCCCCCCGCACGCCGAAGATCCGCTCGGCCTCCGCATAGAACGGCTCCAGCGCCTCGTAGGACACCGGCCAGGCCGGGGACACGCCCTCCTCGTGGGCGACCTCCTCGAAGTCGCTGGGACGGAAGCGGAACATGGCTGCGCCGTAGAATTTCGTATGGCCGCCGAGCTGGTAGTACTGCCCGGGGCGAAACGGGCGGCCGGCGGCGTCCTGCCACGTCTCCCGGCTCCGGTAGCGCTTCTCGACGAAGACCGCTTCCGGGTCGCTGCGCTGGGGCTCCTCGGGCAGGCGCTCGCCCCGTTCGAGGATCAGCACCCGCAAGCCCGCGGCGGCGAGCTGGCGGGCCGCCGCCGCGCCCCCCACGCCCGAGCCGATGACCAAAACGTCGGGCCGCAGATCCGTCATGTCCCAATCCTCCCTGCTCCTGGCGCGCACCATGCGTCTTCGCGAGCCGGCCGCCCATTCCCTCGGGCCGCGTAAGCTTGTACGATTCCCGCATTCTCACGAGACGGGCGTGCGGCAATGCAGCCATGGTTCGAACGGGTCGCGGTGCCGCCGGATCGCTCCTGGCTGCTCTTCGACCGCCGCCAGCCGGCCTTCCCCTTCAACTGGCACCACCATCCGGAATTTGAGCTGACGCTGACCCTGGGCAGCCGGGGGACACGCTTCGTCGGGGACCATGTGGCGCGCTACGAGGACGGCGACCTGGCGCTGCTCGGCCCCGACCTGCCCCATGCCTGGGAATCCCAGGAGGCGCTGACGCCGGGAGGCGAGCATCGCGCCATCGTCTGCTGGTTCGCCCGCCCCTGGATCGAGGGAGCGATCGCGCTGATGCCCGAGCTGGTCCGGCTCCGGCCGATGCTGGAGGCCGCGGGGCGCGGGCTCGTCTTCGGACCCGGGCCCCGGGCGGCGGCGCGGGCGGCGCTCACGGGCCTCGTCGACCTGCCGGCGGAGCGTCGGCCGCTCGCGCTCCTCGGCATCCTGCTCGACCTCGCCGCGGACCCGGACCGGCGGAGCCTCTCGGCCGGCGAAATGGCGCTTGGCGAGGCGTCGCGGGACCGGGCGCGGATGGCCCGGGTGCTGGCCTGGCTCCACGCCCATTACGCCGAGCCCCTGCGCCTCGCCCCCCTGACGGCCGTCGCGCACCTGAGCGAGAGCCAGCTTCAGCGCATGTTCCGCCGCAGCGCCCGCATGTCGCTCAGCGCCTACGTGACGCAACTGCGCATCGGCCAGGCCTGTCGCCTGCTGATCCAGACCGACCGCAGCGTCGGGGCCATCGCCGCCGAGACGGGCTTCTCCGACGCCGCCCATTTCGCCCGCCACTTCCGCGCCGCCAAGGGCATGACCGCCACCCGCTACCGCGCCTCCTTCCGCCCGGAACGCCCCGACTGACCGGCAAAAGCCCTGAAGATGACGCGGACATCGACGCCTGCCCGCGAAACCCTGGTAGCAGCTGAGAAGATGGTGGAGGGGGCTGGATTCGAACCAGCGTAGGGTTGCCCCGACGGATTTACAGTCCGTTGCATTTGACCGCTCTGCCACCCCTCCAAGGATGCGTCGAGCCGCAGCCCTGAGCGTGGGCGCTGATTATGCGCAAGACGGCGCGGGGTCAATCGGGGAAAATGCCGCCGCCGCCCGGTTCGGGCGCAAAATTCCGGGTTTGGCGCGCCGAGCCGGATGCGGAGGTCGCCTTTCGCCTCTCCCTTGGGCTCCCTTGGGCCTGGGAGAGCGGGGGCTGCGGCGCCTTCCTGGAGGCCGGCGGCCTGTCCCAAGGCGCCCGGCGGCCGCAGCCCCGGCGGCCGATCGCTATCCGCCCTCACAGCCCTTGCCCCCGATTCCTGGACCGGGGGAATCCTCTTCGAGGCGTGGGGATGCGCTGAACCCGAACCTTGGGCTACCCGGCGCTGGAAAATCCGGGCTTCGTCATGGCGGCGGGTGGCCCAAGGTTCGGGTTCAGCGCATTTTAGAGGCTGCAATTGGCTCTAATTGGCACCATAATCGGGGCTTTCGGCATACACTTCCACGGCTAGCAAATGGTCGAAGTTATCAACCCGCCGATGATTTAGATTCATGTGCTCGTCGATTGACAATTTCTTAAAAATTATTTGCTGAATCAAAATTCGCATTTTGGCAATATATATTTGTAACTGGACAGCATCAGAGGCTATTTATTCCAAATTTTGCAAATTGCTTTCCCGGCACAGATCCTAATTTAACAGTCCTCCAAGTTCGTGCCGTGATGTTTGACGACATTGAGCGGATCAGGCGATTTCGTAATCGGATCGCTCATCATGAACCTATATTTGCTCGCCAACTCGATGAAGACCGCGGCCGAATTGGTAAGCTCATTCATTGGCGGAGACCGCTATCAGGGGCTTGGTTGAGTGGTGTTAAGCGGGTCTCGGCATTATTGGCAGTTCGTCCTTAAAAGCATTCCTTCTGCAACCCGGCGGCGACCGCCCCCCCCCCCGATAACGAACCTAGAACCTCCCAGAAAGCTTGTTATGGGTGCTCCACCAATGATGGAGCTTCTAGGTGTCTTCTCCGTTCTTTGCCCATTCAGGCGACTCTTCCGATCGGACAAACTGGCAAGACTTGCCGGAGCATCTCGAAGCCGTCGCGCGCCTGGCCGAGGTGAAGGCAGAGCCCCTGGGCCTCACGCGCGCCGCCGCCGTCGCAGGTTTGCTGCATGACCTCGGCAAGTTTGATCCTCGTTTCCAGCGCTATATCGTCGGCGCAGGCGCATCGGTGGATCACTCCACCGCCGGGGCGGCGATCCTGTTGCGGGAGGCCTCGCCCCGGGACCGCGCAGCGGCGGAGGCTCTGGCCTATTGCATCCTTGGTCATCACGCCGGCCTGCCGGATCGGCGCAACGGCGCGCCCTCCAGCTTCGCCGCGCGGATCGAGGGGTTTCGCGATCCGCTCGATCCCGCCTGGCGCGAGGCCGTGGCAATCGACCTGACCGGCGTCGCGGCCGAGCTTGCCGCGCATGCCGCCAAGGAAACCGCGGGCTTCGACCTGTCGGTCGCAGTGCGGATGATCTTTTCCTGCCTGGTCGAGGCGGACTTCCTCGATACCGAAGCCTTCTATGCCAAGCTGGAGCGCCGCGCGCCGGATCGCGTCTGGCCGGCGCTCACCGCGCTGCTGTCAGAGGTCCGAGCCGCCTTCGACGCGCATCTGGCGACGCTGGGACAGGAGGGCGATCTCAACGCCCTGCGGCGGGATATCCTCGCCCATGTGCGGGCGGGCGCGGCGCTGGCGCCGGGGCTTTTCACCCTGACGGTCCCCACGGGAGGCGGCAAGACCCTCGCCTCCCTCGGCTTCGCCCTTGACCATGCGGCGGTGCACGGCCACCGGCGGATCATCTACGCCATCCCCTTCACCTCGATCATCGACCAGACGGCGGCGATCTTCCGGCGCATCCTCGGGGAGGACCTGGTGCTGGAGCATCATTCCGCCATCGACGAGGAGAAGGCCATCCGCCGCGAGGGCCGCGACAAGCTCGCCCTCGCCATGGAGAACTGGGCGGCGCCGGTTGTGGTCACGACCAATGTCCAGCTCTTCGAGAGCCTGTTCGCCGCCCGCCCCTCCCGGGCGCGCAAGCTCCACAACATCGCGGGCTCGGTCATCGTGCTGGACGAGGCCCAGACCCTGCCGCGCGGGCTGCTGCGGCCGACGCTCGCCATGCTCGACTGCCTGGCCCGCCACTGGGGCTGTTCGATCGTGCTCTGCACCGCCACCCAGCCGGCGGTGCGGGAGGCGGTCAGGGGCCGGATGGGTCCGTTGCGGGAACTCGCCCTGGACCCCCGCGGCCTTGCGGACCGGCTGCGGCGGACGCGGATGGTCCAGGCGGGGGCGATGGAGGACGAGGCCCTGGTCGCGGCGCTGGCGCGGACGGCGCAGGGCCTCGTCATCGTCAACAGCCGGGCCCATGCCCTGGCGCTGTTCGAGGCGGGCAAGGCGGTGGGGTTGCCGGGCCTCTTGCACCTGACGACCCGGCAATACGCCGCCGATCGGCAAGAGATCCTTTCGGACGTGCGAAACCGGCTGAAGGACGGCGCGCCCTGCCGGCTGATCGCCACCAGCCTGGTCGAGGCGGGGGTGGATCTGGACTTCCCGCTGGTCTGGCGGGCGCGCGCCGGGCTCGACCAGCAAATCCAGGCGGCGGGGCGCTGCAACCGCGAGGGTCGGCGGCCGCGGGAGGACAGCGTGGTGACGCTGTTCGACCCGATCGGCTGGCCGGCGCCGCGGGAGATCGCCGGGCTGACCGGCGACACGGACCGGATGTGGGACCTGCATCGGGACGACCCCCAGTCGCCGGATGCGGTGGAGGCCTATTTCCGCGAGGTCTATTCCCGGCTGGGGCCGGAGCGGCTGGACGAGAAGAAGATCCTCGACAAGCTGCGGCCGCCGACGCGCGAGGGCGAGCTCGACTTCGCCTTCCGCGAGATCGCCGAGGCCTACCGCCTGATCGAGAGCGCCATGGTCCCGGTGGTGATCCCCTTGGGCAAGGCGGCGGAGCCCGTGCGTCGCCTCGAGAGGCCGGAGGTTTCGTCCGGGAGCCTCGCCCGCGCCCTTCAACGCCATGTGGTGCAGGTTCCGCCCCGGGCGCGGGATCGGCTGATCGCCTGCGGCAAGGCGCGTTTCGCCTGTCCGGAGCTGCGGGGGGACCAGTTCGTCGTGCTGGACGCCCTCGACCTTTACCACGCCGACAGCGGGCTGCGCTGGGAGGATGCGGAATACCTGGGGGCGGAGCAGTGGAATATCTGAGCGGACGGCGGCCCAAATTTCACGCGTGAAAACTGGATCAATATATTGAGAATATTATATTTTTCAAAAATCGTCAACCAGACTGAAACCTTTGTTGACGTATCGTGAATCCGGCTGAAGGCCACAATGCTGACGAAACTCAGCAGGCATTCGAAGAAACGGAAATTTCTGTTTGGCAAAATTTACGGAAATTATCCGGTCAAATTCTAAATCTGACCGGATAAAATATTGAAATTAATCACAATAACCATCTAAGGGTTTCGATCCACGCGAGAACGCGACAATCATTATTGATACTATGGAGGAGCTATTTCTAGAGTAACCTCTAGAAAGTTAATCTTGAGAAAGAACCGCCAGCCTCGTCGGCGCATGATCTAAGCTCGCTCGCAAAATGGGCAGATACGCCCACAAAGAAGCTCATATCACGTCTTGCGCGAGTCGCGCAAGATTTTTAATTACCATTTAAGGGAAGTTTAAAAGTGGTGAGCTTGTTGCTGCGGGGCGTAGGCCCGGATCCATACGCCTCAGACTGCTTGGATGCCGCTGCGCTCCGCATTGGACGGCAGTTAACCATGGCGATCTGCGCTCTTGACGATCAGAGAGTCTCATGTGCAACCATACACCGTATTGATATGGAATATCGAGGTCCTGCTTTGTCCTATGGCGTCAGACTCCGCGTTGATGGCGGATACGGCCTCTTTACGCGCCCCGAAATGAAGGTCGAGCGGGTGTCGTATGACGTCATGACCCCCTCCGCCGCCCGGGGAATACTTGAGGCAATTCACTGGAAACCAGCGATAACCTGGGTGATCGACCGGATTCATGTGCTCAACCCTATTCGCTTTCAGACCATCCGCCGCAACGAGGTAGGCCACAAGGCCCCGGTGGGCACGATCAAGCGCGCGATGAACCGGGGCGACCTGGAGGGGCTGCGGCTGCGGGTCGAGGATGACCGCCAGCAGCGCGCCTCCGTCGTCCTGGCGGATCCCGCCTATGTCCTCGAGGCGCATTTCGAGATGACCGGCAAGGCGGGCGCCGAGGACAATCCGGCCAAACATCTCGACACCTTCAACCGCCGCGCCGCCCGGGGGCAGTGCTTTCACCAGCCCTGCCTCGGGACCCGGGAATTCGCCGCTCGCTTCGCGCTGATCCCGCCGGAGGCGCCGACGCCGATCGCCGCGCCGGAGCACCGGACCGCCGAGCTGGGCTTCGGCGCGGCGCGGGACCTCGGCTTCATGCTCTGGGACATCGATCATGCCGCGCCGGGCCGGCCTTCGCTGTTCTTTCGGGCGCGGTTGGAGGAGGGTGTGGTGGTCGTGCCGCATCCGACCTCGCCGGAGATCCGCCGGTGAGCGTGCTGGCCGCCCTGGCGCGCGCCTACGAACGGCTGCCGGAGGCGCCGCCCTTCGGCTATTCGACCGAGAAGATCGGCCTGCTGGTCTCGCTTCGCGAAGACGGATCGGTCGCCCATGTGGTGGACCTGCGCGGTGACGACAGGAAGCGGTCGCCGCGGCTGATGGAGGTTCCCCGGGCGGTGAAACGCACGTCGGGGGTCTCGCCGAACTTCCTGTGGGACAAGACGGCCTATACGCTCGGCGTCACCGCAGGCGAAGGCAAGCGCACCGCGCAGGAACATGTCGCTTTTCGGGAGCGCCATGCGGAGTGGCTGGCGGGGACGCAAGATCCCGGACTCCTCGCTTTCCTGGGCTTTCTCGACGCCTGGCGGCCCGAAGCTTTCCAGTCGCCGCCCTGGGCGGAGGACATGCGTGACCAGAATCTCGTCTTCTGCCTCGAAGATGAACGGCTGGCCGGCGTTTTTCTCCACGACCGCCCTGCGGCGCGGGCCGCCTGGGCGCGGGTGGCGGGGGAGACCGCTTCCGATCCGCAGATCTGCCTGGTGACAGGCGAGCCCGGCCCCGTCGCCCAACTGCATGCCTCGATCAAGGGCGTCTGGGGAGCGCAGAGCTCCGGGGCGAGCCTGGTCTCCTTCAACCTCGACGCCTTCACGTCCTATGGCCACGAACAGGGCGACAACGCGCCGGTGTCCGAAGCGGCGGCCTTCGCCTATGGCACGGCGCTCAACATCTTTCTCGCCAGGGACAGCGGCCACCGCCTCCAGATCGGCGACGCCTCCACCGTCTTCTGGGCCGAGGCCGCGGACAGGGAGGCGGCCGCCGAGGCCGACGCGCTCTTCCTCGCCCTGTTCGATCCGGCGGCGGAGGACCGGCAAGCGGCCGTGGAGGAAAAGGCCGGCGCGGGGCGGATCGGCGAGAAGCTCGAGGCCATCCGCCAAGGCCGGCCGCTCGCCGAGATCGACCCGCGGCTCGCCGACCAGGGCCTGCGCTTCTTCGTCCTCGGCCTCGCGCCGAACGCCGCCCGCCTCGCGATCCGCTTCTATGCCGAGGACGACTTCGGCGCCATCGCCGGCAACTACCAGCGGTTCCTCCGGGACATGGCGATCGAGCCCCCGCCCCGGGGAAGCCCCGGCCTCTGGCGATATCTCGCGGAGCTCGCCGTCCAGGGCAAGCGCGAGAACGTGCCGCCGAACCTCGCCGGGGACTGGATGCGCGCCATCCTGACCGGCGGCCGCTACCCGCTCACCCTGCTCGCGACCGCGGTCATGCGCGCGCGCTCCGACCAGGAGGTGGGCGCCTTGCGCGCGGCGATGATGAAGGCCGTGCTGGTCCGCAACCATGAGATGGAGGTCCCCGTGGCCTTGGACGAGGATAACCCGAGCCCCGCCTATCAGCTTGGCCGGTTGTTCGCCGTGCTGGAGGGCGCGCAATACGCCGCCCTCGGCCGGGTCAACGCCCCGATCGGCGACCGCTATTACGCGGCCGCCTCCTCGACTCCGGCGCGGGTCTTCGCCGCCTTGCTGCGCGGGCTGAAGGTCCATGCAGCCGACGCCCGCAAACGCGGCCGCGGCGGCTGGATTGAGCCGCGGGTGGGGGAGATCATGGCCCGCCTGCCCGCCGATCTGCCGAAGACGCTGCGGCTGGAGGACCAGGCGCGCTTCGCCATCGGCTATTACCACGAGAAGGCCCGTCGCGCCGCCCCGGCCGGGGAAGCCGTCGAAGCCGGAGCCCCCGAAGCCGCCTCCGAAGGAGCCGCCGAATGACCGCCCCGCTCGCCCGCCGGATCGACTTCGCGCTGCTGTTCGACGTGACGAACGGCAACCCCAACGGCGACCCCGACGCGGGCAACATGCCGCGGATGGACCCCGAGACCGGCCACGGGCTCGTCACCGACGTCTGCCTCAAGCGCAAGATCCGCAACTACGTGGAGCTGACCCGCGAAGGCCCGGGCAGCCACATCTACGTCACCGAGGGCGCGGTGCTGAACGACAAGCACCGCGAAGCCTATGCCGCTGTCCGTCCCGGCGACGCCTCGGTCGCCAAGGCCGCGAAGCTGACGCCCAAGGACGACGCGGAGGCCAGGGCGATCCGTGATTGGATGTGCAGGAACTTCTGGGATGTGCGGACCTTCGGCGGCGTGCTGTCCACCGGCATCAACGCCGGCCAGGTGCGCGGCCCGGTCCAGTTCGCCTTCGCCCGGTCAGTGGAGCCGGTGCTGCCGCTGGAGATCTCCATCACCCGCATGGCCGCCACCAGCGACAAGGAGAAGGAGGAGCGCAAGGCCGAGAGCGCGGAGGAGACGGAAAAGCGCGGCGACAAGCGGACCATGGGGCGCAAGCATGTCATCCCCTACGGGCTCTATGTCGCCCATGGCTTCGTCTCGGCCAAGCTCGCCGAGCGGACCGGGTTTGGCGAGGGCGATCTGGAGCTGCTGTTCGAGGCCTTGCGCGACATGTTCGAGCATGACCGCTCCGCCGCCCGGGGCGAGATGGCGACGCGTCGGCTGATCGCGTTCCGCCATGCGAATGCGCTGGGGAACGCGCCGGCCCATGCGCTTTTCGACCGGGTGCAGGTCGGGCGGAACGTGGGGGGCGAGTTCCGCGAGATCGACGCGCGGCTCGACAACCTGCCGCCTGCCCGCCGCTTCGCCGATTATGCGCTGCGGATCGACCGGGAGGGCCTGCCCGAGGGCGTCGAGATCCTCGAGCTGGCGTGATGGAGCCGGCCGGACCGGAGCCGATCCCGCTCTCGGCGCTCCAGCACGCGGTCTACTGCCTGCGGCAGGCGGCGCTGATCCATGTGGAGCGGCTCTGGGCCGAGAACCGCTTCACCGCCGAGGGGGCGGTGCTGCACGCCGTCGCCGACAAGGGCGGGGGCCGGCGATCGCGCGGGGTTCGGCAGGTCATGAGCCTGCCGCTCGCCTCGCGGCGGCTGAACCTTTCGGGCGTGGCGGACGTGGTGGAGTTCCGGGCGGTCGGAGACCGGGAGATCCCGTTTCCTGTCGAGCACAAGCGCGGCAAGCCCAAGCTCCACCGCGCCGACGAGGTCCAGCTCTGCGCCCAGGGGTTGTGCCTGGAGGAGATGCTGGGCGTCCCGGTCCCCGAGGGCGCGCTCTTCTACGCCGAGACCCGGCGGCGGGTCGTGGTTCCCTTCGACGCGGCGCTGCGGGCCCTCACGGAAGCCGCGGCGACGGATCTCGCCCGGGTCCTCGCCGCCGGCGAGACGCCGGCCCCCACGCCGCTGAAAAGCCGCTGCCGCGCCTGCTCGCTCCACGACTTCTGCCGGCCCGAGGCGGCCGGGCGCCCCGCCCGGGTTTGGCGCGACCGGATGGCCCGGGCGGCGCTGGAGGACCGGCCATGAGGAGACGGCGGCCATGAAAAAGCTCCTCAACACCGTCTATGTCACCACCGAGGGAACCGCGCTCCGCAAGGATGGCGAGACCCTGGTGGCGGAGGTCGAGGGCGCGGTGAAGGCCCGCGTGCCGCTGCACATGCTCTCCTCGGTGGTGGCCTTCGGGCCGATCCTGGTTTCGCCCGCGCTGATCGGGGCCTGCGCCGGGGCGGGGATCACGCTGGCGCTTCTCGACCGGGGGGGCCGGTTCCAGGCGCGGATCGAGGGGCCCGTCAGCGGCAACGTGCTTTTGCGCCGCGCCCAATACCGGGCGGCGGAAGCGGGCGAGGACATCGCGCGTTCCTTCGTGACGGGCAAGGTCTCCAACCAGCGCGCCGTGCTCCTGCGGGGGCTTCGCGACCATGGGGCGGAGATGACGCCCGAGGCCCGCGCCGCGCTGGAGGCCGCCTGCGGCCGCATGGCCCATGTTCTGCGCCGGGCGGCCTTCGCGGACCGGACGCTGGAGGAAGTCCGAGGCTCGGAGGGCGAGGCGGCGAACCTCTATTTCGGCGCCTTCGACGGGCTGATCCGCGCCCCCGACCCGGAGCTGCGCTGGCGTGGGCGATCCCGCCGGCCGCCGCTCGACGCGATGAACGCGCTGCTCTCGTTCCTCTACACCCTGCTCGTCCACGACTGCCGCAGCGCCTGCGAGAGCGTCGGCCTCGACCCGGCCGTGGGCTTCCTGCACCGGGACCGCCCCGGCCGGCCGAGCCTCGCGCTCGACCTGATGGAGGAGCTGCGCGCGCCGCTCGCCGACCGCCTCGCCCTGTCGCTGGTCAACCGCCGCCAGCTGCGCGCCGACGACTTCCGGGCGATGGAGGGCGGCGCGGTCCTGCTGACCGACGACGCCCGCCGCCTGGTCCTGACCGCCTGGCAGGAGCGCAAGAAGGAGGAGCGCACGCATCCCTTCCTCGGCGAGAAGGCCCCGCTCGGCCTCGTCCCCTGGCTGCAGGCGCAGCTGCTCGCGCGGCATCTGCGCGGCGACCTCGACGCCTATCCGCCCTGGTTCTGGAAATGATGGTGCTGGTGACATATGACGTGAACACCACCACGCTCGCGGGCCGCAAGCGCCTGCGCGGCGTGGCGCGGGCCTGCCAGGACTGGGGCCAGAGGGTGCAGTTCTCGGTCTTCGAGATCGAAGTCGATCCGGGCCAGTGGATCCGGCTCAAGGCCCGGCTGAAGGGCCTGATCGATCCGGGGACGGACAGCCTGCGCTACTACCACCTCGGCGCCAACTGGACCCGCCGGGTGGAGCATGTGGGCGCGAAGGCGGCAGTGGATCTCGGGGGGCCGCTCATCCTCTGAAAGGCCGCCCTGCATCGCGCGAACCCCAAGCGCGCCGTCCAGCCCAGAGGGGTTCGCGCCATGCCCTTGTCCTTGAGAACGTTGCCTTTCTCCTGTCCCCCCCGTCCAAGGCGGCGCGACCGACCAGGCAAAATGCATCCCTTCGCGCCGCTTTTCCAGTTCAGGCTGTCGAAACAACACCCTACTGTCCGCCAGTCGCCCCCTTCGCGGGGGCGTGGATCGAAACAAGCTCGACAAGGTGGTGACGCGCGTCACCGGCTCGTCGCCCCCTTCGCGGGGGCGTGGATCGAAACGCGGCCGAGGGATGCTCGTGGATCGATATGACGGGTCGCCCCCTTCGCGGGGGCGTGGATCGAAACTGGCCTGTGAGCCGGTCGAGGCCGTCAACATGCGTGTCGCCCCCTTCGCGGGGGCGTGGATCGAAACTCTGCCGAGCCGCGAGACGACCCGAGCCAGTAGTCGCCCCCTTCGCGGGGGCGTGGATCGAAACGCTGGGCAATTGACCCAGTGGCTGCTGCCGCGCTCGTCGCCCCCTTCGCGGGGGCGTGGATCGAAACGCCAAATGCGGGATGCAGGCCCACATGTCCGCATCGTCGCCCCCTTCGCGGGGGCGTGGATCGAAACGTCAGAGGGGATTGCCACGCCATCAGCATCCGTCGTCGCCCCCTTCGCGGGGGCGTGGATCGAAACACCCGGTCCCCCTTGGCGGGCTCCACGCCCTCGGGTCGCCCCCTTCGCGGGGGCGTGGATCGAAACGACTTCGCCAATCGGCGGGACGGTGCATCGCCAGAGCGTCGCCCCCTTCGCGGGGGCGTGGATCGAAACGCGGCATCGATCCAGGACTGGAGGTCGATATGGCGTCGCCCCCTTCGCGGGGGCGTGGATCGAAACGTCAGAGGGGATTGCCACGCCATCAGCATCCGTCGTCGCCCCCTTCGCGGGGGCGTGGATCGAAACCAATCAATCCGTGATGCGGAATGAGTGCGGCGAGACGTCGCCCCCTTCGCGGGGGCGTGGATCGAAACGACGACTATCGGCTGGCGCTGGCGCAGGCGGGTGGTCGCCCCCTTCGCGGGGGCGTGGATCGAAACGCGTGATCTTCCGCCAGCCGATCATCTGCTCGAACGTCGCCCCCTTCGCGGGGGCGTGGATCGAAACCGCTTTTCGGGCGCCAAGGCGAGCGGACGGGCTCAGGTCGCCCCCTTCGCGGGGGCGTGGATCGAAACGGCGAGCGAGGCCACCAGCCGCGTGCGCCATGCCGTCGCCCCCTTCGCGGGGGCGTGGATCGAAACAATCGTGCCCTCCGTCCAGAAGCCGTGCGCCGGCGTCGCCCCCTTCGCGGGGGCGTGGATCGAAACGTGCTTCAGCGTCTGACCTCCATGGCGACCGTCCTGTCGCCCCCTTCGCGGGGGCGTGGATCGAAACCATGTAGGTTTCGAGCAGGTCATGGACCTGGGCAGTCGCCCCCTTCGCGGGGGCGTGGATCGAAACCTCGGGCGTTGTGGCATCGGCAAATGCCCCGCGCCGTCGCCCCCTTCGCGGGGGCGTGGATCGAAACAACAAGCACTATCCAAACCCCCCAGCAATTTCTGTCGCCCCCTTCGCGGGGGCGTGGATCGAAACGATGCAGGCCACCCAGAGGCCGCACAGTGGCTCGTCGCCCCCTTCGCGGGGGCGTGGATCGAAACGGTATCCAGCCGATCATCCAGCCCCACGATCTGCGTCGCCCCCTTCGCGGGGGCGTGGATCGAAACTCCGGTTTGGGGAAAAACATCGTCATGCCGCACCACGGTCGCCCCCTTCGCGGGGGCGTGGATCGAAACCCTTCGACCTCGCGAGGCTCACCGAGCAGACGAAGTCGCCCCCTTCGCGGGGGCGTGGATCGAAACTCCGGCTACTACAACCCCGGGGCCGGAACTGCTCGTGTCGCCCCCTTCGCGGGGGCGTGGATCGAAACCTTCAGGTCGCGATCATGGTTCCCCCCGGCGACGGTCGCCCCCTTCGCGGGGGCGTGGATCGAAACGTCGCCCGGGCGTTCACGGTCTTGCCGCCGGCGAGTCGCCCCCTTCGCGGGGGCGTGGATCGAAACGCCTGCCATTCGTCTCTGTCGATGCCGAGAGCCGTCGCCCCCTTCGCGGGGGCGTGGATCGAAACCCCTTGGACGGGACCGTCTTGCAGGGGGCCTCGCGTCGCCCCCTTCGCGGGGGCGTGGATCGAAACCGCGCCAACCGATCCTCTCTCGGGGTGATCGGATGTCGCCCCCTTCGCGGGGGCGTGGATCGAAACCTAGAGGGGGAGGGGCGGGCGCGCCGCTGGGGTGGTCGCCCCCTTCGCGGGGGCGTGGATCGAAACATACGTGGAACCATCCGCACGGGCGGGGCATCGCGTCGCCCCCTTCGCGGGGGCGTGGATCGAAACCAGCATCGGCCGGAAGCCGCGGTGGAAATGCTGTGTCGCCCCCTTCGCGGGGGCGTGGATCGAAACGGGCGGATTGTGCGCCGCGTCGGTCAGGAGGTCGTCGCCCCCTTCGCGGGGGCGTGGATCGAAACCTGCACCCCTCAGGCGGTGCCGCTGTCATAGCCCGTCGCCCCCTTCGCGGGGGCGTGGATCGAAACTGCCACGGCCCCGCGCCCTGGATCAGGTCAGGATGGTCGCCCCCTTCGCGGGGGCGTGGATCGAAACACACTTCAGGGCGCAGTGCAGTTCAACACACGCGACGTCGCCCCCTTCGCGGGGGCGTGGATCGAAACAGATCGCCCTCTGGATCGCCCGCCATCGCGGCGGCGTCGCCCCCTTCGCGGGGGCGTGGATCGAAACTGGGGCGATGGCGAACCTGCGCGGCAAGCAGTGTCGCCCCCTTCGCGGGGGCGTGGATCGAAACCTCGCGAAGAAGAGCTGATGCGGCGGGCCCGTGAAGTCGCCCCCTTCGCGGGGGCGTGGATCGAAACAACCTGACTTCGTGCAGCTATTTCGAGATCAACGGTCGCCCCCTTCGCGGGGGCGTGGATCGAAACCACAAACAGCAGAGTGCCGCAGAATGCAGCCATCGTCGCCCCCTTCGCGGGGGCGTGGATCGAAACTTGCCCTCGGCTGGCGCGCCCCCGGGCCGCCGACAGTCGCCCCCTTCGCGGGGGCGTGGATCGAAACTGCGGGGGCGCGTAGCCCGCCAGCTCGATCGCGGCCGTCGCCCCCTTCGCGGGGGCGTGGATCGAAACGGCTACGTCTACCCGGTGCAGGTCGGACAAACCTAGTCGCCCCCTTCGCGGGGGCGTGGATCGAAACAGCTTTGCGCCGGCCGCCAGCGACCGGGTTCGGCGTCGCCCCCTTCGCGGGGGCGTGGATCGAAACCCGGTCATCAACGGCATTCTCGCCGGGCTCTTGGGTCGCCCCCTTCGCGGGGGCGTGGATCGAAACTGGTCGCTGGTCAGCGCGATCGGCCACCGGGCCTGGTCGCCCCCTTCGCGGGGGCGTGGATCGAAACGTACATGACCAGCCGCTTGCCGTCTGTATCGGCGAGTCGCCCCCTTCGCGGGGGCGTGGATCGAAACGACGTTGTGCCGCTGCTGTTGGTATAGCTCCAGACGTCGCCCCCTTCGCGGGGGCGTGGATCGAAACCGGCATCCAGTCTCTTGGCATCCCGAACCCCACAGTCGCCCCCTTCGCGGGGGCGTGGATCGAAACGGTTTATCGGATGTACCGCATGGTCAAGTACGAGGGTCGCCCCCTTCGCGGGGGCGTGGATCGAAACGCGCCCGGGACTTGCAGGAGGCCGTTTCCGCCGCGTCGCCCCCTTCGCGGGGGCGTGGATCGAAACGGGCGACGGAACGACCAACATCCCCGGCGCGCAGGGTCGCCCCCTTCGCGGAGGCGTGGATCGAAACGCTGTCGGCGTTGTTGTACCCGTATTGGTCGGATCGTCGCCTCCTTCGCGGGGGCGTGGATCGAAACTTTCGCAAACCTGACGCTTACGGGGCGCGCTGTGGTCGCCCCCTTCGCGGGGGCGTGGATCGAAACGATTTCGAGTTTCGCGAGATCTTCGCGGACGAGGTCGTCGCCCCCTTCGCGGGGGCGTGGATTGAAACTATGGGCAAGACGGCAAGGGGAAAGAGTACGACAGTCGCCCCCTTCGCGGGGGCGTGGATTGAAACCTCCAGCCCGTGGGCGTAGCCGAGCGACAGCGGGCGTCGCCCCCTTCGCGGGGGCATGGAGAGGTTTGCAGGCGCTTGATGCGCCCGCAGACCCGGCGCTGGCTTCCGCGGTCGCCCAAAAGGCGCGGGCAGCCTGCCTTGAACGGCAAGGGGGCTTCCTGGCGGAAGCGCCACCCTCTTGGCCCTCTCCCAGCCCCCGGGGGCCCGGAAACATGGGGGGCCCTCGGGAGAGGCGGTCAGGCCGTCTCCGCGCCGCGCGCCACGATGCAAGGGGCCGGGGGCGCGACGCCGTTCAGGACATCGATCACGCATTGCGCGGCGATGGCGTTGGTCCGCGCGAGACCCTCCGCGCTGGAGCCCGCCGCATGGGCGGTGACGATCGCCCGCGGATGGGCGAGCAGGCGCAGGATCGACGGGCGCAGGACTGAATCTGCCTCCCCCTCGAAGACGTCGAGCCCGGCGCCCCCGACATGACCCGCGTCGAGGGCGTCGGCGAGCGCCGTCTCGTCGATCAGGCCGCCCCGGGCGGTGTTGACGATGATGACGCCCCGCTTCGTCCGGGCGAGCGCCGCCGCGTCGATCAGGCGCCGTGTCTCCGGAGTCAGCGGCAGGTGCAGGCTGATGTAGTCGCTCCGGGACAGGAGCTCGTCCATGTCGACGAGGTGCGCCCGGGCCTCGTCCGCCGTCTCGGGCCGCGCTTTCGGATCGCAGGCGATGATCGCGCCGTCGAAGCCGACCAGCCGCCGCGCCACCGTGCGGGCGATGCGCCCGAGGCCGACGAGCCCGACGGTCTTGCCGTAGAGCTCCGTGCCGACCAGCGGCGACCAGCTGTCGGCCTGGAGCGCGAGATGCCCCTCCCGCAGGCGCTTGGCGAGGGCGAGCATCATGCCGAGGGCGTGGTCGGCGACCGCGGGCTCGTTGCCGCCGGGCGCGATCGTCAGCGTCCGGCCAAGATCGCGCACGGCCCCGACGTCCACCGCGTCATAGCCGACTCCCCGCCGGGCGACGATGCGAAGCCCGGGATGCGCCGCGAGCAGGGCGCGCGTCACGGGCGCCGTCCCAACGATCCAGCCCGCGACGCCGTCGAGCAGCTCATCGATCCGCTCGGGGGACAGCGCATCGTCCTGGACGTCGTCCGGCAGGCCGGTGCGGACCACTGCGCAGCCGGCCGCGACCAGCCTCCGCTCGCTGGCGGCGTCGAAATAGCGGGTCGAGACAAGGACGCGACGCGACATCGAACCATCTCCTCCTGAAGGGCGCCCGGCGGGCAGGGATCCCGCCGCCAACCTGTCCGTCCCGGCCGCCGCGTCAATCGGCCAGGAGACGAAAAGATCATTGCCGCCCTCCCCGCGGCGCGGCTTCCGGGCGGAACGCACGTCGCGCGCAGGAGCGGGGGCCGACGTGGCGCTTTTCGACAGGCGCGGCCTCTTTCGCGCCCCGGACATGCCGGCGGAAGATCTTGCCGCGCATGCAAAGCGCATGGCAAGAGTCATCGCCGAGCGGCGGGGGAGCCGATCTCTACCCGCCCGCCGCTGCGCTCGTGGCTTTCCTCAAGACGGACTTGGACATCAGGCAGGGCATCCGGACCGACCTCGCTCAATAGAAGGCGGTGCGGGTTTCCTGCAGTGTGGGCGCCCCTGCGCCCGGGTCGCCCCAGGCCGACGGCGCGCTCGCCGCGAGGGGCGCGGACCTGCCGGCTCGACCTTGCCGGCGGCGCCAAGGCCCGAGGAATGGCGCAGCCGACCTGATTCCGACCCTCGACGCCGTCTTCGCAAGGGTGCATCTCGTCGCCGCGCCGATAGACTGCGGCGAGACTGTCCCGGCCTTGGCCGAGGCCCCAAGGACCGGCAGCCCAAGGACCGGCAGATCGTCCGGCCAAGCAGGAGGAAGACCCCCCGATGAACCTTGAGATCCGCTTAGCCTTCGACGACGCCTTCGCGGGCTCGATCCCGTCGTCCGGAACCCTGGGCCTCGATCGCGCGCGTGGCCCCGCCCGACACATCCGGGGCTGTCTGTCGATTGCCCGCCGGGCCGGGATCGGGGGCGCGCGCGCCGCCCGGATGGGGACCGAAAAGCGCGTGGCGCCGGCCTGCTCCAAGCCCGGCGCTCCGAGGAGGTGGAACGACCCCGCCATCGGCCTTTCTCTGTCCGGCCCTGGCGACGCCCAAATCGGGGCGCGTCTCGGGGGACCAGAGACGCAATGAAGATGGTCTCGGCGCCTTTCCTGCGCGACCTCGGCTGGGCGGCCGGGACGCTGGCGCTCGCGGCGGCCGGCGGCGCGCTCTTCGCCTTTCTCGGATGGCCGGCGGGCTGGCTGATGGGGGCGATGCTCGCGGTGTCGCTCGCCGCCTTCCGCGACCTGCCGGTCGGCCTGCCGCCGCGCGCCCGCGAAGTCGCCTTCCTGCTCCTCGGCATCTCGATGGGATCGACGGTCTCCCCCGAGGGCCTCGCCGCCATGGGCGCCTGGCCCGGCAGCATCGCGCTTCTCTGCGTCTCGGTCCTCGCAACGCTCCTTGCCGGCGGCCTCTACCTCGAACGCGTCCACGGCTGGGACCCGGTGACGGCGCGCTTCGCGGCGATGCCGGGGGCCTTTTCCTCGGTGGTCGTCATCGCGGCGGCCAGCAGCGCCGACCTCCCGCGCGTCGTCCTCGCCCAAACCCTGCGGGTCTTCACCCTCGTCGCGCTGATGCCGCCGCTCCTCAACCTCATCAGCGGAAGCGCGGCGCCGGCCGAGGCGGTCGTCGCGGCGGCGCCGCACACCAACAGCCTGGGCGAGATGATCGCGGTCGTCGCGGCGGCCGGCATTCTCGGGCTTGGCCTCGACAGGCTGGGTGTCCCGGCCGCCACGCTTCTCGGCGCGATGGTCGCGAGCGCCGCGCTCCACGCCACGGGCCTCGTCGAGGGCCGTTTTCCGGCGCCGCTCGTCATCGTCGGCTTTGTCGCCACCGGGGCGGTGATCGGCGCGCGCTTCCGCGGCACCACGCTCGCGACCGTCGTGCGGACCGTGCCCGGCGCGGTGACGAGCATTCTCATCGCCCTCGCGATCTCGGCCGGCATCGCGGGCTTCGGCGTCCAGATCCTCGGGCTGCCCTTCGGCCAGCTCTGGCTCGCCTATGCCCCGGGCGGGGTCGAGGCGATGGCGGCCATGGCGCTCGCCCTTCATCTCGACGCCGCCTTCGTCGGCGCCCACCACGTCCTGCGCATCCTCGGCCTCAACGCCATCGGCCCGTTCTGGCTGCGCCGCTGACCCGATCCGGAAACGGAAGGACCCTCGTCAATCGGGACGCCGAACAACGGCTTCCCAATTTCAGTGTCCGGTTGGACCGAAATCAATCTTCCCCGGCCGCGCCTGCGCCTTCTGACCGCGCACCGGTCTCTTCGCGGCCGGATCTTCGGCCCGGGGGGACCATGACCACAGCCCAAGCCTCGAGCCAGGCAGACCGCCAACGCGCGCTCCGGCTGCGCACCATCGCCTTCACCACCTGTTTCGCGGACTGGATGATCTTCTCGATCATCAGCCTCGCGATCCGGGAGCAGCTCAACCTCAGCCAGTCGGAGTTCGGCCTGCTGGTCGCCATGCCGATCCTGTCGGGATCGCTGACCCGGCTGATCCTCGGCATCTGGACCGAGCAATACGGCGGCCGGCTGGTCTTCAGCCTGCAGATGCTGCTGACCGCGGGGGCGGTCTGGCTGCTGACCTACGCCCAGACTTATCCGATGTTCCTGCTCGCCGCGCTCGGCATCGGCCTCGCCGGCGAATCCTTCGCCATCGGGGTCGCCTATGTCTTGCGCTGGTTCCCGAAGGAGAGCCGGGGCACGGCGCTCGGCGTCTTCGGGATGGGCAACGTCGGCGCGGCGGTGACCAAGTTCCTCGCTCCCTTCGTCATGGTCGCCTGGGGCTGGCAGGCCGTCGCCCATGTCTGGACGCTCGCCCTGGTCGTGATGGCGGTCGTCTTCTTCGTCTTCGCCAAGGACGACCCCGCCTTCGTCCGCCGCAAGGCCGAGGGCGGGTCCCCCCTTCCGTCATGGCCCAGCTGGAGCCGCTGCGGAACCTCCAGGTCCGGCGGTTCTCGCTCTACTACTTCTTCGTCTTCGGCGGCTTCGTCTCCCTGGCGCTCTGGCGGCCGAACTACCTTGTCAACGTCTACGGAGCCCATGTGGAATTCGCCAGAGCGGCGGCGGCGACCTTCAGCCTTTCGGCCTCGCTCTTCCGGGCCTACGGCGGAGCATCTCTCCGACCGCTTGGGGGCGCGCAAGGTCATGTGCTGGACCTTCGGTTTCTCGATGCTGTTCCTGTTCATGCTGTCCCATCCGCCGACGGACTACGTGATCCACGGCCGGGCCGGGGACATCGCCTTCTCAACCCAGATGGATCTCTGGCCCTTCATCGGGGTGATCTTCGCCCTCGGCTTCTTCATGAGCCTCGGCAAGACGGCGGTATTCAAGCACATCCCCGTCTACTATCCGGAGAACGTCGGCGCGGTCGGCGGCCTGGTCGGCCTCGTGGGCGGGCTCGGCGGCTTCATCCTGCCGATCGCCTTCGGGGCGCTTCTGGACCTGACGAAAATCTTGACCAGCTGCTTCGCCTTCTTGCTGCTGATCGTCGCCGTCGCGCTCGCCTGGATGCGCTTCACCGTCCGCTGGGTGGAGCAGGCGGCTCGCGGCCCGGCGCTCGACCAGCTGCCGGAGCTGCCGGAATTCGCCGGCCTGCACGAGGCGGCCCGCCACGCCCTGCTCCGGACGCTCGACGATTGGCGGCCCGAGGATTCGACCTTCTGGGCGGAAAAGGGCCGCAAGGTCGCCCGGCGCAACCTGTGGATCTCGATCCCCGCCCTGCTCCTCGCCTTCGCGGTCTGGATGGTCTGGTCAGTGGTGGTCGCCCGGCTTCCGGCGATCGGCTTCGGCTTCACCTCCGAGCAGCTGTTCTGGCTCGCCGCCCTGCCGGCCCTGTCCGGGGCGACCCTGCGCATCTTCTACGGCTTCATGGTGCCGATCTTCGGGGGCCGGCTCTGGACGACGCTGTCCACCGCCTCGTTGCTCATCCCCGCGCTCGGCATCGGCTATACGGTGCAGGATCCGGGCACGC
This sequence comes from Amaricoccus sp., assembly GCA_965243535.1. GTDB lineage: Bacteria > Pseudomonadota > Alphaproteobacteria > Rhodobacterales > Rhodobacteraceae > Amaricoccus. Next base: position 117,458 of record CBDEVG010000047.1, read on the forward strand.
CCTACCTGATCTTCCTGGCGCTGGCGCTGCTCTGCGGGCTCCCGACCGCGTCTTCGGCTTCTCGCTGGTACAACGCCGGCTTCCTGATCCTCTGGGGCTCGAATGTGCCTCAGACCCGCACGCCGGACGCGCATTTCTACACCGAGGCGCGCTATCGCGGGGCGAAGTCGGCGGTGATCTGCCCCGACTATTCCGAGGCGGCCAAGTTCGGCGACATCTGGCTGAGCCCCAAGGCCGGAACCGACAGCGCGCTCGCCATGACCATGGGCCACGTGATCCTGCGCGAGTTCCACCTCGACCGGCAGGCGGAGTACTTCGAGGACTATTGCCGCCGCTACACCGACATGTCGCTCCTGGTGAAGCTGGAGGAACGCGACGGCCGGCTGGTCCCGGGGCGAATGCTGCGCGCGGGCGACTTCGCCGACGCCCTCGGCGAGGAGGACAATCCCGGCTGGAAGACGGTGGAGATCGACGAGGGGAGCGGGCGCGTGGGGGCCCCAACGGCTCCATCGGCTTTCGCTGGGAGGGCGAGGGCTCCAAGGAACTGAAGAAAGGCCTCGGCGCCTCCGCCGCCGGCATGACGACCGAGCGCAAGAAGACCACCGGCCTCTGGAACCTCGAGCAGGTCGCCGACAGACAAGAGATCTCGCTCCGCATGAGCCTCCTGCTCGAGGAGCCCCGCGACGACGTGGTCGGCGTCGACTTCCTCTATTTCGGCGGGCAGGCGACCGGGCATTTCATCCGCTGCAACCATCCCGGCGTGCCGACGCGCAACGTCCCCGTGCGTCGGCTGGCGCTCAAGGAGGGGAGACGCGGGTCGCCACCGTCTTCGACCTCTTCTGCGCCAACTATGGGCTCGATCGGGGGCTCGGGGGCGACTGGGTCACTTCGGACTATGACGCCGACATCCCCTATACCCCCGCCTGGGCCGAGAAGATCACCGGGGTCGACCGCAACGCCATCCTCACCGTCGCCCGCGAGTTCGCGCTGAACGCCGAGAAGACCAGTGGCAAGTCCATGGTCATCCTCGAGGCCGGCCTGAACCACTGGCACCATATGGACATGAACTATCGCGGCATCATCAACACGCTGGTGATGTGCGGCTGCATCGACAAGTCGGACAGCGGCTGGTCGCATTACGTGGGGCAGGAGAAGCTCCGGCCGCAGACCGGCTGGACGCCGCTCGCCTTCGCGCTCGACCAGGGGCGGCCGCCCCGGAACATGAACGCGACCTCGGCCTAGTATGCCCTACACCGACCATTGGCGCTACGAGACCCTGACGGCGCAGGAAATCCTGCCCCCGACCCGCCTCCGCTGGCGACTGGGACGCGAGGCTGATCGACTTCAACATCCGCGCCGAGCGCATGGGCTGGCTGCCTTTCGCGCCGCAGCTGAAGCAGAACCCCCTGGAGGTGGAGCGCGCGGCCAAGGCCGCGGGCGTCGAGCCCAAGGACCATGTCGCCGCCGGCCTCAAATCCGGCGACCTGGAGAGGTCCTGCGAGGCTCCGGACGCGCCGGAGAACTGGCCGCGCAACCTCTTCGTCTGGCGCTCGAACCTGCTCGGCTCCTCCGGCAAGGGGCACGAGTACTTCCTCAAGCACCTGCTCGGCACCAAGCACGACGTGCTTGGCAAGGATCTGGGCGAGGAAGGCCGGATGCGCTCCAGGGACGCGCGCTGGCATGACCAGGCGCCGCAGGGAAAGCTCGACCTGCTCGTCACGCTCGATTCCGCATGTCGACCACCTGCGTCTATTCCGACATCGCTGTCCGTCGTCCGGGTTTTTGGGACATCTGAGCTGAGCGAGCATCGGAGGGCTGTGGCTCATCTGGTTCAGGTTACGGCGCTCGGCCGTGATGGCTCAAGCGGCGGCTTCGGACGGTCCGTTTCTTGATCGTCTCTCTGGCCTCAAGGATGGCTGCAGCGCGGCCGAAGTCGACGTCGGCCGGGGCCGGGTTGCCGAGGCTCTCGTGGTGGCGGCGATGGTTGTAGCGCTCGACGAAGCCCCCGACGGCGGCCTCGAGCTGGCCCGGCAGGCAGGAGGTCTCGAGCAGAACCCGGTTCTTCAGGGTCTGGCGCCGGCGCTCGATCTTGCCCTGGGTCTGCGGGTGGTTCGGTGCGCCGCGGATGTGGGTGATGCCCTTGCCCTCGAGCCAGCGGGCGAGATCGCCCGCGATGTACGAGGAGCCGTTGTCGCTGAGCGGCCGAGGCCGATGGACGCCCCCGTGCGGTGTCGCAGCCCGATGCGGCCAGGGCGAGCTCCCGCGTGTCGGTGACGTCGCCGGCGCGCATGGGGGCGCAGAGCTTCCAGGCGAGGATGGAGCGGGAGAAGCCGTCGAGGAGGGTCGAGAGGTGGAACCAGCCCCAGCCGATGACCTTGAGGCAGGTGAAGTCGGTCCGCCAGAGCTGGTTCGGCGCCGTGGTCTGCTCGGTGAACGCCTCGGCCGCCTTCGCCACGACGAAGGCGGGACGGGTGATCAGGTCGTGCGCCTTGAGCAGGCGATAGACCGAAGCCTCTGAGACGAAATACTTCTCCTCGTCGGTGAAGCGGACCGCCAGCTCCCGCGGCGACAGCTCCGGCGCCTCGAGCGCGCACGCCGGCAGCCGCTCCCGCACCGGCTCGGGGATGCGGTTCCACGCCCGGCCCGGCCGCGGCGACCGGTCCTCGAGACCCTCCGGCCCAGGCGCGCGGCAGCGGTCGTGCCGGCGGTGGAAGGTCGCGGGCGGCGCCCCGATCCGCGCCAGGGTCCGGCGCACCGGCAGATGCGGATCCTTCGACCAGCTGGAGGATCTCGAGCTTCTCCGCGGCAGGGCGCCTCATGCGCGGTCGTCCCCAGCCCCGGTCATGCTTTTTTCGAGCAGACGGTTCTCCAGCGTGAGATCGGCCACCGCCTCCTTCAGCGCCGCGGCCTCGGCGCGCAGCTCCTTCCCCTCGGGGCTCGTCGCCTGCCGCGCCGTGTCGCCCGCCAGGCGTCGCCTGCCGGCCTCGAGGACCTCCTTCGACCGGCTGTAGCACAGGCTCTGCGCGATCCCCTCGCGCCGGCAATGCTCGGCGATGCCGTCCTCGCCGCGCAGCCCGGCGAGCGCGATCCGGATCTTCTCCTCCGCCGAATGCTGCTTCCGCGTCGCGCGACCGATCTCCTTCACAACCTTCTCGGCGGCCGCTCTCTGCGTTCAGGGTTTCTGGCCCATCTCCACTCCTTGGCGGTTACGATGAGCCAGAAACCCTCCGTTGCTCAATCCCCTCAAACCCTCCCATGGACCCTGACGGCGGACAGACTTCATCACGCCTCACCAGAAATGGGGCATCCACTCAACCTACACCGACAAACTCTTGATGCTGACGCTCAACCGCGGCGGGCCGGTGATCTGGATATCGGAGACCGACGCGGCCAAGGCCGGCATCGTCGATAACGACTGGGTCGAGCTCTACAACGCCAACGGCGCCCTGACGGCGCGGGCGGTCGTCTCCCAGCGGAACAAGGAAGGCACGACCTTCATGTATCACACCTATCACGCCCAAGAGAAGATCGTGAACACGCTCGGCTCGGAGATGACGGGCGCGCGCGGCGGCATCCACAATTCCGTCACCCGCACGGTGCTGAAGCCCACCCACATGATCGGCGGCTACGCGCAGTTGTCCTACGGCTTCAACTACTATGGGACCGTGGGCTCGAACCGGGACGAGTTCGTCATCGTCCGCAAAGTCGACTGGCTCGACCAGCCCGCGACCGCCACCCCCAGCCTGAAGGCGGCCGAATGAAGATCCGCGCGCAGATCGGCAAGGTCCTGAGCCTCGACAAGTGCATCGGCTGCCACACCTGCTCGGTGACCGGCAAGAACGTCTGGACCAGCCGCGAGGGCGTCGAATACGCTTGGTTCAACAACGTCGAGACCAAGCCCGGCCTCGGCTACCCCAAGGACTAGGAGAACCAGAAGCGCTGGAACGGCGGGTGAGAGCGCAATGCCCGCGGCCATCTCCAGCCATGGCAGGGGGCGAAGTGGCGCATCCTCGCCAACATCTTCGCCAATCCATCCCTCCCCGAGATCGACGACTATTACGAGCCCTTCGACTTCGACTACGCCCATCTCCAGCAGGCGCCGGAGATGCAGCATTTCCTCACTGCCCAGCCGCGCTCCAAGATCACCGGCGAGCGGATGGAGAAGATCGTCGGCGGCCTGAACTGGGAGGAGATCCTCGACGGCGAGTTCGAGAAGCGCAAGGCAGACGTCAACTTCGAAGGGGTCGAGCGGGACATCTACGGCCAGTTTGCGAATGCCTTCATGATGTACCTGCCGCGGTTGTGCGAGTACTGCCTCAACCCGACCTGCGCGGCTTCCTGAACCGCGCCGGGTTTGCCGGAGGCTGACTTTCGTTAGCTACGCGGCCATGGCTTTGGTTTCCAGAGCTGCGTAGAAGTTCCTCTCAGCCTCTGCGGGCGGGACGTTTCCAATCGGCTCCAGCAGGCGGCGGTTGTTGAACCAGTCGACCCATTCGAGGGTCGCGTATTCCACCGCCTCGAAGCTGCGCCATTGGCCACGCCGATGAATGACTTCGGCCTTGAAGAGGCCATTGATGGTCTCTGCCAGGGCATTGTCGTAGCTGTCCCCGACACTGCCGACGGAGGGCTCGATGCCGGCTTCCGCCAGCCGCTCGCTGTAGCGAATGCTCAGGTATTGCGATCCGCGGTCGCTATGATGGACCAACCCCGCGCCCTTGGCCGGGCGCCGATCGTGGACCGCCTGTTCCAGGGCATCGAGCACGAACCCCGCATGGGCCGAGGTGCTGACGCGCCAGCCGACGATCTTGCGGGCGTAGGCGTCGATGACGAAGGCGACGTAGGCGAAGCCCTTCCAGGTGGCGACATAGGTGAAGTCGCTCACCCACAGCATGTTCGGCGCCGGCACGCGAAACTGGCGGCTCACCTGGTCCTGTGGGCACGGCGACTTCTTGTCAGGGATCGTCGTCCTGTGCGGCTTGCCCCGAATAATGCCTTGAATACCCATGCTCTTCATCAGCCGCGCGACGGTGCAACGGGCAATGTCGAAACCCTCGCGGCCGAGCTGCCTCCAGACCTTGCGCACGCCATAGACCCGCCAGTTCTCCTCGAACACGCGCAGGACCTCGGGCCGCAGCGCCTCATCCCGTCGGGCACGATCCGACAGCCGAGCTGGATCGGCCCGCTTCACAAGACGATCATGATAGGTGGAAGGGGCAATCGGCAGGACCCTGCAGATCGGCTCGACCCCGTGTGCATCCCGATGCGCGTCGATGAACGACACCATCACTTCGACCGGCGGTCGAGCTCCGCCATCGCAAAATACGCGCTTGCCTTGCGCAGGATCTCGTTGGCCTGGCGCAGCTCGCGGTTCTCCCGCTCGAGCGCCTTCATCCTCTCGGCCATCTCGGCCGGAATGCCCGCACGCCTGCCGCTGTCGACCTCGGCCCTCTTCACCCATTCGTTCAGCGTCTGTCCCGAACAGCCGATCTTCGCCGAAATTGACAGGATCGCCTGCCAGCGAGACCCGTGCTGGCCTTCGCTCTCGAGGACCAGCCGAACCGCCCGCTCGCGAACCTCAGGGGAAAACTTGTTCGTCGTCTTGCTCATGATGCTCCATCCTACTCAGGAGTGGGAGCCTCCGGCAAACCCGGCGCGGTTCAGGCCGAGGCCAAGGGCGCAATCTACAAGCGCGAGGAGGACGGCATCGTCCTGATCGACCAAGAGAAATGCCGCGGCTGACGCATATGCGTCTCCGGCTGCCCCTACAAGAAGATCTACTACAACTGGGAAAGCGGAAAGTCGAAGAAATGCACCTTCTGCTATCCCCGCATCGAGAGCGGCCAGCCCACCGTCTGCTCCGAGATTTGCGTCGGGCGCATCCGCTACCTCGGGGTGATGCTCTATGACGCCGACGCTATCGAGGCGACGGCGAGCGCCGAGAACGAGGCGGACCTCTACGAGGTCGAGCTGAAGATCTTCCTCGACGCCAACGATCCCGTCATCGCCGAGATGGCGCGGGCGGACGGCGTGCCGCAGGACTGGATCGAGGCGGCGAAGCGCTCCCCGGTCTGGAAGATGGCGATGGAGTGGAAGGTCGCCTTCCCTCTCCACCCCGAGTACCGGACCCTGCCCATGGTCTGGTACGTGCCCCCCTCCCGCCCATCAAGAACGCGGCCGAGGCCGGCCTGATCGGCCACAACCGCGAGATGCCGGACGTGCGCAACCTCCGCATCCCGTTGCGATACCTCGCCAACATGCTGACCGCCGGAGACCAGGGGCCGCTCGCCCATTGCCTAGAGCGGATGCTCGCCATGCGCGCCTACATGCAGGCGAAGACCGTGGACGGCGTGATCGACGAAGGGATCGCCGCCCGCGTCGGCCTGACCGGGCTCCAAATCGAGGAGATGTACAAGGTCATGGCGCTCGCCGACTACGAGGACCGCTTCGTCATCCCGACCGCGCACCGGGAGCTCGCCGAGGAGGACATCATGGGCCACCGCGGCGGCGGCGGCTTCACCGACGGCAACGGTTGCTCGTCGGGCGTCAGCGAAGGGTCGCTCTTTCGCGGCAGGAAACGCGGCCTCACCATTCCGGAGGCGATGAAGTCATGATCGTCACGCTCAAGGCGCTGTCGGCGCTGCTGACCTATCCCACCCCCGACCTCCAGGCCGCCGCGCCCGAGATCGGCCCGGCCCTGGCCCGCGAGGGCCTGCTGCCCCCTTCCGCCCGGACCGCGCTCGCGCCCCTGCTCGACGAGCTGGCGACGCGCGACCTCATTGACCTTCAGGAACGCTTCGTCCTGCTGTTCGACCGCTCGCGCAGCCTGTCGCTCAACCTCTTCAAGCACATCCACGGCGAAAGCCGCGCGCGGGGCCAGGCCATGGTCGACCTGCTCGACATGTACCGCGCCGGCGGCTTCGAGCCCGTCGGCCCCGAACTGCCCGACCACCTGCCGATCCTTGCTGGAGTTCCTGAGCCTGCGCCCGCTGTCCGAGGCGCGCGAGACGCCGGCCGACGCCGCTCATTTGCTCGCCGCCCTCGCCGAACGGCTGGACCGGCGCGCAGCACGCCCTATGCGAGCGTGCTGCGCGCCGTCGCGGCGCTGGCCGCGGCCGAGCTCATCACCGAGCTCGCCGCGGCGCCGGAGGACGACCCGGAGGATCTCGCCGCGCTGGACGCGGTCTGGGAGGAGACCCAGGTCGCCCTCGGCCCCAACCCCGACGCCGGATGCCCCGCCGGCCGGGACATCCTTGCCCGCATGGCGGCGCCCCTTTCCCCGCCCGCCGCAGCCCGCTGACAGGAGCGCCCCATGATTTTCTTCCTGTTCCAGATCTATCTCTACATCGCGCTGAGCGTGCTCGCCGTCGGCTCCATCGCCCGCTACGAGCGCGATCCCTTCACCTGAAAGACCAGATCCAGCCAGCTCCTGGGCCGCCGCCAGCTGATGATCGGCTCTGTGCTGTTCCATGCGGGCGTGCTGGTGATCTTCTTCGACCATCTCTTCGGCCTGCTCACCCCGCTCTGGCTCCTTGAGGCGTTCGGCGTGCCCCATGGGGCGAAGCAGGTCCTGGCCATCGTCGTCATCGGGGATCGCCGCGCTCGCGGGCGGCGCGATGCTCCTGCACCGCCGCCTGACCGATCCGCGGATCCTCGCGACCTCGACCTTCTCCGACATCGCCATCCTCGTCCTGCTGCTGGCGCAGCTGCTGCTCGGGATCGGGACGATCTTCGTCTCGCTCCAGCATCTCGACGGCGAGGAGATGGTGCGGTCATGCTCTGGGCCCAAGGCATCTTCACTTTCCGGACCGACGCCTGGGAGCACGTCCGCGACGCGAGCCTGGTCTTCAAGCTGCACGTCTTCCTCGGCCTGACGATCTTCCTGCTCTTTCCCTTCACCCGGCTGGCGCACATGCTCTCGGCCCCGATTCGCTACCTGTGGCGGCCGGGCTGCCAGGTGGTGCGCACCCGGCGGGCGGCGGGCGAGTCCCGGCCCGACCGCACCCCCGGCCATCCGGCGGAGTGAGCCCATGGGACCGCTCCTGCCCGAGGTCGTCGTCAACGGCGAAACCATCCCCGCGGCGCGCATCGCCGCCGAGGCCCAGATGCACCTTGCGCCCCAGGGCAAGCCCGGCCTCACTTGGGGAGCCGCCGCCCGGGCGTTGGCGGTGCCGGACCCTCCTGCGCCAAGAGGCCGTCCGCGCTGGTCTCCGCGCCGAGCCCCGCCCGCTGGGAGAGGGCCGGCGCGAGACCAAGGAGGAGGCGCTGATCCGCGCCCTGATCGAGGCTCGGGTCGCCCCGCCCCGCCAGAGGAGGCGGCCATCCGCGCCGCCTACGACCGGGACAGGGAGGCTTTCCGCACGCCGACGCTCAACGCCGCCGCCCATATCCTGCTCGCCGCCCCGCCCGGCGACGCGGAGGCGACAGCCCGGGCGCTCCTCGCCGAGCTCGCCGCCGACCCGGGCGCCTTCGAGCGGCTCGCCCGGGCCCATTCCGCCTGTTCCTCGCGCGAGGCGGGCGGGCGGCTCAGCCAGATCGCCGCGGGCGAGATCGCGGCGGAGCCCGTCGCCACCCGCTACGGCCTGCACCTGATCCGCCTCGACGCCCGGGCGGAAGGGGCGGTCCTGCCCTATGAGCACGTTGCGCCCCGCATCCGAGCGGCCTTCGAGCGCGCCGCCTGGGCGCGGGCGGCCCGCGCACTGGTGGCGGAGCTTGCGGCCGCGGCCGAGATCCGTGGCGTGGCGCTGCAGGCGGCCTGATGCTCGGGGACCTCTTCACCCGCAACCGCGCCTGGTCCGCCGCCATGATGGCGGCGGATCTATTTCCACCGGCTGAGCGCGCTGCAATCGCCGGAATTCTTCTGGATCGGCTGTTCCGACAGCCGGGTTCCGGCGAACGTCGTCGCCGGGCTCGACCCGGGAGAGGTCTTCGTCCACCCCAACGTCGGGAACGTGGTCCATTCCAGCGACATGAACCTGCTCTCCGCCCTGGAATACGCCGTCGAGGCGCTCCAGCTCCGTCATATCATCGTCTGCGGCCACCATGTCTGCGGCGGGGTGCGGGCAAGCCTCACGGACGGGACCGAGGGCCTCGCCAACCATTGGATCGAGCCGATCCGCCGCTTCGCGCACCGCAACGCCCGGCAGCTGGTCGCGCTCGACGAGGAGACGCAGATCGATCGCTAGGCCGAGCTCAACGTCCTGGAAGGCGTGACCCGGGTCGCGGAGACCCTCATCCTGTGCGCGGCTTGGCGCCGCGTCGCGCCCATAGCCGTTCACGGCCTGATCTACAGCCTGGAGGCCGGCCTGCTCGCCGATCTCGGCTGCAGTTGCGCGGGCCATCGCATCGACCCGGAGTCCGACCCATGCCCCTGACCCTCGCCCAGGACTGCGACCGCGACGTCCCCGCCGGCCTGCTGAGCCTGGAGGCGGCGGTGGCGCGCGGCGTCGGCCTTGCCGCCCCGGTGGCGCAGACCGGGACCCTGCCGCTCGCCGAAGCCATCGGGCGGGCGCTGGCCGAAGGGTGGCGAGCCCCCTGCCCCTGCCCCCCTTCGACAACGCCGCGATGGACGGCTACGCGCTGGCGAACGGGGAGCGCGTCGGGAACGGGCCCTGGCTGCTGCCGGTGGCGGGGCGGATCCCGGCGGGTCCCGCGCGGCCCCGGGGCGCCTGCCTGCGCATCCTGATCGGCGCGCCGGTCCCGGCCGACTGCGACGCGGTGATCATGCAGGAGCACGTCGTCCGCCGGGGCGATGCGATCCTGGTCGACCGCCGCCCCGCCCCCGGCCAGAACGTCCGCCGCCGGGGGGAGGACCTGGCGGAGGGCGCGCAGATCCTCGCCGCCGTCCGGGCGATCGGCCCGCGCGAGGCCGCGGCGCTCGCCGCCGTGGGGGCGGCGCGGGTCGCGGTGCGCCGGCGGGTGCGGGTGGCGTTCTTCTGCTCGGGCGACGAGCTGGTCGCCCCGGGCGCGCCGCTCGGGCCGGGGAGGATCTAGAACTCCAACCGCTACGCCCTGCTGGCGGCCCTCGCCCAGCCCTGGGTCGAAGCGCGCGACCTCGGGGCGGCCCGCGACGACCCGGCGGCCTTGGAGGAGGCCCTGCGCGCGGCCGCAAGCTGGGCGAACCTGGTCGTGACCACGGACGGCGTCTCGGTGGGCGAGGAGGACCACCTGCCCCGGGTGGTGGCCGAGGCGGGCGGGCGGCTCGCCGTGGTCAAGGTGGCGATCAAGCCGGGCAAGCCCCTGACCCTCGGCCGGGTGGGGGGCGCGGTCTACCTGGGCCTGCCGGGCAATCCGGTGGCGGTCCATGTGGGCTGGTCGCTGATCGGGGCGCGCATCGCCGAGCGGCTGGCGGGGCTGGTCCGGCCCGAGGCGGCGCCGACCCTGGTCTCGGCCGGCTTCGAGCTGCGCCGGCGTCCCGGCCGAGCGGAGCTGCGCCCGGCGCGGGTCGCGGGGGCGGAGGCCCGGGGCCGGGCGGTGGCGACGATCCTGCCCGGGTCCTTCTCGGCCCGCATCGCCGAGCTCGCCGCCGCCGATGGGCGCGTGGTGATCCCAGCGGAGGCGGCTAAGGTGCGGGCGGGCGAGGCGCTGGAGTTCCTGCCCTTCTGAACCCCCTTCCGTATCACGCGTGAAATTGGGTTCAAGATATTGGAAAATATGTATTTTCTAAATTCTGTCAACCCGATGGCAAGCTTCGTTGACAGGCGATTGACGGGGGAGGCGTCAATCGCCGCAGGCGGACGGGCGGCGCAGGATCCGCCCGCGCGGGCGGATCCTGCGAAAGGCGCGCGGGCGCGCGTCAGAAGGGGCTGTCGGGGAAGTAGAAGCTCTGCGCGTTCTCCGGCATCACCAGGACGGAGCCGATGATGAACCGGCCCGAGACCGGCGCGGGCGAGACCATGCCGAGCGCGGTGATCTCGATCGCGGTGGCGATCATCGCCGGCGGATAGGTGACGTCGGCCGGAATCATCGTGTCCCTGTCGAGCACGCGCTTGACCATCTCCTTCATGCCCGCGCCGCCGAGGACGAACTTCACGTCCTTGCGCCCCGAGGCCTCGATGGCGGCGAGCACGCCCACGGCCATGTCGTCGTCCGAGGCCCAGACCGCGTCGATCTGCGGATACTTCGACAGGAAGTCCTGCATCACCGCAAAGCTGTCGTCGCGGTTCCAGTTGCCGTGCTCCATGCCGAGGATCTCGATGTTCTTGCCCTCGATCGCCGCCTGGAAGCCCTCGACCCGCTCGTTGTCGATGGTGGTCGGGATGCCGCGCAGGACCACGATCTTGCCCCCGTCCGGGAGCGCGCCGGCCATGTACTCGCCCGAGACCCGGCCGAAGCCCGGGTTGTCGCCGGCGACGTAGAGATCCTCGATCCCCTCCACCGAGAGGCCGCGGTCGACCACGGTGATCCAGGCGCCCGAGGCCTTGGCGTTCTGCACCGGACCGGTCAGCGGCTCGGACTCGAAGGGCAGCACCACCAGCGCGTCGATGTTGCGGGTGGCGACCATGTCCTCGATGTCGTTGACCTGCTTGGCCGGATCGGAGGCTGTGGTCAGCACGAAGTCGAGCTGGGGATAGGTGTCCTCCAGCCGCGCCACCGCGGCCTGGGCGAAATAGTTCATGCCCCCCGCCCAGCCGTGGGTGGCGGCGGGGATCGAGACGCCGATCACCTTCTTCTCGGCGTCCTGGGCGAGGGCGGGCGCGACGAAGGCGGGCGCGACCAGGGCGGTCGAGAGCGCGAGCGCGGCGAAGAATGGTTTCATGGTTTTCCTCCCTTGGTGTGATCCGGGACTAGCGCCCGGGCTTGGCTTCGCGCTGCAGCACGACAGCGAGAACGATGATCGCCCCCTGGATGGCGCCGTTGAGGTAGGGGGAGACGAAATCCGTGAGGTTGAGCAGGTTGCCGATCAGGGACAGGATCAGCACCCCGATCACCGTGCCCCAGACCCGGCCGAAGCCGCCCTTGAGCGCGGTGCCGCCGATGATGACCGCGGCGATCGCCTCGAGCTCCCACAGGAGGCCGGTCGAGGCGGAGGCCGAGCCCAGCCGCGGCACGTACATGATGGTGGCCACCCCCACGAGCAGGCCGAGCGCGACGTAGGTGGCGAGCCGCACCCGGGCGACCCGGACGGAGGCGTATTTCGCCACCTGGTCGTTGGAGCCGATCGCCGCGCAATGCCGCCCGAAGGCGGTGGAGCGCATGGCGATCTCGCCGAGGATCACCACCGCCGCGAAGACGAGGATCGGCCAGGAGACCCCGAGGACGCCGCCGTAGTAGACCGGCTGGTAGAAGGTGCGGAGCCCGAAATCGAGCGAGAGAGTGCCGCCGTTCGCGAGCCAGGTCACGAGGCTGCGGTAGATGCCCATGGAGCCGAGCGTGACGATGAAGGCCTCGATCCCCAGCCGGGAGATGAGGAAGCCGTTGAGCCAGCCGGCCGCGAGCCCCGCGGCGAGGGCCACCGCCATGCCGAGGAGCACGATCGGCAGCCCCACGCCCAGGTGCGGCAGGGCGGCGTTCATCACCAGGATCATCAGCCCGGCGATGAACGCCGCCATGGAGCCGACCGAGAGGTCGAGCCCGCCCGCGGTGATGACGAAGGTCATGCCCACGGCGATGATGCCGATGAAGGCCGAGCGCGAGAGCACGTTGGTGATGTTGTCCCAGCCGAGGAAGCTCGGGTTCATCAGCGCCCCGGCGGCGAGGAGCGCGACGAGGGCGAGGACGGGACCGATCACGCTCATGGAGGGCAGGCGGCGCGGGGTCCGGGCGGCGTCGGCCATGGGGTCGGGCACGGGGCGGGTCATGGGGCGGTCTCCGGTTCGGGGAGGGGCCGGGCGACCCCCATGGCGAGGCGGACGATGGCGTCTTCGGTCGCCTCGGCCCCGCGCAGTTCGCCCGCGATGCGGCCCCGGCGCATGACGAGCACGCGGTCGGAGAGGCCGATCACCTCCTGCATCTCGGAGGAGATGACGACGATGGCCCGGCCCTGGTCGGCGAGGCGGCGGATGAAGCCGTACATCTGCTGCTTGGTGCCGATGTCGACGCCGCGGGTGGGCTCGTCGATGACGAGGATCCCGGGGTCCGACAGCATGGTCTTGGCGAAGAGCAGCTTCTGCTGGTTGCCGCCCGAGAGGTCGCCCACCCGGGCCTCCCGGCTGCCGCGGATGTCGAAGTCGCGGATGGCGGCGTCAAGCGCCGCCTCCTCCGCCGCGCGGTCGACGAGGCCGCGGGCGGTGAAGCGGGCGAGGGCCTGGAGGGTGAGGTTCTCCCGCATGCCCTTGCCGAGCAGCAGGCCGCGGGTCTTGCGGTCCTCGGTGAGGTAGCAGAGGCCGCGCTCCAGCGCCTCCCAGGGATGGCGGATCACCGCGGACCGGCCGTCGATGCGCAGCGCGCCCGAGGCGGGGCGCAGGCCGCAGAGGCCCTCGAAGGTCTCGGTCCGGCCCGAGCCGACCAGCCCGGCCACCCCGAGGATCTCGCCCCGGCGCAGGGTGAAGGACACGTCTTGGGCGAAGCCCGGCACGTCGAGGCCCTGCACCTCCAGCGCGGGCGCGCCGGGGGCGCCGCCGCGGGGCGGGTAGAGGTCCTTCATCTCGCGGCCCACCATGGCCTCGGCCATGGCGTGCTCGTCCTTGTCGGCGGCGGGGCCCGACCAGACCACCGCGCCGTCGCGCATGATGGTCAGGTCGTCGGCGATGGCGCGCACCTCGTCGAGCTTGTGGGAAGTGAAGAGCACCGCCGCGCCCCGGTCGCGCAGGGCCCGGACCTGGCGCATGAGGACGGCGGTCTCGGCGGCGGTGAGCACCGCCGTCGGCTCGTCCATGATGAGGACGCGGGTTTCCCGCAGCAGCGCCTTGGCGATCTCGGTCATCTGCTTGTCCGAGTTCGACAGGGCGGCGACGGTCCGGTCCGGGGAGACTCGGCAGTCGAGCCCCGCCAGCAGCTCGCGGGCGCGCGCCCGCATCGCCCGCTTGTCGAGGAGCCAGCCGCGGCGAATCTCGCGCCCGAGAAAGATGTTCTGCTCCACCGTCAGCTGTTCGGCGAGGTTGAACTCCTGATGGATGAGGGAGATGCCCTTCGCCTCGGCCTCGCCGATGGCGGCGAAGGCGACGGGCGCGCCGTCGAGGAGGACCGTCCCGGCGCTCGGGGGCTGGTAGCCCGCGAGGATCTTCATGGCGGTCGACTTGCCCGCGCCGTTCTCGCCGATGAGGGCATGGACCCGGCCGGGGCGGAGCGCGAGGCTGATCCCGTGCAGCACCTCGATCGGACCGAAGCTGCGGCTGACCCGGTCGAGGGCGAGGACCGGCTGGGTCACAGCGCCACCCAGGCGGCGTTCTCCCGCGAGGAGCGGAGGGCGGCGGCGATGAAGCGCATCCCCGCGAGGCCGGCGTCGATCCCCGGCAGGAGGTCGAGCGCCTCGGCCCGGCCGCCGTCGCGGGCGGCGCGGATGGCCTGGGCGGCGCCGAGGTAGATGTTGGCGAAGCCCTCCAGATAGCCCTCGGGGTGGCCGCCTGGGGTGCGGCTGGCGGCGGCGGCCGCCGGCCCCGCCCCTGCCCCGCCCCGGGTCAGGAGACGTTTGGGCTGGCCGAAGGGGGTGTGCCAGAGGTAGTTCGGATCCTCCTGCGCCCATTCGAGCCCGCCCTTGTCGCCGTAGACGCGCAGGCGCAGGCCGTTCTCGGCGCCGGGGGCGACCTGGGAGCACCAGAGCATCCCCCGCGCCCCCCCTTCGAGCCGGAGCAGGATGTTGGCGTTGTCGTCCACCCGCCGGCCGGGGACGAAGCTCTGGAGGTCGGCGGCGAGGCTTTCGACCGCGAGGCCGGTGACGAAGCAGGCGAGGTTGTGGGCGTGGGTGCCGATGTCGCCGATCGACCCCCCTGCCCCGGAGCGCGCCGGATCGGTGCGCCATTCGGCCTGCTTGTTGGCGCCCGTCGCCTCGGCCGCTTCGGTCAGCCAGTCCTGGGGGTATTCGGCCTGCACCACCCGAACCGCGCCGATCTCGCCGGCGGCGACCATCTCGCGGGCCTGCCGGACCATGGGATAGCCGGTGTAGTTGTGGGTGAGGATGAAGAGCGCCTTCGATCGGGCGACAGCGGCCGCGAGGTCTTCCGCCTGCTCCAGGGTGGCGGCGAGGGGCTTGTCGCAGATGACGTGCACGCCGCGGTCGAGGAATTCGATCGCCGGGGCGGCGTGCATGTGGTTCGGGGTGACGATCGCCACCGCCTCGATCCCGTCGGGCCGGGCGGCCTCGGCCGCGGCCATCTCCGCGAAGGCGCCGTAGCAGCGGCCGGGGTCGAGGCCGAGGGCGAGCCCGCTTTCCCGCGCCTTGTCGGGGGTGGCGGAGAGCGCCCCCGCGACCAGGTCGTATTGCCCGTCGATGCGCGCCGCGATGCGGTGGACGGCGCCGATGAAGGCGTCCTTGCCGCCGCCGACCATGCCGAGCCTGATCCGGTCCATGGCTCAGATCCCCAGCATGCGGCGGTTGGCGGCCTCGTCGGCGCCGCCGTCCGCGAAATCGTCGAAGGCCTTGTCGGTGACGCGGATGATATGGGCCTTCACGAACTCCGCCCCCTCGCGGGCGCCGTCCTCGGGGTGCTTGAGGCAGCATTCCCATTCGACCACCGCCCAGCCGGCGAAATCGTTCGCCGCCATCTTGGAGAAGACCGCGCCGAAGTCGACCTGGCCGTCGCCGAGGGAGCGGAACCGCCCCGCCCGGTTCACCCACGACTGGTAGCCGCCGTAGACCCCCTTGCGCCCGGTCGGATTGAACTCCGCGTCCTTGACGTGGAACATGCGGATCCGGTCGCGGTAGATGTCGATGTTGTCGAGATAGTCGAGGCATTGCAGCACGTAGTGCGAGGGGTCGTACAACATGCAGGCCCGGGGGTGGCCCCCCACCCGGTCGAGGAACATCTCGTAGCTGTCGCCGTCGTGCAGATCCTCGCCCGGGTGGATTTCGTAGCAGACGTCGACGCCGCAGTCCTCGGCATGGTCAAGGATCGGCCGCCAGCGACGGGCGAGCTCCTCGAAGGCGGTCTCGACCAGACCCGCCGGCCGCTGGGGCCAGGGATAGACGAAGGGCCAGGCGAGCGCCCCGGAGAAGGTCGCATGGGCGTCGAGCCCGAGGCGGCGCGAAGCGGTCAGCGCCTTCTTCACCTGGTCGACGGCCCAGGCCTGCCGGGCCTTGGGATCGCCCCGCACGCCCGGCGCGGCGAAGCCGTCGAAGGCCGCGTCATAGGCCGGATGCACCGCGACGAGCTGGCCCTGGAGATGGGTGGAAAGCTCGGTCACGGCGACGCCGTTCGCCGCCGCGACGCCCTTGATCTCGTCGCAGTAGTCGGAGCTCTCGGCCGCGGTGTCGAGGTCGAACAGCCGGGCGTCCCAGCTCGGGATCTGCACGCCGACGTAGCCGCAGTCGGCAGCCCATCGGGTGATGGCGTCCCAGGAATTGAACGGGGCCGCGTCGCCGGCGAACTGCGCCAGGAACAGGGCCGGGCCCTTGATCGTCTTCATCCTTTTCCTCCCTGTCGGCCCTTGGGGCGGGCCGGTTTTCTGGTCTTGCGCGGCGCGCCGCCGGGTCGGAGGCCGCGGTCCTCCGCCTTCAGCCTTCCGCCGCGGGCGGCAGGTTGTCCTGGAGATAGATCTTCGGCGTCACCGTCAGGTCGAGCCCGGCGAGCGGCCGGCCGTCGGCGAGGGCCTTCATCGCGTCGAGGGTCAGCGCCACCTCCCTTTCCGGGGTCTGGTCGATCACCGCGTCGACCAGCCGGTCGAGGAGAGCCGCGCGGGTGAAGTCGGTCAGTTCGTGCAGCACGACGAAGGGCCGCTCCGGCCCCATCTCCCGCAGGATCGGCAGGAGCCCGCGGTTTCCTGCGCCGATGGAATAGACGCCCGTGACCGCGCCGGGGTCAGCGAGCGCCGCGCCCATCACCTCGGCCATCCGGTCGCTGCGATCCCCGGCGACGAGGGCGGGCAGGACCTCGACCCGGCCGGCGGTCTCCTCCAGCACCGAGACCGCGCCCTGGAGCCGGTCGCGGTGGTCGCGCTGGGTGAGGGCGCCCAGCACCGGCAGCACGCGGCCGGGCCGGCCGGTATGGGCGATTTCGATCATGCGGCCGGCGGCGCGGCCGGCGACGACGTTGTCGATGCCCACATGGGCGGCCCGCGCTTCGCCCGCGTCCGCCACCAGGGTGACGGCCGGAACCCCCCTGCCCCGCAGCCGGGCGATGGCCTCGACGACGCGGGGGGTGTCGATCGCCACCAGCGCCACGCTGTCGCAATCCCCGGTCCCGAGGGCGTCGAGCGCCGCCGCCAGCGCCTCGGCGTCGAGGGCGGGGATGTCGCGGATCTCGATCGCGACCCGGTCGGCGATCCGGCTCGCTCGTTCCGCCTCCACCGCGGCGCGCAGCACCCGGAAAAAGCCGTGGTCCCCCTGGGGCGCGAGAAAGCGGAACCGGTAGCTGCGCCGCCGCGACAGGTTCGCCGCATGCTGGTCGCGCTCGTAGCCCAGATCCTCGATCGCCTGGCGCACGCGCAGGATCGACTTCTGCGCCACGCCCCCGCGTTCGTTGAGCACGCGATCGGCGGTCGCATAGCTGACCCCCGCGGTCCGCGCCACGTCGTGCAGCGTCGGCTTCCGCATGGCTTCCTCCCTCGCACAGGGTTAGGAGAGGCAATGACAGACGTCAATCATATACGATGGACGTCTGTCATTTTCATCGTTAACGGGCAGGCCGGGCTGTGGACGGGGCCGGAAGGGTCAGTCCGGCCAGTGCCGGTCGAGGATCTGGCGAAGCGCCGCCTCCGCCTCCGCCCTGGCGCCGCCGCCCTTGCAGAAGAGGGTGAGGCTGAGGCCGCGGCGGTCGGCGCGCTCGACCCGGACAAGGGGAGTTCCGGCGGCGTCGCGGAGCACGACCGGTTCCGATCCTGACTTCCTGGGGGCGGCTTTCGCCGGCCGGACCGCAGCGGCGGCGGTCAGGGCCCGGATGGTCTCGGGCGCGGTGGCGGGCAACCCCTCCCCGCCCCCGGCGCGCGCGGCCGCCAGCCGCCGCGCCTCGGCCAGCGCCGCGTCGCGGCTCGCCTCGACCTTCAGCAGGGCCTTCAGCGGCGCGATATGGGAGATCTTGAGCTCGAAGGGGTCGGGGAAGGCCGCCGTCACCTCCTCCGGCAGGCGGGCGAGGTCGAGGTAGCGGCTCAGCCAGGCTTCCGACTGGTTCAGCCGCCGGGCCATGTCCTTCTGCCGGCCGTGGTAATAGAGGTCGAGCGCCTTGAGATAGTCGCGCGCCCGTTCCAGGTCGCTGAGATCCGCCCGCGCGCGGTTCTCCAGGTCGGCGACGCGAAAGGCCTGCTCGTCGGTGAGGTCGCGGATCTCCACCAGATAGCGGATTTCCGGGTGGTTGTGGGCGCGCAGCCAGGCGACGCTCCAGTGCCGCCGGGCGCCGCAGATCACCTCGAAGTCATGGGCGGGATCGTCCGTGACCCGGCGCACGATCGCCGGCACCTCCTGCCGGCCCTGGGCGACGAGGCTCTCGATCAGGTCGGCGCAGCGCGTCTCGGAGAGGGCGGCGTAGTCGCGGTTGTGGCGGGCCCAGATGCGGCAGCGGGCGGGGTCTACCAGCTCCTGCGGGCTGTTGACCACGGAGCCGGAGGCGAGCTCGGCGAGGCGGTTGTGACGGCCGCCGAGCACCCCCATGCCGAGCCGGGGCCCGCGCTCCTGCCCCTCGGGGGGTGTGGCGGCGGAGACGAGATCGGCCATGAAGCTCTTGTTTCTGGACGTCATTTCCCCCTCCCCCTTGCGAAATTGCAGGGCTGCAATTTCTGCGCGCCCCCTGCCCCGCCGGCTGGAATTGCAGCCCTGCAATTTTTCCCGGTCATGCGTGGCCCTCCTTGCGTAGGCGGCCCAGATGGCTCGGCCAGGTGCGCCGGATGTCGATCTCGATCTCGCCGCAGACCCCGTCGAGGTAGGTGAGGCAGCGGTCGCGCACCTGCTTCGAGGTGATGGGGCCGTCGAGTTCGTAGACGGTCATCAGCCGGGCGGTGGCGTTGTCGATCTCGGCGGAATCCTTGAGCGGCGTGCGGATCATGGCGTTGCCGTAGAGCTGGCGCATGAGGTCGAGCAGGCCCTTCTGCATCGACTTGTTCTCGTCGACCTTGGAGGCGACGAAGCGCAGGAAGGCGAACTGCGGCGCGAGACGGTAGGCGCGCAGGTCCTCGATGGTTTCGGCCAGCATGGCGAGGAAGGCGGCGGTGGAGGAGAAGTCCATCACCGTCGGCGGCACCGGCACCACCAGGGCGTTGGCCGCCCGCAGCACCGAAAGCGAGATCGCCCCGAGCGCCGGCGGCGGGTCGAGCACCACCACGTCGTAGAGGTCGGCCACCGAGGCGATGCCCTGGGCGAGCCGGTCGAGCAGCGCCCCCTGGCCCCGCGCCATGCGCGCGGCGAGCTCGTACTCGGACTGGAAGAGCCGCAGGTTCGCGGGGATGAGGTCGAGCCCGTCGAAATGGGTCTTGCGGATGGCGTAGTCGAGGGAGGGCCGCTCGCCCTCGCGCAGGTAGGGATAAAGCGTGTCAGCCTCGGTGAGGTCGAGGTCTGGCACGTAGCCGAAGAGCGTGGTGGCCGAGGCCTGGCTGTCGCAGTCGATCAAGAGCACCCGGTAGCCGTGGATGGCGAGGTGCTGGGCGAGGTGGACGGAAACGGTGGACTTGCCGACGCCGCCCTTGAAGTTCTGCACCGCGACGATGGCGCAGGGATCGTCCGGGGCGCGCCAGGGCCGGGTGCCGAAGGTCCCGCGCATGTCGTTGAGCTGGGCGAGGGAATAGCCGAGCCGGCGGTTGTTCGGGCCCCGGGGGGGCGGGACCAGGCGGCCGTCGCTTTCCGCCTCGCGGATCGCGGCGGTGGTGCGGCCGACGAGCTCCGCCGCCTTGCCGATGGGGAAGGTGGGCTCGCGCCGTTCGTCGGAGCGGAGGCTGCGGGCGGAGGAGCGCAGCTTTTCCAGGACGGCGGAGGACCGGTCCGCGAGGGACGCGACATCGGGCGCCTCCGCGATCCGCATCTCGTCAATCGGGGAGGACATGGGGGCTCCTTGCAAAACGCCGCGGCGATGCTCGCTGGTTTGCGCCTTTTCGTCAACGACCGTCAAAAATTCGAAAGTCGCACGGAAGGGCGGTTAAGGCAGGAACGTTTTGCGGTCGGGCCTGACCTCATGGGGGTGGTTCTGGAGCCGAAGGGCGGAAATTGCAGCCCTGCAATTTTCGTCAGGGGCGGCCCCGACGGGCGAGGAAGGCCTCGCAGAAGCCTTTCCACGATCGCTCGAGCTTGGCGCCGCGCAGGCCGGCGAGTCGCTCGCCCATGTGTTCGCGATAGGAGGCGGCGATCAGGTTCACGTCCCAGCCGCCGCCGTGGCGCAGGGCGATGGCGCGGGCCGCCTCCTCGGTCGCGCCATAGAGGAGGGGACCGGCGGGGAAGGCGGCCCAGAGACCGGGGGCGGCGGACCGGCGCGCGGGCTTCGCCGGGGCAGGGGAGGGGGCGGCGATCTCCTCGACCAGGTCATCGCGGCGCGCCGTCCGGCCCGCGGAATGGCGGCCGAGCTCCTCCACACGGACGATCTGGGCGGGGGCGCCCTTGGGAACGAAGCGGAACTCGATCTCGGCCACCGCGCGCCCGCGCCGGATTTCGCGCCAGTCGACGGAGAAATGCGCAAGCTGATCGATCTCGGCCTTGGCGACGTCGAGGACCTTGCGTCGGAGTTGGGCGAAGTCGGCGTACTTGTCCGGGTCGATGCCGAGCGCGGCGCGCAGGCCGAGCACGTCCACCCGCCAGATCGGCAGGCGCCGGTGCAAGCGCAGCGCGCCTTCCTCATAGAGCTTCAGCGCATAGGCGGAGCGGAAGCCGAGCACCGCCTGGCGGTTCATCACCGCGTAGGTCTGGGATTCCTGGATCAGGCGGCGGGCGTCGGGGGTGAATTGCCACTCGATCCAGCCGGTCTCCCTGCCGCCTTCCTCGACCTCCTCCCAGGAGGCCTGGATCAGGCTGAAGCGCTTGCGCGCCCGCCGGCCGCGCCAGGAAAGGTCATCTTCGGCGAAAAGGGTGCGGTGCAGCTCTTCCAGCATATCGACGATGCGCTCGTTGCCCTTGTGGCCGCGGCGGATGTCGGCCTTGCGCATGCGGTGGGTGACGTCGCGCCAGGCGTCGCCACCGGCGGCGAGGATCATCAGCGCCAGGAGGCGCGAGGCGGTGAGGCTGAGCGACTGGCCCTTGACGAAACGCACCTCGACGAGCTTGCCCGCCTTGGCGAAATCCTCCCCCTCCCTGCGGGCAAGGGCCGCCGCCACCCGCATCGGGCGCGGCGCGTCCTCGTCCCCGACATTCTCGGCCGATCCGTCCATACGACTCATCCCGTTTCTCCCAGACAGGGTGTCGTTCCTGACCTCGAAGCGTCAAGGGAGGACAGGTCAGGCGCGTCTCGGACATAAGAAGGACGCGGGCCGAACGGGGAGTCGGCAAGCCCCCATCCAGTCAGGATAAAGCCCCCAGGAAGACAGGCTGGCTCCCCCAGGAAGACAGGCAAGCTCCCCCAGGAAGACAGGATGATGGTGGGAAACATGTTCGATTCCAAGGGGATGCCGCGCCTGAATCTGAATCTTTAGAATCAAGAATCCTTTGGAGAAAACGGATGTCCTTTCCAACCGGATTCCCGCCGTTGATCGTACCAAAGCCATGCCGAGGTCGATCCCGAGAACCTCGGAACACCAAAGCACATAATCGGAACATGTTTTTAAACTTGAATAACGTTCCAGTTATTGATAAACCAATAGAACCAAGGGGGACCCACCATGACATTCAAGAAGCCAGTAAAGCCGACCGACTGCGACGAGAGGCGCAGGGCATGAGCCGGGTCCTGCTGGTGGGCGGCGCAGGCTTCATCGGCCGGCGGGTCGCGCTACGCCTGCTGGAGCTTGGGGTGACGCCGGTCGTGCTCGATATCCCTGCAAGCCTCGCCAAGACACCGCCGCCCCCGGGCTGCGCGATGACGGCCGGAGACGTGGGCGACGCGGAGGGCCTCGCCGCCGCCGCCAGAGGCTGCGCCGGGATCGTCAACCTCGCCGGCATCATGACGCTGGATTGCGCCCGCGATCCCGATCGGGCGCTGCGGCTCAACATCCAGGGCGGGCTCAACGCCCTGGAGGCGGCGCGGCGCGAGGGCGCGCCGATCGCCTACCTCAGCTCCGCCGGGGTCTTCGGCCCAGAAGACGCCTCCCACCCGAAGCCGATGACGGTCTACGGCGTCACCAAGCTGGCGGTCGAAGGCCTCGCACGGGTCTATGCGGCCGACCACGGCGTGCCGAGCCTCGGGCTGCGGCCCTATATCGTCTACGGCCCGGGCGAGAGCAGCGGCATCGCCGCCGGTCCCTCCATCGCCATCGCCGCCGCGCTGCGGCGCGAGCCGGCCACGATCCGCTTTTCCGGGCGGGTGGGCTTCGTCCATGTGGACGACGTGGCGCGGCTGCTCGCCGCCGCCGTGACCCGGCCGATCGAAGGCGCGACGACCCTGACGCTCGCCGGGGACACTCGGGAGATGGCGGAGTTCGTCGCCGAGCTCGCCCGGCGCACCGGCTGGACCGGGGTGAGCGTGGAGGGGCCGCCCCTGCGCATCCCCGCCGACCTGGTCTCCGATCCGGTTCCGGCCGCGCTCGGCGACCATCCCGTCACCTCCATCGAAACGGGCATCGCCGCATCGCTTGCAGAACTTGCGCCTCTGGCGCGCTGACCGAGGCGCCGTTCGGAGCGCCGGAACGATATCAGGATCCCTCATGACCAGACCTTTCGCCCTCGACGGCGCGACCCGGCTCTATCCCATCATCGGCGATCCCATCGCCCAGGTGAAGTCCCCGGCCGGCATGAGCGCGGGCTTCGCCGAGGCCGGGGTCAACGCCCTGGTGATCCCGATCCACACCGCGCCCGCGGACGTGGAGGATTTCCTGGAGGCTGCGGCCCGGACCCGCAATATCGACGGGATCATCGCCACCGTGCCGCACAAGTTCGCGGCCCGGGCGCAGTGCGCCACCCTCTCCGACCGGGCGCGGATCTGCGGCTCGGCCAACGTGCTGCGGCGGAATCCGGACGGAAGCTGGCACGGCGACAATCTCGACGGGCTCGGGATGCTCGGGGGGATCCGCGCTCAGGGCGGCGATCCCACGGGGCGCGACGCTCTGCTGCTCGGGGCGGGCGGGGCAGGGATGGCCATCGCCCAGGCGCTGCTCGACGCGGGCGTCGCGACGCTCGCTGTCCATGACGTGGACGCGGCCCGGCGCGACGCGCTGGTCGCGCGAATGCGGGAGCACTACGGCGACCGGGTGCGGGGGGGCTCCGACGATCCCGCCGGCGCGGATCTGGTGGTGAACGCCACGCCTATGGGCATGCGGCCGGAGGATCCGCTGCCGGTGCAGGTCGACCGCCTGGACGCCGGGGCCTTTGTCGGCTGCGTCATCACCGCGCCTACGGTCTCGCCCTGGGTGGCGGCGGCCCGGGCGCGGGGCTGCCATGGCAGCGTCGGAATCGACATGTACAAGGCCGTGCAGGCCCTGATGCTCGCCTTCTTCCTCGAAGGGATGGAGCGGTAAGGGGCGAGCTGCGGGAGCGGCTCGACACGGCGCGGTCGCGTGCTGGGCTGGAGGGGGAAGGGTAGGGGCGGCGCCGGTCGGCTGGCGGCCGGGCGCGCGGATTCTCCCCCGCGCCCGGGCCTCGGGTCATTCCGCGGCGCAGGGGACCTCGCCTGCGCGGGCTCCGCCGACGCAGGCGAGGGCGAGCCCCGCGGCGGCGAGCAGGCCGCCCGCGACCGGGATGGCGCCGTAGCCGAAGCCGAAGGCGATCACGCCCGCCCCGGCGGCGGCGCCAACCGCGTTGCCGAGGTTGAAGGCGCCGATGTTGATCGAGGAGGCGAGGCCGGGGGCCTCGGAGGCCGCCGCCATCACCCGCATCTGCACCGGGGGCACGATCCCGAAGGCGAGCGCGCCCCAGAGGAACAGCCCGGCCGCCGCCCCGACCGGCGTGGTCATCACGAAAGGCAGGATCAGCATCGAGGCCGCGAGTCCGGCGAGCAGGAGGCGCAGCGCGCCCTCCACCGACCAGTCGGCGAGGCGGCCGCCCAGCCAGTTGCCCAAGGTGAAGCCGAGACCGATCAGCGCCAGCCCGAAGGTGACGAAGGCAGGGCCCACGCCGGCGAGGGTTTCGAGCAGCGGGGCGACGTAGGTGTAGAGCGCGAACATCGCCCCTGCGCCGAGCACCGTCACCCCCAGGGCGCGCAGCACCTCGGGCCGGGCCATGACGGCGAGCTCGCGCCGCACCTCGGTCCGCGTCCCGGCCTCGCCCTCGGGCAGGGCGAGGCGCAGCGCCGCGATGGCGACGAGGCCGAGCGCCGCCGCGCCGGCGAAGGACATCCGCCAGCCGATCTGCTGGCCGAGCCAGGTGGCGGCCGGCACGCCCCCGATGTTGGCGATGGTGAGGCCCATGAACATGGCGGCGACGGCGCTCGCCTGCCGCTCGCGGGGGACGACGCTCGCCGCCACCACGGCCCCGAGGCCGAAGAAGGCGCCGTGGTTGAGGCTGGTCGCCAGCCGCGCGGCGAGCAGCGTCCAGTATCCGGGCGCAAGCGCCGAGAGCAGGTTACCGAGGGTGAAGATCGCCATCAGCAGCATCAGCGCCTTGCGCTTGCCGAATCGGCCGAAGGCGAGGGTCATCGCGGGCGCGCCGAGCATCACCCCGATGGCGTAGGCGCTGACCAGGAGCCCCGCCTGGGGGATCGAGACGTCGACCCCCGCGGCGATCACCGGCAGGAGGCCCATGGGCGAGAATTCGGTGACGCCGATGCCGAAGGCGCCGATGGCGAGGGCGAGGAGCACCCAGCGCGCGTCGCGCGCGCCGGCCATGGGGGCAGGGGTGGAGAGGGACATGGGAGGGGTCTCCTTCGGGGGCGTCAGGCGTCCCAGGCGGGGGCGAGGCCCTCGGGGCTGACGAGGCGGCCGTCGGGCCGGGCGAGAGCGTCGATGCGGGCGCGGTCCTCGGCGTCGAGGGCGAAGTCGAAGATCGCCGCGTTCTCGGCCAAGCGGGCGGGGGTGGCGGTCTTGGAGAGGACGACGTGGCCCTGCTCCAGCTGCCAGCGCAGGGCGACCTGGGCGGCGGTGCGCCCGTGCTTCGCCCCGATCGCCTGGAGCGCGGGGTCTCGCGGGACGGCGCCGTCGGCCATGCCGAAGTACCCGGTCAGGACCACCCCGAGTTCGGCCGCAGCGGCGGCGAGGGCGGTCTGGTCGAGATAGGGGTGGATCTCCACTTGGTTGGTGGCGATCGGGGCGGGGCTGAGGGCGACGGAGCGCCGCAGCTGGGCGATGGTCTGGTTGCTGACCCCGATGGCCCGGGCGAGCCCCGCCGCGCGCACGGCGTTCAGCTGCTCGATCTGGTCCTCGAGGGGCACGGGCGAGCCCGGCCAGTGCAGGAGCAGCAGGTCGACCTGGTCCACCCCGAGGCGCGCGAGGCTTTCCTCGACCGAGGGGCGGAAGCGGTCGGCGCCGTAGTTCTCCACCCAGACCTTGGTGGTCAGGAAGATGTCGTCGCGCGCCGCGCCGGCGGACTTGAGGGCGCGACCCAGGGCCGCCTCGTTGCCATAGATCTGGGCGGTGTCGAAATGGCGGAAGCCCGCGTCGAGGGCGGCGGGAACCAGGCGCTCCACCTCCGGCTCGGTCATGCGGAAGACCCCGAAGCCGAGGGCGGGGAGGGCGAGGCCTTGGGTCGTCACGATCTGCATCCGGAAAATCTCCTTGGGGGTCGGGCGGCCGGAGCCGCCGCGGGTTCGGCCGCCGCCCTGGCCTCAGGCCGATCCGCGGCCGGGAGCCATCGGACCTTGCGCCGGGGAGGGCGTCGGCCGGCCGGGGCGTCCGCGGGTCGGGTCGAGGGGGGAGGGCTGCGTCATGGCGGGGGAGGTAGCCCGCCCGCGGCCCCTTGTGTATTCCTCGGCGCGCCACATGATCCGTGAAGCGAGTTCACAAGCGGAGGTCGGCGTTGGACAACCGGATCGGCGAGATGCATGTGTTTTGCAGGGTGGCGGAGACCGGCGGCTTTTCCCAGGCGGCCCGGGCGCTCGGCATGACCCCCTCCACCGTTTCAAAGCTGGTGGCGCGGATCGAGACCCGGCTGGGGGTGCGGCTGGTGGAGCGGTCGACCCGGCGGCTGGCGCTGACCGCCGAGGGGGCGCTCTATCACGAGCGCGCCCTCGCCCTCCTGGGCGAGCTCGACGGGATGGAGCGGGAGCTCGCCCAGGGCGCGGCGGCGGCCGGGGGCAGGGTGCGGGTCAACGCCTCTGTCGCCTTCGGCGCGCTGGGGCTCGAGCCGCTGCTGCCGGGGTTCTGGCGGGCCTGGCCGAACATCGTCGTCGACCTGTCGCTGTCGGACGGCATCGTCGACCTGTTCCTCGACCGCACCGACGTGGCCTTCCGGGTGGGGCCCTTGCCGGATTCCGGCATGACCGCCCGACGGATCGGGGTGGCGCGGCGCAAGATCGTCGCCGCGCCCGCCTATGTCGCCCGCCGGGGCGCGCCGGCCCGGGCGGAGGATCTGGCGGCGCACGACTGCCTCGGCTTCAACTTTCGCCGCGCCGCCCCGGTCTGGCCCCTGCGCGAGGGCGGCCGGCTGATCGAGCGCGCCGCGCCCGGGCCGCTCCTCGCCGACAATGGCGAGACAGTGCGGCGCATGGCCCTGGCCGGGGCGGGGATCGCCCGGCTGGGCGACTACCACGTCCGGGCGGATCTGGCGGCGGGGCGGCTGGTCGAGCTGCTGGCCGACGTGGTCGAGCCCGACGAGGAGCCGATCCATGCGGTCTATCTCGGCGGCCCGCGGCAGCCCCAGCGCATCCGCGCCTTTCTCGATTTCGTCGTGCCGCCCCTCCAGCGGTTCCTCGCCGGGGAGGGGTGAGCGCCGTCACTGAGCCGCTGAGGCCTGTCAGGCGGGGACGGGGGCGTCCTCGCGCAGCAGACCCTCGCGCTTCAGCTCCGCCCAGAAATCGGCGGGGATGGGGTGGGAGAACCAGGCGAGGTTCTGGTCAAGCTGCTCGACCGTGCGGGTCCCGGCGCAGAAGGCGGGGATCGCCGGGTGGGCGACGACGAACTGGAGCGCGGCGGCGGCGAGCGGCACGCCGTGGCGGGCGCAAACCGCCTCGATCCGGGCGACCCTGGCGAGGATGTCGGCGGGGGCGGGGGCGTAGTTGTACTTGGCCCCCGGCTTCGCCCCGGTGGCGAGGATGCCGGAGTTGAAGCCGCCGCCTACCACCACGGCCGCCCCCCGCGCCTCGCACAGCGGCAGGAAGCGGTCGAGCGCCGCCTGTTCCAGCAGGGTGTAGCGCCCGGCGAGGAGGAAGCAGTCGAAGTCCCGCGCCTCCAGCGCCGCGAGGCAGACCTCCCATTCGTTGACGCCCACGCCGATCGCCTTGACCAGCCCCTGGTCCCGCAGCCGCTCCAGCGCCCGCCAGGCCCCGTCCATCGCCTGGCGGAAGACCTCCGGCTGGTCCGCGCCGCGGGTGAAGACGTCGATGTCGTGGATGAAGGCGATGTCGATCCGCTCCAGCGCCAGCCGCTGCAGGCTGTCCTCGAAGGAGCGCATCACGCCGTCGTAGCTGTAGTCGAATTCCATCCGGAAAGGCGCGGCGTTGGTCCAGGGGGCGAAGTCGATGGAGGCCCGGCGCGCGGGGCGCAGCAACCGGCCGACCTTGGTCGACAGCACGAAATCGTCGCGCCGCCGCCAGCGCAGGTTCTGACCCGTGCGCAGCTCGGCCAGGCCGTGGCCGTACATGGGGGCGGCGTCGAAGTAGCGCACCCCCGCCTCCCAGGCGCGGTCGATCATCGCCGCCGCGGTCCCTTCGTCGATCTCGCGGAAGATGTTGCCGATCGGCGCCGTGCCGAAGGCGAATGCCGTGACCTCCAGATCGGTGCGGCCGAAGCGGCGCCTGTGCCCGGGCTGCATGGCGAATCTCTCCCATTAGTAACTGTTTGGTTATTTATATCCACGGGGCGGCCGCGGGCGCAAGGCGGCGCGGAGGGCCTTGGCGCAGTTTCGGGCTTGACCGGGAGCGGCGCGGCAAATTATGTAACTGGATAGTTACTAATCCGGGAGGGAATCGAGGAATGCACCTGACCGAGACGCAGGAGCAGGCGCGCGACCTGGCGCGGGCCTTTGCGGACGACGTGATCCGCCCCGCCGCCGAGGCGCTGGATCGGGAGGAGCGCTTCCCGGCGGAAATCTACGATGAGATGGCCCGGCTCGGCCTATTCGGGATCGGCGTCCCCGAGGAAATGGGCGGCCCGGGCTTCGACACCGTGACCTACGCCCTGGTCATGGAGGAGCTGTCGCGGGGTTACGCCTCGGTCGCCGACCAGTGCGGGTTGGTCGAACTCATCTCCACCCTGCTGGTGCGTCACGGGACCGAGGTCCAGCGGCGAATGCTGCCCGACATCCTCGGGATGCGCCGCAAGGTCGCCTATTGCATCACCGAGCCGGAGGCGGGGACCGACGTCTCGGGCGTCCGCACCACCGCCGTGCGCGACGGCGACGGCTGGCGGCTCGACGGCGGCAAGATCTGGATCCACAACGCCCCCGTGGCCGATCTCGGCTTCGTCCTCGCCCGCACCGACAAGGCGGCGGGCAACCGCGGCATGTCGATCTTCGTCGTCGACCTGCATTCCGCCGGCGTCGAGCGTGGCCCCAAGGAGCACAAGATGGGCCAGCGGGCGAGCCAGGTGGGTGCGCTGACCTTCACGGACGTGCGCCTGCCGGCCGACGCGCTGCTCGGGGTCGAGGGCCGCGGCTTCCACATGATGATGAGCGTCCTCGACAAGGGCCGGGTCGGGATCGCCGCGCTCGCCGTCGGCATCGGCCAGGCGGGTCTGGAGGCGGCGGTGGACTATGCCGGCCAGCGCAGGCAGTTCGGCAAGGCCATCGCCGAATTCCAGGGCGTGCAGTGGCTGATCGCCGACATGGCCAAGGACATCGAGGCGGCGCGGCTTCTGGTCCATTCCGCGGCGGGGCGGATCGATCGGGGCGCGGACGCCACCAAGGCCTGCTCCATGGCGAAATGCTTCGCCGGGGACATGGCGGTGGCGCGGACCGCCGATGCGGTGCAGGTCTTCGGCGGCTCGGGCTACATCCGCGGCTTCGAGGTGGAGCGGCTCTATCGCGACGCCAAGATCTGCCAGATCTACGAGGGCACCAACCAGATCCAGCGGATGATCATCGCCCGCGAGCTGCTCAAGCACGGGGCGCGGGCATGAGCCGGGTCGCGCTCGTCACCGGATCCTCCCGCGGGATCGGCCTCGCCGTCGCCGAGGCGCTGGCCCGCGAGGGCTTCGCCGTCGCCCTCAACGGCCCCGCCGACGACGCGGAGCTGGCGGCGGCGGCGGCGCGGGTCGCGGCCCTGGGCGCGCCGGTCTTCCGCGCCGCCTTCGACGTGACCGAGATCGACGCCCACGACGCCCGGCTCGGCGAGATCGAGGCGGCGCTGGGGCCGCTCACCACCCTCGTCAACAACGCCGGCGTGGGGGTGATGCGCCGCGGCGACCTGCTGGAGGTCACGGCGGAGAGCTGGGACCGCTGCATGGCGGTGAACGCCAGGGCGCCCTTCTTCCTCGCCCAGGCCTTCGCCCGCCGCCTGCTGGCGCGCGGCCCGGACGGCGCTTTCCGCGCCATCGTCAACGTCACCTCGTCGAATGCGGTGGCGGTGGCGGTGCAGCGGTCGGAATACTGCGCCTCCAAGGCCGCGGCCGCGATGGTGTCGAAGGCGCTGGCCGTGCGGCTCGGCCCCGAGGGGATCGCGGTCTACGACGTCCAGCCCGGGCTGATCGCCACCGAGATGACCGCCCCGGTCATCGAGAGCTATCGCCGGCGGGCGGAGGAGGGGCTGACCCTCCTGCCCCGCATCGGCGCGCCGGAGGAGGTGGGGGCGATCGTCGCGACCCTGGCCTCGGGCCGGCTTCCCTACACCACCGGACAGGCGATCTCGGCCGACGCCGGGATGCTCGTCCCCCGCTTCTGAGGGCTGACCCATGCAGATCCTGCTCCCCGACGCCGAGGGCCGCCGCGCGCCCTATACGCTGGTCGGCCAGCCGATCGCCGGGGCCGTCCTGCCGCCCGACGCCGTGCGGGTGGTCTATTCCGCCGCCCATGTGGTGGCCGATCCCTTCGCCGCCAACGACCCGACCGGACCCGCGACGGTGGACTGGGAGGCGACGCTGGCCTTTCGCCGCCATCTCGCCGGCCTCGGCCTCGGCATCGCCGAGGCGATGGATACGGCGCAGCGCGGCATGGGTCTCGACTGGCCCGGCGCGCTGGAGCTGATCCGGCGCACCCGGGCCGAGCTGCCCGAGGCCCGTGTGGTGAACGGTTGCGGCACGGACCAGCTCGGCCCGGCCGCGGCCCGCGGCCTCGACGACGTGCGCCGGGCGTATTTCGAGCAGATGGAGGCGATCCAGGGCCTCGGCGGCCGGCTGATCCTCATGGCCTCGCGCGCGCTCGCCCGGGCGGCGCAGGGGCCCGAGGACTACGCCGCGCTCTATGGCGAGCTGCTGGCGGCGGCGGATTCGCCCGTGGTGCTGCACTGGCTGGGCGAGATGTTCGACCCGGCGCTCAGGGGCTACTGGGGCGCCGACCGCTTCGAGGACGCGCTCGACGTCGTGGTCGGGATCATCGCCGCGAATCCGGCCAAGGTCGACGGCATCAAGATCTCGCTCCTCGACAAGGACAAGGAGATCGCGCTTCGCCGCCGCCTGCCTGCGGGGGTGAAGATGTTCACCGGCGACGACTTCAACTATCCCGAGCTGATCGAGGGCGACGACCAGGGCTTCAGCCATGCGCTGCTCGGCATCTTCGACCCGCTCGCCCCGGCGGCGGCCTTCGCCATCGGCCGGCTGGGGCAGGGGGATGCGGCGGGGTTCCGCGCCACCCTCGACCCCACCGTGCCGCTGGCCCGCGAGATCTTTCGCGCGCCGACCCAGTACTACAAGACCGGGGTGGTTTTCCTCGCCTGGCTGAACGGCTTTCAGGACCATTTCGTCATGCTGAACGGCGCGCAGTCCGCCCGGCCGCTGCCCTATTTCACGCAGGTCTTCCGCCTGGCGGACGGCTGCGGCCTGCTGCGCGACCCGGAGTTGGCGACGGACCGGATGCGCAAGCTCCTCGCGGTCTACGGGGCATGAGGGACTTCGCCCGCGACCTCCGCGCCGCCGCGCTCAACACCGCGACGCTCGGGAGCAATGTCGAGGGCGCTGGGGCGGGCTGGGCGCCGGAGCGGATCATCGACGCCTGCGCGGCGCGCGGCCTCGGCGGCGTGGTCTTCTGGCGGCGCGAGATCGGGACGCGCGCCGCCGCGATCGGCGCCCAGGCCCGGGCGGCGGGGGTGGCGGTGGCGGGCCTTTGCCGCGCGCCCTTCCTGGTCGGCCCCCTAGCCGCGCACGACCGGTCGGCGGTGATGGACGAGTTTCGCGCCGCGATCGACATGGCGGCCGAGCTCGGCGCCCCGGTGCTGACCATCGTCGCCGGGGGCGTGGAGCCCGGGACCCAGGGCGTGGCGGAGAGCCTCGCCCGGCTCGCCGACCGGGTGGCCGAGGCCGCTCCCCATGCGGCGGCCTGCGGGGTGCGGCTGGCGCTCGAGCCCCTGAACCCGGTCTATGGGGGCGACCGCTCCTGCCTCGTCACCCTGCGCGACGCGCTCGATCTCTGCGACCGGATCGGGGCGGCGAACGTGGGCGTGGCGGTCGACGTCTACCATGTCTGGTGGGACACGGACCTGCCCCGCCAGCTTGCCCGAGCGGGGGACCGCATCCTCGGCCTGCATCTCTGCGACTGGCTGGCCGAAACGCGCGACGTGCTGCTCGATCGCGGCATGATGGGCGACGGGGTGGCAGACATCCGCGCCATCCGCGGCGCGGCCGAGGCGGCGGGCTATGCGGGCCCCTGCGAGGTCGAGATCTTCTCGGCCGGAAACTGGTGGAAGCGCGATCCGGATGAGACGCTCGACGTGATGATCGAGCGCCTGCGGACGGTCTGCTGAGGGAGGAACGGGATGAAGGTGATCGTCCCTGTGAAGCGCGTGATTGACTACAACGTGAAGCCTCGGGTTCGGGGGGACGGGTCTGGGGTTGATCTGTCGAACGTGAAGATGTCGATGAATCCGTTCGACGAGATCGCGGTGGAGGAGGCGATCCGCCTGAAGGAGAAGGGATCGGCGTCGGAGGTTGTGGTCGTCTCCATCGGGGTGAGGCAGGCGCAGGAGACGCTGCGCACCGCGCTCGCCATGGGGGCGGATCGGGCGATCCTGATCGTGGCGGCCGAGGAGGCGGGGACCGACGTCGAGCCGCTGGCGGTGGCGAAGCTCCTGAAGGCGGTGGCGGAGGCCGAGGGCCCCGGGCTGGTGATCGCGGGCAAGCAGGCGATCGACAACGACATGAACGCCACGGGCCAGATGCTCGCGGCGCTGCTCGACTGGCCGCAGGCGACCTTCGCGAGCGCGGTGGAGATCGCGGAGGGGAAGGCGCGGGTGACGCGCGAGGTGGACGGGGGCCTGCAGACGATCGAGGTGACGCTTCCCGCGGTGGTCACCGCCGACCTGCGGCTGAACGAGCCGCGCTATGCGAGCCTGCCCAACATCATGAAGGCCAAGAAGAAGCCGCTGGAGGAGAAGACGCCGGCGGACTACGGGGTCGACGTGACGCCGCGCCTCGAGGTGGTGAAGGTGGCCGAGCCCGCGGGGCGCAAGGGCGGGGTCAAGCTCGGCTCGGTGGACGAGCTGGTGGCGAAACTGAAATCCGACGGGGTGATCTGATGGCGGTCCTGGTCTACGCCAAGCACGACAATTCCACGCTGAACGACGCCACCGCCAAGGCGGTGACCGCGGCGGCGGGCCTGGGCGGCGAGATCCACGTCCTGGTGGCGGGCGAGGGCGCGGAGGCTGCGGCTTCGGCGGCGGCCGGGCTCGCGGGGGTGGCGAAGGTGCTGCATGCGGAGGCGCCGTTCTATGGCCGCCGCCTGGCCGAGCCGCTGGCCGAGCTGATCGCGGGGCTCGCGCCCGGCTATGACGCGATCGTCTTCCCGGGGACGACGACGGGCAAGAACGTGGCGCCGCGGGTGGCGGCGAAGCTCGACGTGATGGTGGTCTCGGAGGTGACGGCGGTCCTGGGCCCGGACCTGTTCGAGCGGCCGATCTATGCGGGCAACGCCCTCCAGACGGTGCGCTCGCGCGATGCGAAGAAGGTGCTGACGGTGCGCACGGCGGCCTTCGCGCCGGCGGGCTCGCAGGCGGCCGCGCCGGTGGAGCGCGTGGCGGCGGCGGCGGACCCCGGGACCTCGGCCTGGGTGTCCGACCAGGTGGCGGCCTCGGACCGGCCGGACCTCTCCTCGGCGCGGATCGTGGTCTCGGGGGGCCGCGGGGTCGGGTCGGAGGAGAACTTCGCGCTGATCGAGGGGCTTGCGGACAAGCTCGGGGCGGCCGTGGGGGCGAGCCGGGCGGCGGTGGATTCGGGCTATGCGCCCAACGACCTGCAGGTGGGCCAGACGGGCAAGGTGGTGGCGCCCGAGCTCTACGTGGCGGTCGGCATCTCCGGCGCGATCCAGCACCTCGCCGGCATGAAGGACAGCAAGGTCATCGTCGCCATCAACAAGGACGAGGAGGCCCCGATCTTCCAGGTGGCCGACTACGGCCTGGTCGGCGACCTCTTCCAGATCATCCCGGACCTCACCGCAAAGCTGTGAGGCGGCGCAGGCGGGGCCCTTCGGCCGGCGCCCTGCGCCGCGCCGCCCTGCTCGCGGCCCCCTCCGCCCTGCGCCGCGCCGCCCTGCTCGCGGCGACGCTCGCCGCCGCCTCCGGCCTCGCTCCCGCCCCCCCAGCCCGCGCCGCCGAAATCGCCGCCTCCCTCGGCGCAAACGACCTCCGCAAAAACCCAACCCCCGCCGCAGCGGTCGAGATCAGGAGCAGGCCAGTCCTCTCCTGGGGATGGGGCGAGGCGCGGCTGGGCGCGGCGATCGAGGCCAACGGCGGCTTCTGGGGCGGCGGGGGTCCGATCGTCTTCGTTCCCTTCGGCCGCGACTGGCGGGCGGAGGCGAGCGTGATGATCGGCGGCTACGACGAAGGCACGGGCGTCGACCTCGGCGCGGAGTTTCCCATGTTCCGCACCCAGATCGGCCTCAGCCGCGCGATCGCGCCGGGCTGGCGGCTGGGAGCCTCGATCAATCACAAATCGAACGCCGGAACCTCGCCGATCAATCCCGGGGTGGAGACCGTGCTCTTCACCCTGGTCCACTCGTTCTGACCCTGACGAAGCGTGCGGCCTCCGGCCTGCGCAATCCCTGGGCTGGCGGCCTTGGGTCCGGCTGCGGCGGCGCAGAAGGGCATTGCGCGGGGCGCGCCGGCCGGCCTATGTTCCGACAGGCAGCGCCAGGGGCGGAAATCTATGGATATCAAGACAGTCGGGGTGATCGGCGCAGGCCAGATGGGCAACGGCATCGCCCATGTCTTCGCCATGGCGGGCTATGAGGTCACGCTCAACGACATCTCCGAGGACGCGCTGAAGAAGGCCGTGGAGACGATCCGCGGAAACCTCGACCGCCAGATCGCCCGCGGCAAGATCACCGAGGCGGAGCGCGATGACGCCATAGCCCGGATCCGGCTCGAAAAGGAACTCGCGGCGCTCGGGCCCTCGGACCTCATCATCGAGGCGGCGAGCGAGCGCGAGCAGCTCAAGCACCAGATTTTCGCGGCGCTGCTGCCGCATCTGGGGCCGCAGACCATCTTGACCTCCAACACTTCTTCGATCTCGATCACCCGGCTCGCCACCGCCACCGACCGGCCGGAGCGGTTCATGGGGTTCCACTTCATGAACCCGGTGCCGATCATGCAGCTCGTCGAGCTGATCCGCGGCATCGCCACGGACGAACCCACCTACCAGGCGCTGCTCGCGGTGGTGAAGTCGCTGGGCAAGACGGCCGCCAGCGCCGAGGATTTCCCCGCCTTCATCGTCAACCGCATCCTGGTGCCGATGATCAACGAGGCGGTCTACACCCTCTACGAGGGGGTGGGCACCGTCACCTCGATCGACATGGCCATGCGGCTGGGGGCGAACCACCCCATGGGTCCGCTCCAGCTTGCCGATTTCATCGGGCTCGACACCTGCCTCGCCATCATGAACGTCCTGCACGAGGGGCTTGCGGACACCAAGTACCGGCCCTGCCCGCTCTTGGTGAAATACGTCGAGGCGGGCTGGCTGGGCCGCAAGACCAACCGCGGCTTTTACGACTATCGCAGCGGCGAGCCGGTGCCGACCCGCTGAGCCGCGCCCGGCCGGATCGGGAGGGCGCGCGGGCGAAAAGCGAAGGGCTGCGGCCTTCCGCTCCGGACTTTCCTTTCCCCGACGGGGCGGTATGCTGGCGGAAAAATCGAGCAGGAGACCGCCCCAGATGGCACGACGCACGATCTGCGCCGTCCTTGCCGCCGCTCTCGCCGCCGGCTGCGGCGTGAGCGCCAATCAGGCCGCCGACATTCCCGCCGCCCGCGCCGCCCGGCCGCAGCCGGTCAGCTTCGAGGCCTGGCGGGCGGACTTCCGGCCGATCGCGCTCCAGGCCGGGGTCAGCCCCGCGGTCTTCGACGCGGCGCTCGCGGGGATCGCGCCGAACGCCGAGGTGGTGCGGCTCGACGGAGCGCAGGCGGAATTCACCAAGCCCTTGTGGGAGTACCTCGACGGCGCGGCCTCGGCGGACCGGGTGGCGCAGGGGCGCGCCAAGCGGGCCGAGCTCGCCCAGACGCTTCAGACGATCGAGAGCCGCTTCGGCGTCGACCAGGACGTGGTGCTGGCGATCTGGGGGATGGAGTCGAACTTCGGGCGCAACCGAGGGTCGATCCCGGTGGTCCAAAGCCTCGCCACCCTCGGCTACGAAGGCCGGCGACGGGATTTCGCCGAAGGCCAGCTGATCGACGCGCTGATGATCCTGCAATCGGGCGCCGCCACCCGGGCGGGGATGGTCGGCTCCTGGGCGGGCGCGATGGGGCATACCCAGTTCATGCCGTCGAGCTACCTCGCCTATGCCGTGGATTTCAGCGGCGACGGGCGGCCGGACATCTGGTCGGACGATCCCCGCGACGCGCTCGCCTCCACCGCCAACTACCTGGCCCAGAAGGGCTGGGTGCGCGGCCAGCCCTGGGGGATGGAGGTGCGCCTGCCCCAAGGCTTCAACTTCGCCACCGCCGACCAGTCGAACCGCCGGCCGGTGGCGGACTGGCGGGCGCGGGGGGTGAGCACGATCGACGGGCGGCCCCTGCCCGACTACGGCGCCGCGGCGATCATCGCGCCCGCGGGGGTGACGGGCCCGGCCTTCGCGGTCTTCGACAATTTCTTCGTCATCAAGACCTACAACAACGCCACCTCCTACGCGCTCGGGGTCGGGCACCTGGGCGACCGGATCGGCGGGGGCGGCCCGATCGTCGCCCCCTGGCCGCGGCATGAGCGCGAGCTGTCGCGCAGCGAGAAGATGGAGATGCAGCGCCGGCTGACCGCCATGGGCTACGACACCCAAGGCACGGACGGGGTGATTGGCCCCGACACCATCCAGGCGATCCGCGCCTTTCAGCAATCCCGTGGCCTGACCCCCGACGGCTTCGCCACGGCGACGCTGCTCGCCGCGATGCGCTGATCCATGCGGACCGAACGGCGGCGGGTCGTGCTGTTGCGGCTCAAGGCCGCGTGGATCGACGCCGCCGCCTCGGCCGTCGCGGCGGCCATCGCCTGGATGCTGGCGCAGCAGGTCCTGGGCCATTCCTATCCCGCCTTCGCGGCCGTGTCGGCGCTGGTCTGCCTCGCGCCCGGCCTGCCCAACCACGGGCGCCAGGCGGTGGCGCTGATGCTCGGGGTGGGCGTCGGCATCCTCGTCGGCGAGGCGGTGCTGCAGCTTTTGCCGGGGAACATGCCGCCGCTCCGGCTGATCGTGGCGACCTTTTCCGCGGTGCTGGTGGCGGCGGCCTTCGGCCAGGGGCCGGTGGTGGCGATCCAGGCGGGGGTCTCGGCCATCCTGATCCTCGCCATCGGGCCGCAGACCGCAGGGCTGGTGCGGATGCTCGACGTGACCGTGGGCGCGGCGGTCGGGCTGGTCTTCAGCCAGGTGCTGCTGACTCCGAACCCGATGCGTCTGCTCGACCGGGCGGCCGAAGACCTGCTGTCGCGCCTACGCCTCGCGCTCGCCACCGGGATCGAGGCGGGGACGCGGGGCGACGCGGACCGGGCCGAAGCGGCGCTGCAGACGGTGCTCGACGCCCACGAGGCGGTGGTGGCGCTGAGTTCGGCCATCGACACCGCCCGCAGCGTCGCCCGCTGGTCGCTGCGCGGACGGTTCTCCAAGCGCGCGGTCGTGTCCGCCGCCGCCCGCTATGAGCGGCGGGCGATCCGGCTCTACGCCACGGCGCTGCTCTTCGCCGAATCCTTCGCCGAGGCGGTGCGCAAGCACGGGGCGCCGCCGCCGGAACTGGTGGCCGCCATGCGCGAGACGATGCGCCAGAGCGACCCCGCCGAGGCCCATGCCCCCGCCGGCCGGGCGGAGCAGGCGCCAATAGCCTGGCGGCCGAGCTTCGAGCGGTTGCGCGACGCCCAGGCCGCCCTGCGCTGGTTCCGCCGCGCCGACGCGGCCGCCAAGAAGTCGCGGGCCTGACGCCGGATCCGGGGGCGGCCGCGCGGACTTCGGTCAGCCCCGCGGATCCGCCCAGTCGGCGCTGCGCATCTCGGACAGGCGCGAGACGGTGCGGGCGAATTCGAAGGCGCCCGTCCCCTCCACATAGAGCGACTCGGGCGGGGCGGCGGCGGAGGCGACCAGACGCACCCGCGCCTCGTAGAGCGCATCGATCAGGGTGACGAAGCGCTTGGCCTCGTTGGCCTGGGCGGGGCGCAGCACCGGCACGTCGTCGAGGACCAGCACCTCCAGCGCATCGGCGAGCGCCAGATAGTCGGCGGGCCCGAGCGGCCTGCCGCAAAGCTCCGCGAAGCTGATCCGCCCGACGCCGGCGCGGAACTCCGGGATCGCCAGTTCCCGCCCCTGCACGGGGAAGACGCGCGGCGAACCCGGCCCCCCCGCCAGCCGATCCCAAGCCCGATCGAGCGCCGCCGTCGCCTCGGGACCCAGGGGCGCGTGCCAGATCTCCTCCCCCTTCAGCCGGTCGAGGCGGTGATCCCGGGCGCTTTCGAGCTCGTGGACCTCCAGCCGGTCCTTCAGCATGGCGATGAAGGGCAGGAACAGGTGGCGGTTCAGCCCGTCTTTGTAGAGCTCGTCGGGCGCGCGGTTCGAGGTGGTCACCACCACCACCCCGCGCTCGAACAGCCGCTCGAAAAGGCGGCCGACCAGCATGGCGTCGGTGATGTCGGTGATCTGCATCTCGTCGAAGCAGAGCAGCGTCGCCCCGTCCGCCACCGCGTCGGCCACCGGGCGCACGGGATCGTCGGCGCCGCGGGCGCGGGCGCGGTGGATGGCGGCGTGCATCTCCTGCATGAAGGCGTGGAAATGGGTGCGGCGTTTCGGCGCGACCGGCGCGGCCTCGAAGAACAGGTCCATGAGCATGGACTTGCCCCGACCCACGCCCCCGTAGAGGTAGAGGCCCGGCACCGGCTTCACCTCCAGCTTGTCCCGCCCCCAGCCGAAGAGGCCGAGGCCGACGCGCTTGGGCTTGACGGGGTTGTAGTCGCGCAGGCGCATGTAGAGAAGCTGCAGCTTTTCCACCGCGAGCCTCTGCGCGGGATCGTCGAGGATGGCGCCGGCCCGAAGCCGCGCGCGATAGAGCGCCATCGGGCCGTCTTCCGTCGTCACGCCGCTTCTCCGATCCGAGCCTTGCCTCCCTCCCCCTAGCAGCGCGCGACGCGCCGTGCCAGCCCGGCGGCGTCCATCAGAAATCGTGATGGAAAGGCGCGCGACAATTCGTTTGACTGGGGGCGGAAGCCGGGCGCAGGCTCGCCCCCGCATCTGCCAGCGAGCCCCCCGATGACCTCAGCCTCCGCCGTCCGCGTCGTCACGCCGACCCTGATCGCCGCCTCGCTGATCCTTCTGGTCGGCTTCGGGGTGCGGGCGAGCTTCGGGGTGTTCCAGATCCCCATCGCCAGCCAGTTCGGCTGGCCGCGGGCGGAGTTCTCGCTGGCGATCGCCATCCAGAACCTCGCCTGGGGGGTGGGCCAGCCGATCTTCGGCGCCGTCGCCGAACGCTTCGGCGACCGCAAGGCGCTGCTGCTCGGCGCCGCGGTCTACGCGCTCGGCCTCGTGCTCTCGGCAGGAGCGACGACGCCGGGAGGACATCAGCTCCTCAACATCCTGATCGGCTTCGGCATCGCCGGCACGGGCTTCGGGGTGATCCTCGGGATCGTCGGCCGGGCCGCCTCGGCCGAGAACCGCTCGCTGACGCTCGGCATCGCCACGGCGGCCGGATCCGCCGGCCAGATGGTGGGCCCGCCGATCGCCGAGATGCTGCTCGCGGTCATGCCCTGGTCCTCGGTCTTCGTGATCTTCGCCGCGGCGGTGCTCGCCTCCATGTTCGTGCTGCCGGCGCTGCGCGCGCCGCTCAACGCCCCGGCCGCCCCGGGCGAGAACATGGGTAGCGTCCTGCGGGGCGCGCTGCGCGACCCGTCCTTCACCCTGATCTTCCTCGGGTTCTTCTCCTGCGGCTATCAGCTCGGCTTCATCACCGCGCATTTCCCGGCTTTCGTCACGGAGGTCTGCAGCCCGATCCCCGCGGGCTCGATCCTCGCCTCGCTCGGGATCACCTCGACCTCGGCCCTGGGGGCGGTGGCGATCGCGCTGATCGGCTTCGCCAACATCGGCGGGTCCCTGGCGGCCGGGGCGCTCGGCAAGCATTTCAGCAAGAAATACCTGCTGGCGCAGATCTATGTGGCCCGCACCATCGTCTCGGCGGCCTTCATCCTTGCGCCGATGACGCCGGGAAGCGTGCTCCTGTTCTCGCTGATCATGGGGGCGCTCTGGCTCGCCACCGTGCCGCTGACCTCCGGCCTGATCGCGACGATCTACGGGGTGCGCTACATGGGCACGCTCTACGGGATCGTGTTCCTCAGCCACCAGATCGGGGCCTTCATGGGGGTCTGGCTCGGCGGGGCGCTCTACGATCTCTACGGCTCCTACGACTTCGTCTGGTGGGTCGGGATCGGCGTCGGCGCCTTCTCGGCGCTGATCCAGTTGCCGATCCGGGAGAAGCCCCTGGACGCCCTGCCCGCCTGAAGCCCCGAGGAAAGCGGGCCACGGAGCGCGGGAGGCTTCGCCGCAGCGGGCCTGGGGCGCGGGGCGTTGAACGCGATGGGGTTCGCGGGTAAGGTCCGCGGGCCAGCCCCGTGCGCATGGGGCGAGCAAGGCGGGATTTGGCCGCCGGTTCCGCGGCGCGGAGCATGCTCCCGTCGCCCATCCCGTCATCTTCCGAGGTTGTTTCGTGTCCCGCCGTCTCGCCTGCCTCGCCCTTGCGTCCGTCCTCCTCTTCGCCTGTCGCGCGGAGGCGGCGGAAGGAACGGCGGACGCGGCCGCGCCGGCCCCGCCGAGCATCACCGTCGCCGAGATCGCCCCGACGCGCCTCGTCCAGCGGGTGCGCGCCTCCGGGGTGATCGCCCCGGTGGAGGAGGTGCTGGTCCAGCCCCAGATCGAGGGCCAGGCGGTGGAGAGCATCGAGGCCGAGGTGGGCGACTGGGTGGAAAAGGGCGCGCCGCTCGCCCGGCTGTCGGAGGCCTCGCTCAGACTGCAACGCAGCCAGCTGGAGGCGAGCCGCGCCTCGGCCGAGGCGGCCATCGCCCAGGCCGAGGCGCAGATCGCCGAGTTCGAGGCCCTGCGCGACGAGGCCCTGCGCGAACGCGACCGGGCGGAAAAGCTGTTCAGCCAGGGGGTCTCCTCCACGGCCGCCGCCGACACCGCCCGGGCGAACGCGGCGACCGCGCTCGCCCGCTTCACCGCCGCCGGCCAGGCGCTGAACGCCGCCCAGGCCCAGCTTCGGCTGGTGGAGGCGCAGGTCGCCGATGTGGAGCTCAACCTTGGCCGCACCGTGATCGCCGCCCCGGTCGCGGGCCGGGTGACGGCCCGGGCGGCGCGGATCGGGGCCATCGCCTCGGGCGGGGGCGAGCCGCTCTTCGCCCTCATGCGCGACGGGGCGCTGGAGCTGCGCGCCGAGGTGGCGGAACAGGACCTGCTCGCCCTCGCCCCCGACCAGCCGGCGCTGCTCACCGTGGCGGGCGGCGGCGCGCCGATCCCGGGCGAAATCCGCCTGGTGGAGCCGACGGTCGATGCCGACACGCGCCTCGGCCGGGTGCGGATCGGCATCGATCAGCCTGAGGCCGTGCGCGCGGGCATGTTCGCCGAGGCCGAAATCCGCGTGCGCGAGGTGGATGGGCTCGCCGCCCCGATCTCGGCGGTGCGCAGCGTCGAGGGGCGCAACACGGTCCTGCGGGTGCGCGAGGGCGTGGTGGAGACCGCCCCCATCGTCGCAGGCATCCGCGACGGGGGCCTGGTGGAGGTAATCGAGGGCCTCGCCGCCGGCGACCTGGTGGTCGCCAAGGCGGGCGCCTTCGTGCGGGACGGCGACCGGATCAATCCGACGCCGGCCGGGGAGGCGCGCCGGTGAACTTCTCTGCCTGGGCGATCCGCAACCCGATCGCGCCCCTTCTCGCCTTCGTCATGCTGCTGTTCCTCGGCTGGCAGTCGTTCAACAGCCTGCCGATCACCCGCTTTCCCAACATCGACGTGCCGCTGGTCTCGGTCAGCGTCTCCCAGCCCGGCGCCGCGCCCGCCGAGCTCGAGGCCCAGGTGACCAAGGAGATCGAAGACGCGGTGGCGGGGATCGCCGGCGTCAAGAACGTCAGCTCCACCATCACCGACGGCTCCTCCTCCACCGCCGTCGAGTTCCACATGGAGATCCCGACCGAGAAGGCGGTGCAGGACGTCAAGGACGCCATCGACGGCATCCTTGGCGACCTGCCGGCGGAGGTCGAAGCGCCGGTGGTGACGCGCATCGACGTCGAGGGCCAGGCGATCATGACCTTCGCCGTCTCCTCGCCCGGCATGTCGATCGAGGAGCTGTCCTGGTTCGTGGACGACACCATCACCCGGGCTCTGCAGGGGCGCCAGGGGATCGGCCGGGTGGACCGCTACGGCGGGGCCGAGCGCGAGATCCGGGTGGAGCTCGACCCGGTGAGGCTCGACGGCTTCGGGATCGGCGCCGGCACGGTCAGCGCCCAGCTGCGCGAGACCAACGCCAACATCGGCTCGGGCCGGGCCGAGGTGGGGGCGCGGGAACAGGCGATCCGCACCCTGGGCGACGCCGCTTCCGCCGAGAACCTCGCCGCGACCACCATCGCCCTGCCCTCCGGGCGCTTCGTGCGGCTGGGGGACCTCGGGACGGTGATCGACACCTACGAGGAGCCCCGCAGCTTCGCCCGGTTCAACGGCGAGCCGGTGGTGGTCTTCGCCGTCTACCGCGCCAAGGGGGCGAGCGAGGTCAGCGTCGCGCGCACCGTCGACACGGTTCTGGCGGGCCTGCGCGCCGCCCACCCGGATGTGACGATCTCACCAGTGGACGACACGGTGTTCTACACCTTCGGCAACTACGAGGCGGCGCTGCACACCCTGTTCGAGGGGGCCTTCCTCGCGGTGCTGGTCGTGCTCCTCTTCCTGCGGAACTGGCGGGCGACGCTGATCACCGCGGTCGCCCTGCCCCTCTCGGCGATCCCGACCTTCTGGCTCATGGACCTGCTCGGGTTCTCGCTCAACCTCGTGAGCTTCCTCGCCATCACCCTCGCCACCGGCATCCTGGTGGACGACGCCATCGTCGAGATCGAGAACATCTCGCGCCACATCCGCATGGGCAAGACCCCCTACCGGGCCGCCATCGACGCGGCGGACGAGATCGGCCTCGCGGTCATCGCCACCACGCTGACCATCGTCGCGGTCTTCGTGCCGGTGTCGTTCATGCCCGGGATCCCGGGGCAGTATTTCCGCCAGTTCGGCCTGACGGTGGCGATCGCGGTGCTGTTCTCGCTCCTGGTCGCGCGGCTCATCACCCCGATGATGGCGGCCTACCTGATGCGCAGCGCGGATTCAGGCGCGGGCGCCCATGCGGAGCGCGACGGGCCGATCATGCGCGCCTATCTCGGGATGGTGCGCCGGACCCTGCGCTGGCCCTATCTCACCCTGCTGGCGGCGATCGGGGTGCTGATCGTCTCGCTCTTCTTCCTTGCCCGGATTCCCGGCAGCTTCATTCCGCCCGAGGACGTCTCGCGCGTCCCGATCAGCCTGGAGCTGCCGCCCGGCGCCACCTTGGCCGAGACCGACGCCGTCGCGGCGGACGTCCAGGCGCGGATCGGCGGGATCGAGGGGGTCGCGGACGTCTTCGTGCTGGGCGGCGTCTCGCCGATGGGCGAGCGCGACATCCGGCGGGCGACGGTGACGGTGATCCTCGAGCGGCTCGACCACTCGCTGCTGCGCAAGGCCCAGCGGGCGCTGCACGATCTGCCGGGGATCGGCGCGCTCGTTCCCGAGCCAGAGGCCCATGGCCGCGTGCGGCCCCAGTCGGACATCGAGCAGGAGATCTACGCCCGGATCGCGACGGTCCCCGACATCCGCGGCTTCAAGCTCAACGACCGGGGCGAGCGGGACCTGTCCTTCAACATCCTGTCCTCCAGCCAGGCCGACCTCAACGAGGCCGTGCGCCGGCTGGAGGAGGCGCTGAAGCGCGAGCCGACCCTCGCGGGCGTCGGGACCGAGGGCGCGCTGCCCCGGCCGGAGCTGCGCGTAACCCCCCGCCTGGAGGAGGCGGCGCGGCTCGGCGTCACTACCCGCGCCATCGCCGACACGGTGCGGGTGGCGACCATCGGCGACTACGACGCCGCCCTCGCCAAGGTCTCGGTCGACGACCGCCAGATCCCCGTCCGCGTCCGCTTCTCCGACGCCCTGCGCGCCGATCCGGGCCGGATCGCGGCCCTGAAGGTGCAGACCGCCTCCGGCGCGGCGGTGCCCCTCGCCGCCGTGGCGCGGATCGAGACGGCCGAAGGGCCGAACAGCATCGAGCGGTTCAACCGCCAGCGCCTCGCCGCCATCGGGGCCACCCTGCCCCCGGGCGTGCCTCTCGGCCTCGCCACCGAGCGGTTCAAGGCGGCGGTGGAGGCGGTCGAGCTGCCACCCTCCGTCACCGTGCTCGAATCGGGCGA
Organism: Amaricoccus sp.; assembly: GCA_965243535.1. Lineage (GTDB taxonomy): Bacteria > Pseudomonadota > Alphaproteobacteria > Rhodobacterales > Rhodobacteraceae > Amaricoccus. The sequence continues at coordinate 161,681 of CBDEVG010000047.1, forward strand.
TGCGGAGATCCAGGCCGAGCTGACGCAGAGCTTCGGCAACGCCATGATCATGGGGCTGCTGCTGGTGCTGACGGTGCTGATCCTGCTGTTCCACAGCGTGATCCAGCCCTTCACCATCCTGCTGTCGCTGCCGCTCGCCATCGGCGGCGTGGCGGCGGGGCTGATCGTGACCGGCAACCCGATCTCCATGCCCGTGCTGATCGGCATCCTGATGCTGATGGGAATCGTCACCAAGAACGCCATTCTGCTGGTGGATTTCGCCATCGAGATGCGCGCCCAAGGCATGGACCGGTTCGCCGCGCTGATCGAGGCGGGGCACAAGCGCGCCCGGCCCATCGTGATGACCTCCATCGCCATGTCCGCGGGGATGCTGCCCTCGGCGCTCGGGGCGGGCGAAGGCGGCGCGTTCCGGGCCCCCATGGCGATCGCGGTGATCGGCGGGATCATCGTCTCCACCGTGCTGAGCCTGGTGGTGGTGCCGGCGTTCTTCCTGATCATGGACGACCTGTCGCGCCTGCTCGCCCGGATCTTTGGCCGGCTCGTCGGCGCGAAGGAGCCCGAGCCCGAGCCCGAGGCCGAGCGGGAGATCGCCGCGCTCAAGGCGCGGCTCGAGCGGCTGGAGCACGAGGCGGGCAAGCGTCCGGAGGGGCGCGGCGGGCTGCATGTGGCGTGAAGGGCGTTCGTGCTTTCCCCTTGCGCTGCGTCTCGGAATCCGTATGGTGCGCACTCTCCTTTCCGGCCGCGCAGGCGAACGCCGGGCGTGACAATGCGCCCTGTCTCTGCTACGCCGCCGCGGCGAGATGGCATGAGGCAGAGTCGGGCGTCGGCCCGATCGAGATCGAGGTCGAAAGATGGCTGTACCCAAGAGCAAGGTCACGCGCTCCAAGCGCGGGATGCGCCGGTCGCACGATGCGCTGGTGGCTGCGAACCCCAACGAGTGCTCGAACTGCGGCGAACTGCGTCGCCCGCACCACGTCTGCCCCGCCTGCGGCCATTATGACGGCCGCGAGGTGGTCGCGATGGTCGAGGAAGTCGACCTCGACGACGAGGCGGCCTGACGCGCGCCTTGACTTCCCCTTCAAGGCAAGGCCTGCGCCGCAATGACCACCGAGGCCCCCGCGACGGGCGCGCGTTCCCCAGGTGACGTCGTCCTGTCCATCGACGCCATGAGCGGCGAGCGCGGGGTGGCCGAGGTGGTGCGCGGCATGGGCAAGTCGCTGCAGAAGAACGACCGCCTGCGCTTCATCGTCCATGGCGACGAGGCGCAGCTCGCCCAGGCGATTCGCCCGGGCAGCCCCTTGGCGGCGCGCACCCTGATCCGTCATGCTCCCGGCCTGGTGGCCATGGACGAGAAGCCCTCCCGGGCCCTGCGCGCCGGCCAGGACACCAGCATGTGGGCGACGCTCCAGACCCTGCGGGCGGGGGAATCGCCGGTGGCGATCTCCTGCGGCAACACCGGGGCGCTGATGGCCATGTCCATGGTCGCCCTGCGCAAGGCGCCCGGGGTCGACCGTCCCGCCATCGCCGTGCTCTGGCCCTCGCGCGGGCCGGCCGGCTACAATGTCCTGCTGGACGCGGGCGCCGACATCCGCGCCGACGCCCAGGACCTGCTGAAATACGCGGTGATGGGCGCCTCCTACGCCCGCAACGCCCTCGATCTCGCCCGGCCCCGGGTCGGCCTGCTCAACGTCGGCGTCGAGGAGCACAAGGGCCGTCCCGAACTCCACGAGGCGGGCGCGCTGATCGCCGCCGCCGCCGCGGGGGGCGACTTCGACTATATCGGCTATGTGGAAGGCGGCGACATCGCCTCCGATCGGGTGGACGTGATCGTCACCGACGGCTTCACCGGCAACGTCGCGCTCAAGACCGGCGAAGGCACCGCCCGCATGATCCGCGAAATGCTGCGCGAGGCCTTCTCCTACAGCCTGCTCAGCCGCGCCGGGGCGCTTTTCGCCTATACCTCCCTCGCCCGGCTCGGCAAGCGGATCGACCCGCGGCGGGTGAACGGCGGGGTGTTCCTCGGCCTGAACGGCACCGTCATCAAGAGCCACGGATCCTCGGACGCCACCGGCGTCTCCGCGGCGATCAAGCTCGGCTTCACGCTGGCCGACAACGGTTTCGCCGCGCGGCTGGCGGCGCGGGTGGCGGCGGGCAAGGCCACGGAAGGCGCATCGATTCCATCATGACCAGACTTCACGCCGTCGCCCGGGGCTGCGGGCACTACCTGCCGGCCCGGGTGGTGGAGAACGCCGAATTCGCGGCGACCCTCGACACCTCCGACGACTGGATCCGCGCCCGCACCGGGATCGAGCGCCGGCATTTCGCCGCCGCGGGCGAGCGCACCTCCGACCTCGCCGCCGCCGCGGCCCGCTCGGCGCTGGCCGACGCGGGGATGACCTCCGGCGATCTCGACGCCATCGTGCTCGCCACCGCCACCCCCGACCAGACCTTCCCCTCCACCGCCACCCGGGTCCAGGCGATGCTGGGGATGGAGCACGGCTTCGCCTTCGACATCCAGGCGGTCTGCGCGGGCTTCGTCTTCGCCCTCGCCCAGGCGGATGCGCTGATCCGCTCGGGGATGGCGCGGCGGGTGATGGTGATCGGGGCCGAGGTCTTCTCCCGCATCCTCGACTTTCAGGACCGGGGCACCTGCGTGCTGTTCGGCGACGGGGCGGGCGCGCTGATCCTCGAGGCCTCGGAAGCCTCGGACGGCCGCGGCCTGCTCGCCACCGACCTGCGCTCGGACGGACGCTTCAACGAGATCCTCTACGTCGACGGCGGCCCCTCCACGACCGGCGTCGCCGGAGTGGTGCGCATGTCGGGCCAGGAGGTCTTCAAGCATGCGGTCAACAAGCTCGCCGAGACGGGCGCCGCCGCCCTTGCCCGGGCCGGGCTGACCTCTGCGGACGTCGATTGGCTGGTGCCTCACCAGGCCAACCTGCGGATCATGACCATGACCGCAGCAAAGCTCGGCGTGCCGAAGGAGCGGGTGGTCGCCACCGTCCAGGACCATGGCAACACCTCCGCGGCCTCGATCCCGCTGGCGCTCTCGGTCGCCCATGGCGGCTTCCGGCCCGGCGACGTGGTGCTGATGGAGGCGATCGGCGGCGGGCTCGCCTGGGGAGCCGCCGTGCTGCGCTGGTAGGCGCCGCGCCCGACCGAAAGGGGTTTGCGGGGCGATCTTGTTGACTTGTCTCGCCCTCACCTCGTAAGGTGAACAAAACCTTGAGCAAAACAGGGGCGATGCCCGTGAGCGAAAAAACCCTGACTCGGATGGAGCTCAGCGAGGCGGTGTTCCGCGCCGTCGGGCTGTCGCGCAACGAAAGCGCGGATCTGGTCGAATCTGTGCTAAACCACATTTCCGACGCCCTCGTGCGGGGCGAGGCGGTGAAGATTTCGTCCTTCGGCACGTTCTCGGTGCGCTCCAAGACGGCGCGGATCGGCCGCAATCCCAAGACTGGCGAGGAGGTTCCGATCGAGCCGCGCCGGGTGCTGACCTTCCGCCCGTCCCACATCATGAAGGACCGGGTGGACGTCGGGAACAAGCGGTAGGACGGTCTCCCTTGGAAAAGTCTCCCGAGGCGTTCCGCACCATTTCCGAGGTCGCCGACACCCTCGACGTGCCGACCCATGTGCTGCGCTTCTGGGAAAGCCGCTTTCCCCAGGTGAAGCCGGTGAAGCGGGGCGGCGGCCGGCGGTACTACCGGCCGGAGGACGTGCGGCTGCTGCGCGGGATCCGGGGCCTGCTCTACGACGACGGGATGACGATCAAGGGCGTGCAGAAGATCCTGCGCGAGCGGGGGGTGCGCCATGTCATCGCGCTCGGCGCCGCGCCCGAGGGCGAGGCGCCGCACGCGCCGTCCCTGGCCGAGCGCCCGGTCGGCCTGCCGCCGGTTCCGGCGGCCTCTGTCTCCTCGCCGTTTTCCGATGCGCCCGCCGCGGCGCACGTCCGTTCCCAGGAGGCCGCCATGGCCGAGATGCCCCGTCCCGTCCTTTCTCCCGCGCCCGCAGTCCAGGACGACGCCCCGCGGCGGCCGCATGTGCCCGACCGCGCGGCGCTGCGGGCGCTGCTCGACAAGCTCCAGGCCCTGCGGGCGGTGATGGTCGACGACAACGCCTGACCCGTCCCGGGCCCCCTCCCCGTGACCCTGCTCCAGGCCCTGGATTTCGCCGCGGTCTTCGTTTTCGCGCTCACCGGGGCGCTGACGGCGAGCCGGGCCCAGCTCGACATCATCGGCTTCTTCTTCCTCGCGAGCCTGACCGGCGTCGGCGGCGGCACGGTGCGCGACCTGCTGCTCGACCGGCATCCGATCTTCTGGCTGGCCGAGCCGCGCTACCTGGCGGTGGCGGGGGTCGCGGCGGCCGCGGTGTTCTTCGGCGCCCACCGGCTGGAATCGCGCCGCCGGACGCTGGAATGGCTGGATGCGGTCGCCCTGGCGGTGGCGGTCCCCGCCGGGGTGGCGGCCGCGCGCAGCGTCGGGGCGGACTGGCCGGTGGTGCTGGTGATGGGGGTGACCACGGGCTGCGTCGGGGGGCTGATGCGGGACGTGGTGGCGAACGAGCTGCCCCTGGTGCTGCGCCATGGGGAGCTCTATGCGACCGCGGCGCTGGTCGGGGCCGGGGTCTCGGTGGGGGCGCTGGCGCTGACCGGCTCGCCCGTCGCCGCGCTTTTGGCCTGCGCGGCGGCGACCTTCGCGCTCCGCCTCGGGAGCATGGTGTTCGGCTGGCGCCTGCCGGTCTACCGGTCCCGCCCCCCGCGGTGAGGGCCGGATTTCACGCGTGAAATCGGTATCAATATATTGATTTAATTACATTTTCTGAAAAACGTTCGCCCGATGGCAACCTCGGTTAACGACACGCGCAGAGGCCGCCCCGCAAGGCCGAGACGACGCCAGGCGGCAAGAGCCGCCGGCCGGCGACCTGGGAGAGTGACGCGACGAAGCCCTGCGCGACAGGGCCGGGACGGACAAAAGGCGGCCGACCGCAGGCGGCGTCACGGCGGCGTCCCGACGCCGCCGCCCGCCTCGTCGGGCCCCAGCGCGGCCAGGTTCGCGGCGACGATCCGGGTCGAGGGGTGATCCTCGCCATAGACGGCGACCAGGATCGCCAGCGCCTGCCGGAAGAGCGGCTTCGCCTCGGCGGGGCGGCCCATGTCCCGCAGCAACGTGGCGAGGTTGTTGAGATGGATCGCATAGGTTGGATGCCCGGTCCCCAGCGTCTTCTCGTCGATCGCCAGCGCCTGGCGGAAAAGCGGCTCCGCCTCGGCCAGGCGGCCCGTCTCCTGCAGCAGCCCGGCGAGATTGTTGAGATGGATCGCATAGGTTGGATGCTCGGTCCCCAGCGTCTTCTCGTCGATCGCCAGCGCCTGGCGGAAAAGCGACTCTACCTCGGCGGGGCGGCCCGTCTCCTGCAGCAGCCCGGCGAGGTTGTTGAGACGGGTCGCATAGACTGGGTGCCCGGTCCCCAGCGTCTTCTCGTCGATCGCCAGCGCCTGGCGGAAAAGCGGCTCCGCCTCGGCTGGACGGCCTGTCTCCCGCAGCAGCTCGGCGAGGTTGTTGAGACGGCCCACATAGACTGGGTGCCAAGTCCCCAGCGTCTTCTCGCCGATCGCCAGCGCCTGCCGGAAAAGCGGCTCCGCCTCGGAAAACCGACCGATTGCGTGCAAACTGAGGGCATGTCCGTTCAGGGCTGTCGCATAGGCCTGCGAGTCGTCGCCGGACTCTGCCTTGGCGACCGCAAGCAGATCCTCGCCGAAACGGAGCGCCGCCGCATAATTGGCAGCCCGCCATGCCGCCACGCGCGCGGCGTGAAGATGGTCGTAGGTGGGCGCCAGCCGCGCGGCCCTGGCGTAGTAGTCGGCGGCGTCGGACCAGCGGATGTCGGCGTCGGCGATGCGGCCGCGGGCGAAGGCGGCCTCGGCGGCGCGGGAGATCGCGGCGGCCTCCATTGCCTCGACCTCGGCGAAGATCGCGTCGGCCGCGCTGTCGTCGCCCGTGGCCAGCGCCTCGCGGGCCGCATCGAGGCGGAAGCGAGGGATGCCGTCGCCCAGCTTGCCGAGCTGAAGCATGGATCGCTCCAGCTCGGCGACGCGGGTCGTGTAGGAGGCTTCAGCATCCGCCGACTGTCGCCGAACCTCGTCGAGCTGCGCGAGCAGGGCCGTCCGGTCCGCGTCATGAGCGCTGACAAGTTCGGCACGGATCTCCGCCTCCCGCCGCGCCAGCCGCTCCTCGTGCTGCTCGATTGTGTAGCCTGTGACAATGGTGATTGACTGGTTCGGCTTCTCCCGCCTAGCGGCGACCCAGGTGAATAGCGCCCAAGCGCCGGCTCCGACAGCACAGAGGACGGCCAAGGCGAAGCCGGCTATGTTAAGGTTCGCTTCGATGGCGAGCCAAGCGTGAACAGCGGCCAGGCAAGCGAGTATGCGATCCAAGAAGCGCCTCGTTTTGAAATCGCGATGACCCTAGCACGGCCGGCGGCCCAAGCCCAAGCCGCCCTGGGCTCTGGTCCCCGCCCCTGCGATCCGCTATCCCGGGGGCGACCCCGCACCAGAGATCCCATGGCCCGCATCCTCATCACCTCCGCCCTGCCCTATATCAACGGGATCAAGCATCTCGGGAACCTGGTCGGCAGCCAGCTCCCCTCCGACGTCTATGCGCGCTACCTGCGCGCGCGCGGCCATGAGGTGCTGTTCATCTGCGCCACCGACGAGCACGGCACGCCGGCCGAGCTCGCCGCCGCCAAGACGGGCGAGCCGGTGGCGGCGTACTGCGCGCGGATGTGGGGGGTGCAGAAGGCCCTGGCGGACGGGTTCCGCCTGAGCTTCGACCATTTCGGCCGGTCGTCCAGTGTCGAGAACCGGGAGCTGACCCAGCATTTCGCCGCAAGGTTGGCGGAGGCCGGCCTGATCGCGGAGGTGGCGGAGAAGCAGGTCTACAGCCCCGCGGACGGGCGGTTCCTGCCCGATCGCTACATCGAGGGCACCTGCCCCAACTGCGGCTATGACAAGGCGCGCGGCGACCAGTGCGAGAACTGCACCAAGCAGCTCGACCCCACTGACCTCATCAACCCGCGCTCCGCGATCTCGGGGAGCACGGACCTGGAGGTGCGGGAGACCACGCATCTCTACCTGCGCCAGTCGGCGCTGCGGGACGAGCTCAGGGCCTGGATCGAGGGCAAGGCGGACTGGCCGGTGCTGTCGACCTCGATCGCGCTGAAGTGGCTCGACGACGGCGAGGGCTTGCAGGACCGGGGGATTACCCGGGACCTCGACTGGGGGGTGCCGGTCCCGGGCCTGCCGGGCAAGGTGTTTTACGTCTGGTTCGACGCGCCGATCGAATACATCGCCGCCTCCGCCGAATGGGCCCATGCGCAGGGCTTGGGCGAGGAAGCCTGGCGGCGCTGGTGGCGCCGCGACGAGGGCGCGGAGGACGTGCGCTACGTCCAGTTCATGGGCAAGGACAACGTGCCCTTCCACACCCTGAGCTTCCCGGCCACGATCATCGGCTCGGGCGAGCCGTGGAAGCTCGTCGATTTCATCAAGAGCTTCAACTACCTGAACTACGACGGCGGCAAGTTCTCGACCAGCCAGGGGCGCGGGGTCTTCATGGACCAGGCGCTGGACATCCTGCCGAGCGATTACTGGCGCTGGTGGCTGATGGCGAACGTGCCCGAGGGGTCGGATTCCAACTTCACCTGGGAGAGCTTCCAGGGTGGCGTGAACAAGGATCTGGCCGACGTGCTGGGGAATTTCGTCAGCCGGGTGACGAAGTTCGCGCGGGCGCGCTTCGGCGAGGCCCTGCCGGAGGGCGGCGCCTGGGGGACGGCGGAGCTCGCGGTGGTCGCCGAGCTGGCGGACCGGCTGCGGGTCTACGAGGGGCATCTCGACGCCATCGAGCTGCGCAAGGCGGCGCAGGAGCTGCGGGCGATCTGGGCGGCGGGGAACGAGTATCTCCAGGCGGCGGCGCCCTGGACGGCGATCAAGGCCGACCCAGGGCGGGCGGCGGCGATCACCCGCTTCGCCTTCAACCTGATCCGGCTCTATGCGGCGCTGAGCCGGCCGTTCATCCCGGACGCAAGCGCGGCGATGCTGGCGGCGCTGGGGCTGGAGGACGTCCCCTGGCCCGAGGACGTGACCTCGGCGCTGGAGGCGCTGGGGCCGGGGCATGGGTTCAGCGTGCCGGAGGTGCTGTTCGCCAAGATCGACGACGCCCGGCGGGAGGCGCTGGAGGCGCAGTTCGCCGGGGCGTGACCGGTTGGGCGGCGAGATCGCCCGCCGGCTCGCCCCCGGCCCGGGCGCAGGGCGAAGGCCCCGGGCGCAGTCAAGGCTCGCGCCAGCGACCGCGGCTGCGCCGCGGCTTGGCCTTGACGGCGTTCGGGGCCTTCCCACCCTGGAAAAAGGCGCTGAAACCGCAGATTGCGGCTTCAGCGCCTCTCAGCGGACTTCCCCTGCCTTCCGCACGCGCCCACGCCTGCCGGAGAGGCCGGAGGCGGAACGCCGACCGGGCCGGCGGGGGCTCGATGCCCCCGCCGGCCCGCCCCCGGTCAAGGGGACGCTCCGGTCAGGCCAGCGCGACGCGGCCCTGGCGGGCGTCGAGCGACAGGGCCCCGGCGCCGAGGCCGCCGAGGGCGATCAGGCCGCCGGCGATGGCGAGGTTCTTGTTGAACATCAGCAGCTGGACATAGGCGTTCATGCCTTCGAGGCTCTGAGCCGGCAGGTAATGGAAGAGCACCCCGGCGACGAGGGTGAAGGCGGCGAGCGCCCAGGCGGCCCAACGGGTCTGCCAGCCGACGAGGATGGCGAGGCCGCCGAGGATCTCCAGCGCGAGGGCGGGAATGGCGAAGAAGCCCGGCAGGCCGCCCGAGGCGGTGTAGGCCATGGAGCCGGAGATGTCGCCGAGCTTGGCGAAGCCGGCGGTCACGAAGAAATAGGCGATCAGGACGCGACCGATCAGGGCCGCGAGCGAGGCGGGGTTGGTCATTTCGGCAATCCGTCGTTGCGAGGGGCTCAGGATCGCCCCGATGGCGGGAAAGGTACGTCCCAGGCGCGTTCGCGACAATTCGTTGAATCGCTCACGATCTGTCCGCGGGGGCGCGACAATCAGGGCGCGACGATCAGGACGCGACGGGTCGCCCGGTTCGCGCCGAGGCCAGGATGGCGTCGATGAGCCGGTGGACTTGGAGCGCTTCGCCGCCCGTCACGCGCGGCGGCCGGCGCTCGCGCAGGGCGGCGGCGAAATCGGCGATCAGCGCCCGGTGGGCGGCCTGGGAAAAAGCCATGGGATCGGCGCCCGTCCCGCCCGGCCCCGCCTCCGGCGCGAGGTCGAGCCGGCGGCCGTCCCGCCAGAGCACGGTCAGCCCCGTTCCCTCCAGCCGGGCGGAGCCCTCGGCGCAGGCGAGGTCGATCCGCTCGGGGAAGCCGGGATAGGCGGCGGTCGTCGCCTCCGCCACCCCCAGCGCCCCGTTCGCGAAGCGCAGGGCGGCGCAGGCGGCGTCCTCGGCCTCCATCCGGTGGGCGAGGGTTCCGGCGTAGCCCGAGACCTCCGCCACGGGGCCCGCCAGCGAGAGCAGGAGGTCGAGGGTGTGGATGCCTTGCGTCAGCAGCACCCCGCCCCCGTCCCGCGCCAGCGTGCCGCGGCCGGGTTCGTCGTAGTAGGACTGGGGCCGCCAGAGGCGGATGCTGGCGGAGGCGCCATGGACCTCCCCCAGCGCGCCCGCGTCGAGCAGGGCGCGCAGGCGCTCGGCCGCCGGACGGAAGCGGTGCTGGAGCACGACGCCGAGCGTCACCCCCGCCCTGTCGCAGGCGGCGACCAGGGCCTCGGCCGGATGGATGGCGATCTCCAGCGGCTTTTCCAGCAGGACATGCTTGCCGGCGGCCGCCGCGGCCCGGACCAGGTCGAGATGGGTGTTCGGCGGCGTCAGAATCAGGACGGCGTCGACGCCCGCGCCGGTCAGCGCCGCCTCCAGCCGGTCGGTGGTGGGAAACTCCGGCCAGGCGGCGGCGAAGGCCGCGCGCCGGTCGGCGGTGGGGCTGTAGGCGGCGACGACCTCGATATCCGCCGCGAGGTCGCGCAGGGCGGCGGCATGGGGCTTCGCCGCCATGCCGAGCCCGACGATGCCGAGACGCAGGCGGGTCAGGACGCCTCCTCCTCGCCCGCCTCGGCGATCAGGGCGACGGAGACGACCCGCTCGCCCTCGCCGGTGGCGAAGACCCGCACCCCGCCCGCGGAGCGCGAGCGGAAGGAGATGTCGGCGACCGGCACGCGGATCGACTGGCCCGCATCGGTGGCGAGCATGATCTGGGCGTCCTGCTCCACCGGCATCAGCGTCACCAGCGGCCCGCCCCGCATGGCGCGGTCCATGGCCGCCACCCCCTGCCCGCCCCGGCCGCGCACCGGATAGTCGTGGGAGGAGGAGAGCTTGCCCGCCCCGGTCTCGGTGACGGTCAGCAGCAGGTCCTCGGCCTCGGACATGGCGACGTAGCGCGCCTGGCCGAGTTCGAAGGCGGCGTCGACCGCCTCCTCGCCCTCTTCGCGCTCGACCTCCTCCTCCGGCGCGCCGGCGACCGCGCGGCGCATCTTGAGATAGGCCTCGCGCTCCTCGGGCGTCGCCTCGAAATGGCGGATGATCGCCATGGAGACGACCTCGTCGCCGGAGGCGAGCCGGATGCCGCGGACGCCGGTGGAGTCGCGGCCCTTGAAGACGCGCACGTCCGGGCTGGGGAAGCGGATCGCCCGCCCGCCCTTGGTCGTCAGCATCACGTCGTCGGTTTCCGAGCAGATGCCCGCCGCGATCAGCCGCACGCCCTCGGGCAGCTTCATGGCGATCTTGCCGTTCCTCATGACGTTGGTGAAGTCGTCCAGCGCGTTGCGGCGCACGTCGCCCTCGGAGGTGGCGAACATGATCTGGAGGGAGGACCATTCCGCCTCGGGCACGTCCACCGGCATGATCGCGGCGATGCCGACGCCCTGGGGGATCGGCAGCAGGTTGACGATGGCCTTGCCCCGCGCATTGCGCCCGCCCAGCGGCAGGCGCCAGCATTTCAGCGTATAGACCATGCCGGCGGTGGTGAAGAAGAGGAGCGCGGTGTGGGTGTTGGCCACGAAGAGGGTGGTGACGAAATCCTCGTCCTTGGTCGCCATGCCTTGCGTCCCCTTCCCGCCGCGCCGCTGGGCGCGGTATTCGGTCAGGGGGGTGCGCTTGATGTAGCCGCCGGCGGTGATCGTGACCGCCATGTCCTCGCGCTCGATCAGATCCTCGTCGTCGAGATCGGCGTCCCAGTCGACGATCTCCGACCGGCGGGGCACGGCGAAGAGGTCGCGGACCTCGCGCAGCTCGGCCCCGATGATCTCCATGACGCGGGAGCGGGAGCGCAGGATGTCGAGATAGTCGGTGATCTTGCCCGCCAGCTCCTCGAGCTCGTCCGTCACTTCCTTCACCCCGAGGGCGGTCAGGCGCTGGAGGCGCAGGTCGAGGATGGCGCGGGCCTGGACCTCGGAGAGGCGGTAGGTGCCGTCCTCGGCCACCCGGTGGGTCGGGTCGTCGATGAGCGCGATGTAGGGCGCGATGTCGGCGGCGGGCCAGGCGCGGGTCATCAGCCGGTCGCGGGCCTCGGCCGGATCGGCGGAGCTGCGGATGGTCGCCACCACCTCGTCGACGTTGGAGACGGCGACGGCGAGGCCGCAGAGGATATGGGCGCGTTCGCGGGCCTTGCGCAGCTCGAAGGCGGTGCGGCGGGCGACGACTTCCTCGCGGAAGGCGAGGAAGGCGGTGAGGAACCGCTTGAGGTCGAGCTGTTCCGGCCGGCCGCCGTTCAGGGCCAGCATGTTGCAGCCGAAGCTGGTCTGCAGCGGCGTGAAGCGGAAGAGCTGATTCAGCACCACGTCCGGGGTGGCGTCGCGCTTGAGCTCGACCACCACCCGGACGCCGGCGCGGTCGCTCTCGTCCTGGACGTGGGAGATGCCCTCGATCTTCTTGTCGCGGGCGAGCTCGGCGATGCGCTCGACCAGGGTCGCCTTGTTGACCTGGTAGGGGATCTCGGTGGCGACGATGGCGGTGCGGCCGCCGCGGATCTCCTCGATCTTCGTGCGGGCGCGGATGATGACCGAGCCGCGGCCCTCGTGATAGGCCTTGCGCGCGCCAGAGCGGCCGAGGATCACGCCCCCGGTGGGAAAGTCGGGCGCGGGGATGAAGTCCATGAGTTCCGCGACCGTCAGGTCGGGGTTCTCGATCAGCGCCAGCGTCGCGTCCACCACCTCGCCGAGGTTGTGGGGGGGGATGTTGGTCGCCATGCCGACGGCGATGCCCCCCGCCCCGTTCACCAGCATGTTGGGGAAGCGGGCGGGCAGGACCGTGGGCTCAAGGTCCTTGCCGTCGTAGTTCGGCTGGAAGTCGACGGTGTCCTTGTCGATGTCGGCGAGGAGGAAGGCCGCCGGCTTCGCCATGCGGACCTCGGTGTAGCGCATGGCCGCGGGGGCGTCGCCGTCCATGGAGCCGAAGTTGCCCTGCCCGTCCAGCAGCGGCAGGGACATGGAGAAGTCCTGGGCCATGCGGACCAGGGCGTCGTAGATCGCGCTGTCGCCGTGGGGGTGGTACTTGCCCATGACGTCGCCGACGGGCCGGGCGGATTTCCGGTAGGGCTTGTCGTGGGCGTTGCCGGTCTCGGCCATCGCATAGAGGATGCGCCGATGCACCGGCTTCAGCCCGTCGCGGAGGTCGGGGATGGCCCGGGAGACGATCACGCTCATGGCGTAGTCGAGGTAGGAGGTCTTCATCTCCTCCTCGATCGCCACGGCGGGACCGGCGTATCCCGGCCGCGCGGGGCCCGCGCCGGGGGTCTCGGGATCGTCTTCGGGAACGTCGGTCAAGGGTCGGGGCCTTGGGCGATGGTTGGGGGTTATCTATAGGCCGGCGGGAGCGTGGGACGCAAGGGGGTAACACACGTGATATGGGGGTTAAGGGGTTGTTTTATATGGGGATTTCAATTTTCGTTAGGGCGGTGGCAATGGAGATTAACGCCCCAGCGCCAAACTACGCCTGAGCTATCTACGCATACCTTTCTGAAAGCACCCGCCCACCGACATCGAGAGTGGATGCAAAAGGCGCTTAAGCGAGTCTAAAGACACTTAGCCAGTCTTCATATATTTTTCGCGGTATGTTTCTTACGTCGTGCGTCTGTCCATAGTCAGAAAACATTCTGACTATTGAAAATTCACCGTCATTTTCACGCGTTTTTCCATCGTTAATTATAAAATACCAAATATTATATAATAATGATGCATCTTTATTATATTTAATATTTTCTTTTTCAGAAATTTTCTTCTGGATTATTTCATCATTTACACCAATATAATTCATTAGTTTTTCGTTTTTTATTTTTGTGCTAATTAATAATGGAAAAATACTTGGACAAATTACACGAGTTACAACCAGGGTAATCAATACCGATTGCCATCCGGGATAAACTCTATCATTATGCGCCTCTTCGGGCAGCAGGGCCACTGCAGACATAATCTTTCCCACATCCCTGATGGAGATATAATTATTTCTAGATAGTATCTCAAGATGAAATTCAATTTTTTTGATGAGATGCTGTGGGATTCCCATCAATTTACCCAGATGTTCCGCATAATGAACAATCGATAGCGTTCGATTTATATCACCAACATGATCCGGTAACTCAATCGTAAAGCTCAAAAACTTTTGAAGATATGAGGTAGCATCTATCTCGGATCCGTATCGAACCCTGACAATATTTTCCAACGCGTTGAGATTTACTCCAAGAACAAAGTGAACATTTTCGACTGAAAAAAAATGCTTAATAACTTCAAGAACCTCCAGCGCATAGTCGGGTCGACACCTATCCAGTTCATCAATCACGATGATCAGCGGCGTAACTTCTTGCTGCCCATCTGACGCGGTAAGCCTTCTGATGCCTGCGCGGAACTCGTCCATCGCAGCTTGGCGTCCCTGCTCATGCCTCCAAAAGTCATCCATAGCCTTCTCGGCCTCGCCACTTACGGCTTCGGCGGCAGCATCTCCGATTCCACTAAGCGCTTCTGTGGCGCCATACGTGGCCAATGCGAGCCCGAGGCGCGCCGCAGGCTTAATGAACTTGAACGCAGCTCTTTTCACTTGATTGAGTTTTGGTTTGTCCGCTTTCGGAACTCGATCAGACAGCGCTGCAACAAGAGCTATTAACGGATCTGACATGTAATCATGCGCGAAAGCGTCAAAATATAAAGTAAGAGCTTTACAATTATTTTGTTGACGATGAGCCCCCACCCATCTTTTCAAAAAATAGGTCTTGCCCGTACCCCACCGACCATCAAGAGCTATGACCAATGGGTCTTCAATACGATCGAGGACGCCGGACAACGCCTTACTGATTTTCTCGCGACCAAGAAGATCATTCTCAAAGCAGGTCTCATAAAGTTCTACGTGTTCGTCTGGAGGCAAAAAACGCATGGTGATTTATCTGCATAATCCGGAATTTTACCGAGTTGAGCACATTTTTTCAGAGCTGAGAAGAATAATATGCCATCAGGTATTCCGAAAGCTAACTAGACACATCGCCCCACCAAGGTAGTAGGAGTTATCACATTTTCCGCCCGTCCAACCGTCCCTTCCCGCAACACCCGCGCCCCTCGCGCACAATCCCGCGCGCGACCATGGAGGATACGGATGGGCGACCAGGTGGAACTGATCCCGCTCGAGGACATCGACGACGACGCCATTCCGCGGGACCGGACGGGGCTCGACGGGGAGGCGCTGCGAGAGCTGCGGGACTCGATCCTCGCCTCCGGGGTGCGGCAGCCGGTGGAGGTGTTCCGGCTGAGCGGAACGGAGGGCGCCCCGCGGTATGGAATAGTGTCGGGGTTTCGGCGGGTGACGGCCTGTCGGGAGCTCGTGGGGATGGGGGTGGAGCGGTTTGGTTCGATCCCGGCCTTCGTGCGGCCGGCGCGGGCGATAGGGGAGACGCTGGCGGCGATGGTGGAGGAGAACGCGGTGCGGGCCGACCCCTCGCCCTATGAGCAGGGGCGGATCGCCTGGGTCGCGCGGGAGCATGGCGTCTTCGGGACGATCGAGGAGGCGGTGGAGCGGCTCTATCCCGCCGCCAACGGGATGAAACGGTCCCGGCTCCGGGCGCTGGCGCGGCTGGCGGAGGCGCTGGACGGGGCGCTGGCGGCGCCGGAGGCGCTGTCGCTGCGCCAGGCGCTGCGGGTGGCGGGCGCGGTGCGGGCCGGGTTCGGGGAGGCGATGGCGACGGCGCTGGAGGAGGCAGAGGCCCGGGATCCGGCGACGCAATGGGCGCTGATCGCGCCCTATCTGGCGGAGGCGGAGACGGTCGGGGCGGAGGAGCCGCCCGCAGTGGGGACGCGGCGGCGGCCGATCCGGGTGGCGCGGCCGCGGCCGGGGCTGACCATCCGGCGGGAGATGACGAAGGCCGGCTGGCGGCTGCACTTCACCGGGGCGGAGGCCTCAAGCCCGCTGATGGACCGGGTGATCGAGGAGATCGAGGCGCTGTTCGCTCCGGGCGCCGGGGGATCCGGGGCGCGCCGGCCGGGCTGAGCGCCTGACCTGAAAGGCCGGGGCGCGCCGGGTCGCGGCGGAGCTTTCCGGGGACTGCTCGCCGCGACTGGCCCCGGAGCCGGGTTTTCGAGGGCGCAGGAGCCGCCGGAAAATCGCGAAGCCGCCCAAGGGGGGCGGAGCCGGGAGCTTTCGGGTCCGGCCCTGACCGCCTGTGCGGAAATTCAGGGACGGGGCGCTTTTGCACGATGTCGGACTTCCGGCGCCGGATTTCCGGCCGATTCCGGCGGTCGATGTCGCAGGTTGGGCGTGCAGGTCACGCCGAAAGACCCAAGGACCAAGCCGGGATCGCATTTTCAGACAGTCCCTGAGGACGCGCGGGCCTGGGCCGGGCGCGCCGGCCGCGGGCTTGGGCCATGAGGGCGGGAGAAGCCGTGCGCGCCGGACCTGAGCGCGGGCCTCGGACGGAGCGGCGCGGAGGGCGGCAGGAGGACGTGCGGGGTGGGCGGGCGGGAGCGCGGCCTCCCGCCGACCGGGCCTGGGCGAAGGGCGCGGGCCTCTCCCCTTTTCCGCGCCGCGGGATGGGGCTAGGGTCGCGCCATGGAACAGACGTCAGGCATGGCGGCCCCGGACCGGGCCGTGTTGCGGATCTCCGGCGCGGGCGCGCGGGAGTTCCTTCAGGGGCTTGTCTCCAACGACCTGCGCCGGCTGGACGCGGGCCCGGCCTATGCGGCGCTGCTGTCGCCGCAGGGCAAGTATCTCTTCGACTTCTTCCTCGTCGGCGCGGGCGCGGACGTGCTGGTCGACGTCAAGGCCGAGCGGGCGGGCGCGCTGGCGCAGCGGCTGGCCATGTACCGGCTGCGGGCGAAGATCGACATCGCCCCGGCGGGGCTGGAGGCGGCGGTGGGGCTCGGGCCCGCGCCCGAGGGCGGCTTCGCCGATCCGCGGGACGCGCGGCTCGGCTGGCGGGCGCTGGTTCCCGATGCGGCCGCCTTCGTCGCCGGGATGGCGCCCCTCGATCCCGAACGGCTGACCGCGCGGCGGGTGGAGGTGGGCGCGCCCGAGACCGGCGTCGAGCTGATCCCGGAGGAGAGCTACATCCTGGAGATGGGCTTCGAGCGGCTGAACGGCGTGGACTTCCGCAAGGGCTGCTACGTCGGCCAGGAGGTCACCGCGCGGATGAAGCACAAGACCGAGCTGCGCAAGGGCCTGATCCGGGTGGCGGTGGAGGGCGCGGCGCCCCCGCCGGGCACCGAGATCGAGGCGGGCGGCAAGCCGGCCGGCGCGCTCTACACGGTCGCCGGGGGCGAGGGCCTCGCCTACCTGCGCTTCGAGCGGGCGGCGGGGGAGATGCGCGCGGGCGCGGCCCGGGTCAGGCTTCTCGAAGGAGCTTCGTGAAGGGCTCGAAGAGCGCGGCGTTGGCGGCGACCACGCCCCCGCCGCCGAAGATCTCGCGGCCCTCGACGAGGGGGCCGGTGAAGCCGCCCGCCTCGCGCACGAGGAGGAGGCCCGCGGCGAGGTCCCAGGGGTTCAGCCCGTGCTCCCAGAAGCCGTCGTAGCGGCCGGCGGCGACGTAGGCGAGGTCGAGGGCGGCGGAGCCGAAGCGGCGCACGCCGGCGGAGACCGCCGCCACCTGGGCGATCTCGCGCAGGGTGGGCGCGAGGGTCGGCCGGCCGGCGAAGGGGATGCCGGTGGCGAAGATCGATTCGAGCATGTCGCGCCGCCCCGAGACCCGCAGGCGGCGGTCGTTGAGCCAGGCCCCCCCGCCCTTTTCCGCCACGAACATCTCGTCCTTGACCGGATCGTAGATGACGCCCGCCACGATGTCGCCCTTGTGCTCCAGCCCGATGGAGATCGCCCAGTGCGGCAGGCCGTGGAGGAAGTTCGTGGTGCCGTCGAGCGGGTCGACGATCCAGCGGCGGGTGGGGTCTGCGCCCTTGACCTCGGCGCTTTCCTCGCCGAGCCAGCCGTAGTTGGGGCGGGCCTCCGTCAGCTCCTCGCGGATCACCTGCTCGGCCTTGAGGTCGGCGCGTGAGACGAAGTCGCCAGGGCCCTTGGAGGAGACCTGGAGCTGCTCGACCTCGCCGAAGTCACGCACCAGCGAGCGGGCGGCCTTGCGGGCGGCCTTGATCATGACGTTCACATTGGCCGACGCCTGGCTCATCGCTCTAATCCCATGCTGGAGGCCGCGCCCCTATAGCCGAGGGCGCGGGCCGGTCCAAGGGCCAAGCGACGCGCGGGAGGGCGTCAGTGGTTGCGGTACATCACGTTGTAGGTGGCCTGGAGCGCCGGGATCTTGTTCGCGGCGACCACCCCGTCCCCGTCCGGGTCGAACTTGTCGAAGGTGACGCGCGAGAGGCCGGGGAAGGTGATCCGGGCCTGGGCGAAGGTCATCCCTCCGCCGGAGAGGCCGCCGACCTGGACCTGGGCGAAGGTCGGCGCGGCGAGGGCCTGGGAGAGCAGCAGAGCGGCGAGCAGCGCGGCGCGCATGGGACGTCTCCTTATGCCTCGGGCGAGAGGCGCACCCGCGCCTTGATGGGCAGGTGGTCCGACGCCCGGCGGGACAGCGGGGTCATGTGGACCTCGACGGGGCCCAGAATGCGCCCCGGCCGGGCGATGATACGATCGAGCGCCAGCAAGGGGAAGTAGGAGGGAAAGCTCGGCGTCCCCCGCCCCACCGGCCCGAAGCCGGGCGCGAAGCCGTGCAGCGACGAGCCGCGGTCGCGGCGCCATTCGTTGAGGTCGCCCATGAGGATGGTGGGCGAATCGGCGAGCTCGGCCGCATGGGCGAGCAGGCGCTCCACCTGCTTGCGGCGGGACTGGCGCAGGAGGCCGAGATGGGCGGCGACGAGGCGCAGCGCCCCCTCGCGGCAGTCGAGGTCGACGACCAGCGCGCCGCGCGGCTCGAGCCCCGGCAGGGTGACCTGGTGGAGGTCGCGCACCAGCGCCTCGCGCACCAGCACGAGGTTGCCGTGCCAGCCGTGGCCGGCGTGGCCGTTCTCGATGGGCACGGGCACGAGGCCCGCCTCGCGCTCCAGCGCCGCGAGGTCGAGGAGCGCGCCCTTGTCGCCGAAGCGCCGGTCGGCCTCCTGGAGGGCGATGACGTCCGCGCCCAGCTCGGCGATCACCGCCTGGATGCGGTCGGGATCGAAGCGCCGGTCGGTGCCGACGCATTTGTGGACGTTGTAGGAGGCGAACAGCATTCCGTCCGCGGATTGGGTCATCGCCTGAAGCCGATCCTCGTGAAGTCCGCGGAGAGATTAGGCGCGGGCGCGGTGCGGTCAACGTCCCTCGGCGCACGGCTTCGTGTCGCCGCGGCGGATGGGGCAAAGGCTTCGGCCCCAGCATGGCCGGCCGCCGCCCCGCCCGTTGGGTGTAGTATCCCCCCCACCTTAAGCCCGCGCGCCCAGGGTCGAGACGATTTCGTCGATCAGATCCTCGGGACCGCAGATCGGGAGGCCCATATAGTCTCGCTTTCGATCACGACCTCCGCGCCATTCACGAAGACCGTAAGGACTTGCACGTCTTGCGAACCGCCCAAGCCTCTCCAAAAGGAGGCCGGATCGGCGCCCCTGGCTTTCAGAATTTCCACGAGCCCGGCTTTCAAGGCGTCGTCATGCGCGGCCCCGAGATGCGCGGCCCGAGGACGACCGTCTTTCGCATGGCGGCTTCTCCCAGGCTGAAAGGAAGCCAGCGGGAGGCGGGCATGAAAAAAGGCGGCGTTTCCGCCGCCTTTGCGAAGGGTCTCCCGGGGACGCCGGTCAGTCGAGGAAGACCGCGGCCAGCGGCGGGAAGCCGTTGAAGCCGACGGAGGAGTAGCTCGACGTGTAGGCGCCGGTGCACAGGATGCGGATCCGGTCGCCGTCGCGCAGGCCGAGCGGCAGCTGCACCGGGCGCTTCTCGTAGAGAACGTCCGCCGAGTCGCAGGACGGGCCCGCGAGGATGCAGGGGCCGGTCTCGGCCTCCTCGCCGTAGCGGGTCTCGAACTGGTAGCGGATCGCCTCGTCCATGGTCTCGGCGAGGCCCGAGAACTTGCCGATGTCGAGGAACACCCAGCGGGCCAGGTCGTCCTGGTCCTTCTTCGACACCAGCAGCACCTCGGCGCAGATCACGCCCGCCTCGGCCACGAGGCCGCGGCCCGGCTCGGCCATCACCTGGACGTCCTCGCCGAAGCGGGCGCGCACCATGCGGATCACCTCGGCCGCGTAGTCCTCGGTCCGCGGCAGGGGCTGGCCGTAGAAGGCCGGGAAGCCGCCGCCGATGTTGAGGATGCGCAGGTCGTGGCCCTGGGCGGCCGCGTCGGACCAGAGCGCCAGCGCCCCGTCGAGGGCCGCCGCCCACATCCGCGGCTCGCGCAGCTGGGAGCCGGCGTGGAAGGACAGGCCCGCCACGTCGAGGCCGAGGAAGCGGCCGTAGTGCATCAGGCGCAGCGCCTCGCGGGAGGAGGAGCCGAACTTGCGGGTCAGCGGCCAGTCGGCCTCGGAGGATTCGACCAGCATCCGCAGGATGATGCGGGCGCCCGGCGCGTTTTCCGCGATCTTGACCAGCTCGGCCTCGGAATCCGCCGCGAACTGGCGCACGCCGCAGGCGTAGGCGTGGGCGATGTCGGAGGCGCGCTTGATGGTGTTGCCGAAGGCGATGTGCTCGGGCGCCACGCCGAGGGCGAGGCAGCTGTCGATCTCGCCGCGCGAGGCGCAGTCGAAATGCGAGCCCTCGGCCGCGAGCGCGGCGACGATCTCGGGCGCGGGGTTGGCCTTGACCGCGTAGTGGATCGAGACGGTCTCGCCCAGGCCCCGGGCGAGCGCGCGGTACTTGTCGCGCAGCATCTGGAGGTCGAAGACCACCGTCGGCCGGTCGAATTCGGTGGCGCGGATATAGGCGTCCTGCCGCGCGGAGACCGCGGAGCTGGAGGGATGGGGGTCGCCGTAGATTTTGGGAGCGCCGAGGCGCGCGGTGGCGTTCAACATGGTCATCTCCATCAGACCGGGGGACCCTTGCAGGCCCGACGTTTCCAAAAGAGACGTTACCGTCGCTACTTGAGTTCGCGTTTGTGGCGCGCCCGAGCAGAGGTGCGTGCGTTGGCGTCAGGAGCCCGCATATGGGACCCATGGACTTCGATGGCAAGCGGTATTTTTGCCCGCGCGCAAGTTTTTCGCCCACCGTGGCGGCCAGGGGCGATTCGGGGAAAAATCCCGAGCCGCCAAGGCCATGCGACGTTAAGGTAAAGTTACCGTGACAGGCCGCTTCGCTGGGCTGCGGAGTGGCACCGCAAATGCGAACGGCCGCCCGAGGGGGCGGCCGCGAAACGGGGTCTCGGGCCCGGGAGCGGGCCCGCTTCCGGGGCGGATCAGGCCTCGGGCTGGGCCTTGGCGATCTCGCGCTTGACCTTGAGCGCCTTCGGCGACAGCTCGGCGTCATCGGCCTTGGCGAGGAAGGCGTCGAGGCCGCCGCGGTGGTCGACGGTGCGCAGCGCCGCCGCCGAGATGCGGAAGCCATAGGACTGGCCGAGGGTCTCGCTGGTCAGCGTGACCTCGTTGAGGTTCGGCAGGAAGCGCCGTTTGGTCTTGTTGTTGGCGTGGCTGACGTTGTTGCCAACCTGCACGCCCTTGCCGGTGAGTTCGCAGCGACGGGACATCGTTCGGGATCCTTAGGGCAGAGAGAGGCAGGCCCCGCGGCCCGCGTTCCGGAAACTGAGGGGCGCCGGATACAGGCCCTTGCGGGAAAGGTCAACCCCGTCAGGCGTCTTCCTCCTCCTCCTCGGCCATGGCGGCGAACTGGAGACGGTAGAGGTCGGCGTAGAGGCCCTCATGGGCGAGGAGTTCGGCGTGGGTCCCCTGCTCCACCACCCGGCCGCGGTCCATGACCACGATGAGGTCGGCGTCGAGGATGGTGGTCAGCCGATGGGCGATGACCAGGGTCGTGCGGCCGCGCGCCAGCCGGTCGAGGCCCGCCCGGATCAGCGCCTCGCTGTGGGCGTCGAGGGCCGAGGTGGGCTCGTCGAGCAGCAGGATCGGCGCGTCGCGCAGCATGGCGCGGGCGATGGAGAGCCGCTGGCGCTCGCCCCCCGAGAAGCTGGCGTCGGAGGGCACGATGCGGGTGTCGTAGCCCTCGGGGAGCGCGCGGATGAACTCGTCCGCCGCCGCCGAGACCGCCGCCGCCTCGATCTCCGCCCGGGCGGCGCCGCGGCGGCCGAAGCCGATGTTCTGGGCGACGGTGCCGGTCAGCAGCACCGAATCCTGGCTCACCACCGCGAACTGGTCGCGCAGCGAGGCGAGGGTAAGCTCCCGCGTGTCGATGCCGTCGAGCAGGATGCGCCCCGCCACCGGGTCGTAGAGCCGCGGCAGGAGGTTGAAGATCGTGGACTTCCCCGCCCCCGACCGGCCGACGAAGGCGACGCGCTGGCCCGGCTGGACGGTGAGGCTCACGTCCTCCAGCGCCACGTGGCCGTCGGGATAGGCGAAGTCCACGTGTTCGAAGTCGATCCGGCCCACGGCGCGGTCGAGGGTGCGCGGCCCGTCCTGGATGGCGTTCTGCGAATCGAAGAGCATGAAGATGCGGTCGAGGGCCGCGGTGCCCTGGGCGGCGGCGGCGTAGGTCGAGCCGAGCTTGCGCGCCGGCGAGACCGCGACGCCGAGCCCGGTCAGCAGGCCGGTGAAGTCGGCGAGGGTGATGGTGCCGGTCTTCATCCGCCAGCCGACGACGAAGAGCAGGATGGCGATGGCGATCGCCCCCAGCATCTCCATCACCGGGGACATGCGCGCCTCCCAGCGGTTGGCCTTGACCTTGAGGCCGAAGAGCCCCTCGAAGACCGCCCCCGCCCCTTCGACCAGTGGTTCCTCCAGCCGGTAGGTCCGGGCCATGCGGATGCCCGAGAGGCCCTCGGTGACGCTCGAGGTCATGGCGGCGACCTGATTCTGGGTCCGGCGCGAGATCTTCTTCAGCCGCCCGCCGATGATCGTCACCGGCAGGAGCGCCAGCAGGAAGACGGCGATCATGCCCAAGGTGAGCGCCCAGTCGATGGTCAGCATCATTCCGAAGGCGCCGACGATGGTGAAGATCGCCGTGAGGCTCGCCATGATCGACTTCACCGAGCGGCTGACGAGGCCGATGTCCGAGGAGAAGCGGGCGGCGAGGCCCGCGGGCGCCTCGGAGCGCAGCCGGGCGAGGTCGGCGCCGACGAGTCGGGCGAACATTTCCTTCTGCAGGTCGGTCTCGGTGCGGATCACCGCGCGCTGCACGGTGGTCTGGCGCATGTAGTCGGTGAGCGAGCTGACGATCGAGGTGCCGAGCACCAGCGCCGGGCCCCAGTACATCACCGAATACTGGCCCGACTGGAAGGCCGCGATGATCCACTGCATGATCTTGGCGTAGGCCGCGGTCGAGAGCGCGGTCATCAGCATCAGCGCCAGGCCGAAGAAATAGAGCCGCCGGTTGCGCGACAGCCATTCGCGCCAGAGGCGGACATAGGGTCCGACGGCCACGGGGCCCGGCTCGGGCTTGCGCTTCCATTCCTTGGGCATGGGATCCGCCTAGCACGGGCGGGGCCCGGGCAAAAGACCGCGCGCGGCGGTCGCGCCGCGGCCGTGGCGCCGCGGCTTCACCCCCCTCGCGGGCCTCTGGGGCCCCTTACGTCTTGCTCACATCACCGGGCCGAACATGGCGATGGTGTTGTTGCGCAGCTGCTCGCGCAGGCCCCA
Source organism: Amaricoccus sp. (assembly GCA_965243535.1). Taxonomy (GTDB): domain Bacteria; phylum Pseudomonadota; class Alphaproteobacteria; order Rhodobacterales; family Rhodobacteraceae; genus Amaricoccus. The sequence continues at coordinate 184,903 of CBDEVG010000047.1, forward strand.
GGCCTCGACGGAGGCGATCTCGACCCGGTCGCTGTCGGCGAGGTACCGAGCCTGGCGGGCCCGGACCTCGGCGGTCATCTCCTTGTCGACGAAGAGGATGTTGTTCTCGAAGTTGAGCTCGAAGCTGCGCCGGTCGATGTTGGCGGAGCCCACCAGCGTCGCCTCGCCGTCGAGGGTGAGGGACTTGGTGTGCAGGAGGCCGGGGCGGTATTCGTAGAGGCGCACGCCGGCCTCCAGCAGCTCGTGGTAGTAGCTGCGGCTGGCGGCGGCGACGATCCAGCTGTCGTTGCGCTTGGGCACGATCAGCGTCGTCTCGACCCCGCGCCGGGCCGAGGCGCAGAGCGCGGCCTGGATCGGCTCGTCCGGCACGAAGTAGGGGGTGGTCACCACCAGCTCGCGCCGGGCGGCGTACATGAGCGACTCGAAGATTTCCGGCATCCCGGTGGAGCGGATCGCGGCGCTGGTGCCGATGACCTGGGCGACGAAGCCCTCGCCCACCTCCCCCACCGGCGCACCCACCAGATCGGAGAGATCCTCGGGGGTGTGGGCCATCCAGTCGCTGGCGAAGAGATGCTGGTTCTGGCGCACGATCGGGCCCTCGAAGCGCATCATCAGGTCGACCCAGGGCGCGTATTTCGCCTTGATGGCGAAGGCCGGGTCGGCGCAGTTCTGGCTGCCGCAATAGGTGACGCGGTTGTCGACCACGACGATCTTGCGGTGGTTGCGCATGTCGATGCGCCCCCGCAGCGGGCGCAGCAGGATGAAGCCGATGGGCAGGGTGCGGACGAGCCGCACCCCGGCGTCCGCCATGTCCTGCCAGTGGGGCGAGCGGATCAGCAGGCGCGAGCCGAGGTCGTCGGCCATGGCGCGGACGGTGACGCCCCGGCGGGCGGCGCGCTTCACCGCCTCGGCCATCTTCAACCCGTTGCCGTCGGGCAGCCAGATGTAGAAGCAGATGTGCACATGGTCGGTCGCCGCGTCGATGTCGGCGATCATCGCGGCGATGGCCGCGTCGGAATCGGGCAGGAGCGTCGCCCGGTTGCCCGCGACGGGGGGAAAGCCCGAGATCGACTCCCCCACCCGGAAGAGCGGCGCGAGATGCTCGGGGACGAAAGCCTCGCGCTCGCCCTCGTGGGCGCTGATCTCGTGGAAGGAGGGCAGCCGCGCCAGGGCGGCCCGCAGCCGGGCGATGCGGCGGCGGCCGAGGTTGGTCTCGCCGAACATGACGTAGGCGAAGATCCCGAGGATCGGGAAGACGATGATCACCACCACCCAGGCGAGGCGCGCCGCCGGCTCCCGCTGGGGGCGCAGCAGCGCGCGGACGATGAAGACCGCCTGCGCCGCGACATGCAGCAGCAGCAGGAACGAGGCGAAGCCCAGATGCATCAGCGTGTCGTCCCGGTCAGATCATCATTTCCTTGGTCGCGGTCAGGCGCACGTCGGGATAGTCCCGCGCCACCCGGTCGATGTCCCATTGCAGCCGGGTCATGTAGACCGGGTCGCCGTCGTGGTCCTCGGCCATGTGGCCCTTGTTGGCCCTGGCGAAGGCCTCGACCTTGTCGCGCGGCCCCGAGACCCAGCGGGCCGAGGTGAACTGCGTCGGCTCGAAGCGCACCGGCAGGCCGTATTCGAGCTCGATCCGGCTCGCGAGCACGTCGAACTGGAGGGGGCCGACGACGCCCACGATCCAGCCCGAGCCAAAGTTCGGCTTGAAGAGCTTGGACGCCCCCTCCTCCGCGAACTGGGTGAGGGCCTTTTCCAGGTGCTTGGCCTTCATCGGATCGCCCGAGCGCACGGTCTGGAGCAGCTCCGGCGCGAAGGACGGGATGCCGGTGAAGCGCAGCGCCTCGCCTTCCGTCAGGGCGTCGCCGATCCGGAGCTGCCCGTGGTTCGGCACGCCGATGATGTCGCCCGCGAAGGCGTCCTCGGCGAGCTCCCGGTCCTGGGCGAGGAAGAGGACGGGGTTCGACACCGCCATGGGCTTGCCCGTGCGCACGTGGAAGAGCTTCATCCCCCGCTGGAAATGCCCCGAGCAGAGGCGCACGAAGGCCACCCGGTCGCGGTGCTTGGGGTCCATGTTGGCCTGGACCTTGAAGACGAAGCCCGTCACCGGCGTCTCCCAGGGACCGACGCTGCGGGTCTCGGTGGGGCGGACCTGGGGGGGCGGGCCGTAGGCGCCGATGCCCTCCATCAGCTCCTGCACGCCGAAGGAGTTGATCGCCGAGCCGAACCAGATGGGCGAGAGGTTCCCCGCGAGCATCGCCTCCCGGTCGAAGGCGGGCAGGAGCTCGCGCGCCATCTCGACCTCCTCGCGCAGCTTCGCGAGCAGGTCGGGGGGGATGTGGTCGGCCATGCGGGGGTCGTCGAGCCCCTCCATGCGGAGGCTCTCGGCGCGCTTGTTGCGGTCGGCCCGGTCCATGAGCTCAAGCCGGTCGTTGAGCATGTCGTAGCAGCCGAGGAACTCCCGCCCCTGCCCGATCGGCCAGGAGGCCGGGCAGACGTCGAGCTGAAGCTCGGTCTGGATCTCGTCGATGATCTCGAAGGTGTCGCGCGCCTCGCGGTCCATCTTGTTGCAGAAGGTCACGATGGGCAGGTCGCGCAGGCGGCAGACCTCGAAGAGCTTGCGAGTCTGGCTCTCGACGCCCTTGGCGCCGTCGATGACCATCACCGCCGCGTCGACGGCCGTGAGCGTGCGGTAGGTGTCCTCGGAAAAGTCCGAGTGTCCGGGCGTGTCCACCAGGTTGAACCACCAGTCCCGGAAGGGAAAGGACATGGCCGAAGCGGAGACGGAGATGCCGCGGTCCTGCTCCATCTTCATGAAGTCCGAGCGGGTGCGCCGGGCCTCGCCCTTGGCGCGGACCTGGCCCGCCATCTGGATGGCGCCCCCGTAGAGCAGGAACTTTTCCGTCAGCGTGGTCTTGCCCGCGTCCGGATGGGAGATGATGGCGAAGGTGCGCCGCCGGGCGATCTCGGGGGGCAAGGGGGGGGTGTTGGACAGGGTCTCGGACATGGGCGTCGGTATAGCCGCGCGTCCCGCCCGGGGAAAGGGCGCCCTGCGCGCCCGAACCGGGGGCGCAGGGCGGGAGAAGCGCGGCGGGCGGCGCAAAGCCCGGCCCCGCCGCGGCCTTGGCAGTCAGGCGAAGAGGAAATCCTCGGCCGCGAAGGAGAGCGAGCCGACCCCGGTCAGGCGGATCTCGCCCGACCCGCCCAGCTCGGACAGGTCGATGACCGCATCGCCGTTGACGATCGTAGTGGCCTCGCCCACCAGAACGGCGCGCTGGGCGTTGGTGAGGCCGCCCGGGTTGGAGACGCCGAAGTCGAAGCCGATGAGGCGGATCACGTCGTTGCCCGAGGCGTCGAAGTCGGTGATCGTGTCCACCCCGTTCGCGACATTGCCGAGATAGCGGAACGAGTCGGTGCCGGTGCCCCCGGTCAGGGTGTCCGATCCGCCCGCGCCCTCGATGACGTCGGCGCCCGAGCCGCCGTCGATGACGTCGGCCCCGGCGCTCCCCACGATCGTGTCGGCCCCGGCGCCGGAGCGGATCGCGGCGACGTTGGTCAGGGTGACGCCGGCGAAGTCGAAGACGTCGTTCGTGGCGCTGCCCAGCAGAGCGCGGCCGCCGAGGTTGATGACCTCGATCCCGCTGATCCGGCCGGTCCCGTTCAGGGTCAGGTCCGCGGTGGTGAGGTCGAGGCGGATCGTGTCCGTCCCTGCCCCGCCGTTGATCGTGTCGGTCGCGGCCGTGTCGGTGCGGACCAGGAAGACGTCGTCGCCGTCGCCGCCGTTGACCACGTCCACGCCGGAGCCGCCGGTGAGCAGGTCGTCGCCCGCGCCGCCCTCGATCACGTCGTCGCCCGAGCCGCCCTCGATCACGTCCGCGCCCGCGCCGCCGGTGATGCGGTCGGCGCCCCCGAGGCCGCGGATCGCGGCGACGCCCGCCACCGCCACGAACTTGGAGAAGTCGAGCAAATTGCTCCCCGCGTCGCCCTGGACCGCGCGGCCGCCGCCCGAGAAGATCTCGAAGCCGGTGATCCGGTCGGTGCTCAGGAGCGTCACGTCGCCGCCGCTCGCGACCACGACGAGGCTGTCGGCGTCGCCGGCGCCGCCGTCCATGACGTCGGTCGCCGCCTCGGCGCCGCGCAGCAGGACGGCGTCGTTGCCGCCGCCGCCGGAGATCGAATCGACCCCCGTGCCCCCGTCGAGCAGGTCGTTGCCGCCGTTGCCGATCAGCGTGTCGTTGCCCGCGCCGGTGGAGATGGAGTCGTTGCCGTTGCCGCCGACGCGCCGGTTGTCGCCGTCGCCCCCGGTCAGCGTCTGGTCGCGGTTTATGCCGCCGGTCAGGGTGACGGAGACCGTCGCCGCGGAGGAGCGCAGGCCGGCGGTGTCGGCGACCGTGTACTGGACGCTGGTCACGGACCCGGTGAAGTCGGTCACCGGCTGGAAGCTGATGCGCCCGGTGGTGGTGCTGACCCGCCAGAGGCCTTCGCCCGCCACGGTGCGGGTGAGGCCGTTCGAGCCCGCGTCCGCGCCCACGAGGCGGACCGAGGAGATGTCGATGCCCGAGGGATCGGCGTCGTTGGCGAGGACGCTCATCACCTGGGCGCCGTTGACCGGCGCGGTGAAGCTGTCGTTGCGCACGGTGGGGGGCGTGTTGGAGCCGCCGAGGTTGAGCTGGGCCGCCGTGGCGCCCGCGACGAAGATCCGGGCGGAGCCGAGGACGACCGTCGCCCCGCCCGCGCCGTCCGTGACGGTCGGGGTGAGCGAGCCCGCGTTCTGGAACACGAAGGCGTCCTGGGCCTCCCAGCCGCGGATCTCGGTGACGCCCGCCTGGGCGGCGTCGACCACGTAGGTGTCCGCGCCCGCGCCGCCGATCAGCACGTTGGAGCCGCCGCGGCCCTCGAGCCGGTCGTCGCCGGCGCCGCCCACCAGATGGTCGTTGGAGGCGCCGCCGATCAGCGTGTCGTTGCCGCCGTTGCCGATCAGCAGGTTGCGGTCGCCGGCGAGGCCGGTCAGCGTGTCGTTCCCCGCGCCGCCGCCCTGGCGGTTGTAGGCGAGGAAGACGTCGTCCTGCAGATCCTGCACGGTGGTGTTGCGCAGGATCACGTCCGAGAGGGTGGTCCCCCAGAGCTCCCGCAGCTCGGCGGCGGAGAAGCCGCGGCCCTGGCTCCAGAAGGCGTCGCCGTCGCGCAGGCGGGTGAACTGCTCGACCATCACCGCGCGGAAGGTCTCGCCCATGATGCCGCCGCCGACGGAATCCTCGGCGAGGCCGCCGACCCAGAGGTCGATCTTGTCCACGTCGCCGTAGGCCGCCCGGAGCCGCGCGGCGATGTCCGTGTCGGAGGTGATCTGGCTGAAGGCGGTGACCTTGCTCAGCCCCAGGGCCTCGCGCATCTCGTTGTAGGTGGGCAGGCCGTGGTCGCGGCCGCGCTGGATGTTGAGCGAGGCGAGGTCGCGGCCGACGGAGGTGCCGAACAGGAAGGAGCGCACGTCCTCGGCCATGAAGGTGTCGAATTCCTGGGACTTGGAATCCGACATGCCGCGGAAGATCGCCTCGACCCCGGTGGATTCGAGCAGCCCCGGCTGGCGGCCGAAGGCGTCGCGCAGGGAGATGTCGCCGAGCGCATGGGTCGAGCCGTCCTCGTTCATCCGCTCGATGACGGGCGAGAGCAGCGTGTGGCCGAGGCGATAGACCGCGGTCGAGAACTCCAGCAGGATCGAGGGGTCCACGTTCGACTTGAAGCCGGTGTATTCCGGGATCGCCGTCTCGCCGATGAGCTTGGGCAGGAAGTCGTTGAAGGTGATCGCCTGCATGATCGCCTCGACCCGGGCCCGGGCGCCCTGGAAGAGCTCCTCGGTGGTCAGGGTCGGGTCGGCGGCGGCGAGTTCGTCCACCAGGCGGTTGTGCTCGCGCGCGAAGAGCGCGTGCATGCCGAAGAGCGCCACGTTCTCGTTCGCCCGGCCGTCGCCGGTGATCGCCCCGTTGCCGAAGACCGGGTCGCCCGAGCCGAGGGGGATGGTCCCGTCGGCGGTGATCCTGAGCTTCGCGCCGTCGCGCAGGGCGGTCTGCACCGTCTGGCTCGAGCCGTACATGTTCGAGCCGTCGATGAAGGAGGTGATGTCGTTGACGTACTGGCGCGGGTTCGCGGCGCTGGTCCCGGTGGCGGTCACGAACTCCGATCGGTTGAAGGGGATGATCGAGCCCGCCGGGTAATGGAGGTCGTCCGCGGGGGGCGTGATGTTCGCGGTTCCGAACTGCGCGCCGTTGTCGGTGAGGTCGAGGTCGTGGTCGAGGAACTGGCCCCAGACCCAGACCAGGCTCGACAGGCCCTCCGAGCTCGGCTTGTCGATGTGGTTCCCGTTGGCGTCGAGCTGGTTGAAGACGAGGTTGGAGATCAGGCGCGGGTTCGGCCGGTCCGAGCCGGCGAGCGTCTGGCCGCCGTCCGTATAGGAGTCCGGGCCGAGGCGAATCTGCTGGGCGCCGGCGCGGCCGGCGCCCGCGCCCCCGTTCGCGGGACGCGGCGAATCTGCGAAAGTGACGTTAGGATCGACGGCCATGAGCCCACCCCGTGCGAAAGCGATGCGACAAAGAACGACGTCAGGGACACGGGGAGCCGGAGGGGCAGGCTGCGCATCCTGATCGGCGCCGGATTAACACATCCTCCGGGATTCCGGAGGCCCTTTCTGAGGAAATGTTGCAATGCAGCATGGTCCGGCGATTTCCCGCCCAAGCAGCTTTTCCACGAAACCCTCGGCTTTTCCGCGCCTTTCCGGGACGATTTCGCCCCGATTCCCAAAGGGCGCCGCGCTTCGCCTCGCATCGCAGCAGCCCGGGAAATCGCAGGAATAGTTAACGCGACAGCCCGCTTGCGCGGCCGTGGAAACCGATGTGGAATGGCGGCGCGCCTCGAGCGGGGGCGCTGGACAGGAACCCCACATGCTCGGCGTCGGACTCATCAGCTTCGTCATCGTCGGCCTGATCGCCGGCTTCATCGCGTCCCGCCTCACCGGGTCGCGGCATTCGCTCGTCCAGAACCTCGTGATCGGCATCGTCGGCGCCTTCATCGGCGGGATGCTGTTCTGGCTGGTCGGCCTGCGCTCCAGCGGGTTCTTCGGCGCGCTGGTGGTCGCGACCATCGGGGCGGTGATCTTCCTGTGGCTGCTCGACCGCTACGACCGGCCGAAGTCCTGATCGCGTGGCGCTCGACCTCGCCTTCGTCCGGGCGCAGTTTCCTGCGCTCGCCGAACCCGCCCTGGCCGGCCAGGGCTTCTTCGAGAACGCCGGCGGATCCTATCCCTGCCGCCAGGCGGTGGACCGGCTGACCCGGTTCTACGCGACGCGCAAGGTCCAGCCCTACGCCCCCTATCCCGCCAGCCGGGCCGGGGGCGCCGAAATGGACGAGGCCCGGGACCGGCTCGCCGCCCTGCTCGGCGTCGCGCCGGACGAGATGCTGTTCGGCCCCTCCACCAGCCAGAACACATATGTGCTCGCCCAGGCTTTTCGCGGGCTGCTCGCGCCCGGCGACGCGGTGGTGGTGACGAACCAGGACCACGAGGGCAATTCCGGCGTCTGGCGGCGGCTGGCCGACGCCGGCGTCGAGATCCGCGAATGGCGGGTCGACCCGGAGACCGGGATGCTCGACGGGGCGGAGCTTGCGCGGCTGCTCGACGACCGGGTTCGGCTCGTCTGCTTTCCCCATTGCTCGAACATCGTCGGCGCGATCAATCCGGCGGCGGAGTGGGTGGCGATGGCCCAGGCGGCCGGCGCGGTCGCCTGCGTCGACGGGGTGGCGCTCGCCCCCCATGGCCTGCCGGACGTGGGCGCGCTGGGGGCGGACATCTACCTGTTCTCGACCTACAAGACCTACGGCCCCCACCAAGGGGCGATGGTGGTGCGCCGGGCGCTGGCCGAGCGGCTGCCGAACCAGGGGCACGGGTTCAACGCGGGCGTGGCGGCGAAGCGGCTGACGCCGGCCGGACCGGACCACGCCCAGGTCGCCGCCTGCGCCGGGATCGCCGATTACCTCGACGCGCTCCACGAGCGGCATTTCGCGGACGCGGCCCCGCCGGCGGTCCGGGCGGCGCGGGTGGCGCAGTTGCAGCGGGATCACGAGACGCGGCTGCTCGGCCCCCTGCTCGACTGGCTGCGGGGGCGAAACGACCTGCGGCTGATCGGGCCCTGGGAGGCGGCGGCGCGGGCCCCCACCCTCGCCTTCGCCCATGCCCGGCCGGGGGCGGAGCTGGCGGCGGCGCTGGCGCCCCGGGGGGTGATGGCGGGCGGCGGGCATTTCTACGCCCTGCGGCTGCTGGAGGCGGTCGGGGTCGACCCCGGCCACGGGGTGCTGCGGCTGAGCTTCGTCCACTACACTGCGCCGGAGGAGGTCGACGGGCTGATGCGGGCCCTGGACGCCGTGCTGTGACGACGCTCGTCTGGCTGCGCCGGGACCTGCGCCTGGCCGACCATCCGGCGCTGAGCGCCGCAGCGGCGGAGGGGCCGGTCGTTCCGGTCTTCGTGCTCGATCCCGAGACCGAAGCGCTCGGGGCCGCGAGCCGCTGGCGGCTGGAGGCGGCGCTGGCCTGCCTCGGCGAGACCCTGGCGGCGCGGGGGTCGCGGCTGATCCTGCGGCGGGGGCCGGCGGCGGAGACGCTGCTGGCGCTGGCGGAGGAAGCCGGGGCGCGGACGGTGCGCTGGACGCGCACCTACGCCCCCGCCTGGGTCGCGCGGGACAAGGCGGCGAAGACGGCGCTGAAAGCGGCGGGGCTTGCGGCGGAAAGCCACCCGGGTTTCCTGCTGCACGAGCCCTGGACGATCCGGACCGGCGCGGGCGAGCCCTACAAGGTCTTCGCCCCCTTCTGGCGGGCGATGGCCGGGCGCGCGGTGGCGGACCCCTTGCCCGCGCCCGAGCTGCGGCCGCCCGCGGCCTGGCCGGCCTCGGACCGGCTCGCCGACTGGGGGCTGGGGGCGGCGATGAACCGGGGCGCGGCGGCGGTCGCGCGCCATGCGGTGGTGGGCGAAGCGGCGGCGCGGGCGCGGCTCGACGGCTTTCTCGACCGCATCGACCGCTACGCGACCGACCGCGACCGGCCGGACCTGTCCGGGACCTCGGGCCTGTCGGAGAACCTCACCTGGGGCGAGATCGCGCCGGCGGCGGTCTGGCGCGCGGCCGAGCGGGCGCGCCAGGAGGTCGGAAAGGGCGCGGAAACCTTTCTCAAGGAGCTCGCCTGGCGCGAATTCGCCTGGTCGCTCCTGTGGTTCTGGCCGGAGATGGACCGGCGGAACTGGCGGCCCGACTGGGACGCCTTTCCCTGGCGCGGCGACGCTCCGGAGGCGGAGCGCTGGCGGCGCGGCCTGACCGGGGAGCCGATGGTCGACGCCGGGATGCGGCAGATGTTCGTCACCGGCACCATGCACAACCGGGTGCGGATGCTGACGGCGAGCTACCTGGCGAAGCACCTGCTGACCGACTGGCGCGTGGGCCTCGCCTGGTTCGAGGAGTGCCTGATCGACTGGGATCCGGCGTCGAACGCGCTCGGCTGGCAATGGACCGCCGGGTCGGGACCCGATTCCGCGCCCTTCTTCCGGGTGTTCAGCCCGGCGGCTCAGGCCGGGCGCTTCGACCCAGATGGCGCCTATCGCCGCCGTTTCGTCGCCGGGTTCGAGGGGTCGCGCGCGGCCGAGGCGCTGGCCTTCTTCGAGGCGGCGCCCCGGTCCTGGGGCCTGTCGCCCGAGGATCCGCTTCCAGAGCCGGTGATCCCCCATGCGGCCGGACGGGCCCGGGCGCTCGCCGCTTATGCAGATCTGCGCGCCGGGGGCGAAGGCGGATAGGTCCCGACGCCGGGAGACTTGCGTCGTTTTCGTGAACCTCGTTATTCTTTGGCGAAGGGGGCCTCTCGGGGTCTCCGGCGCCGGCGGGCCCGGCCCGCGCCGCGCCGATCCGCAAAGCGAGGAGACGCCGCCATGTCCGACGCGCGCGCAGCCGAAACGCCTTTGGCGCCCCGCTCCCCGACCGCACCCGCGACCGCGACGCCGATCGCCTCGCTCGAGGGTCAGGCGGACCTGCCGAAATGGTTCGCCACCTCCTGGGACATGGCCCGGAGCCTGCCCGCCGGGGCGCTGGAGATCGCCCTGCCCGACGGCCGGGTGTTCCGGGTGGAGGGACCGGAGCCGGGCCTGACCGGCCGGCTGACGGTCCGCAACCCCGCGCTGTTCTCGCGGGTGGCGCGGGAGGGGGAGCTCGGCTTTTCCGAGGCCTACCTCGACGGCTGGTGGGACAGCCCGGACCTGCAGACCCTGCTCGACGTGCTCCTGTCCATCGACAAGTGGGTGGACCGCGACCATCCCGCCGCGGGCCTGGTGCGCAGCTGGCAGCGGTTCAACCACTGGCTGCACCGGAACACCCGCACCCAGGCGCGCCGCAACATCGCCGCCCATTACGACCTCGGCAACGCCTTCTATTCCCAGTGGCTCGACGAGACGATGACCTATTCCTCGGCGCTGTTCGAGACGCCGAGCGAGCCGCTCTCCGCCGCCCAGATCCGCAAGTACGCCTCCGTCTGCGACCGGATCGGCCTTCAGCCCGGCGCGAGCGTGCTGGAGATCGGCTGCGGCTGGGGGGGGTTCGCGGAATACGCCGCGGGCGTGCGGGGGGCGAAGGTCACCGGGCTCACCATCAGCCGGGAGCAGCACGACTTCGCCCGGGCGCGGATGCAGAAGGCGGGCCTGAACGAGCGGGTTGAGATCGTCATGCGCGACTATCGCGACGAGCGGGGCAGCTACGACGCCATCGCCTCGATCGAGATGTTCGAGGCGGTGGGGGAGAAATACTGGCCCGCCTATTTCGGCGCGGTCCGCGACCGGCTGAAGCCCGGGGCGAGCGCGACGATCCAGGTCATCACCGTGTCGGACAGCCTGTTTCCGACCTATCGCAAGACCGTGGACTTCATCCAGAAATACATCTTTCCGGGGGGGATGCTGCCCTCGCCTTCCGCCCTGCGCGAGCAGATCGGCCGGGCGGGGCTGACCGACGGCGGATCCATCACCTTCGGCCAGAGCTATTCGGAGACCCTGCGCCGCTGGCTCGTCTCCTTCGAGCGGGCCTGGGGGGAGATCCAGCCGCTCGGCTTCGACGAGCGGTTCCATCGGATGTGGCGCTTCTACCTCGCCTCCTGCGCGGCCGCCTTCCGGACCGGGGCGACCGACGTCGCCCAGGTGACGATGCGCCGTCCGGCCTGAGGCGCCCGGGCCCGGCGCCCCCGTCTCTGGCGCGGGACGGACGGGAGGCGCGCGCGGCCTGCGTAACACGCATGTTATGCGGGTCAAGCATATGAAAAGAATTGATCATTTCATTTTCGTTTACGCGATGGCAAGGAGGGTTGACGCATCCTTTCCCCGGTGTCGCGGGCGTCTTTCCTGGGAGGGCGGCCGCATCCGCGGCGCGGGCGCGGCGCCGTCCGGCCTGACGCGCCATCCAGTTCGAGGCGTTGTCAGGCCTGACACGCCATCCAATCTGACGCACTTTCCAGTTCGACGCGCGGGGCGGCCCGGCGCGCCGGGCGGCTTTCGCCCGGGCGGCCCCGCGCGAATCGCCCAAGGAACGGGCGCCTTCGGGCCGCCGCGACCGCGAGGGCGCGCGCGGCGCCTCGCGGCTATGGCCGCGCTTCGCCGGCGCTGCTAGAGCGGCCCGAGGTCAGAGACGGCGAGCGAGGTCGCGAGCGTGCCCGACATCTTCCTTCCCTTTCCCTTCGCCGAGCCCGACATGCTGGCGGCGATGCTGGGGCCCGACCGGGCGGGGACGCTCGACCTGCGGCCCGCCGAGGCCCGGGGGCTGGCGCTTCGGGCGGATCCGCACGGCGCCCGGGCGGCGCTCTGCCGCGATCCGGGCGCGCGCGCCGAAGGGGCGGTGCTGCGCCGTCCCGAGAAGGAGACGGCGGAGCGGCTGCGCTTCGTTTTGACCGGCTTCGGCGGCTGGCGGCCGGTGGTGGCGCCCACCACGGCCGGCGCGGCGGAGGCGATGCTCGCCCCGCTCGAGACCGCGCCCGCCGCCCCCTGGCCCGCGGCGCCCGAGCCCGAATGGCGCGCCCATCTCGCCGAGGCCGCCGCCGAGATCGCCGCCTTTCACGGCGCGCGCGCGGCGGAGGACCTGGCCGACCTCCTGCCCGGGATCAGCTTTCGCGCGCTCGCCCGGGTGCGGGGGGCGGCGGAGGCGGCGCCGGCGATGCAGCGCCGCGGCTTTCGCCGCGACGCGGTCGAGACGACGGCGCTCGACCGGCCCTACGCCAGCTATTTCGCGGTGGAGGAGCATCGGCTGCGCCACCCCCGCTTCGACGGCCGCATGTCGCCCGAGCTCTTGCGCGCGGTCTGGGCGAGCGGGGACGCGGTGACGCTGGTGCCCTTCGACCCGGGCCGGCGCGCGGTGCTGCTGGTGGAGCAGTTCCGCCCCGGCCCCTTCGCCCGCCGCGACCCCTGCCCCTGGTGCCTGGAGCCGATCGCCGGCCGCTGCGACGCGGGCGAGACGGTGGAGGAGACCGCGCGGCGCGAGGCGGAGGAGGAGGCCGGGCTGGCGCTCGGCCGGATGGAGCGGATCGCGGGCTATTACAGCTCCCCGGGAACCATCGCCGAGCACCTGACGAGCTTCGTCGGCGAGGCCGACCTCTCCGCCGCCGGAGGGGTGCACGGGCTCGCCGAGGAGGACGAGGACATCCGCACCCTCGTCCTGCCGCTCGAGGAGGCGCTGCGCCTGGTCGAGACCGGCGAGATCAACAACGGCCCCCTGGTCCTGACCCTATTCTGGCTGCGGACCGAAGCGGAGCGGTTGGCGCGGGAGTGGGCTCAGCCGGCGTAGTCGGCGTCGGAGACCCGCTCCAGCCAGTCGACGGCCCGGCCGTCCGCGACCTCCTGCACGGCGATGTGGCTGAGGGCGACGTCGGGGGCGGCGCCGTGCCAGTGCCGCTCGCCCGGGGCGAACCAGACCACGTCGCCCGGGCGGATCACCTCGATCGGGCCGCCGTCGCGCCGGCAGCGGCCGAGCCCGGCGGTGACGATCAACGTCTGGCCGAGGGGATGGGTGTGCCAGGCGGTGCGCGCGCCGGGCTCGAAGGTGACGAGCGCCCCCTGGACCCGGGCCGGATCGAAGGGGTTCATCAGCGGGTCGATGCGCACCCGCCCGGTGAAATAATCGGCGGACCCGGGGGCCGAGGGCCGGGTTCCGGCGCGGAGGATCTCCATGGGCTCGCCTTTCGTTGCTGAGGCGCAAGGTAGCAGATCAACGCGCGAAGAGCAGCCCCGCCCCGGCCACCACCAGCGCCGCCCCCGCCCAGGCGCCCGGGGCGGGACGCCGGCCCGAGAGCGCCCAGATCATCGGCAGGATCATCACCGGGGTGGTGGCGGCGAGGGTGGAGACCACGCCCACCTTGCCCCCGGCGAGCGCGAAGAGCAGGAGCGTCATGCCGAAGCCGAGGCCCACCACCGCCGTCGCCGCGGTGGCCGCGCCGTTGCGCAGGTCGAGCCGCTCGGGCTGGTAGGCGGCGACGGCGGGCAGGCGCGCCAGCAGCGCGAGGCCGAGGGCCGAGACCCCGACCCGCAGCAACGAGGCGGCGAAGGGATCGACCCCCGCCTCCATCGCCGGCCGGGCGATCAGCGCGCCGAGCGCCTGCCCCGTCGCCGCGCCGAGGCCCGCCAGGACCCCGACGGCGAGCGAGCCGCGCACCGGCTCCCACCCCTCGGGGCTGCGGCCGCCGCCGAAGCGGATGGCGAGCGCGACCCCGGCGGCGCAGAGGCCGACGCCGAGGACGGCCTGGAGGGAGAGGGTCTCGCCGAGCGCCGCCCAGCCGAGCCCGGCCGCGATGGGGGCGTTGAGGGCGAAGAGCACCCCCGCCCGCCGCGGCCCGAGGCGATGGACGGCGGTGAAGAGCAGCGAGTCGCCCATGAGGATGCCGACGAGGCCCGAGAGCGCCAGGAGCGGCGCCGCGGCGCCGTCGAGCTGCCGCCAGGTCCCGCTGGCGGCGACAATGCCTGCGAAGAGGACGGTCGCAAAGATCTGGCGCCAGCGGTTGAAGGCGAAGGGGCCGAGCCGGGACACCGGCCAGGGCGCCATGACCCCGGAGACCGCCCAGCAGAGGGCGGCCCCGAGGGCCGCGAGCTCATGGACGGGCATGTCGGGCCTCGGCGCGGGGCTTCGGAACCGGCTCGAAGGCTCAGTCCACGAAAGCCTTCTCGATGACGAACTGGCCGGGCTCGGAGTTGGAGCCTTCCTTGAAGCCCAGCTCCTCGCAGATCGCCTTGTGCTCCTGGAGCATGGCCATGGAGCCGCAGATCATCACCCGGTCGGTTTCCGGGTTGAGCGGCGCGCCGGTCTCCAGCGCCAGGCGCCCGTCGCGGATCCAGTCGGTGATCCGGCCCATGCGCGGGCTCTGCTCCCGGGTGGTGGTGGCGATGTGGACGAGCTTGTCCTCGATCATCTCGGAGAGCATCTCGTCGTCGCGGATCCGCCGCACGAGGTCGTAGCCGTAGTCGAGCTCGCCCAGATCGCGGCAGGTCTGGGTCAGGATCACCTGCTCGAACCGCTCGTAGCTCTCGGGCTCGCGGATGAGCGAGGCGAAGGGCGCGATGCCGGTGCCGGTGGAGAAGAAGAAGAGCCGCTTGCCGGGGGTGAGCGCGTCGTGGACGAGGGTGCCCACGGGCTTCGGCCGCATCACGATCTCGTCGCCCTCCTTGAGGTGCTGGAGGCGGGAGGTGAGCGGGCCGTCCTCGACCTTGATCGAGTAGAATTCCAGCTCCTCGTCCCAGGAGGGCGAGGCGATGGAATAGGCGCGCAGCAGGGGCTTGCCGTCGACGATCAGGCCGATCATCGCGAATTCGCCCGAGCGGAAGCGGAACGAGGCGGGGCGCTCGCACTGGAAGGAGAAGGTCCGGTCGGTCCAGTGGTGGATGTTGCGCACCTTGAGGAGCGCCATGCCCCGCAGGGCCTTGTCGACGACCTGGTTCATGTCTTTCGCCTCGATTTCGAGCGGCCCCCATACACGAGTCCAATCGTCGGGAAAAGCCCGGATCGCCGCCGCTGTGCGGTTTCGTTGACGCGGATGCACAAAAGGGCTATATGCGCCGGGAAAGTGTGGATCCCGATCCGGGGATTCCGGGGCCGCGTGCGGATTGCGGCCAGCTGGCCGTAGCATCCAACAAGCAGGCTTCATGACGACGTTTTCAGATCTCTCGCTGGACCCGCGGGTCCTTCAGGCCGTCACAGAGGCGGGCTACGAGACCCCCACCCCCATCCAGATCCAGGCGATCCCCAGCGCCCTCGAAGGGCGCGACGTGCTCGGCATCGCCCAGACCGGCACCGGCAAGACCGCGGCCTTCGTCCTGCCGATGATCCATCACCTGTCCAAGGGCCGGGCGCGGGCGCGCATGCCGCGCAGTCTGGTGCTGGCCCCCACGCGGGAGCTGGCCGCCCAGGTGGCGGAGAATTTCGAGAAATACGCCAAGAACGTCAGGCTTTCCATGGCGCTGCTCATCGGCGGCGTGAGCTTCAAGGACCAGGACAAGCTGATCGACCGGGGCGTGGACGTGCTGATCGCCACCCCGGGCCGGCTGCTCGACCATTTCGAGCGCGGCAAGCTGATGCTGACCGGCGTCAACATCATGGTGGTCGACGAGGCCGACCGGATGCTCGACATGGGGTTCATCCCGGACATCGAGCGCATCTTCAAGCTGGTGCCCTTCACCCGGCAGACGCTGTTCTTCTCGGCGACCATGGCCCCCGAGATCACCCGCATCACCGAGGAGTTTCTGCACAATCCCGTGCGGGTCGAGGTCGCGCGCCAGGCGACCACCTCCGAGACGATCGAACAGGCGGTGATCAAGCACACGCCGAAGCGCAAGGACACGGGCGCGGCCGAAAAGCGCGAGGTGCTGCGCCGTCTGATCCGGGCCGAGGGCGAGGCTCTGACCAACGGCATCATCTTCTGCAACCGCAAGGTCGATGTGGACGTGGTGGCGAAGTCGCTGAAGA
The DNA here is from genome assembly GCA_965243535.1 of Amaricoccus sp. Lineage (GTDB taxonomy): Bacteria > Pseudomonadota > Alphaproteobacteria > Rhodobacterales > Rhodobacteraceae > Amaricoccus. Next base: position 200,908 of record CBDEVG010000047.1, read on the forward strand.
AGCACGGCTTCGACGCGGCGGCGCTGCATGGCGACCTGGACCAGAAGCTGCGGATGAAGATCCTGCAGGCCTTCCGCGACGGGGAGCTGAAGCTCCTGATCGCCTCGGACGTGGCGGCGCGCGGCCTCGACATCCCGAACGTCAGCCATGTGTTCAATTTCGACGTGCCGATCCATTCGGAAGACTACGTCCACCGCATCGGCCGGACGGGGCGCGCGGGGCGCAGCGGCAAGTCGCTGACCCTGTGCCTGCCCCACGAGCTGAAGTACCTCGACAAGATCGAGGAGTTGGTGAAGAAGACGATCCCTGTCCAGGACAGCCCGCTGGGCGGCGGCGCCGCGCCGGCGGCCGAGGAGGCCCCGGAGGAGGAGCGCAGCGAGCGCCGTCGCAGGAGCGACAAGCGCGAGCGGGACCGCGGCGAGCCGCGGCGCGAACGGAGCGACCGGGGAGAACGGGGCGAGCGTCCCCGCAGCGAAGAGCGCCCCCGGAGCGAGGAACGCCGCCCCCGGGAGCCCCGGGAAGAGGCTGCGCCTGTGGCGGCGGCGGAGCCGGCGGTCGTCGAGCGGGAGCGCGAGCGTCCCCGCGGCGATGGTCGGCGGCCCCGGCGCGACGACGGCCCGGCGGTGATGGGCATGGGCGACCATGTCCCGGCCTTCCTCCTGCGCTCCTTCGTGCTGGATTCGGAGCCGGTGTCGGCGGTCGAGCCCGAGGAGCCGGCGGTCGCCGAGGCTCCGGCGAAGAGGGCGGGCAAGGCTCCGGGCCTCGCGCGTCCTGTGGCGGAGGCCCCGGCGGAGCGGATGGCCGAGGTTCCGGCGACGGAAGCTCCGACCGAGGCCCCTGCAGCTGAAGCCCCGACCGCTGAGGTCGCGGCGGAGCCGGCCGCGGAGACAGCGCAGGAAGTCGCGGCGGATCTGGTCGCGGAGGCGGAAGCCCCGGCGGAACCGGTGAAGGTCAAGAAGCCCCGCGCGCCGCGCAAGCGGACTCCGAAGAAGAAGGTCGAGGAAGCCGCGGCGCCGGCCGAGGATGCGGCGGCCCCCGAGGGCGCTGCGGCCGTCGCCGACGCGGCCGCGCCGGAAGCTCCGGCGGTCGAGCCCGCCTCGGAGGCCGGGGAAGCGCCTGTCGTCTCCGATGCGCCGCAGGTCGAAGCGCCGCTGCCGGAGCCCGCTGTCGGGATGGAAGCTGCCCCGGCGGTCGAAAGCGAACCCGCCGAGCCGGCCTTAGGGGTTGCGGAAGCCGCCGCCGGCTCCGAGGAACAGGCCGCGGAAAACCCCGGCGCGGCCTCGGCGGCCTGACGCCTCAAGCGGGAGCCGTCCCGGCTCCCTCTCGCCCCAACGTCTCGTGGAACCTTCGACGCCCTGATCCGGCCGACGCCGGATCGGGGCGTTTCGTTTGATCGGGCGTTTCGTTGCGGGTCCTGAGAAAAGGTGGACCGGGGCCCCAGAGCGGCTTGGGCGATGGCCCGTGCCCGCATCCGACCTCCCGCGGTGAGAAGATCAGGGCAAGCGGCCGGGAAACGCCCCTCGGTCCCGCGGGGGGCCCGTCATACAAGCGCGCAAGGGTCGGAACGGCTGCGACGCCGCGCGTGCTCGGAGAGACCTCTGCAAAAGTCTGTCCCGCAAGCGACAGCCTTTGCAACGGCCCGAATTCCACGCGTAAAAATCTAATTAAGTATTTGATATATTTAAATATAATTTACGGCGTCAACTTGGTCTTCATCAGTGTGAAGACGTCGAGAGCGACCGCCTGGAAGATTGCGCAGACCTCTCAGAGGACAGGGAAAGCTGGGCGCCCGCAAAGGCAGGGCGGCTCGGAAGCTGTCCCAAAGCCCTTGACCTCATAACGCCCGATCAAGGCCGCTCTGCATTGCAGGAGGTCCGGCCTTCCGCAGGCCGGACCAGAGGGCGAGGATCGGACCCCCGCCCCCGCGCGGCCGGGATCAGTCCTCGAGGCGGCTGATCATCACGGTGACGACCGGCTTCTTGCCGACCCGGTCGTTGCAGACCCGGGTGGCGACCCGGACCACCGCGTCCTCGATCTTCTCGTCGTCGGCCAGGTCGCCGCGCTTGAGCCGCGCCAGCTCCTTGTCGACCTCGACCTCGACCGCGCCGCCCAAGCCGTCGCGCAGGCGCTTCGGGCTCGGCAGGCCGCGGCATTCCGCCCAGGTCCCGCCCGTGGGCTTTCCCTTTTCGTCGAACATCACGCTGACCGTCACATGGCCGCGGAGCGCCATGCGCATCCGGTCGCGCACCACCCCGTCGAGGGCGCCGATCAGCTCGGTCCCGTCGAGATAGGTGCGGCCCGTCTCCACATGCTCGACCACGCGCGGCTCGCCGGGCGCGACCTCGACCACCGCGCCGTTCGGGGCGATCACCGCCGGCCGGCCGAGCTCCCGCGCCAGTTCGGCATGGGTGGAGAGATGGCGATGCTCGCCATGCATCGGGATCACCGCCTCGGGACGGACCAGGTCGTGCATCCGCGCGAGATCCGGGCGGTTCGCATGGCCCGAGACGTGGTAGCGGCCGCCGTCGCCGTCCTCGATCGCCCGCACGCCGCGGGCGCTGAGCTGGTTGAGGATGCGGGCGACGGAAATCTCGTTCCCCGGGATGGTCTTGGACGAGAACAGGAAGGTGTCCCCGGCCTTGAGGTCGATCCCCATGTACTTGCCCGCGGCGAGCTGGGCCGAAGCGGCGCGCCGCTCGCCCTGGCTGCCGGTGGCGAGCACGAGCAGGCGGTGGCGCGGGATCGTGTCCGCGTCGAGCGGATCGAGGGTGGGCGGGAAGCTCGCCAGCACCTCGGTGGCCTTGGCGGTCTTGAGCATGGTGTTCATGGCGCGGCCGAGCACGATCACCTCGCGCCCCGCCGCCCGGCCGGCCTCGGCCAGCGTCTTCAGGCGCGCGACGTTGGAGGCGAAGGTGGTGGCGACCACCAGCCCCTCGGCCTCCGCCATCAGCGCCTGGATGGGCTGGGCGAGGCCCGCCTCGGAGCGGCCGGGATGGGGCGAGAAGATGTTGGTGGAATCGCAGGTCATCGCCCGGATCCCGAGATCGCCGATGGAGCGGAAGAGCTCCGGGTCGAAGGCCTCGCCCACCACCGGCTCCGGGTCGGTCTTGAAGTCGGCGCTGTGCAGGATGCGGCCCGCAGGCGTCTCGATCAGCAGGCTGGAGCATTCCGGAATGGAATGGGCGACAGGGACGAAGCCCACCTTGAAGGGCCCCGCCTGCACCGTCGCGGGCCAGACGGGCGCCTGGCGGACGAAGGACGGATCCTGCCCGGCCTTCTCCATCTTGGCCTGGGCGATGGCGGCGGTGAAGCGGCGGGCGTGGACCGGCGCCTTCAGCCGGGAATGCAGGAGGCCGAGCGCGCCGACGTGGTCCTCGTGGGCGTGGGTGATGAAGATGCCGTCGAGCCGGTCGGCGCGCGCCTGGATCCAGGCGACGTCGGCCATGATGAGCTCGACCCCCGGGGTCCCGTCCATGTCCGGAAAGGTGACGCCGAGATCGACGAGAATGAAGCGCTCGGCCCCCGCGGGACCATAGCCGTAGAGATAGGCGTTCATGCCGATCTCGCCCGCGCCGCCAAGCGCGAGGTAGATCAGCCGGTCGGGTTTAGCCATCGAAAGGTCTCAATCCTCCCTGTTGAGGGCGTCGATCAGAACCAGGCCGTGAATGGTCAGGTCCGTATCGATCACTTGCAGCACGTCTGTCCCTTGGGCGAAGAGGGTGGACAGTCCCCCGGTTCCGATGACCTTCATCGGGACCTCGCGCTCGGCGCGGATGCGCGCGCAGAGGCCCTCGATCAGGCCGATATATCCCCAGTAGACGCCCGACTGCATGCAGGCGACGGTGTTCGTCCCCACCACATGCTCGGGCCGCGTCACGTCGATGAAGGGCAGCGCCGCCGCCGCGTCGTGCAGCGCCTTGAGCGACAGGTTGACCCCGGGGGCGATGACGCCGCCCACATAGGCGCCGTCATGGTCCACCACGTCAAGGGTCGTCGCCGTGCCGAAATCCACCACGATCAGGTTCCGCCATAGCGGTCATAGGCCCCGACCGTGTTGACCAGCCGGTCGGCGCCCACATGGGCGGTGGGATCGACCCGGATCGGCACGCCGAGCCTGACGTCCGGCTTGCCCACCACCTTCGGCCGGGTGTGGAAATAGCGGTCCGAGAGGACGCGCAGGTTGAACACCACCTGCGGCACCACGGAGGAGACCACGACCGAGCGGATCTCCGGGTGGAGGCCGGCGTTCTGCATCAGGTGCTGGAGCCAGACGAAATATTCGTCGGCGGTGCGCTGGCGGTCGGTGGAGCAGCGCCATTCCGCGACCGTCCGGATCCCGTCGTGCAGCGCGAAGACGGTGTTGGTGTTGCCGACGTCAATCGCGAGAAGCATGGCGGGGCTCGTGGGGGAAATGCACTTCCGCCGCGGGCAGCGTCACCCGCCCGGCCTCGGTCGCCAGCACCAGCGCGCCGGCCGGATCCACGGTCTCGAAGAGGCCGTTGACGTCCCGATCCGGCAGGCGGGCGGTGATGGGTTCGCCCAGCCGGGCGGCGCGGGCGAGCCAGGCCTCCCGGACGGGGCCGAAGCCCTCGGCCACGAGGCGCTTGTCCCAGGCGTGGAAGGCCGGGGCGAGCACGTCGAGGAAGGCCTCGGGCCCGGGCGGGGCCTCGGGCGCGGCGGCGGCGAGGGAGATGGGGGCGAGCGCCCCCGCCTCCAGCGCGGCGTCATCGGGGGGAAGCGCGAGGTTGACGCCGACCCCGATCACCAGGGCGACGCCGCCGTCCGGGGCGGTCTGGCTTTCGAGCAGGATGCCGGCGAGCTTGCGCCCGTCGAGCAGCACGTCGTTCGGCCACTTGAGCGAGAGCCGGCCGGCGGGGACGAAGGCCGCGGCGGCGTCGTGCAGGGCGAGCGCCATGGTGAAGGAGCGCAGCGCCGCCTCGGGCGCGGTCGGCGGGCGCAGCATCAGGCTGGCGGCGAAGGCGCCCTCGGGCGAGGCCCAGGCGCGCCCGCGCCGGCCGCGGCCGGCGGTCTGCTCGCGGGCGAGGATCCAGACCGGGCCGCGTTCGCCAAGGGCTGCGCGGCGCAGGCCCTCGGCGTTGGTGCTGTCGAGCCGGTCGTGGATTTCCCGACCGACCCCGGGGGGCCAGGACGCCACCTTACTGGAAGAGCGTCGCGGCGGCGGCGGCGGCCATGCCCTCGACCCCGAAGAGGTTGATGATGCCGATCACCATCGACCCGGCCGACACCGCGAGAAAGCCCCAGTGCAGCGCGGGCATCTTGCCGTCGAGCGCCTCGGCGGGCTCGCCGAAGTACATGAGGTAGACGATGCGCAGGTAGTAGAAGGCGGCGATCACGCTGGCGATCACGCCCGCCACGGCGAGCCAGACCAGGCCCGCGTCGACCGCGGCGACGAGCACGTAGAACTTTCCGAAGAAGCCCACCAGCGGCGGCACGCCCGCCATGGAGAACATCAGGACCGCGAGCGCCGCGGCGCGGGCGGGCGCCACCTGGCTGTAGAGGCCGAGGGCGGAGATGTCGGTGACCGGCTCGCCGTCCTTCTCCATGTTGAGGATGAAGGCGAAGGCGCCGACGTTCATCGTCACATAGATGGCGAGGTAGATGAGCAGCGCCTGGGCCCCCTGCTCGGTGCCGGCGGCGAGGCCCATCAGCGCGAAGCCCATGTGGGTGATCGAGCTGTAGGCCATCAGCCGCTTGATGTTGCGCTGGCCGATGGCCGCCACCGCGCCGAGGAACATCGAGGCGATGGAGAGGAAGACCAGGATCTGCCGCCAGTCGGCGGTGGCGCCGCCGAAGGCGTCGAACAGCACCCGGGCGAACATCGCCGCCGCCGCCACCTTGGGCGCGGTGGCGAAGAACAGCGTCACCGGCGTGGGCGAGCCCTCGTAGACGTCGGGCGTCCACATGTGGAAGGGCGCGGCCGAGACCTTGAAGGCGAGGCCCGCGGAGAGGAACACGAGGCCGAAGAGCAGGCCGAGCGGCACGTGCTCCCCATGGAGCGAGGCGGCGATGGCGGTGAAGGCGGTGCCGCCCGCATAGCCGTAGGTGAGCGAGGCGCCGTAGAGCAGCAGCCCCGAGGACAGCGCGCCGAGGACGAAGTACTTCAGCCCCGCCTCGGTCGAGCGCAGGGAGTCGCGGCGGAAGGCGGCGACGACGTAGAGCGCCAGGGACTGCAGCTCGAGCCCGAGGTAGAGCACCATCAGGTCGCGCGCCGAGACCATGATCATCATGCCGACGCAGGCGAGCATGACGAGGACCGGATACTCGAACTTCAGGAGCCCGGCCTTCTTCAGGTAGTCGGCGCTGAGCGCGAGCCCGGCGGCGGCGGTGAAGAGGATCAGCACCTTGGAGAAGCGCGCGAAGCCGTCGGAGACGAAGGCGCCGTCGAAGGCCAGGCGCTGGCCCTCGGGCTGGAACCCGACCCAGAGGCCGATCAGCGTCAGCAGAATCGCCGAGAGCCAGAGCGCGGGCCCGCCCACCTCGCGGGGGCTGTAGGCGCCCCACATCAGGACCGCCATGGCGGCGAGGGCGAGCGCGATCTCGGGCGCGACGACGGAGAGGTTCTCAGAGAGCATCGCGGGCTCCGGGTCAGTTCGAGGCGAAGGCGCTGGCGGAGGCCAGGGCGGCTTGGTGGTGGTCGACGAGCGCGGCGACCGAGGGGCCGATGACGTCGAGGATCGAGGACGGGTAGATCCCGAGCCAGAGGGTGGCGATCACCAGCGGCGCGAAGAGCAGCTTTTCCCGGCGGGACATGTCCTTGATGGTCTTGAGGCTTTCCTTGATCAGGTCGCCGAAGACCACCCGGCGGTAGAGATAGAGCGCATAGGCCGCCGAGAAGATCACGCCGAAGGCCGCGAAGAAGGCGACCCAGGTGTTGGCCTGGAAGGCCCCCGCCATGGTCAGGAACTCGCCGACGAAGCCCGAGGTCCCCGGCAGGCCGACGTTGCCCATGGTGAAGAGCATGAAGATCAGCGCGAAGACCGGCATCCGGATGACGAGGCCGCCGTAGGCCGCGATCTCGCGGGTGTGCATCCGGTCGTAGATCACGCCGACGATGAGGAAGAGCGCGCCGGAGATGAAGCCGTGGCTCAGCATCTGGAAGACCGCGCCGTCGATGCCCTGCTGGTTGAAGGCGAAGATGCCCATGGTCACGAAGCCCATGTGGGCGACGGAGGAATAGGCGATCAGCTTCTTCATGTCCTCCTGCACCAGGGCGACGAGGCTGGTGTAGACGATGGCGACCACCGACATGAAGAACACCACGTCCTGCATCACCTGGGACCCGATGGGGAACATCGGAAGCGAGAAGCGCAGGAAGCCGTAGCCGCCCATCTTGAGCAGGATCGCCGCCAGCACCACTGATCCGGCGGTCGGCGCCTGGACGTGGGCGTCGGGCAGCCAGGTGTGCACCGGCCACATCGGCATCTTGACCGCGAAGGAGGCGAAGAAGGCGCAGAACAGCAGGGTCTGGAGGCCGCCCGCGATGTGCAGGCCCACCACGGTCATCGGCGCGGAGCTGAAGGTATGGGTCATCAGCGTCGGGATGTCGGTGGTGCCCGCGTCATGCCACATGGCGATCATGGCGACCAGCATCAGGACGGAGCCGAAGAAGGTGTAGAGGAAGAACTTGAAGCTCGCGTAGATGCGGTCCTTGCCCCCCCAGATGCCGATGATGAGGAACATCGGGATCAGGCTCGCCTCGAAGAAGACGTAGAAGAGCACGAGGTCGAGGGCGGTGAAGACGCCGATCATCAGCGTCTCGAGCACCAGGAAGGCGATCATGTATTCCTTGACCCGGGACTTCACCTCCCAGGAGGCGCCGATGACGATCGGCATCAGCACCGTGGTCAGCATGACGAAGAGCACGCTGAGCCCGTCGACGCCCATCTTGTAGGTGAGCCCGCCGAGCCAGGGGCTCTCCTCCACGAACTGGAAGCCGGTGTCGGCCGGATCGAAGCCGAAATAGACGAAGAGCGACAAGAGGAAGGTCGCGCTGGTGGTGAAGAGCGCCAAGAGCTTGGCGTTCCTCGCCGCCGCCTCGTCCTCGCCGCGGAGGAAGACGAGCAGGACCAGCGCGCCGATCAGCGGCAGGAAGGTGACGAGGGAGAGAAGGTTGTCCATCTCAGCCGGCGCTCCCGATCATGAGCCACAGGATGATGGCGACGAGGCCGAGCACCATGGCGAAGGCGTAGTGGAAGACGTAGCCGGACTGGGCGCGCCCGGCGAGGCGGGTGACGAAGGGGACGATCCCGAGCGCCAGCCCGTTGATCCCGCCGTCGATGGTCGCCCCGTCGCCCTTCTTCCACAGCACCCGGCCGAGCCAGAAGGTCGGGCGGACGAAGAGGAAATCGTAGAGCTCGTCGAAGTACCACTTGTTGAGCAGGAACTGGTAGAGGAAGTGCTGCTGCCGCGCGAGCTTGCCCGGCAGGTCCGGCCGGCGGATGTAGAAGAGATAGGCCACCGCGAGGCCGGTCAGCATCGCCAGGAAGGGCGACATCTTGACCAGGGTCGGGGCATGGTGCGCCTCCTCCAGCACATGGTTGTCGGGGGCCATGTAGATGGCGCCGACCGGGCCGGCATGGGCGGCCTCGCCATGGGCTTCCGCAGTCTCCGTCGCGACCGCGCCGTGCTCGGCGACCGCGCCATGCTCAGCGGCGGGGGCGTGGCTCTCTTCGGCCACGGGCGCGGCGGCGTGATCCGCCGGGGCGGCGTGGCCTTCGGCGCCGGGCTCCGCGGCGGCCGGCGCCTCCGCATGGGCCGGCAGGCCGAAGAACTTGTTCACGCCCTCATGGGTGCCGAAGAAGGAATTGTACCAGACCATCCCGGCGAAGACCGCGCCGACCGCCAGCACGCCGAGCGGGATCAGCATGACCCGCGGGCTCTCGTGCGCATGGTCGTGGGCGTGGTGATCCCCCCGCGGCGCCCCGTAGAAGGTCATGAAGATGAGCCGCCACGAGTAGAACGACGTGAACAGCGCCGAGATCACCAGCAGCGGGAAGGCGTAGGCCGCGGCCGCGGTGCCGCCGGCATAGGCGCTCTCGATGATCGCGTCCTTGGAGAGGAAGCCCGCGAAGCCGAAATGGGTGAGCGGGATGCCGACGCCGGTGATGGCCAGGGTGCCGATCATCATCGCGGCGAAGGTCAGCGGAATCTTCTTCCGCAGGCCGCCGTAGTTCCGCATGTCCTGCTCGTGGTGCATCGCATGGATGACCGAGCCGGCCCCGAGGAAGAGCATTGCCTTGAAGAAGGCGTGGGTGAAGAGGTGGAACATCGCCGCCGAATAGACGCCCACGCCCGCGGCCACGAACATGTAGCCGAGCTGGGAGCAGGTCGAATAGGCGATGACGCGCTTGATGTCGTTCTGGACGAGGCCCACCGTCGCCGCGAAGAAGGCGGTGGTGGCCCCGATCACCACGATGAAGTCCTTGGCGTGGGGGGCGTATTCGATCACCGGCGACATGCGGCAGACCAGGAACACGCCTGCGGTCACCATGGTCGCGGCGTGGATGAGAGCGGAGACCGGGGTCGGGCCCTCCATCGCGTCCGGCAACCAGGTGTGCAGCAGGAGCTGGGCCGACTTGCCCATGGCGCCGACGAAGAGCGCGACCGAGATCATCTCGGCGGCGTTCCAGTCGCGCCACAGGAAGTGGATCGTCTGCTGGGCGAGGCCCGGCGCGGCGGCGAAGATGTCGTCGAACCAGATGGAGTCGACCATCACGTAGACCGCGAAGATCCCCATCAGGAAGCCGAAGTCGCCGACGCGGTTGACGACGAAGGCCTTGATGGCGGCAGCGTTGGCCGAGCCCTTGCGGTAGTAGAAGCCGATCAGCAGGTAGGAGGCGACGCCCACGCCCTCCCAGCCGAAGAACATCTGCAGCAGGTTGTCCGCCGTCACCAGCATCAGCATGGCGAAGGTGAAGAAGCTGAGGTAGGCGAAGAAGCGCGGCTTGTAGCTCTCGCCATGCTTCCAGTTGTCGTCATGGGCCATGTATCCCAGAGAATACATGTGCACGAGCGCCGAGACCGTGGTCACGACGATCAGCATGATCGCCGTCAGCCGGTCGAGCCGGATGCCCCAGTCGACCGCCAGGGCGCCCGACTGGATCCAGGGGAAGAGATCGACGTGGCGGGTCTCGCCGCCGAAGCCGAGGAAGACGATCCAGGAGAAGAAGCAGGCGAGGAACAGCAGGCCCGTCGCGGTCAGCGTCGCGGCCTTCTCCCCCATGAACTTGTGGCCGAAGCCGCAGAGCAGCGCGCCGATCAGCGGCGCGAACAGGATGATCGTCGTCATCGCGGATCAGCCCTTCATCACGTTGATGTCCTCGACCGCGATCGTGCCCGTGTTGCGGAAGAAGCACACGAGGATCGCGAGGCCGATGGCGGCCTCCGCCGCCGCGACGGTCAGCACGAAGATCGTGAAGACCTGCCCGACCAGATCGCCGAGATGGGCCGAGAAGGCCACGAAGTTGATGTTCACCGCGAGCAGCATCAGCTCGATCGACATCAGGATGACGATGACGTTCTTGCGGTTGATGAAGATGCCGAAGATGCCGGTGACGAAGAGGATCGCCGCGACAGTCAGATAATGCCCGAGACCGATCATGGCCTTGCCCCCATGCCCCCGTTCACAGTCCCTGCCCCGGCTTGACGTCCACCAGACGCACGGCCTCTTTCGGGTCGCGGTACATCTGGACCAGCACGTCCTGGCGCTTCACGCTCGCCCGCTTGCGCAGGGTGAGCACGATGGCGCCCACCATGGCGACCAGCAGGACGAGGCCGGCCGCCTGGAACAGGAACACGTATTTCGTGTAGATCAGCATCCCCAGCGCCGCGGTGTTCTCGACCTCGGCCGGGGCGACGGCCGCGCGCTGCGCCAGCGCGATCTCGGACGTGTCCCAGGAGCTGAAGGCGAAGCCGAGCTGCACCAGGAGCACCACGCCGATCAGCAGGCCCACCGGCAGGTAGGTCGCCATGCCCTCGCGCAGCGCCGCGAAGTCCACGTCGAGCATCATCACGACGAAGAGGAACAGCACCGCGACGGCGCCGACGTAGACGATCAGCATGATCATCGCGACGAACTCCGCCCCCAGGAGGACGAAGAGCCCCGAGGCGGCGAAGAAGGCGAGGATCAGCCAGAGCACCGAATGGACCGGGCTGCGGGCGAAGACCACGAGCAGGCCAGAGGCCACCGCGACCAGGGCGAAGAAATAGAAGGCGAAGGTGGCCATGGGGTTCCTCTCAGCGGTACGGCGCGTCGAGCTCGAGGTTGCGCGCGATCTCCGGCTCCCAGCGGTCGCCGTTGGAGAGGAGCTTGGCCTTGTCGTAGAACAGCTCCTCGCGGGTCTCGGTCGCGAACTCGAAATTCGGCCCCTCGACGATGGCGTCCACCGGGCAGGCTTCCTGGCAGAAGCCGCAGTAGATGCACTTCGTCATGTCGATGTCGTAGCGCGTGGTCCGGCGGGAGCCGTCCTCGCGGGGCTCCGCGTCGATGGTGATCGCCTGGGCGGGGCAGATCGCCTCGCAGAGCTTGCAGGCGATGCAGCGTTCCTCGCCGTTCGGATAGCGGCGCAGGGCGTGCTCGCCCCGGAAGCGGGGGCTGAGCGGGCCCTTCTCGTGCGGGTAGTTGACGGTCGCCTTGGGCTTGAAGAAGTACTTCATGCCGAGGCGAAAGCCGCCGATGAAGTCGGCCAGCAGGAAATAGCGGGCGGCGCGGTCGAACGGGATGCCCATGTCAGCCTCCGATGGTCCAGCGCTGGTAGGCGCCCCAGAACCAGCCGTATTGCGCGAAGAGCCCCACCAGCGCGACCCAGCCGAGCGACAGCGGCAGGAAGACCTTCCAGCCGATCCGCATCAGCTGGTCGTAGCGGTAGCGGGGGACGATGGCCTTCACCATGGCGAACATGAAGAAGACCAGGATCATCTTGAGGAACATCCACAGCGCCCCGTCGGGGATCCCCGGGATGGGCGACAGCCAGCCGCCGAAGAACAGCACCGCCATGAGCGCGCACATGAAGAAGACGCTCATGAGCTCGCCGATCATGAAGAGCAGGAACGGCGTGGAGGAGTATTCCACCTGGTAGCCCGCCACCAGCTCGGCTTCGGCCTCGGGCAGGTCGAAGGGCGGGCGGTTGGTCTCGGCCAGGGCCGAGATGAAGAAGAGCGCCACCATCGGCAGGTGCGGCAGCCAGAACCAGCTCAGGAGCCCCCAGCCCGCCTGGGCCTCGACGATGCGGCTGAGGTTGAGCGAGCCCGCCGAGATCAGCACGCCGATGATGATGAGCCCGAGCGAGACCTCGTAGGAGATCATCTGCGCGGCCGAGCGCAAGGCGCCGAGGAAGGGATACTTCGAGTTCGAGGCCCAGCCGCCGATGATGATCGCGTAGACATGCAGCGAGCTGATGGCGAAGATGAACAGGATCCCGACGTTCATGTCGGAGATCACCCAGCCCGGCGCCCAGGGGATCACCGCCCAGACGATCACCGGCAGCACGAAGGAGATCATCGGCGCCAGGAAGAACAGGGGCTTGTTCGCCCCCGCCGGGATCACGATCTCCTTGACGATGTATTTCAGGAAATCGGCGAAGGACTGCATCAGCCCCCAGGGGCCGACGACGTTCGGGCCCCGGCGCAGCTGCACCGCCGCCCAGATCTTGCGGTCGGCGTACATCAGGAAGGCGAGGCAGACGAGGACGAAGACCGTCACCGCCAGGCACTGCAGCAGGATGAGGAGGAAGAGGCCGAAGCCGGTCTCGAAGAATCCCATGCCCTTACTCCGCCGCCATCATCTGCGTCCGCCCCGCGGCCAGCCGGGAGAGCTCGGCCATCACCTGGCTCGCCCGCAGGATCGGATTGGTCTGGTAGTGGTCCGTCGCGACGGGCGCGAAGTCCGTCGTGCTGATATCGCCGCGGGGAACCGGCGTCCACTGGTTCGTGGCCACCGCCTCGATCCGGCCGAGATGCGGCTTTTCCGCCAGCATCTTGGCCCGCAGCGCATGGATCGAGTCGAAGGGCAGCGCCTGGCCGAGCACGGCCGAGAGCGCCCGCAGGATCGCCCAGTTCTCCCGCGCGTCCCCCGGGGGGAAGCCCGCCCGGTTCGCCATCTGCGGGCGGCCCTCGGTGTTGACGAAGATGCCCGATTCCTCGGTCCAGGCCGCGCCCGGCAGGATCACGTCGGCCCGATGGGCCCCGCGGTCGCCGTGGCTGCCCTGATAGACGACGAAGGGCCCGGCGGGGATGTCGATCTCGTCGACGCCGAGCGCATAGACCGCCCCCGCGCCGTCGAGCGCCGCCGCGAGCCCGCCCTCGGTGGCGAAGCCCAGGTCCATCGCCCCCACCCGGCTGGCGGCGCCATGCACGATCAGGAGCTTGCCGCCCGAGGCCTCCGCCGCCGCCATGGCCGCGCCGAGGATCGCCGCCCCGTCCGGCCGGGTCAGCGCCGCGGCGCCGAGGACCACGACCGAGGGCCCCTCGCCCGGCGCGTCGATGAGCTGGCCGATGGCCGAGGGCCCCGCCCCCAGCGTCTCGACCGGATAGGTGAGATCCGCCTCCGCCCCGATGCGGGTGACCCGGGCGCCGCGCAGCCAGTTCTTGCGGATGCGGGCGTTGAGCACCGGCGCCGCATGGCGCGGGTTCACCCCGATCAGATGGATCGCCGCCGCCTCGTCGAGGTCGGAGATGCGCGCCGTGCCCACGTAGCCCGAGCGGTTGCCCGCCGGCAGCGCCGCGCCGTCGAGCCGGCATTCGACCGCGCCGCCGAGGGTCTCGGTCAGCAGCCGCAGCGCGTAGATCGCCTCGGCCGGGGCGAGGTCGCCGGCGAGCGCGGCGACCTTCTTGCCCTTGAAGCCCTGCTTCACCGCCTCGAAGGCCTCCGCCCAGGCGGCCGGGCGCAGCTTGCCGTCCACCCGGACGTAGGGCCGGTCCAGCCGCTGGCGCCGCAGCCCGTCCCAGGCGAAGCGGGAGCGGTCCGAGAGCCATTCCTCGTTCACGCCGTCGTTGTTGCGCGGCAGGATGCGCATGACCTCGCGGCCCTTGGCGTCGACCCGGATGCTCGCCCCGAGCGCGTCGATCACGTCGATCGACTCCGTCTTGGTCAGCTCCCAGGGCCGGGCGGTGAAGGCGTAGGGCTTCGACGTCAGCGCCCCGACCGGGCAGAGGTCGATGACGTTGCCCTGCAGCTCCGAGGTCAGCATCCGCCCGAGATAGCTCGTGATCTCGCTGTCCTCGCCGCGGCCGGTCTGGCCCATCTCCGGCACGCCCGCGACCTCGGTGATGAACCGCACGCAGCGCGTGCAGGAGATGCAGCGGGTCATCTCGGTCTTGACCAGCGGACCGAGGTCCGGGTCGATCGCCGCCCGCTTCGGCTCACGGTAGCGGCTGAAGTCGACGCCATAGGCCATCGCCTGGTCCTGCAGGTCGCATTCGCCGCCCTGGTCGCAGATCGGGCAGTCGAGGGGATGGTTGATGAGCAGGAACTCCATCACCCCTTCGCGCGCCTTCTTGACCATGGGCGTCTTGGTCTTGATCTGCGGCGGCTGGCCCTCGGGCCCGGGGCGCAGGTCCTTGACCTGCATGGCGCAGGAGGCGGCGGGCTTGGGCGGGCCGCCCACCACCTCGACAAGGCACATGCGGCAGTTGCCGGCGATCGAGAGCCGCTCGTGGTAGCAGAAGCGCGGGATTTCCACGCCCGCCACCTCGCAGGCCTGGAGCAGCGTCATCTGCGGCGGAACCTCCACCTCGAGGTCGTCGATGATCAGCTTGCGCAAATCGGTCATGGGCGAGGTTCCGTCTTGCCGCCGCGGAGCGCGGGCCAGTCCTTGAAGGCCAGCACCCAGAGCGAGATGATATTGGCGAGCGGGATCAGCATCAGCAGACCCCAGGCGCCGGAATGGCCGGTCCGGCTCCAGATCTTCCAGTAGGGCACGACCACGAGGGCGAGCAGGATCAGGAGCGGGATCGGTCCCGTCCAGGTCCAGGAATGGCTGTAGCTCTCCATCTCCATCGCCCTACTCCGCCGCCATCGCCGCGCAGGCGCGCGTGCGCCAGAGCCGCGCCTGGGGCAGATGCGCCCAGCCGAAGGCGTGGTCGCTGTCGCCATGGGCGCGCAGGTGATCGAGCCGCGCCAGCGCCTCCGCCTGGCTCGGCCGGTGGCCGGCCGGCACGGACCACATGACGAAATGCTGGTCGCCGAGGACCTCGAACCATTCCGCCCGCCGCTCGTAGAACTGGCGATGCACGGTGTTCCAGACGAAATGTTCCAGCGCCTCGACGCTCTCCCAGACCGTCAGGTTAAAGACATGCCGTGGGTCGCCGCCGATGCTCGCCTCGGTGTTGCCGGTCCCAGGCTCGCCCGAGCCCTCCATCATCCAGATGAAGCCGGGGCTGCGCTTGCCGAGCCCGTTCACCCGGTCGAGCGCCGCCATGAAATCGGCCACGCGCGGATCGCCCGGCTCCGCGACCAGGCGTCCGACGTTCAGCTGGGCGAGGTGCTGGCCGGGCTGCATCGTCACTCCGCCGCGACGGCGCTGACCCGTCCCGTCCGCTTGTGCTTGATGCGGTCCTCGATCTCGTTCCGGAAATGACGGATCAGGCCCTGGATCGGCCAGGCCGCCGCGTCGCCGAGGGCGCAGATGGTGTGGCCCTCGACCTGCTTGGTGACGGAGAGCAGCATGTCGATCTCCTCGACCTCCGCCTCGCCGGTCACCAGCCGCTCCATCACCCGCATCATCCAGCCGGTGCCCTCGCGGCAGGGGGTGCACTGGCCGCAGCTCTCGTGCTTGAAGAACTTCGACAACCGCCAGACCGCCTTGATGACGTCGGTCTGCTGGTCCATCACGATCATGCAGGCGGTGCCGAAGGAGCTCTTCAGCTCCCGCATCCCGTCGAAATCCATGATGGCGTCTTCGCACTGCTCCGCCGGGATCACCGGACAGGAGGCGCCGCCGGGGATAATCGCCTTGAGGTTCTTCCAGCCGCCGCGGATGCCGCCGCCGTGCTTCTCGATGAGCTCCCGCATCGAGATTGACATCGACTCCTCGACGACGCAGGGCGTGTTCACATGCCCGGTCAGGCCGAAGAGCTTGACGCCCACGTTGTTCGCACGGCCGAACTGGGAGAACCAGCCCGCGCCCCGGCGCAGGATCGTCGGGGTGACGGCGATCGACTCGACGTTGTTCACCGTGGTCGGCGCGCCGTAGAGGCCGGTGTTGGCCGGGAACGGCGGCTTCAGCCGCGGCATCCCCTTCTTGCCCTCCAGGCTCTCGATCAGCGCGGTTTCCTCGCCGCAGATGTAGGCCCCGGCGCCGTGGTGGAGGTAGAGGTCGAAATCCCAGCCCGAGCCGCAGGCGTTCGCGCCCAGAAGGCCCGCGTCATAGCATTCGTCGATCGCCGCCTGCAGCGCCTCGCGCTCGCGGATGTATTCGCCGCGCAGGTAGATGTAGGCCGCGTGCGCCCCCATGGCGAAGCTCGCGATCAGGCAGCCCTCGATCAGCGTGTGCGGATCGTGGCGCATGATCTCCCGGTCCTTGCAGGTCGCGGGCTCGGATTCGTCGGCGTTGACGACGAGGTAATGGGGCCGGCCGTCGCTGCCCTTGGGCATGAAGGACCATTTCAGCCCGGTGGGAAATCCCGCGCCGCCGCGGCCGCGCAGGCCCGAGGCCTTGACCTCCTCGATGATCTTGTCCCGGCCGCGGCCGATGATCTCGGCCGTGCCGTCCCAGTGGCCGCGGGCCCGGGCGCCCTTCAGGCTCCGGTCCCCCATGCCGTAGAGGTTGGTGAAGATCCTGTCCTTGTCCGCCAGCATCCGCCTGCTTCCCTCTCGTCCCGGCCCCTGAGCCCGGACCGCCTTCACGCCACTGCCTGTCCCGCCGTCGGCGGCGGAACCCCTCGCCTCAGGTGCTTTCGCCGCGATCCACGCGCCGCGAATGCTCGGTCTCGCCGCCGGCGGCGAGGATCTTCGACTGGCCGATCCAGTCGTCCCGGCTGGCGCGGCCCTGGAACCCGTCCAGGTTCGAGTCGATCCAGGCCAGCTCCGCCGGCCCCCAGGCCGCGATCTGGTCGAAGTGATAGATGCCGAGCGAATGCAGCAAGGCCTCGAGCTTCGGCCCCACCCCCTTGATCCGCTTGAGATCGTCGCCGCCGGTCTCCCGCGGGGCCTGCAGGCCGAGCGGCTGGATCCCCGCGGGGGCGACCTCGGTCGGACGCGTCTCCAGCTCGGCGAGCGCCACGGGCGCGGCCTCCGCGACCGCCGTCCCGCTCCCGGGCCGCTTCATCGCCAGGGGCGCCGCCCCATGCTCCCACCGGACCGGCGGCAGGGGGCGGCCCGTGATCCGGGCGACCGTGTCGTTCTGCGCCTCGGCCAGGGCGACGGAGGCGTTGGCCTTCTCCACCCAGTCCACATCCGTGAGGCTGGTGAGCCCGCCGAGCGGCTCCGAGGCCCAGCGGCCGTTCTGGGGCCCGGGCGTCGGCACCTCGCCGGCGCGGAAGGCGTCGATCATCTCGGCCAGACGCTCGGGCGTCAGGTCCTCGTAGTAATCCTTGCCGATCTGGGCCATGGGCGCGTTCGAGCAGGAGCCGAGGCACTCGACCTCCTCCCAGCTCAGGAGCCCGTCCTCGGAGACCTGATGGGGGTTCGGGGCGATCTTCTGCTTGCAGACCTCCATCAGGGCCTCGGCCCCGCAGATCATGCAGGACGTCGTCCCGCAGATCTGGATCATGGCGGTCTTTCCAACCGGTTGCAGCTGGAACATGAAGTAGAAGGTCGCGACCTCCAGCACCCGGATATAGGCCATGCCCAGCATCGCGGCGATGGCCTCGATGGCGGGCTTGGTGACCCAGCCCTCCTGCTCCTGGGCGCGCCACAAGAGCGGGATCACCGCCGAGGCCTGACGGCCTTCGGGATATTTCGCGATGATCGTCTGGGCCCAGGCGAGGTTCTCCGGCGTGAACGCGAAGCTCTCGGGCTGTTCGTGGTACAGGCGGCGCAGCATCAGAGAAGACCCCGGTTCGATACGTCAGCGGTCAACGGTCCACCTCCCCGAACACGATGTCGAGCGACCCGAGCGCGGCGGAGACGTCCGCGAGCATGTGGCCGCGGCAGATGTGGTCCATCGCCGCGAGATGGGCGAAGCCCGGCGCCTTGAGCTTGACCTTCCAAGGCTTGTTGGTGCCGTCGGACACCAGGTAGACGCCGAACTCGCCCTTGGGCGCCTCGACCGCGGCGTAGACCTCGCCGGCGGGGACGTGGAAGCCCTCGGTGTAGAGCTTGAAATGATGGATCAGGGCCTCCATCGAGGTCTTCATGTCGGCCCGGCGCGGCGGGGTGAGCTTGCCGCGGGCGAGCACGTCCTCGCCCTTGCACTGGTTGAGCTTGTCCACCGCCTGAAGGATGATCTTGGTCGCCTCGCGCATTTCCAGCACGCGGATCAGGTAGCGGTCGTAGCAGTCGCCGTTGCGCCCCACCGGGATCTGGAAGTCGAACTCGTCGTAGCACTCGTAGGGCTGGGCGCGGCGCAGGTCCCAGGCGAGGCCCGAGCCGCGCACCATCACGCCCGAGAACCCCAGCGCCTGGCATTCCTCGGCCGAGACCACGGCGATGTCGACGTTGCGCTGCTTGAAGATGCGGTTCTCGGTCAGCAGCCCCTCGATGTCGTCGATGACCGCCGGGAACTCCCGCGCCCACTGGGCGATGTCCTCGATCAGGTCCTGGGGCAGGTCCTGGTGCACGCCGCCCGGCCGGAAATAGGCGGCGTGGAGCCGCGCCCCGCAGGCACGCTCGTAGAAGACCATCAGCTTTTCCCGCTCCTCGAACCCCCAGAGCGGCGGGGTGAGCGCGCCCACGTCCATCGCCTGGGTGGTGACGTTGAGCAGGTGGTTCAGCACCCGGCCGATCTCGCAGAACAGCACCCGGATCAGCGAGGCCCGGCGCGGGACCTCCGTCCCGGTCAGCTTCTCGATGGCGAGGCACCAAGCGTGTTCCTGGTTCATCGGCGCCACATAATCGAGCCGGTCGAGATAGGGCAGGTTCTGGAGATAGGTGCGGCTCTCCATCAGCTTTTCGGTGCCGCGGTGCAGCAGGCCGATATGGGGATCGCACCGTTCGACGATCTCGCCGTCGAGCTCCAAAACCAGCCGCAGAACTCCGTGCGCCGCAGGGTGTTGCGGGCCGAAGTTGATGTTGAAGTTGCGGATGCGCTGCTCCTGGGCCAGCCGCTCCGGCATGTTTCCGTCCATCATCGCCTCACACCGCAGCGCCGACGGGAACCGTCGGTCTTGCCCATTTCGCGGGAACCGCGTCGCCGAACCGCGCCCGCACGAAATCATAGGTGGGCGCCAGCGCCGCCAGCGCCCGCGCCTCGACCTCGGCCGGAAAGCCGAGCTTGCCATAGGCGCTCGGATGCACCTTGCGCGCCACCGGGGCTGGCCGCCGGGCCACCCCGAGGAAATCCGCCAGCCGGTCCATCTCGGACTGCTGGAACATGGTCTCGTAGAACAGGTAGCAGACCTGGTCCGCAAGCCCCGCCGCGTCGAAGGCGCGCACCGTCGCCTCGTAGCGCGAACGGCGCATGTTCGGATCCTCGAGGTCCTCCGCCGCGGCCGCCATATGGGTCGCCAGGCCCTCGACGGTCACCGCGTCGGCGCCCTTGGACTTGCGCAGGTTCTGCTTGAGACCCGAGCGCAGCCGGTCCAGCGGATCGCGCAGGATCATGACGAAGCGCACGTCCCGCCCGAGCGCCGCCATCTCGCGCAGCGCCTCGGCCGGCAGCAGCGCGTATTCCGGCGTCACCTCCCCCACCACCGGCTGGCCGGCGTAGCTCTGGAAGAGCACGTCCGCATAGGCCCGGTGGCCGGCCGCGTCATGGCGCAGCATCGTCGCCGTGCGCCGCCAGGCCTCGTCCCGGGCCCGGCCCCGCTTGCTGCGGGTCAGGGAGGCCCAGAGGCCCCGCTTGCCGATCTTCGCCAGATGGGCTTCGACCCAGGCCGCCCGCCGGTCCGCCGCGCCGGGCGCGCGCGTGGTCCAGTAGTGCTGTTCCTTGCGCACGGGCATGCAGACCTCGGGATGGGTCCGCAGATGCTTGTCGAGCCAGGAGGTCGCGGATTTCTGGGCGCCGACGCCAAAGAACAGCCGCTGGGGCTGGGCGAACCTCGGATCCAGATCTGCGGTCACGGCTTGGCTCATGGCTCAGTCGCAAGGCGCCCCGGAAGGCGCGGTCCTTATGGTTGGCGCGCGCTCAGGCGCGGTCTTTCTTCTCGTCGCCCGGCAGGATGTATTCCGCCCCCTCCCAGGGGGACATGAAATCGAACTGGCGGTATTCCTGGGTGAGCTTGACGGGCTCGTAGACCACCCGCTTCTGCTCCTCGTCGTAGCGGACCTCCACATAGCCGGTGGTGGGGAAGTCCTTGCGCAGCGGATGCCCGCGGAAGCCGTAGTCGGTCAGGATCCGCCGCAGGTCCGGATGGCCCGAGAAGATGATCCCGTACATGTCGAAGACTTCGCGCTCGTACCAGTCGGCGACCGGAAAGACGCCGATGACCGAGGGCATGATCTCGCCCTCCAGCAGCTCCGCCTTCACCCGGATCCGGGCGTTGTTGGGCATGGAGAGCAGGTGATAGACTACCTCGAAGCGCCGCTCCCGATCCGGCCAGTCCACCGCGGTGACGTCGACCAGGGTGGTGAAGCGCAGCGAGGGATCGTTGCGGAGATACTCGAGGAAGGCCGGGATCTCTGCCGGGGGCGCGACCACCGTCAGCTCGTCCACCAGGATCGAGGACCGGACGACCGAGGCGCCGCGGTTGAGCTCGATCGTCTCGGCGATCTCTTCGAGGGCGGAAACCACGGCAGCGTTCATCGCACGATCGTCCCCGTCCGGCGCATCTTCCGCTGGAGCTGGAGGATGCCGTAGAGCAGCGCCTCGGCGGTCGGCGGGCAGCCCGGGACATAGACGTCCACCGGCACCACACGGTCGCAGCCGCGCACCACGGAATAGCTGTAGTGGTAGTAGCCCCCGCCGTTTGCGCAGGAGCCCATGGAGATGACGTAGCGCGGCTCGGGCATCTGGTCGTAGACCTTGCGCAGCGCCGGGGCCATCTTGTTGGTGAGCGTGCCCGCGACGATCATCAGATCCGACTGCCGCGGAGAGGCGCGCGGCGCGGTGCCGAAGCGCTCCAGGTCGTAGCGCGGCATCGAGGTGTGCATCATCTCCACCGCGCAACAGGCGAGGCCGAAGGTCATCCAGTGCAGCGAGCCGGTGCGCGCCCAGTTGATGACGTCCGCGGTGGAGGTGACGAGAAAGCCCTTGTCGGCCAGCTCGTTGGACAGCGCCCGCGTCGCGGCCTCCTTGTCGGGACCGGCCTGGGTGGCGAGGGCTGGAGAGGCGGTCACTCCCATTCCAGGGCTCCCTTCTTCCATTCGTAGGCGAAGCCGATGGTCAGCACGGCGAGGAAGACCATCATCGACCAGAAGCCGAAGGGCCCGATGTGCGGGAAGGCCACCGCCCATGGGAACAGGAAGGCGACTTCGAGGTCGAAGATGATGAAGAGGATCGAGACGAGGTAGAAGCGCACGTCGAACTTCATCCGCGCATCGTCGAAGGCGTTGAAGCCGCATTCGTAGGCGGAGATCTTCTCGGCGTCGGGGTTCGAGATGGCGACCACCGCGGCGGCGAGCAGCAGCACGAGGCCGAGCGCGATCGCCAGTCCGAGGAAGATGAGGATGGGGAGATACTCGCGAAGAAGCCCGTCCAAGACACCCCCCTCTCTCGTGCCGGGGGCTCTCGGCCCGCCCGGCGCCTACTCTGTCAGCGACGCTTAGCCGTCGCAACGCAGGAGGTCAACGGGCCGACGCCCCTGCCGCAAACCGCGTCGCGAAGGACGGGGCGGCGGATGGCCTGCGCCGCTTCGCCTCGCCTGCGCCGCCCAGGCCGGCGTCGGCGGAGGGGCGCCGCGACGCAACATTAACCTTGTTGCAACCATACGCGCCTTTGCTTTCCGTTTCCGGCTACCCTATTTTGCCAGAAACTTCGGCACATCCATCTGTCTAGAAAAGCGCGCCTTGACCTTGCCTCCTCAGTCTCCAGTCAAGAAACCCCGGAGCCTCGTGCGGGAAATCAAGGATCGTATCAAACGTTACTTCTTTCCCGACTATATGCTGGCGCGACGGCAGTATTACTTCCGCAACGGCTTCTATCCCGACCTGGATCAGCCGAAGGATCTCTCCGAGAAGGTCCTCTGGCTGAAACTCTACGACCGCTCTCCGCTTCACACCCGTTGCGCGGACAAGATTCTGGCGCGCGATTATGTCGCGGCCCGAATCGGTCCGGACTTCCTCGTGCCGAAAATCCTGTCGAGCTACGACTTCGACGTCGTCAATCCGGAAACGATTTCCGCGCCGCGCTTCGTCGTCAAGAGCAACCACGACCAGGGCGGCGTGTTCATCTGCACGGATCGCGGCGAATTCGACTGGGTCGGGGTGCGCCAGGCGCTGCGGGCGCGGGCGCGGGTGAACAAGTATTACGAATACCAGGAGCGGCAGTATCGCGACATCCGCCCCGGCGTGCTGGTGGAGGACTTCATCCCCGGCGAGCACGGCCGCGGTCCGCTCGAGCTCAAGATCAACTGCTTCGAGGGTCGGCCTCATTTCGTCCAGGCGATCGTCGACCGTTTCGAGAAACGTCGCCACGTCAACTACGACCTGGACTGGCGGCGCATGGACCTGCACGGCCGCTCGCCGGGGCTGGAGTACGACCTGCCGCGACCCGAATGCCTCGACCGCGTGCTGGCGGCGGCGGCGGAGCTGGCCGCGCCTTTCCTGTTCTGCCGCGTCGATTTCCTGCTCGGCCCGGGGGGGCGGCCCTGGTTCGGCGAGATCACCTTCCACCCCGCCGCCGGGCTCGTCCGCTACAATCCGCCCGAGATGGAGCGCGCCTTGGGCGAACTCCTCGACCTCGGCCGCTTCGACGAATTCCGCACCCGTCAGCGACGGCTCTGGGCGAAGGCCGCGCAGGGAAAGGGCATCGTCAGCAGGGTGCTTCGCGATGCGCTCTGACCTTCGTCCCCGCTTGTCAACTCTGCTCATTCGCATCAAGATGGCGATGCTGCGCATTCCCGCTGCGTTGCGAACACATAAAGATTCGCTCTTTTCGTGTACCGAAGGGAAATCCGGTTTCGTCATGGACATGACCAACACATTTCGCGCTCAGGCGCGCGCGCTCAAGAAAAAGTTTGACCGGCACGTGACTCCCGACGGCTATTTTGTCAGTCGTCAGTATCATCGTCGTCACGGCTTCTTTCCCAACCTTCGAGAGCCCAAGGATTTGTCGGAAAAGGTGCAGTGGCTCAAGCTGCACGACCGCTCGCCCCTGCACACCCAGTGCGCCGACAAGATTCGCGCCCGGGACTACGTGGCGTCGCGCCTCGGTTCCGACATCCTGGTGCCGGCGATTCGGATCAGCTTCGATCCCGCGGACATCAATCCGGAGATGATCACGGCCGATCGGTTCGTCATCAAGACCAACCACGACCAGGGCGGCGTCTTCATCTGCCGCGACCGGGCGAGCTTCGACTGGGAAGGCGTGCGCGAGAAGGTGTCGCGCCGCCTGCAGCTGAACAAGTACTACGACTTCCGGGAATATCAGTACAAGCACGTGCGCCCCGGCATCCTGGTCGAGAATTTCGTCGAAGGCGACCACGAGGGCAATGTCCGCGAGATGAAGTTCTACTGCTTCCACGGCCAGCCCAAGTTCGCCCAGGTGGTGCTCGACCGGTTCGAGAACCGCCGCGAGGTGTTCTACGACGCCGACTGGAAGCGGATGCACTTCCGCGGCCCCGCGCCGCAGCTCGAGGGCGAGCTCGAGCCGCCCGCCGGATACGACCAGCTCCTGCGCGACGCGGCCACCCTCGCCGATCCGTTCCTGTTCTGCCGGATCGACTTCCTGCTCGGCGCGGGCGACCGGCCCTGGTTCGGCGAGATCACCTTCCACCACGGCGCCGGGCTGATCCGCTTCAAGCCCGATCCGTTCGAGCGCGCCTTCGGCGAGATGATCGACCTCGGCCGCCTGCCCGAGACCCAGGCCCGCCAGCAGAAGCTGATCGCGGCCCAGCTCGCCAAGGCCGCCCCCCTGACGGGCGGCCGGACCAACGCGACGGCCGGCTGACCCGGCCCTAGCCCTCCTGCGCCGCCCGACCGACCCGGCGGGCGGCGTCAAGACCTCCCGACGCCGCCCGCGACCTTGGCGCCACCCCCCTTGCCGCGCTTGCCTCTTCCCATGCCGCGGGAAATCGATAGAAATTCCGCATCCAACCACGTTGGCGCAAGGACACGATGTTCAAGAAGCTCTCGGCCGAGTTCCTCGGCACTTTCGTTCTGGTCTTCGGCGGCTGCGGCAGCGCGGTCCTCGCGGCGGCCTTCCCCGACCTCGGCATCGGTTTCGCCGGCGTGGCCCTCGCCTTCGGCCTCACGGTGCTCACCATGGTCTATGCGGTCGGCCATATCTCCGGCGGGCACTTCAACCCGGCGGTCTCGCTCGGCCTCGCCATCGCCGAGCGCTTCGAATGGTCCGAGCTCATCCCCTACTGGATCGCCCAGGTGCTCGGCGGCCTCGCCGCGGCGGCGGTGCTCTACGTCATCGCCTCGGGTCAGCCGGGCTGGGTTCCCGGCGGCTTCGCCAGCAACGGCTACGGCGCGAACTCGCCCGGCGGCTACAACATGATCTCGGCGCTGCTGATCGAGATCGTGCTCACCGCCTTCTTCCTGATCGTCATCCTCGGCGCGACCCGCCGCGGCGCGCCGGCGGGCTTCGCCGGCCTCGCGATCGGCCTCGCGCTGACCCTGATCCACCTGGTCTCGATCCCGGTCACCAACACCTCGGTCAACCCCGCCCGCTCGCTCGCCGTGGTCTTCTTCGCCACCAACGGCTCGCTCGGGCAGGTCTGGCTCTTCTGGGTCGCGCCCCTCGTCGGCGCCGCGCTCGGCGCGCTGATCTGGGATCACCTGCTCGAGAACGACTGACCATGGCGCCGCGGGACGCGCGCGAGGCGCTGGTCTTCGATCCCGAGGGGGGCCTGCCCCGGCTCGTCGAGATCATGGCCCGCCTGCGCGATCCGGCCCGCGGGTGTCCCTGGGACATCGAGCAGGACTTCGCCTCGATCGCGCCCTACACGATCGAGGAAGCCTACGAGGTCGCCGACGCCATCGCGCGCGGCGACCTTTCCGACCTGCGGGACGAGCTAGGCGACCTGCTGTTCCAGGTCGTCTACCATTCCCGCATGGCCGAGGAGGCCGGGGCCTTCGCCCTGCCCGAGGTGGTGCGCGCCATCTCCGACAAGATGGTCCGCCGCCACCCCCATGTCTTCGGCGACGAAAGCCGCGACAAATCCGCCGAACAGCAGACCCGCGACTGGGAGCGGGTCAAGGCGGCGGAACGCGCGGGCCGGCCCGAGGGGACGAGCGCGCTCGACGGGGTCGCCGCCGGCCTGCCGGCCCTGACCCGGGCGGTCAAGCTTCAGAACCGCGCCGCCCGGGTGGGATTCGACTGGCCGGACGCGGGCGCGGTGCTCGACAAGATCGCCGAGGAGACCGCCGAGCTGGTCGAGGCGCGCGAGGCCGCCGCGCCCGAGCGCATCGCCGAGGAATACGGCGACCTGCTCTTCGTCATGGCCAATCTCGCCCGTCACCTCAAGATCGACCCCGAGGCCGCCCTGCGCGCCGCCAACGCCAAGTTCACCCGCCGCTTCAACGCCATCGAGGCGGCGCTGGCGGCCCAGGGCCGCAGTCCCGCCCAGTCCGACCTCGCCGAGATGGACGCCCTCTGGGAGGCGGCGAAGACGGCGGAGCGAAGCTGAGGCCTCCCTGAAGCCCGGCCCCCGCCGCCGTGAGCGCCGCGCCGCCGCACGGCCATCCGCCCTTTCCAGACGTCCGCCGCGGGGATAAAGGACCCGCGCCAACGGCCGCAGAGGGAGGCGCGACCTGTGACCGCCTGGGAGATCGAGGAAGAAAATCAGGGCGCTCCGTCCCGCTCGCGCTTCGGCCGGGCCATGGCTTGGGCGAGCCGCCGCCGCGGGATCATCGTCGCGGTCTTCACCCTGGGGATGCTGGTCCTCGCCGTCGCCGCGCTGATGCGCCTGGCCGGACAGGCGGACTACGCCAAGGTCGTCGCCGCGCTCGCCGCCACCTCGCCCTGGCGGGTCGCCCTGGCCGTCGTGCTGACGGCGCTGAGCTTCGTGGCGCTCACCCTCTACGACCTCAACGCCTTCCGCGCCCTCGGCCAGCCCCAGCCCTGGCGCCGCATCGCCCCGGGCGCCGCCGCCGCCTATGCGGTCGCCCAGACCACCGGCTTCGGTCCGCTCAGCGGCGCCGCCGTCCGGCTGCGCTTCTACACCCCTCTCGGCGTCGGACCCGGGGACATCGCCCGGGTGACGGCGTTCGTCACCGCGGGTTTCGGCCTCGGCCTCGCCGCCACCTCGGCGCTGGCCGCCCTCTTCACCGCGGGCACCGCCGCCCGGCTGACCGGCGCCCCCGAGACGGTGGTGATCCTCGCGGCCCTCGCCGCCCTCGCCGCCAGCGGCCTGCTCGTCGCCGCCGGGGGCCGCAGCCTGCCCCTGCCCGGCGGCCGCAGGTGGGAGCTGCCGGCGCCGCGCATCCTCGCGAGCCAGATCGCCATCACCGCCGCCGATCTCTGCGCCGCCGCCGGGGTGCTCTGGGCCTTCCTCCCCGCCGGCAGCATCGACTACCTGGGCTTCGTCCCCCTCTTCGCCCTGGCGCTCTCCTTGGGCATCCTCAGCCACGTGCCCGCGGGCCTCGGCGTCTTCGAGGCGGTGCTGATGGCGGGCCTCGCCGGGCGGGCCGCCCCGGCCGACCTCCTCGCCGCCTTCGCGCTCTACCGCATGGTCTACCAGGTGCTGCCGCTGGCGGTCTCCGCCCTCGGCCTCGCCATCGCCGAGGCCCGGCGGCTCGCGAGCCCCGCCGGCGCGGTGCTGCGCGCCGCCGGCGGGCTCGTGCCCCAGGCGCTGGCCGCCTTCAGCCTGGTGCTGGGGGCGATGCTGGTCTTCTCCGCCGTCACCCCCGCGCGCGAGGTCGACCTCGAATGGCTCGGGGGCTTCATCCCCCTCCCCCTGCTGGAGAGCGCCCATTTCCTCGCGAGCCTCCTCGGCGCGCTGATGATGATCTCCGCCCGCGGCCTCGCCTTCCGGCTGGACGGGGCCTGGTGGACCACCCTCGCGGCGGCGGCGCTGGCGCTGGTGCTCTCGCTCGTCAAGGCCATCGCCGTCTACGAGGCGGTGGCGCTCGGCCTGATGATCGTGGCGCTGATCCTGGGACGCGACGCCTTCGACCGCCGCGCCGCCCTTTTCGAGGCGAACCTCACCCTGCCCTGGATCGCCGCCGTCGGCGCGGTGCTGCTCTTCGCCGCCGGGATGCTGCTCTTCGCCTTCGACCATTCGGAATTCGGCGCGGAGAGCTGGCTGCGCTTCGAGCTTTCCGCCGAGGCGCCGCGCGGCCTGCGGGCGCTGGTGGGAGCGAGCCTGCTCGCGGGCTGCGCCGCCGCCTGGTCGCTCCTGCGCCCCGCCCCGGCCCGCGACGCCCCGCCCGAGCCCGAAATTCTCGCCAAGGCCACGGCCATCATCCGCGCCCAGGCCGATCCGGGGGCGAACCTCGCGCGGATGGGCGACAAGCAGATCCTCTTCTCCGAAGACGGCCGGGGCTTCGTCATGTACGCCCGCCAGGGCAGCTCCTGGATCGCGCTCTTCGACCCGGTGGGCCCGCCGGAGCTCTGGCCTGAACTCATCTGGCGCTTCGTCGAGATGGCCCGGGGGGCGGGCGGACGCGCCGCCTTCTACGAGACGGCGCCGGAACAGCTCGCCCTCTACGCCGACGCGGGCCTCCAGTTCTACAAGCTCGGCGAGGAGGCGCGGGTCGACCTCGCGGCCTTCGAGCTCAAGGGCAAGGCCTGGGCGAGCCATCGCAACATCCTCAGCCGCGGCGCGCGCGACGACCTCGTGGTCGAGATCCTCCCCCCCGAGGAGGTCGAGCCCCTGCTCCCCCGCCTGCGCGCGGTCTCCGACGCCTGGCTCTCGGCGCGCAAGGCCGCCGAGAAGCGGTTCTCGCTCGGCGCCTTCGAGCCCGGCTTCGTCCTCGGCAGCCGGGTCGCGGTCCTGCGCTTCAACGGCGAGATCGCGGCCTTCGCCACCCTTCTCGCCACCGACCTCGGCGAGGAGGTGGCGGTGGACCTGATGCGCCACGTGGAGGACATGCCCTCCATCGGCATGGAGTTCCTGTTCCTGCGCCTCGCCGAGATCCTCAAGGCGGAGGGGGTGCGCTGGTTCAGCCTCGGCATGGCCCCGCTCGCCGGGATGTCCTCCTCCGAGGCGGCGCCCCGCTGGCAGAAGCTCGGCGCCGCTTTGTTCGAGCAGGGGGTGCCCTCCTACAACTTCAAGGGCCTGCGCACCTTCAAGGACAAGCTCAAGCCCGTCTGGCGCCCGCGCTACCTCGCGGTCGCCGGCGGCGCGGCCCCCGCCCTCGTGCTCATCGACGCCGCCCGGCTGATCGGCCGCGGCGCGAAGGAGGATCGCTGATGCCCCCCCTCGCCCTGCCCGCCCGCACGCACGCCCGCACGCACGCCCGCAAGACCCCACGCACGCCGCAGGCCCGCTGGCCATTCTCCCTAAGGCCGCTCTCCCTCCTGGCCTTCGCCTTCGCCGCCGCCCTGGCGGCCCTGCCCGCGCAGGCCGAGGCTCCGCCGCCGCCCCCGGACCTCGATCCGGGCCTGATCCCCGATCCGATGATCCTGATGCCCGAGGGTCCGACCAACGGCACGGTCTTCCTCATCTCGGGCGCGGCCGGCTGGGGCGGCCCCGAGGCGGCGCTCGCCGCCCGGCTCCAGCACGCCAATGCGGTGGTGGTGGGGATCGACCTGCCCGCCTATCTCGCCGCCCTCGACGCCTCGGGCAAGGATTGCGTCTACCTGGTGGCGGATTTCGAGCGGATGAGCCATGCGCTCGAACGGGCGACCGGCTCCGAGACCTTCCACGCCCCCCTGGTGGCGGGTCTCGGCGAAGGCGGCGCGCTCGCCATCGACGTCCTCGCCCAGACGCCGGCGGACACGCTCGGGGGCGCGCTCGCGGCCGATCCGACCGCCGGCCACGGGCTCAAGACCCCGCTCTGCACCAGGCAGGCGCGCAGCCTCGGACCCGGGGGCGCGGCCTACGCCCTGCCCGCCGGCGACCAGCCCGCGCCGCTCACCGTGGTGCTCGGCTCCGACGCCCGCAAGGCCGCGCGCGCCCGGGCCGAGGCGCTGGCGGCGGCGGGGGTGTCCTTCACCCGCAACGATTCGGTCGAGCCGGGGCTCGAGGCGCTCGGCGACGCCATCGCCATGACCCTCGCCGACGCCGCCGCCGCGGGGGACGCCCCCGCGGTGGTCGAGCTGCCGGCCAAGCCCAGCCGCGACGCCATGGCGATCATGCTGTCGGGCGACGGCGGCTGGCGCGACCTCGACAAGACCGTGGCGGGCCTGCTCCAGGCCCAGGGCGTGCCCACCGTGGGGCTCGATTCCCTGCGCTGGTTCTGGTCCCCGCGCACCCCCGAGGAGACCGGGGCCGAGCTCGCCCGGCTCATCGACCTCTACGCCGCCCGCTGGGGGGTCCGGCGGGTCGTGCTCGCCGGCTATTCCTTCGGGGCGAGCGTCATCCCGGCCGCCTTCGCGGCGATGCCCCCCGAGGCCCAGGCCAGGGTCGCCGCCATCGCCCTGCTCGCCCCGGGCGAGACCGCGGACTGGGAGATCACGGTCTCGGGCTGGCTCGGCAGCGCCTCTGGCGCGGCGACGCCGATCGCCGACCCGCTCAAGGCCCTGCCCCAGGACCGGCTCCTGTGCATCTACGGCGAAAAGGAGACCGACAGCGCCTGCCCCGCCCTCGCCGGGGGCGGCGCGACGCTGGTCCGGACCGCCGGCGGCCATCACTTCGACGGCGACTACGCCGCCCTCGCCGGGCGCATTCTCGACCGCCTCGATCCCGCCCAGGCCGCCCAGTAACCGCGCACGGCCGGCGCCGCGGACTGCGGCAGGGACTGCGGCTCGGGCCGCCCAGGAGACCGTCCGGATCTGCGGCGACAAAGAGCCCGCGCCGGCGCTTCGGGGTTCCGGCGGCGATCCTGTCCGTCACGATCGGACGAGGGGCGGCTTCGCAGGTCGCGAAAGCGCCCCCTCCCATCGACCCGTCCGAGGTTTCAAGCCGTCGCCCGCGCCGACCGGCGGTGGATCAGAAGCATGGGACCAAGGGGCCCCAGAGACCGAGCCGCCCTGCCCTTGCGGGCGGGTCCGCTCCCGCGCCTCCTCGGAGCTGGCATGGGGCGAGCCTAGAGCGGACCGCCCGGCTGCACCGGATGGTCCGCTCCAGCTGTTTGATTTGACGCAATATCTTAATCACCGGACGAGTCCGTCCGGTTGGATATCGCTCTAGCGGTCCGGTCGTGGCGCGCTGGCGTCAGCCCCAGGGCCAGGGGCGCCGGGGCGGCAGGTAAAGCCGCGCCGTCTCGCCGAGCGCGATGCGGCCCTCGCGCTCCACCCAGGCGGTCAGGCCGCGCCGGCCCCGTGCGGCGGCGACGTAGCCCTTGCCGCGGCCCGGCCGCGCCGCCTCGATCTCGCGCGCGGGAAACTGGCAGGGGGCGTTCTCCACGTCGATCGTCAGCACCGCGCCCCCCTCGAAGGCGAGGCGCGCGGCGGGCGGCAGGCGGGTCAGGTCGGGGATGCCCTCGAGCGTCAGGTTCGCCCCCACCCATTCGGGCGGCAGCGCGTCGAGCCCCAGCGCCGCGGCGGTCTCGGCCAGCTCCTCCACCGAAAGCAGGCTCACCTGCCGGGTGTTGCGGATCGGCGTCCCGCGCTTGGGATAGAGCCCTGTCACCCGGCTGCAGGAGGGTCGGGTCAGCCCGCGATGCGCCTCGCCCTCCAGCCCGTCGAAGCGCGCCTCCACCGCCGCGACGGGGACGGAGCGCAGACTCTCCCCCCGGTCGCGGACCAGCCCGAGGAACGCCACCCGCCCGGTGAAGTCGCTCCGGGTCAGGATCGCCATCAGCCGTTCTCCGCCAGCACCCGTCCGGCGAGGTAGAGCGAGCCGCAGATCAGAATCCGCGCCCCGGGCGCCCGCGCGGCGATCCGGGCGACGGCGGAGGCCAGGTCGGGCGCCGTCTCGGCGGCGATCCCCGCCTCCCGCGCCGCGGCCGCCGTCGCCTCCGCCGGCAGGGTCGCCGTCTCGCCGGGGATCGACACCGCCTCGAGGCTCGTCGCCCGCGCGCCCAGGGGCCGCAGGAACCCGCCCACGTCCTTGGTCGAGAGCATCCCGCAGACCAGATGCAGCGGCCGCGGCGGCAGGCGGGTCAGCGCCTCGGCGAGCGCGACCCCCGCCGCGGCGTTGTGTCCGCCGTCGAGCCAGACCTCCGCCCCCGGCCCCGCCGCCTCGACCAGCGGCCCCCGCCGCAGCCGCTGCAGCCGGGCGGGCCACTCGGCCCGGGTCATCGCCGCCTCGCAGGCCGCCTCGTCCGCCCCCAGCGCCCGCAGCGCCGCCAGCGCCGCCCCGGCGTTCGCCGCCTGATGCGCCCCGATCAGCGCCGGCCGCGGCAGGTCGAGCAGGCCCTGCATGTCCTGGAAGGCGAGCCGGCCGTGCTCCTCCCAGACCTGCCAGTCCTGCCCCTCGGCGATCAGCGGCGCCCCCACCGTCGCCGCCCGGTCGACGATCACGTCCCAGGCCTCGGCCGGCTGGGGGCCCACCACGCAAGGCGCCCCCGGCTTCAGGATCCCCGCCTTCTCCCCGGCGATCTCCCCCAGGGTCTCGCCCAGATACTGCTGGTGGTCGATGGAGACCGGCGTGATCACGCAGAGCCGCGGCGCCACGACGTTGGTCGCGTCGAGCCGCCCCCCGAGCCCCACCTCCAGCAGCACATAGTCCGCCGGCGCCTCGGCGAAGGCGAGGAACGCCGCGGCGGTGGTGATCTCGAAGAAGGTGATGGGCTCGGACCCGTTCGCCGCCTCGCAGCGCTCGATCAGCTCGATCAGCCGGTCCTCGCCCACCAGCTCCCCGGCGATGCGGATGCGCTCATGAAAGCGGGCGAGATGGGGCGAGGTGTAGACATGCACCCGCGCGCCCGTGGCCTCCAGCCCCGCCCGGATCATGGCGATGGTCGAGCCCTTGCCGTTGGTGCCGGCCACATGCACCACCGGCGGCAGCCGCCGCTCCGGATGGCCGAGCGCCGCCAGCAGGCGCTCCACCCGGCCGAGCGTCAGGTCGATCACCTTGGGGTGCAGGCGCGAGACCCGCTCCAGGACGCGGTCGCTGGTCATGCGGCGCAGGTCATTCCGCCGGCGGGGCCGCCGCCGGCTCGGGCTCGGGCTCGACCGGCCGCTGCACCGTCAGCTCGCCCTGCACCGGCGCGGGCAGGCCCATCAGCATCCGCAGGATGGTGGCGAGCTCGCCCCGGATCGCCTTGCGCGGCGTCACCCGGTCGAGCATCCCGTGCTCCAGCAGGTATTCCGCCCGCTGGAAGCCTTCGGGCAGGGTCTCGCGGATGGTCTGCTCGATCACCCGCGGCCCGGCGAAGCAGATCAGCGCGTTCGGCTCGGCGATCTGCACGTCGCCCAGCATGGCGTAGGAGGCGGTGACGCCCCCGGTGGTGGGATGGGTGAGGACCACCACGTAAGGCAGCCCCGCCTCCTTGAGCATCTGCACCGCCACGGTGGTCCGCGGCATCTGCATGAGGCTCAGGATCCCCTCCTGCATCCGCGCGCCCCCGGCGGCGGAGAACAGCACCAGCGGGGCCTTGAGCTTCACCGCCCGCTCGGCGGCGGCGACGATGGCGTTGCCGACGTGCATCCCCATGGACCCGGCCATGAAGGAGAAATCCTGCGCCGCCGCCACGACCTTGAGCTTGGCGATCTCGCCCTCGACCACCAGCATCGCCTCGTCCGCGCCGGTCGCCTTGCGGGCGTCGCGCAGCCGGTCGAGGTATTTCTTCTGGTCGCGGAAGCCGAGCGGGTCGACCAGGGGCTTCGGGACCTCCACCTCCAAGTAGACGCCGCCGTCGAACAGCGCCCGGAACCGGTCGTGGGGGCTGATCGGCATGTGGTTGCCGCAGTTCGGGCAGACCTGCAGCGAGGCGTCCAGCTCCCGGTGGAACAGCATCGCCCCGCAGTCGTCGCATTTCACCCACAGGTTCTCGGGCACCTCGCGCCGGGAGAACAGCGAGTTGATCTTCGGCCGGACGTAGTTGGAGATCCAGTTCATGCTGGGCGGGGTCCTTGGGGCCTCCTCGGGGTCGGCCCTATCTAGGCCGGGCCCCCCGCGAATGCAATCGCGCCGCCGGCCTCCCGGCCCTACTCCCGGCCCTACTCCCGGCGCGGGCCGCTTGTGAATCCGGCCCCGCCGCCTTATTCGGGCGGGGAGTCCTCGCAAGACCGAGTCCCAAGCAGAATAGAGGGGGGAGCCATGGACGCGCCCAGATTCGACAAATCCAAGCTGCCCAGCCGCCATGTGACCGAAGGCCCTGAGCGGGCCCCGCATCGCAGCTATCTCTACGCCATGGGCCTCTCGGACGTGGAGATCCACCAGCCGCTGGTGGGCGTCGCCACCTGCTGGAACGAGGCGGCCCCCTGCAACATCGCGCTCAACCGCCAGGCCCAGGCGGTGAAGCTCGGGGTGAAGCAGGCGCTCGGCACGCCGCGGGAATTCACCACCATCACCGTCACCGACGGCATCGCCATGGGCCACGAGGGGATGCGGTCGTCGCTCGCCTCCCGCGAGGCCATCGCGGATTCGGTCGAGCTCACCATGCGCGGCCATTGCTATGACGCGATCGTCGGGCTCGCCGGCTGCGACAAGTCGCTGCCGGGCATGATGATGGCCATGGTGCGGCTGAACGTGCCCTCGGTCTTCATCTACGGCGGCTCGATCCTGCCGGGCAAGCTGCACGGCCGCGACGTGGTGGTCCAGGACGTCTTCGAGGCGGTCGGCCAGCACCAGGCGGGCAAGATGTCCGACGCCGAACTCGACATCCTCGAGCGCGTCGCCTGTCCCTCGGCGGGCGCCTGCGGCGGCCAGTACACGGCCAACACCATGGCCTGCGTCTCCGAGGCGATCGGCTTGGCGCTCTTCAACTCCTCCGGCGCGCCGGCCCCCTACGAGAGCCGCGACCAGTACGCGGTCGCCTCCGGCATCGCGGTGATGAACCTGCTGGAGAAGCGGATCCGCGCCCGGGACGTGGTGACGCGCAAAAGCCTGGAGAACGCCGCGCGCGTCGTCGCCTGCACCGGCGGCTCGACCAACGGCGGGCTGCACCTGCCGGCCATCGCCCATGAGGCGGGCATCGACTTCACCCTCCAGGACGTCTGCGACATCTTCAAGGAGACGCCCTATTTCGTGAACCTGCGCCCGGGCGGCGAATACGTCGCCAAGGACCTGTTCGAGGCCGGCGGCGTCCCCGTGGTGATGAAGGAGCTGCGCAAGGCGGGCCTCATCCACGAGGAGTGCCTCACCGCCTCCGGCCGCACCATGGGCGAGGAGCTCGACCGCATCACCGGCGAGCCCGACGGCAAGGTGATCTACCCGATCTCCGCCCCGATCTCTAAGACCGGCGGCGTAGTGGGCCTGATCGGCAACCTCGCCCCCGAGGGCGCGATCGTGAAGGTCGCGGGCATGTCCCCGGAGGAACAGGTCTTCACCGGCCCCGCCCGGGTCTTCGACTGCGAGGAGGACGCGTTCGAGGCGGTCCAGAACCGCGCCTACAAGGAGGGCGAGGTCCTGGTCATCCGCAACGAGGGCCGGCGCGGCGGCCCCGGCATGCGCGAGATGCTCGCCACCACCGCGGCGCTTTCGGGCCAAGGCATGGGCAAAAAGGTCGCGCTGATCACCGACGGCCGCTTCTCCGGGGCCACCCGGGGCTTCTGCGTTGGCCATGTGGGGCCGGAGGCGGCGCTCGGCGGCCCGATCGCCCTGCTCCGTGACGGCGACAGGATCACGCTCGACGCCGTCAAGGGCGAGATCAGCGTGGACCTGACCGAGGACGAGCTGGCCGAGCGGCGGAAGGGCTGGAACGGCCCGCGCCCGACGATCTACACCTCCGGCGCCCTCTGGAAATACGCGCAGCAGGTGGGCTCGACCCGTCTCGGGGCGGTCACCCATCCGGGCGCCAAGGCCGAGCGTCATGTCTACGCGGATCTGTAGCGCGGCCCTCTCCCTCGCGCTGGCGGCCCTCGCCGCCGCCGGCGCCCCCGAGGCCGCCGAGCGCAAGGGCGCGGACCGGGTCAGCCTGACGGTCGCCGGCCGCAAGCTGACGCTGATGGCGCCCAAGGGCTTCTGCATCGACCCCAAGGCGACCAACGTCAGCGCCTCGGGGGCCTTCGTGATGGCGAGCGATTGCGCGCTCCTCGGCTTCGCCCCCCTGCCCGAGGGCTCCGACGACACGGTAGGCGCGGTGCTCACCGCCTCCGTCGCCGCGCGCCAGCGTCCGCACAGCAGCCCGGCCGAGCTGGAGCGCTTCGCCGCCACCAAGGCCGGCCGCGCCGCGCTCAGCCGCTCGGGCCAGCCGGAACGGGTGAAGATCCTCGCCACCCGCACCCGCAAGGAGGTGCTCTACGTGCTGGTGGAGGACCGCGGCGCCCAGCCGATCGCCGGGATCGAACCGCGGTTCTGGCGCGCCTTCCTCCAGGTCCAGGACCGGATGACGGTCATCACCGCCCTGGGCTTCCAGGGGGCGGGCATGGATCCGACCGAAGGCCTCGCCCTGATCCAGCGCTTCGCCGATACCCTCCAGGCCGCCAACCCGAGCTGACCGGCGGCCCCCGCCTTCCCGCGCGCCGATCCGCCCTCCGGGGCGCGCGAACCCGGCGGCGAAATGCTTGCCATGCGGTTAACGTCTCAGATTATATGTAATTATTTCAAATACTTGACCGCATTTTCACGCGTGAAAATCCAGACCTCCGAGGGTCTTCCCCTCGGCGTCGCGCTGGCAAGCGGTCATGGCGCCCCCCGGGCGCATCCCCGGCGAGAGACGGCGCGCGCCTGCCCGCACGATTTCGCCGCGCTTGCGGCCTCCCCGTGGCCCCGCCCGCCCGCCCCTGCTAGGAGGGGCGGGACAGACCCCGGAGCTTCAAGATGATCCTGCTCGGCCTCGCCACCATGGGAACCTCCGCCGCCGCCCTCGTCCGCGACGGCGTCCTGGTCGCCGCGGTGGAGGAGGAACGGCTGACCCGGATCAAGAACGACGGGGCCTTCCCGCTCAAGGCCATCGCCGAATGCCTCGCCATCGCCGGCGTGACCATGGCCGAGGTCGACGCGGCCGCGGTCTATTGGCGACCCTTCGCCATCGGCCAGCGCATCCGCGGCACGCTCGGCAAGGCCATGGCCTCGCGCGCGGCCTTCGGCTCCATGGCCCGGCGCACCTTCGGGGCGCTCGCCTCCAGCAAGACCGACGACGCCCACCCGGAGGCCGGCGGCCGCTGGTCCGACCTTTTCCGGGTGCGCCGCATCCTCGCCGCGGAATTCGGCGCCGCCCCGGCGGAGATCGCCTTCTACGAGCATCACCTGACCCACCAGCTCTATGCCGAGGCGATGGTGGACTGGCCCGACTGCCTGTCGCTCAGCATCGACGGCGGCGGCGAGACCGACGCGACCGTGCTGACCCTGGTCCGCGACGGCCGCCGGCAGGATCTCAAGCGCATCCGCTGGCCGAATTCGCTCGGCCACTTCTACAGTGCCTTCACCGGCTATCTCGGCTTCCGGATGCTGGAGGGCGAGTACAAGATGATGGGCCTCGCCCCCTATGGCGCGCCCCGGTTCAAGGCCGTGATCCTCGAGCGGATCCTGCGGCTCGACGACCAGGGCGGCTACGACCTGAACACCACGATCTGCGACTACCACCGGGCGCTGGAGGGGAGCTTTCCGGCGGAGCTGGCGGCGTTGGTCGGCCCGCCCCGCGCCCCGGACGAGACTCCGACGGAAGGTCACCTGGCGCTCGCCGCCAGCGTCCAGGCGGCCTTCGAGGCGGCCCAGCAGAACCTGCTGCGCTGGGGCAAGGCCCAGGCGCCCGGGATCGAGCGGCTGGCGATCTCGGGGGGCTGCGGCCTCAACGTCACCGCCAACGGCCGGGTGCTGCAGGCGAGCCTCTTCCGCGAGATCATCGCGCCCCCCGCCCCCCACGACGGCGGCTGCGCGGTCGGCGCGACCCTCGCGCATCTGGCGACGCGGCGCGAGCTCCGGCCGGCGGGCGTCGCCAGCCCCTATCTCGGCCGGGGCTTTTCCGACGACGAGATCGCCGCCGCCTTCGAGGCCGCAGGCCTGACGCCGCCGCCGCTGGTCTCCGAGGACGAGCTGATCGCGGCGGCGGTGGAGGAGCTGGTCCAGGGCGGCGTGGTCGCCTGGCACCAGGGCCGCACGGAATACGGGCCGCGGGCGCTGGGGTCGCGGTCGATCCTCGCCGATCCGCGGCACGATTCCATCCGAGAGGCGATCAACGCCAAGATCAAGAAACGCGAGCTGTTCCGGCCCTTCGCGCCCTCGACGACGATCGAGGCCTGCCGGGACTTCTTCGAGATCGATCAGCCGAGCCCCTACATGAACATCCTCGCCGCCGTCCGGCCGGAGCGGCGCGAGGCCATTCCCGCCGTCACCCATGTGGACGGCACCGCCCGGGTGCACACCGTTTCGGCCGAGGCGAACCCGCTCTACCACCGGCTGATCACCGCCTTCGGGGAGCGGACGGGGGTGCCCGTCCTGCTCAACACCTCCTTCAACATCCAGGAGCCGATCGTGAACACTCCCATCGAGGCCCTGCGGACCTTCCGCGCCTCGGGCATGGACCTGCTCGCGATCGGCCGGCGGCTCTACCAGCGAGGGGCGTGATGCGCGACCTGTGGCTTTCCATCGACTTCGAGGACATCGCCCACGACTTCAAGCGCGAGCATGGGATCGATCCGGACGGGCCGGTGCGGGAGGAGGCGCTGTTCGCGGCCTACGAGGCGATCGACGACTTCCTGCGGCGCGAGCTCGGCGGGGTGCGGATCACCTTCTTCACCACCGGGATCGTCGCGGCGAAATGCCCCGCCGTGGTCGCCCGCATCGCCGCGGACGGGCACGAGGTGGGCTGCCACTACCATTTCCACGACCCCTGCCGGCGCGACGGGCCGCAGGCGTTCGAGGCGAACCTGATGCGGGCCATCGACGCGCTGGAGACCGCCTCGGGCCAGAAGGTGCTGGGGTTCCGGGCGCCGCGGTTTTCCCTGAAAGTCGAGGACGAAGGCCATTTCTGGGCGCTGGATCGGCGTCTGGCCTATGATTCCTCGCTGGTCGCGGCCTCGGCGGCGGAGCTTGCGGCGATGCGCCGGCGTCTGGGGCTGGAGCGGCTGGTCCTGCTGCCGGTGGCGCGGGAAAAGGCCTCGGCGCTCCTGCCGCCGGTGCGGCCGGGGGGAAGCTATCTGAAGCTCTTTCCCGGGTCGGTGACCGAGCGGGCGCTCGACCTCGCGGCGGAGAGGGGGCTCGCGCCGCTGGTCTACCTCCATCCCTACGAATTCATGGCCGACCAGAGCTTTCGGGTGGCCCGGTCCGAGATGACGGGGATGCGGGCGAGCCGCCGGCTCTACTGGGCGGCGCGGCAGGCGCAGTGGCACGTGGTGGGCAACCGCGGGGTCATGGAGAAACTGCGCAGGCTCGCCCGGAACTGGCGCTTTCGCGGTCCGATGCGGGAGCTGCTGGCCGTCTGAGCGATCCCGGCGCGAGGTCTCGAAGAGGCGTGGAAGGCGCCGCCTTTCACGCGTGAAATTGGCATCAAACCATTGATATTACTAATATAATGAATTTTTATTAACCTGGTGACAATATTTGCCGGAGGGACGAAGCTCCGGGAGACGTAAGCGGCAAGGGGTCGCGGAAGGCCGGCGCGCGGTTGCGGCGGAGAGCGGCGGGCGAGACGCCCGCGCCGGTCAGGGGCCGAGGCAGACGACCGGGATCACCGCCTGCTGGATCGGCTCGGGCAGGCCCTCCTCCACGTCGGCGAGGACGAGCGCGGGCGGCGGCAGGGCCACGCCCTGGGCCTCAAGGAAGGCGCGCACCGCCGCGCCCTCCACGGCGAAGTTGATGTTCTCGGGCAGGGCGCCGGTGTCCTCGGCCACCTTGAGATGGTCGAGCCGCGCCACCACAACCCCGACGAGCCGGCCGTCGCGGCCGAGCAGCGGCCCGCCGGAATTGCCCGGCTGGACCGGTGCGGTGATGGTGAGGCCGTCGGGATCGTCCGCCAGCCCCGCCATCACGCTGACGTTGCCGGCGGTCATGTTGAGCCCGGTGCCGTAGCGGCCGAAGAACGGATAGCCGAGGGCGAAGACCCGCTGGCCGAGGGCCGCGGGGCCGCCCAGGGCGATCCAGCTCCGCGACCGCGCGCGCGAGGAGAGAAGCGCGAGGTCGAGGTCGGGATGGACCGCGACGAGGTCGAGGGGCGCGCCGTCGACCCGGGCGAGGCCGGCGCAGTCGTCGACCACATGGGCCGCGGTCAGCAGATCGGTGTTGTTGACGAAGAAGGCGGTGCCGGTCCCCCGGGGCGCGCCCGGCGCGGCGGCGGGGGCGACGGGCGGAGGGGAGCCGGGCAGAGAGGTGACGGGCGCAGGATCCGAGGGCGCGGGATCCAAAGGCGGAGGCGCGGCCGCCAGGGACGGCGGATCGGCCGGGGCCCCCTCCTCCGCCCCCGCCAGATCGACGGCGGCGGAGACCATGGCCATCAGCAGGCCGTCGGACGCGGGCGATTCCGCCCCGCGTCCCAGGGAGAGGCTCCCCACCACCGCCTCGTAGAGGCCGGCGGGGGCCCAGGGCTCCTCCGTCACGATGGTGGTGAGGGCGGCGCCCGCCAGGTCGGACCAGTCGCTGCGCAGGTAGATGCGCCCCTCCGAGCCTTGCGCCGCGGTGACGAAACGGCGGTCCCGGCGGAGCTGATAATCGACCGGGCCCATGGCCTCGAACCCCGCATGGAGGGCGCCCGCCTCGACCGCGTCCGAGATCAGGAGACGCAGGGTCAGCCCGTCCGCCTCCAGCACCTGTTCGTGGGGACGATCCGGGTCGGGCAGGAAGGGCCCCGGGGGCGCGAGGAGCCGGTGGCCGAAGGGCTCCCCCCCGCGCCAAGAGAGATCGTGCTCCGAGACGAAGGCGAAGGCCTCCACCCCCAGGGTCGCCATGTGCAGGTTCAGCACCTTGTCCCCGGGCCCGGCCATCTCGGCCTCGACCGCATAGCGCTCGAACGCGGCCTGGGAGGCGGGCCCCCAGCGCCCGTCGATCAGGCCGGCATAGACCCCCTGGGCGGCGAGGCCGATCTGGAGGAGGCGCTTTTCCCCGTCGTCGAGCAGGCGCGCGTCGAATTCGGCGAAGAGCCGCGGGTCGCCGAACCCCTCCGCCCGCGCCGGCCCGCAGGCGAGCGCCGCAAGCGTCAGCAGCGCCCATGCCACGGCCCGCATCGTCCCCCTCCCGACTCGTCGCCCCACGGGCAGGAGGATAGGCCCGCGGCGGCGCCCCGTCGCGGGCCGCGGCGCCGGTTGGTTAGCGCAGCCCGTCCATGATCGCGACCAGCTCGGCGGTGATGGCGGGCTCCGACAGGGCGTGGCCGGCGGTGGGCGCCATGCGCAGCGCGGATCCCGGCCAGGCCTCGTGCAGGCGATGCGCCGTCCAGGGTGGGCAGATCATGTCGTAGCGCCCCTGGACGATGTAGCCCGGGATTCCCCGCAGCCGGGGCATGTCGGCATGGATCTGGTCGTCCTGCCGCAGGAAGCCGCCGTTGATGAAGTAGTGATTCTCCAGCCGGGCGAAGGCGAGGGAATAGGCGGAGGACGGATAGCTCCGCCCGTCGCCGGGATCGAGCACGGCGAGGGCGCTTTCCCAGCCGGCCCAGGCCCGGGCGAAGCGCGCCTGCTCGCCCTTGTCGGGACCGAAGAGGCGCTTGTGGTAGGCGCCGATCAGGTCGCCCCGCTCCGCCTCCGGGACCATGTGGGAGAAGGCGCGCCACTGATCCGGCCAGAAGAGGCCGGCGCCGCCGCCGTAGAACCAGTCGAGCTCGGCCCGGGTGGAGGTGAAGACCCCGCGCAGGGCCAGCGCCTGGACCCGGTCGGGATGGGCCTGGGCGTAGATCAGCGCGAGGCAGGCCCCCCAGGAGCCGCCGAAGACGATCCAGGACTCGATCCCCAGCGCCTCGCGGATGCGCTCGATGTCGGCGACGAGATCCCAGGTGGTGTTGTTCGCCACCTCGGCGTGCGGGGTCGAGCGGCCGCAGCCGCGCTGGTCGAACAGCACCGTGCGGTAGTGGCCGGGATCGAAGAAGCGCCGCATCCCCGGAGAGCAGCCGCCGCCGGGCCCCCCGTGCAGCACGACGACCGGCGCGCCGTCGGGGCGGCCGCATTGCTCGACATAGATCCGGTGCCCGCCGGGCATGTCGAACATCTGCTGCCGGAACGGCTCGAGCGGGGGATAGAGGCCGCCGCGGCCGCCGGCGTCCGGGCTGAGGTTTTCCTTCATCGCGCCGTCATGTATGCCAACCTGGGCGGCCAGCATGTCAGGTTGGGGAAATGAGCGCAACGCAATCCGAGACGGTCGATCCCGCCGAGGTGGCCAAGTTCGAGGCCATGGCGGCGGAATGGTGGAATCCGGAGGGCAAGTTCAAGCCGCTCCACATGCTGCAACCCTGCCGGCTGGGCTATATCGTCGACCAGATCGCGGCGGAGTTCGGGCGCGATCCGCGCGCCGAGCGGCCGTTCGCGGGGCTTCGGCTGCTCGACATCGGCTGCGGCGGCGGGTTGCTCTGCGAGCCGATGGCGCGGCTCGGGGCCGAGGTGGTGGGGGCGGACGCGGCCGCCCGCAACATTCCGGTGGCCCGCGTCCATGCGGCGCAGTCGGGGCTCGAGATCGACTACCGGCACACGACAGCGGAGGCGCTGGCGGCGGCGGGCGAAGTCTTCGACGTGGTGCTGAACATGGAGGTGGTGGAGCATGTGGCCTCGCCGCCGGCGTATCTCGGGGCCTGCGCGGCCTTGCTGCGGCCGGGGGGGCTGATGATCTGCTCGACCATCAACCGCAATCCCAAGAGCTGGCTGATGGCGATCGTGGGGGCCGAGCGGATCATGCGCTGGCTGCCGGTCGGCACCCACGACTGGGCGAAGTTCATCACCCCGGACGAGCTTTACGCGCTGCTGCGGGGGGCGGGGCTGGAGCCGGCGGATCGCAAGGGGTTCGTCTTCGACCCCCTGCGCTGGAGCTGGAGCGTCTCGGACCGGGACCTGACGGTGAACTACGTCACCGCCAGCGTGAAGCCGGAGCGGGGCGCGGAGGGGGCCTAGAGCCGAATCCGTCCTGGCGGAGCCCGGCCCGTCCGATCGAGACCCTTGTCTTGCCGCGATATCCTGACAGACGGAAGATCCCGTCTGGAGGATATCGCCCTGGAGCGGACTCCGTCCCGGCGGAACCGGGCCGTCCGCTCTATATTATTGTTTTGTCGCGATATCTTAACCCCCAGACGATCCCGTCTGGTTGGATATCGCTTCAGAGGACGAAGTCGGTCGCGGCGTACTGGCCCGGGGTCGTGGCGCCGTCGAGGAGGCGGATCGTCATCTCGGCCTCGGGGTCGTCGTCGAGATTGGCGTGGAGCCGGCTGTCGGCGCCGTTTCCGGTCAGCCAGACGCCGCCCCGGCCCCGGGCGCCGAAGACGAAGGCCTGGTCGCCGTCCGAGGCGGGATCGGCGTCGATCAGGGAGAGATCGATGACGTCGCCGCCCGCCGCGCCTGCGCCCTCGAAGCCGGCGATCGCGTCGGCGCTGGCGGCGAGGGAGTCCTCGGCGGCCGCGTAGACGAAGACGTCGGCCCCTGCCCCGCCGGTCAGCCGGTCGGCGCCCGCGCCCCCCGTGAGGCGGTCGTCGCCGCCGAGGCCGGCAAGCCTGTCGTCGCCCCCCTCGCCCGCCAGATCGTCGGCGCCGCCCGCGCCGGTGACGGCGTCGTCTCCATCGCCCGCGGCGACGGCGATCCGCGCTGCGGCCGCGCTTTGGAAGGTGAGCGTCTCGGCCGCGCCCGAGCCGGTGAGGGCGAAGGCGGTGACGGCGGCGCCGAGAGTCACCGTGGCGGTTCCGCCCGCGGTCAGGTGGGCGGAGCCGGCGGCGGCGGTCTCGCTCCAGCCGAGGACCTGGCGGAAACCGCCGAGCTGGGCGGCGGTGAGCTGGATCTCGCTCGCCGCCAGGCGCTCGATCCCGGTGAGCCGGACGCCGCTGATGTCGCGGCCGGCGCTGTTCGCGGTCTCGATCGTGTCGACGCCCGCCCCGCCGTCGAGCGCGGCCGCGCCGTCCTCCTCGATGCTGAAGACGTCCGCGCCGGCGCTGCCGCTGGCGCGGTCGCCGGCGCGCACGACCAGCCGGTCGTTCCCCCAGCCGCCGTTGAGGATGTCCGCGCCGCCGCCGCCGTCGAGCGTGTCGTCGCCGCAGTGGCCCTTGAGCATGTCGTCGCCGTCGGCGCCGTAGAGGAAGTCGTTCCCCATCGCCCCGGTGATCCGGTCGTCGCCCGAGCCCGCCAGCACGTCGAGCCGGCCGCGGTAGCTGGGGGCGAAGACGAGGACGTCGGCCTCGGCCGAGCCGTAGAGCGTGAAGGAGACGAGGGGGCCGACCAGCGTCACCTCCGCCGCGCCGCCCCGGGTCAGGGTGAGGCCGCCGAAGGCGGCGCGCTCGTGAAAGCCGCCGACCTCGCGGAAGGCGGCGAGCTGGGTTGCGGTCAGGGCGGTGAAGTTCGACATCAGCCGCTCGATCCCCGAGAGGCTCGCGCCCGAGATGTCGAGCCAGGAGACGCCGAAGGCGAGCCGGTCCCAGCCCGCGCCCCCGGCGAGCGCGGCGGGCAGGCTTTCCTCCACCCGCAGGAAATCGTCGCCCGTCCCGCCCTCGGCGCCGTCCCCCGCCCGGACGACCAGCAGGTCGTCGCCCGCACCCCCGT
This sequence comes from Amaricoccus sp., assembly GCA_965243535.1. Lineage (GTDB taxonomy): Bacteria > Pseudomonadota > Alphaproteobacteria > Rhodobacterales > Rhodobacteraceae > Amaricoccus. Next base: position 244,881 of record CBDEVG010000047.1, read on the forward strand.
CCAGCAGGTCGCGGCCGGCGCCGCCGTCGAGCGTGTCGGCGCCGGCGAAGCCGTTCAGGACATCGTCCCCCGCGCCGGCCAGAAGGATGTTGTCGAGATCGTCGCCGTTGATGACGGCCATGGCGTTTCCCCTAAAGACGTTGTTTTTATGACGTCCAGACTACCCCCGCGCCGTCGTTCCGCGAACAGGTTTTCACCCCCGGGTCGCGAGAGGCGCCGGCGGGTCGGCCCAGCAAAAACCCCGCGGCGGTGGCCGCGGGGTCCTTGGGAAGCGGAAACGGATTGGCCGCCGGGCCGGCTTCTCCTTACAGCACGAAGTCGCCCGCGACGTATTGCCCCGCGGTGGCGGCGCCGTCTGTGATGCGGATGACGAGTTCGGCGTCCGCGTCCGCGTCGAGATTGACCCGCACGAAGGTGTCCGACCCGGTCTGGGTCAGCCAGACGCCGCCCCGCGCCTGGGAGCCGAAGGCGAGGGCCTGGTCGCCGCCGACGTCGGGATTGGCGTCGATTGCGGAAAGGTCGATCCGGTCCCCCGCCGCCGCGCCGATCCCCTCGAAGGCGAGGATGGTGTCGGGGGCGGCCGCGGACGAATCCGCCGCGGCGAAGACGAAGACGTCCGCCCCCGTCCCGCCGTCGAGCGTGTCCGTCCCCGCGCCGCCGACCAGCCGGTCCGCGCCCGCCCCGCCGTTGAGCGCGTCGTTCCCGGCGAGGCCGGTCAGCGTGTTGGCCCCGTCGTTGCCGGTCAGCCGGTTCGCCCCGGCGTTGCCGACGCCGTTGATCGCCCCGGTCCCGGTCAGGACCAGGTTCTCGACCTCGGCCGCGAGCGTCCAGCTCAGCCCCGCGCGCACCACGTCGACGCCGGCGGCGCCCGCGGCCTCGACGGTGGAATCGCCGGCCGTGTCCACGGTGTAGGTGTCCGAGCCCGCGCCGCCGACCATCACGTCGGCCCCCGCCCCGCCGTTGAGCGCATCCGCGCCGTCGCCGCCCTCGAGCCGGTTCGCGCCGGAATTGCCGGTCAGCACGTCGGCGAAGGCCGAGCCCCGCAGGTTCTCGATGGAGACGAGCGTGTCCGCGCCGCCGCCCACCGTCTGCTGCACGGCGGTGAGCGCGAGGCTCACCCGCACCAGCTGGCTCGCGCCCGCGTAGCTTGCGGTGTCGGACCCGCCCTGGCCGTTGATCGTGTCGGTCCCGAGCCCGCCTTCGATGACGTTGGCCGAGCCGTTGCCGATCAGCGTGTCGTCGTTGTCCGAGCCGATCAGGTTCTCGATGGAGACGAGCGTGTCGAGCCCCGCGCCGACGGTGTTCTGCTGGCCTACGAGGCGCAGGTCGACCGTGACCCCGCCGTCCCCGCGATAGCTCGCGGTGTCCGAGCCGGCGCGCCCGTCGATCACGTCGTTGCCGCCCGCCCCGCGCAGGACGTTCGCGCCCGAATTCCCGCGGAGCGTGTCGGCGTAGTTGCTGCCGATCAGGTTCTCGACGCCGGTGATGGTGTCGGTCCCCGCGCCGGTGTTCTGGGCCGCGGTCAGGGCGAGGTCGACGGTGACGCCCGACGCGTAGAGGAAGCTGACGGTGTCGACGCCCGCCCCGCCCGACAGCGTGTCGCTGCTGGTGGAGGAGACGAGCAGATCGTCGCCGTCGCCGCCGAAGAGCCGCGATCCGCCCCAGCCGGTGATCGTGTCGTTGCCGGCGCCGCCGTCGCCGGTGTCCCCGGCGCTGACCACGATGATGTCGTTCCCGGCTTCGCCGAAGACTTGGTCGACGGCGCCGTCGTCGCCGTCGAAGGTGCTGTAGTAATAGCCCCCCAGCGTATCATTGCCGGCGCCGCCCCGCACGGTGTCCGCGCCGGTCCCGCCGACCACCCGGTCGTCGCCGTCGCCGCCCGCCAGCGTGTCGTTGTCCGCCGCCCCGTCGATGCTGTCGTTGCCGGCGAGACCGTTCAGCGTGTCGTCGCCGTCGTCGCCGCGCAGCGTGTCCGCCCCGGCGCCTGCGGTGAAGCGGTCGTTGCCGGCCCCGGCGTAGAGGTAGATCGCGCCGGCGTAGTTGGAATTGACGGTGAGGATGTCCGCCTGGGTCGAGCCGTAGAAGGAGAAGTAGGACGACAGCGCCGCGCTGAGGTTGACGGTCGCCGCGCCGCCCTGGGTGAGCTGCAGCGAGCCGCTGGTGGAGGTGTCGTAGTAACCCGAGACCACCTGGAATTGCGCGAGTTGGGCCGCGGTCAGCTCGGCGCTGCTGGTGGCGAGACGCTCGATCCCCGAGAGGGTCGCGCCGGTGATGTCGGAGGAGGTCTGGAGCGTGTCCGTCCCCGCCCCGCCGGCGAGCGCGAAGGGCCCGTCCTCGTAGCCGATGAGCAGGTCGTTTCCGTTCCCGCCGTTGCCGGTGTCCCCGGCCCGGACGTAGAGCGTGTCGTTCCCGTCGCCGCCGTTGAGCGTGTCGACCCCCGCCCCGCCGTCGAGGATGTCGTTTCCGGCGCCGCCGCCCAGGGTGTCGTCGCCGTCGTCGCCCCGGAGGGTGTCCGCGCCGGCCCCCGCGGTGAAGCGGTCGTTGCCGGCCCCGGCGTAGAGATAGATCGCGCCTGCATAATTGGAGTTGACGGTGATGGTGTCGGCCTGGCCAGAGCCGTAGAAGTAGAAATAGGACGACAGCGCCGCGCTGAAGTTCACGGTCGCCGTGCCCCCTTGGGTGAGCTGGAGCGAGCCCGAGGTCGAAGTGTCGTAGTAGCCCGTCACCAGTTGGAACTGGGCGAGCTGGGCGGCGGTGAGGTCGACGCCGTTGGCGGCGAGGCGCTCGATCCCGGACAGCGTCGCGCCGCTGATGTCGGAGGAGGTCTGGAGCGTGTCCGTCCCCGCCCCGCCGGCGAGCGCGAGGGGCCCGTCCTCGTAGCCGATGAGCAGGTCGTTTCCGTTGCCGCCGTTGCCGGCGTCCCCGGCCCGGACGTAGAGCGTGTCGTTCCCGTCGCCGCCGTTGAGGGTGTCGACGCCGGCGCCGCCGTCGAGGATGTCGGCGCCGCCCATGCCATTGAGCGTGTCGTCGCCGTCCTCCCCGCGGAGGGTGTCCGCCCCGGCGCCTGCGGTGAAGCGGTCGTTGCCCGCCCCGGCGTAGAGGTAGATCGCGCCGGCGTAGTTGGAATTGACGGTGAGGATGTCCGCCTGGGTCGAGCCGTAGAAGTAGAAATAGGACGACAGCGCCGCGCTGAGGTTGACGGTCGCCGTGCCGCCCTGGGTGAGCTGCAGCGAGCCGCTGGTGGAGGTGTCGGAATAGCCCGTCACCAGCTGGAACTGGGCGAGCTGGGCGGCGGTCAGCTCGGCGCTGTTGGCCGCCAGCCGCTCGATGCCGATGAGCGTCGCGCCGGTGATGTCCGTGCCGCTGACGCGCAGGGTGTCCGTCCCCGCCCCGCCGTTCAGCGCGGCCGCGCCGTCCTGGTAGGCCACGAGCAGGTCGTTTCCGTTGCCGCCGTTGCCGGTGTCGCCCGTCCGGACGTAGAGCAGGTCGTCGCCGTCGCCGCCGTTCAGCGTGTCGACGCCTGCGCCGCCGTCGAGGATGTCGGCGCCGCCGAGGCCGTTCAGGGTGTCGTTCGCATCGCCGCCGCTGAGGTTGTTCGGATTGTTGTCGCCGTTGATGATCGCCATGGTGAACCTTCACTTGCGTTTTCATGTCGCGCACGGAAGCGCCGCCGAAAATTCGTCGGCGTTTCTTGGGGCGGATATTCTAAAATTGCGCCTCTCTCGCCAAAGGCCCTGTAAATGGGCGCAAATACAACTTAAGCGGGAGGAGTTTTCAGTCTCGAAATGGGTCTTGCTATATCGTTTTCGGGGCGTTGTTTACCATGCCGCCCCTGAGGCCGCAACTGTTCTTCCGGGGATGACTGCGCGCCGGGGCGAGGCGCCCGGCTATCGCCGGCCGCGATCGTCCGCGGCGGATCGTCGCGAAGGGGCGGGAGGGCGGCGCGGCGCGGTCAGCCCTCGGCGAAATCCCGGTCGTGGGTCAGGGAGGGGATGCGCCGGCGCGCCTCGGCGACCGCCTTGGGGTCGAGGTCGACCAGGGTCACGCCGGGCTCGACGCCGCCGTCGGCGAGGACCTCGCCCCAGGGGGAGACCGCCAGGGAATGGCCCCAGGTGCGGCGGGGCTGGCCTTCAGCGGGGTGCAGGCCGCATTGGGCGGGGGCGAGGACGTAGGCGCCGGTCTCGATCGCCCGCGCGCGCAGGAGCGGCTCCCAGTGGGCCTTGCCGGTGGGCACGGTGAAGGCGGAGGGAATGGCGAGCGCCTGGGCCCCGGCCTGGGCCAGCGCCCGGTAGAGCTGGGGAAAGCGCAGGTCGTAGCAGATGGAGAGGCCGAGGGTGAATTTGCCCGCCAGGGCCGTGACCGCGCGGGCGCCGGGGCGGAAGGCGGCGGATTCGCGGTAGCTCTCGCCCTCGCCCAGCTCCACGTCGAACATGTGGATCTTGTCGTAGCGCGCCGCCGCCGATCCGTCGGGGGCGATCAGGAAGCTTCGGTTGACGAAGCGGCCGTCCGGCCCTTCGCCTTTCAGCAGGAGGCTGCCGATAAGCAGCCAGAGGCCGAGCTCGTCCGCGAGGGCGCGGAGGCGGGCGAGGGTCGCGTCCTCGGCCTCGGGCGCGAGCAGAGCCGTCTGGCGGCTGCGGCTCGCGCTCATCATGTTGGTGCATTCGGGGGTGAGGACGAGGCCCGCCCCCGCCGCCGCGGCCTCGCGGACGAGGCCTTCGGTCACGGGCAGGTTGGCGCCCGGGTCGTCGCCGGAGCGAAGCTGGACGAGCGCCGCGCGCATCTCAGCCCGCCAGCAGCGGATCGAGCCTGCCGGCCCGGTCGAGGGCGGAGAGGTCGTCGAACCCGCCCACATGGGTCTCGCCCACCCAGATCTGGGGCACGGTGCGCCGGCCGCTGCGGCTCATCGCCTCGGCGCGGCGGGCGGGGTCGGTGGCGTCGATCTCGGTGAAGGCGACGCCCTTCTGCCGCAGGAGCGCCTTGGCGGCGGCGCAGTAGCCGCAGGTGGGGGTGGTGTAGATGGTGACGGGCTGCATCGCGGGCCTCCGGCAGGGGAGCGCGATCATAGCCCCGCCCTGTCGCCGAAGGCAACGCGGGCCAGGGCGAGCACGTCGATCCGCGCCGCCCCCGCCCCGCGCAGCGCCTCGGCGCAGGCGCCGAAGGTCGCGCCCGAGGTCAGCACGTCATCCACCAGCACCACCGCCTTGCCCGCCACCCGGGCGCGCCAGCGCGGCGTCACGGCGTAGGCGCCGCCCTGGTTCTCGGCGCGCGCCTCGCGGGTCATGCCTTCCTGGGGGATGGTGGCGCGGGTCCGGCGCAAAAGGTCCACCGCCGCGGGACGCCCCGAGAGGCGCGACAGGCGCTTGGCGAGCTCGGCCGACTGATTGTAGCGGCGCATGGCGAGCCGGCGCCAGTGCAGCGGCGTCGGCGCGATCAGGTCGCAGTCGGCGAGCAGGTCGCGCCCCGCGGCCCCCATCCAGTCGGCGAGCGGGCCCACGGTGTCGAGCCGGTCGCCGTGCTTGAGCGCCAGCACCGCCCGCCGGCCCGCGCCCGCATAGATCACCGCCGCTGCGCCCCGGTCCCAGGCGGGCGGATGGCGGCGGCAGCCCTCGCAGAGGTCGCCGGGGCCGGCCTCGCCCAGGAGCGGCAGGCCGCATTTCGCGCAGGTCGATCCGGCGATGAAATGGGTGTCGCGCCAGCAGGCGGCGCAGAGGCCGTGGGGCGACTCGGTCGCCTCGGCGCAGGCGAGGCAGCGGGGAGGATAGATCATGTCGACGATCCCCCGACCAAGGTGGGAGATGAGGGCCGCCCCCCTCGCCATCGCCGTCGCCATCGACTATCTCACCCCCATGCGTCCGCCCGAGCTCTTCGATCCCGATCTTCTCGCGCTCCGCCGCGCCCGGGCCCGCGCGGGCGGATCGGCCGATTTCCTGCACGAGGCGGCGATCGGGGAAATCCTCGATAGGCTCGCCGAGGTTAACAGGAGCTTTCGCGACGCCGCGGTCGTCACCGCGCGCCCCGACCTCTGGGCCGCGCCCCTCGACGCCCGCCCGACGCCGGAGGCCGAGACGCTGGCGCTCGGCCCCGAAAGCCGGGACCTGGTGGTCCACGCCCTCGGCCTGCACTGGGCGAACGATCCGGTCGGCCAGCTCGTGCAGTGCCGGCGGGCGCTGCGGCCCGACGGCCTGTTCCTCGGCGCGCTCTTCGGGGGCGAGACCCTGGCGGAGCTGCGCGCGGCGCTGGCCGAGGCCGAGGCGGAGGAAACGGGCGGGATCAGCCCCCGGGTGGCCCCCATGGGGGAGCTGCGCGACCTCGGCGGATTGTTGCAGCGGGCGGGCTTCGCGCTGCCGGTGGCGGATTCCCTGCGGCTGACCGCCTCCTACGCCGACGGCTTCGCGCTGATGCGCGACCTGCGCGCCATGGGCGAGACCAACGTCCTGCGCGAGCGCCTGCGCCGGCCCACCGGCCGGCGGGTGCTGGCCCGGGCGGCGGCGCTCCTCGCCGACCGCTTCGCCGGGCCGGACGGGCGGGTGCGGGCGACCTTCGAGATCGTCTTCCTTACCGGTTGGGCCCCCGCCCCCGACCAGCCGCAGCCGCTCAGGCCCGGCTCCGCCACCCACAGCCTCGCGGACGCGCTGAAGCCCCGCGCCTGACCCCTTCGCCCGGAGCGCCGAGATGAACGACCAGACCCCCCCGACCGCCGCGGCCCCCGGCGAGACCACGCCCGACCGGACCGCGCCCGACCGGACCGCGCCCGACCGGCCCGGGACCGGCCGGCTGGCCTTCGCCCCCGCCGAGCATCCCGCCGTGCCGCGGGCGAAGGTGGGGGTGATCCTCGCCAACCTCGGCACGCCCGACGCCACCGACTACTGGTCGATGCGGCGCTACCTCAACGAGTTCCTGTCGGACCAGCGGGTGATCGACTATCCCCGCTGGAAATGGCAGCCGATCCTGCAGCTGATGGTGCTGAGCAAGCGGCCCTTCACCTCGGGCGCGGCCTATCGCGGCATCTGGGACCAGGAGCGGAACGCGAGCCCGCTCCTCGTCATCACCCGCGAACAGACGGCGGCCATCGCGACGCGGCTGGCCGAGGCCTTCGGCGACCGGGTGATGACCGATTTCGCCATGCGCTACGGCAATCCCTCGACCAAATCGGTGATCGCCCGGATGCAGGCGGCGGGCTGCGAGCGGATCCTGTTCTTCCCGCTCTATCCGCAGTACTCGGCCCCCACCACCGCGACCGCCTGCGACGCGGCCTTCCGGGCGCTGATGGAGCTGAAGTGGCAGCCCTCGATCCGCACGGTCCCCGCCTATTTCGACGACCCCGCCTATGTCGACGCCCTCGCCCAGTCGGTGGAGCGCGCCTACGGGGCGCTGGAGACGCGGCCCGACGTGCTCGTCACCAGCTATCACGGGGTGCCGGAGCGGTATCTGCTGGAGGGCGATCCCTATCACTGCCAGTGCCGCAAGACGACGCGGCTCCTGCGGGAACGGCTGGGCTGGCCGGAGGAGGAGATCGTCGTCTCCTTCCAGTCCAAGTTCGGCCCCGAGGAATGGGTGAAGCCCTATACGGTCGAGGAGGTGGCGCGGCTGGCCCGCGCCGGCAAGAAGCGGATCGCCGTGATGGCGCCCGCCTTTTCAGCCGATTGCGTCGAGACGCTGGAGGAGATCAACGAGGAGATCCGTCACAGCTTCGTCGAGGCGGGCGGGGAGAGCTTCACCTACATCCCCTGCCTCAACGCCGACGCCGCCCATATGGACGCCCTGACGGGGGTCATCCGGCGGGAGCTCGCGGGCTGGGTCTGAGGAAGACCCAACCCGGCTCAGCGCGGCCTCAAAGCGAGGAGGCGGGGCGATCGGCCACGCGCGAGATGGCCGCAAGGGGCAGGCCCGGTTCGCGCGCGGAGATGGGGTGGCCGCGATAGACGGTCTTGCCGTCGCGGATCGCGACGCGGCCGTCATGGAACCGCTCGACGAGCTCGCCCTGGACGGTGATGCAGCTGGAGAGCTGGATGGTCTGGTACATGCTTTTGCCTTTCGTTGACCCGTCGTTCCGTAACTCCACGTTAACGGTTACAAAACAAACTGTCACTCCTGCAAAAGTCGCATAGGTAACTGCGCGGCGCAGTGAGGCAAGCTCACAACAGGTCGCGCAGGACCGGCAACAGCGGCAGATCCGCGGGGGGCATGGGATACATCCCCATGTCCCGGGGCCGCACCCACCGGAGGGCCGCATGTTCCCGCGGTTCCGGCTGGCCAGCCCATTTGCGGCAAACGTAGACCGGCATCAAGAGGTGAAACGTGTCGTAGGCGTGGCTCGCGAAAGAAAGTGGCGCGAGACAGCTGCTCCACGTTTCGATTCCAAGCTCCTCGTGGAGTTCCCGCATCAGGGCGGCCTCGGGCGATTCGCCCGGCTCGACCTTGCCGCCGGGGAATTCCCAGAGCCCGGCCATGGCCTTGCCCTCGGGCCGCTGGGCGAGGAGGACCCGGCCGTCCGGGTCCACCAGCGCGACGGCGACGACGAGGACGAGCCGCGTCGGCGCCCCGGTCCCCTCCGTCGTCACGAGCGGTAGTCGGCGTTGATCGAGATGTAGCCGTGGGTGAGGTCGCAGGTCCAGACCGTGGCCGCCCCCTCCCCCAGGCCGAGGTCGGCGGCGATGACGAGCTCCTGCCCCTTCATGTAGGCCGCCCCGTCCGCCTCGCGGTAGCGGGGCGAGACCTGGCCGCCCTCGGCCACCAGCACCTCGCCGAAGCGGATGGAGAGCTTGTCGCGGTCGGCGGCGGCGCCGGACTTGCCGACCGCCATGACCACCCGGCCCCAGTTCGGATCCTCGCCCGCCACCGCCGTCTTGACCAGCGGCGAGTTGGCGATCGACAGCGCCACCTTGCGGGCGTCGGCGTCGTCGGCCGCGCCCGTCACCCGCACCTCGACGAGCTTGGTCGCTCCCTCGCCGTCGCGCACGAGCTGGATGGCGAGGTCGGAGAGGACGTCCTCCAGCGCGGCGCGGAAGGGCTCGGCCCGGGGATCGTCGGCGGCCGCGATCGGCGCCATCGGGGCCTTGCCGGTGGCGGCGAGGATCAGGCTGTCGGAGGTGGAGGTGTCCCCGTCCACGGTGACGCAGTTGAAGGTGCGGGCGTTGATCCCCGACAGCATCCACTGGAGCAGGTCGCGGTCCACCGCCGCGTCGGTGAAGACGAAGGCGAGCATGGTGGCCATGTCGGGGGCGATCATGCCCGAGCCCTTGGCGAAGCCCGCGATCGTCACCGGGACCCCGTCGAGCTCGACCCGCGCCACAGCCCCCTTGGGGAAGGTGTCGGTGGTCATGATCGCCCGCGCGGCGCATTCGCCGGCGTCCTCCGAGAGGCCCGCCGCGAGTTCGCCCACCTTGGCGGTGATGCGCTCGGCCGGCAGCGGCTCGCCGATCACCCCGGTGGAGGCGACGAAGACATGGGCGGGCGGCACGCCGAGCTCGGCCGCGACCGCCTCGACGGTGGTCCTGACCGCATCCCGGCCGACGGCGCCGGTGAAGGCGTTGGAGTTGCCCGAGTTCACCAGGATGGCGAAGCCCACCTCCGCACCGCGCCCGGCGCGCAGCTCGGCGAGGCAATGCTCGCACCAGAGCACCGGGGCCGAGCGGGTGGCGGAGCGGGTGAAGACGCCCGCGACCGAGGCGCCCGCCTCGATCGCCGTCAGCATCACGTCGAGCCGGCCGGCGTAGCGCACGCCCGCCTCGGCGGCGGCGTAGCGCACGCCCGCGACGACGGGCAGCGCGGGAAAGCCGCCCGCGGGGGCGAGCGGCGAGACGGGGGGCTTCTCCTTGGCCATGCGGCGGTCCCTGGTGTTCCGGAAAAAACGCGTCCGCCGGGACGATCTCCCGGCGGACAGAAGGTCGCGGCGCAGAGGCGCCGGCGGGTCGGGCGCCGCGGCGGCCGCGGCGCAGCGTCAGGCGCCGCGGAGCCCGCGGTCCGGCCCGGCGCTCAGTTCTGGAGCAGGTCCACCTGCCGGATCGCCGCCGGGGCGACGGCATTCTCGGGCTTCTCGATGGCGGCCTTGGCGCGCAGGGCCGCGACCTCGGCCTCGAGCTTCTGCTGGCGGACCTGGTTCTCGATCTGGTCCTTGACCTCGGCGAGCGGCGGGAAGGCCGTGTCGCGCACCTCGTCGAGCCGGACGATGTGCCAGCCGAACTGGGACTGGACCGGGGCCGAGATCTCGCCGGGCTTCAGCGTCTCGACCGCCGCCTGGAACTCGGGCACCATCTGGCCCGCGCCGAACCAGCCGAGCGAGCCGCCCTGGGCGCCCGAACCCGGATCGGTCGACTTTTCCTTGGCGATGGCCGCGAAGTCGCCGCCGTCCTTGAGCTGGGCCTCGATCGCCTTGGCCTCGTCCTCGGTGGCGACGAGGATGTGGCTGGCGTTGAATTCCTTCTGCGGCTTGAACTCCTTGGCCGCCTCGTCATAGGCCGACTGGACGTCGGCCTCGGAGACCGGCTCGCTCATGCGCGCCTGCACGAGGCTCGCGGCGAGGGCGGCGCGGCGGTCGTTCTCGACCTGGAGCCGGACCGCCAGCGGGTCGTTCGCCGGATCGGGCGAGATCTCGGCGGCGAGCAGGGTCTGGTCGATGGCCTGGTCGACCAGGCCCTGGAGCAGCACGTCGTCGGGCAGGCCCTGGTACTGCTGCGGCAGGCCCTGGCGCATGACGATGATCGCGCCGAGCGTGATCGGCTGGCCGTTCACGGTGGCGAGCACGGTCTCCGCGGTGGCGGGCGCGGCGGGGGCCGCCGGGGCCGCGGCCTCGGCGGCGGGGGCCGCGGGCTGGTCCTCGGCGAGGGCGGGAGTCACGAGTGTGAGGCCGGCGAGAGCTCCGGCGACGATGGCGCGACGCATGGCTCGAATGTCTCCTCTGCGCCCCGCGCGGGGGGCGGATGGCTTGGACGGACCACGGGGGGTCCCGTTGACACTGTCGGGCGCGCCGCTTATGTGCGGCACCTGTCGGAGGCCGGCCCGATCGGGGGCGTCTTAGACCCTTCGCCCCGGCGGAACAAGCGCCCACGGCATGACAAACCCGTCAGCTCGAGCCAGATGCGACGGGGCCCGCCCGTGGCCCGAGAAGAGGAAGAGGCGCCGTATGCTTGGACTGGGGACCATCGCCCGCAAGGTCTTCGGCACGCCGAACGATCGCAAGGTCAAGGGCGTCCGCCACCTGGTGGAGAGGATCAACGCGCTGGAGCCCGAATTCCGGGCGCTCTCCGACGCCGGCATCCGCGACAAGACCCAGGAATTCAAGGACCGCCTGGCCCACAAGGGCGAAACCCTCGACGACCTGCTGCCCGAGGCCTTCGCCAACGCCCGCGAGGCGGCGCGCCGCGCCCTCGGCCTGCGCCCCTTCGACGTGCAGCTCATGGGCGGCATCTTCCTCCACCAGGGCAACATCGCCGAGATGAAGACCGGCGAGGGCAAGACCCTGATGGCCACCCTGCCCGCCTATCTCAACGCGCTCGCCGGCAAGGGCGTGCACGTCATCACCGTCAATGACTATCTCGTGAAGCGCGACGCGGAGTGGATGGGCCTCGTCTACCACGCCCTCGGGCTCAGCGTCGGCGTCGTCGTCCCCGGAATGCCGGAGGAGGACAAGAAGGGCGCCTACGCCGCGGACGTGACCTACGCCACCAACAACGAGCTCGGCTTCGACTACCTGCGCGACAACATGAAGAACGACCTCGCGCAGGTGAACCAGCGCGAGCACTTCTTCGCGATCGTCGACGAGGTGGACTCGATCCTGATCGACGAGGCGCGCACGCCCCTCATCATCTCGGGGCCGAGCCAGGACCGCAGCGACCTCTACGTCGCGCTCGACAAGGTGATCCCGGAGCTGACGGCCGAGCACTACGAGCTCGACGAGAAGCACCGCCAGACCACCCTCACCGAGGAGGGCAACGAGTATATCGAGCAGCGGCTGCGCCAGCTCGGCCTCCTGCCCGAGGGCGCGACGCTCTACGATCCCGAGCAGACCACCGTCGTCCACCACGTCACCCAGGCGCTGCGCGCGCATGTGCTCTTCAAGCGCGACAAGGACTACATCGTGCGCGACGGCGAGGTGATGCTGATCGACGAGTTCACCGGCCGCATGATGCACGGCCGGCGCCTGTCGGACGGCCTGCACCAGGCGATCGAGGCCAAGGAAGGCGTCCAGATCAAGCCCGAGAACGTGACGCTCGCCTCCGTCACCTTCCAGAACTACTTCCGCCTCTACGAGAAGCTCTCGGGCATGACCGGCACGGCGATGACCGAGGCCGAGGAATTCGCCGAGATCTACAAGCTCGGCGTGGTGGCGGTGCCCACCAACCTGCCCGTCATCCGCAAGGACCACGACGACCAGGTCTTCCGCACCGCCCGGGAGAAGTTCGAGGCCATCGTCGTCGAGATCAAGCGCGCCCACGAGGCGGGCCAGCCGATCCTGGTCGGCACCACCTCGATCGAGAAGTCCGAGGCGCTGTCGGACATGCTGCGGGCGGCGGGCGTGCCCCACAACGTGCTGAACGCCCGCTACCATGAGCAGGAAGCGAAGATCGTCGCCGACGCCGGCCGGCCGGGCGCGGTGACCATCGCCACCAACATGGCCGGCCGCGGCACCGACATCCAGCTCGGCGGCAACGTCGAGATGCGGGTGGTCGACGCGCTGGAGGCGGCCGAGAAGGCCGGCGCGCATGTGGACCCGGAGGCCATCCGCCAGCAGGTGGAGACCGAGGTCGCCGCCGCCAAGGCCCAGGTCAAGGAGGCGGGCGGGCTCTACGTGCTCGCCACCGAGCGCCACGAGAGCCGGCGCATCGACAACCAGCTCCGCGGCCGGTCCGGCCGGCAGGGCGACCCGGGGCGGACGAACTTCTACCTCAGCCTCGAGGACGACCTGATGCGGATCTTCGGGTCCGAACGGCTTGACAGCATGCTCCAGCGGCTGGGCATGAAGGAGGGCGAGGCGATCGTCCATCCGTGGGTCAACCGGGCGCTGGAAAAGGCGCAAGGAAAGGTCGAGGCGCGCAACTTCGACATCCGCAAGAACCTGCTGAAATACGACGACGTGATGAATGACCAGCGCAAGGCGATCTTCAGCCAGCGCCGGGAGATCATGGAAGCCGACGACATCGCCGAAGTGGTCGAGGACATGCGCCGCCAGGTCGTCGAGGACCTGGTCGCCGAGCACGTCCCCGCCCGGGCCTATGCCGACCAGTGGGACATGGAGGGCCTGACCGCCCAGGCGCGCGAGGTCTTCGGCCTCGACCTGCCGCTCAAGGACTGGGCGGAGGAGGAGGGCGTCGACGACGCCGACATCCGCGAGCGGCTGAACGCCGAGGTCGAGGCGCTGATGGCCGCCAAGGACGAGCGCTACGGCGCCCCCACCATGCGCCAGATCGAGAAGCAGGTGCTGCTCCAGACCATCGACCGCAACTGGCGCGAGCATCTGGTGACGCTCGACCATCTGCGCAGCGTGGTGGGCTTCCGCGGCTATGCGCAGCGCGATCCGCTGAACGAGTACAAGTCCGAGGCCTTCCAGCTCTTCGAGGGGCTCTTGAACCGGCTGCGGCTCGAAGTGACGCGGATGCTCGCCCATGTACAGGTGATGACCCAGGAGGAGCAGCAGGCGATGATCGCCGAGCTCCAGGCCAGGGCCCAGGCGGCGCTCCAGTCCCAGCCGGCCGAGGCCCAGGCCGCCGAGGCGCAGGCGGCGCCCGAATCCCGGCCGGCGCGGGAGCCCGCCCTGGCCGAGGCGGGCGCGGGGGCGGCCCCCGTCGCCCTGCGGGTCGACCCGGCCGATCCCGAGACCTGGGCGCTCTCCGGGCGCAACGACCCCTGCCCCTGCGGGTCGGGCAAGAAGTACAAGCACTGCCACGGCCGGGTCTGAGCCCCGGCCAAAGGCCGGACAGGATTCTTGGCCAAAGGCCGGAGGTGATCCTTGGCCGACGGCCTGATGGGATTTTCGGCCGCAGGCCGGACGCCCGGCGGCGAGAGCCTGCGACGGCCCGCGGAGACCTCTGATGGAGGAGCCCCTGACGCCGCCCTCGCGGATGCCGCGCCTCGTCTTGCGAAGCGCGCTCGTCTGGGGCGCGGCGGGGGGACTGGCGCTGGCGGCCCATGGGGCGGTGGCGCTTCTGGCGCTGCGGCCGGCGCCGCCCCTGCCCCCGGGGCCGCCCGGGCCGCCGGCGGTGCTGCTCGACCTCGCGCCCCTGCCGCGTTCGGCGGCGAAGGACCAGGACCGGTTCGGCCCCGACGCCATCGACGCCCCCGACATCCCGGCGCCGCCGGAGCCCGAGACGCGCGCCGCCCCGGTCGAGACGGCGACGGTTCTGCCGCCTGCGCCCCAGGCGCCGCTCCCGCCCGACCTCGCCGCCGCGCCGCCGGTCGTCCCCCCGCCGCCCGAGCCGGCGCAGGAGCCCCGCCCCGTCCCGCGCCCGGTCGCGCTGTCGCGACGGCCGCCGATCGAGACCGCCCGGTCCGAGTCCCCCCGGCCTGAGCCCCCTCGGCCCCAGACCGTGCGACCCCAGACCGCCAAATCGGAAAAGCCGCCGAGCCAGGCCGCCACGGCCGCGCGGCTCCGCGCGGCGGCGCCGACGGAGACCGCGGCGGCGCCCTCCGGCGGCGGCGGGGCGGCGACGAACGAGTTCTCCCGCTGGAGGGCGCAGGTGATGGCGCGGCTCCACAGCCGGATGGTCTATCCCAGCGCGGAAGAGGCCGCGGGCCGGGGCGGAACGGCGGTCGTGAGGATTTTCCTTACCCCGGACGGGGCCGTGCGCAGCGCCCGGCTCACGCAGTCGTCAGGCAACCGCGCGGTCGACGCGGCCGCGCTCAGCGCGGTGCGGATGGCCTCGCCCCTGCCGAAGCCGCCGCCGGGCGCGCCGCTGGACCTGGGCGCGCCCTTCACCTTCGATCCCTGAGCAATCCCTAAGCCCCCCAGCCGCGCGGGGACGCGGGTCAGTCGTCGCGGTGGACCCGCTCCTTGCGCTCGTGGCGCTCCTGCGCCTCGAGGCTCAGGGTCGCGATGGGCCGGGCGTCGAGCCGGCGCAGCGAGATGGGCTCGCCCGTCTCCTCGCAGTAGCCGTAGCTGCCGTCCTCGATGCGCCGCAGGGCGGCGTCGATCTTGGAGACGACCTTGCGCTGGCGGTCGCGCGTGCGCAGCTCCAGCGCCCGGTCGGCCTCTTCGGAGGCGCGATCGGCGATGTCGGGAATGTTGCGGGTGTCCGCCTGCATGGTCTCGATGGTTCCCTTGCTTTCCGCAAGGATAGACGCCTTCCAGGCCAACAGCTTTCGCTTGAAATAATCAAGCTGCCGAGGGTTCATGAAGGGTTCGTCTTCGCTCGGCAGATAATCTACGTCGAACTTGGTCTCGGGCTTCATTTGGTACGCCACCTCAGTCGGGCGGGGCAGGTCCCAGTCGACGGCGTTTCGACCTGAGACCCTGCTCCAGTCGTTTGCTTTCGCGCCTCCCGTATAAGGTTTCGGGAGGGATGTCACGAGGAACATATGGCGCTGGCGCGTCCCCGAACCAGCCTGCTAGGGTGACTGCAGTTCGAAGCGGCAACGGCCCGGTTTCCCGATGAGATTTGACGGCAGCGCCGACTATGTGGCGACCCCCGACCTCACCGTCGCGGTGAATGCGGCGATCCGGCTGGAGCGCCCCCTGCTCGTCAAGGGGGAGCCCGGCACCGGCAAGACCGAGCTCGCCCGCCAGATCGCCCGGGCGCTCGGCCTGCCGCTGCTGGAATGGTCGGTCAAGTCCACCACCAAGGCCCACCAGGGCCTCTACGAATATGACGCGGTCAGCCGGCTGCGCGACAGCCAGCTCGGCGACGAACGGGTGGGCGATGTGCGGAACTATATCCGCAAGGGACCGTTGTGGCGAGCGTTCGAGGCCGAGGGCAAGGTCGTGCTGCTGATCGACGAGATCGACAAGGCGGACATCGAGTTCCCCAACGACCTCCTCCAGGAGCTCGACCGGATGGACTTCTTCGTCTACGAGACCGGCGAGACCATCGCCGCGCGCCATCGCCCGATCGTCGTGATCACGTCGAACAACGAGAAGGAGCTGCCGGACGCCTTCCTGCGCCGGTGCTTCTTCCACTACATCCGCTTTCCCGACGCCGAGACGCTGGAGCGGATCGTGGCCGTTCACTTTCCCGGGATCAAGCCGGCCCTGATGCGCGCCGCCCTCACCCGCTTCTTCGAGATCCGCGAGACGCCGGGGCTGAAGAAGAAGCCCTCCACCTCCGAGGCGCTCGACTGGCTGAAGCTGCTGCTGGCCGAGGACCTCGCGCCCGAGGACCTGCGGGCCGACCCCGCCCGCGCCTTGCCCCAGCTCCACGGGGCGCTGCTCAAGAACGAGCAGGACGTGCATCTGTTCGAGCGCCTGGCCTTTCTCGCACGCGGTCGGCGGACATGACCTCCACGCGGTCGGCGGGCATGACCTCAGCGCATGAATGGGTTGATGACACCTGGCCGACGCCGTGCTATTGTGCGGTGCAACATAAACGAGGAACCCCAGATGCTGTTTGCGCCGAATTCCTTGAAATCGTTCCAGGATTGGAACGATTTCGTCTTCGCCTACGCTCGGATGAACGTCGCCGCGGCGGAGGTGATTTTGCGGCGCACCCAAAGGATGGCGAGCGGCGCGATGACCCCGCACGAGGCCCTCGCCATGGTGCTCGAAAAGCCGACCGCCTTCGCCTCCGCGGCCGAGCGCGCCACGGTCATGGCGGCCAAGGGCGGCGACGCGGTGCAGATCGCCTCGGCTGCGCTCAAGCCCTTCGGCGTCAAGACCCGCTCCAACGTCCGTCGCCTGCGCAAGTAACGGCTCTGCGGGAGGCGCGGCGGTGATCCGCACGCGCCCCCTCGCCCCCGAGGACGCCTCCGTCTGGCGCGACCTCTGGCGGGCCTACCTCGACTTCTACGAGACCGAGCTGCCCGAGCCGGTCTACGCCGCCAGCTTTTCCCGGCTGGTCGATCCGCAGACAGACGATTATCATGGCCTCCTCGCATGCGACCCCGACGGCCGTCCGGTCGGCCTGGCGCATTACATCTTTCACCGCCACGGCTGGCGGCCCGAGGGAGTGACCTATCTGCAGGATCTCTACGTGACGGAAGCCGCGCGGGGCACGGGCGCCGGCCGGGCGCTGATCGAGGCGGTCTACGCCGCCGCCGACGCCGCCGGCAGGCCCCAGGTCTACTGGCTGACCCAGAGCTTCAACACCGAGGCCCGGCGTCTCTATGACCGGATCGGCGCGGCGACGCCCTTCGTCAAATACGTCCGCTGAGGAGAGGCCGGATGCGGACCGCCTTTCTTCGCCGCGCCCTTGCGCTCGTCCTCGTGACGCTCGCCTCGGGCTGCGCGCTGCCGCCCCAGGCGCCGCTGTCGGAGGTGCGCTTCGCCCCCGTCGCCCTGCCCCGGGGCGTGGCGCGGTCGAACCAGGACCTCGCCGAGGATTTCCTCGACCTCACCTTCGCGCTGGAGAGCGGCGACAAGCTCCCGCACCTGCTGCGCTACGAGGGGCCGATCCGGGTGCATCTCGCCCCGGGTCTCGGGCGCTACCGCGAGGACGTCGAGGCCTTGCTGATGCGGCTGCGGACCGAGGCCGGCATCGACATCGCCTCCACCTCCGATGCGGACGCGGCCGAGCTCCACATCGAGGCGGTCAAGGCCGACCAGCTCGCCCGGGTCTTTCCCTCCGCCGCCTGCTTCATCGTGCCGGGGGAGACCAACTGGGGCGAGTTCCTGCGCCGCCGCCCCGACACCCGCTCCCGCTGGGCCGGGCAGACGGAGCTGACGGGCGCCGCGATCTTCGTCCCCTCCGACACCACCCCCCAGGACGTGCGCGACTGCCTCCACGAGGAGATCACCCAGGCGCTGGGGCCGGCGAACGACCTCTACCGCCTGCCCGACACCATCTGGAACGACGACAACCTGCACGGCATCGCCACGCCCTTCGACATGCTGATGCTGCGGGTGCTCTACCAGCCGGAGCTTCACAGCGGCATGTCCCGGGCCGAGGTCGCGGCCCGGCTCCCGAAGCTGCTGGCGCGGGAGAATTCCAGGGGCCGCGGCCTGCCCCGCCGGGCGCGCCATCCCGAAAGCCGGGCCTGGGCGAGCGCCATCGAGGTGGCGCTGAACCGCCGCGCCTCGCGCGAGGCGCGGCTGGAGGCGGCCCAGCTCGCCGCCCAGATCGCCGCCGAGATGCGCCCCGTCGACCACCGGCTGGCGGTGTCGCTCCTGACCCTCGGCCGGCTCACCCTGCGCCAGGATCCGGGAGCCTCGGCGCAGTATTTCACCGAGGCCTACGCCCTGTCGCGCCGGCTCTATCCCCAGGATCCGATCCGCAACGCCCATGCCGGCGTGCATGTGGCGGCGGTCGCCCTGGCCGCGGGCCAGTACGACGACACCGTCAAGCTGGCCGAGCGCCACGCGCCGGCGGCGATCGCCGGGCAGAACGCCATCCTCCTCGCCGGGCTGCGCTCGCTCCAGGCGGAGGCGCTGCTCGGCCTCGGCGAGACCGAGGCGGCGCGGGCGGCCCGGCTCGACAGCCTCCGCTGGGCGCGCTATGGCTTCGGCGATGCGGACGGGTCGCTGGCGCGGGAACAGGCGGCGCTGGACGCCACCGTGCGCGAAGGCGGATAAGGCCATGATCTACCCCATCATCTTCGCGCTTGGCGCCCTTCTCGGCTGGCGGCGCGCCGCCGTGCGGGGGGGCGACCGGCTCGACAAGATCCACTACGCCGCCATCCACGGCATCGTGCTCACCCTCGCCGCCGTGCTGGCGGTGATCCTCGCCAGCGCGCTGGGGCTCTTCTGATGTTCGCCCGCTTCTTCGCCGAGCTGCGCGGCGAAGGGGTCCCGGCGTCCTTGCGCGAATACCTCGCCTTCCTCGAGGCGCTGGAGGCCGAGGTGGTGATGTTCGACGCCGAGGGGTTCTACTACCTCGCCCGGACCTGCCTGGTGAAGGACGAGCGGCATGTGGACCGCTTCGACCGGGTCTTCGCCCATGTCTTCGGCGGGCTGGAGGCGCTGAGCGTCGAGGCGCTGCTGGAACAGGCGGCGATCCCCGAGGACTGGCTGCGAAAGCTCGCCGAGAAATACCTGACCGAGGCGGAGCGCGCCGAAGTCCAGGCCCTGGGCGGCTTCGACAAGCTGATGGAGACCCTGCGCCAGCGCCTGAAGGAGCAGCAGGGCCGGCACCAGGGCGGGAACAAGTGGATCGGCACCGCCGGGACCTCGCCCTTCGGCGCCTATGGCTACAACCCGGAAGGCGTGCGCATCGGCCAGGACGAGAGCCGCCATCGCCGGGCGGTCAAGGTCTGGGACCGGCGCGAGTTCCGCAACTTCGACGACACGGTCGAGCTCGGCACCCGCAACATCAAGGTGGCGCTGCGCCGCCTGCGCCGCTGGGCCCGCGAAGGGGCGGCGGACGAGCTCGACCTTGACGGCACGATCCGGGCGACGGCGGAACAGGGCTGGCTCGACGTGATCACCCGGCCCGAGCGGCGCAACGCGGTCAAGGTGCTGCTGTTCCTCGACGTGGGCGGGTCGATGGACGACCATGTGAAGATGGTCGACGAGCTCTTTTCCGCGGCCCGGGCGGAGTTCAAGCATTTCGAGCATTTCTACTTCCACAACTGCATTTACGAGGGCCTGTGGAAGGAGAACCGCCGCCGCTGGGACGCCCAGACCCCGACGGCGGAGACGCTCCGGACCTATGGCGGCGACTATCGGGCGATCATCGTCGGCGACGCGGCGATGAGCCCTTACGAGCTCACCCATGCGGGGGGCGCGAACGAGCACTGGAACCCCGAACCCGGGGCGCTGTGGCTCACCCGCCTGCGGGAGCACTGGCCCCATTCCATCTGGCTGAACCCGACGCCTCAGGCGCATTGGGACTACACGGAATCGATCGGCATGGTCTCCCGGATTTTCGAGGGACGGATGTTCCCGCTGACGCTCGGCGGCCTCGAGGAGGGCATCCGCGCCCTCGCGCGCTGACCCCGCCCCCTCGCCCGGGCGGGACAGGCTTTGGACGACGGACTTGAGGCGACAGGCCAAGGACGGCGGGTCTTGAACTGCGGGCCTCGGGCGACGGGTCTTAGAGGCTGTTTGAAAACGCGCTGCGGAAGGCTCCCGAGGGGGGTTTCAGGACCGGGGCAAGGAAGATCGAGTGGCCATGTCGAAGAAGTCGGCCTTTGCCCCCCGATGCTCCAAGGCCGAAAAAGGCCGGCGCAGCGGCCTGTCGGAGTTTTCAAACAGACACTTAGACGACAGATGTTGAACGGCAGGCCTTGGACGTCGGGCCTCAGGCGACGGGCTTTGGACTTCGGGTCTTGGATGGCGGGCCTTGAACGTTGGGCTTTGGCTTTCAGCGTCGGGCCTTGGCGCCGGCGGGGCGGGGTCCTTATCTTGGCGAGAAGACATGCCAGGAGGCGCCCATGGCCGCCGAGCCCGACCTCACCCCCGCCGATCCCGCGGACCTCGCGCCCGCCGACCGCATCCCCGAGGCCGCGCTCGCCTGGGCGCGGGCGGGCGCGGGGGCGGCGCTCGCCACCGTGCTGGAGACCTGGGGCTCCGCGCCCCGGCCGAGCGGCGCCCAGCTCGCGGTCTCGGGCGCGGGCGAGATGGCGGGGTCGGTCTCGGGCGGCTGCGTCGAGGGCGCCGTCGTCGCCGAGGCGCTGGAGGCCCTGGAGGACGGACGGCCGCGGGTGCTGGAGTTCGGGGTCTCCGACGCCGACGCCTTCGCCGTGGGCCTCGCTTGCGGCGGGACGATCCGGGTGCTGGTCGAGCCCCTGGGCCGGGGCGCGGGCCCCGCCCTCGACCTCGTCGCCGCGCTCGCCGCCGCCCGGGCCGCGCGGCGACCGGCGGTCTATGCGGTGCGGCCGGAGGACTGGTCGCGCCGGCTGATCCTCGGGCCCGGCGATCCGCTCTGGGCGGAGGCGGAGGCGGCGCTGACCGCCGACCGGTCGGGCTTCGCCGGCGACTGGTTCCTCGGCGTCCACAACCCGCCGCTGCGCATGGCGATCGTCGGGGCGGTGCACATCGCCCAGGCGCTCGCCCCCATGGCCCGGCTCGCAGGCTTCGACGTGACGCTGATCGACCCGCGCGAGGCCTTCGCCGCGCCCGGGCGCTTTCCCGGCTTCGCGCTTGTCCATGACTGGCCGGACGCGGCGCTGGCGGAGTTCGCGCCCGACGCGCGTTCGGCCGTCGTCACCCTCACCCACGACCCGAAGCTCGACGATCCGGCGATCCGGGCGGCGCTTGCCTCGCCCGCCTTCTATCTGGGCTGCCTCGGCTCGCCCCGCACTCAGGCCAAGCGCCTCGCGCGTCTGGCCGAGGCGGGCCTGGCGCCCGAGGCGCTCGCCCGGATCCACGCCCCCGTCGGCCTCGACATCGGCGCGCGGTCCCCGGCCGAGATCGCCGTCTCGATCCTCGCCCAGGTGGTGGAGCGCCTGCGCCGTCCCGGGACGCGCCCCTGATGCGTTTCGGGCCCGTTCCCCTCGCCGAGGCCGAGGGCGCGACCCTCGCCCATTCGCTGGAGGCGGGCGGCCTGCGCCTGCGCAAGGGCCGCAGGCTCGCCCCCGCCGATCTGGAGGCGCTGGCGGCGGCGGGGCTGCGCGAGGTGGTCGCCGCCCGACTCGACCCGGGCGACCTCGCCGAGGACGCGGCGGCCGAGGCGGTGGCCGAGGTCCTCGCCGCCCCCGGCCTGACGGTCTCGGCGCCCTTCGCCGGCCGGGCGAACCTCTTCGCCGAGGCGGCGGGCGTCCTGCGGGTGGACCGGGCCGCGGTCGACCGGCTGAACGCGCTCGACCCGGCGGTCACCCTCGCCACCCTGCCCGACTGGTCCCGGGTGGCGCCGCGGCAGATGGCCGCGACGGTCAAGATCATCCCCTACGGCGTCGCCGGCGCCACGGTCGCCGCCGCCCGGGCCGCCCTGGCCGGGGGGGCGCTGCGCCTCGCCCCCTTCCGGCCGGGCCGCGCCAGCCTGATCCTCACCCGTGTGCCGGGGATGAAGCCGAGCCTGCTCGCCAAGGGCGCGGCGGCGGTCGAGGCGCGCCTCGCCGCCCTCGGCCTCGACCTGCGCCCGCCGGTCGTCGTCGCCCACGAGACCGGGGCGGTGGCCGAGGCCCTGCGCGCCGCGGGCGACGGCCTCGTGCTCATCCTCGGCGCCTCCGCCGCCTCGGACGCCGCCGACGCCTGCCCCGCCGCGATCGAAGCCGCCGGCGGCCGGTTGATCCGCTTCGGGATGCCGGTCGATCCGGGCAACCTTCTGTTCCTGGGCGAGCTCGACGGCCGGCCGGTGGTGGGCCTGCCCGGCTGCGCCCGCTCCCCGGCGCTGAACGGCGCGGACTGGGTGCTGGAGCGCCTGGCCGCGGGCCTCCCCGTCACCGGCGCGGACATCGCCGCCATGGGCGCGGGCGGCCTGCTGAAGGAAATCCCCCTGCGCCCCCAGCCGCGGGCCGCCGCCCGACCCGCCGCCGCCCCCGTCCCGGGCCGCCCCCGGATCGCGGCGATCCTCCTCGCCGCCGGGGCGAGCCGCCGGATGCGCGGGCGCGACAAGCTGCTGGAGCCCCTGCCCGACGGCCGGCCCCTGCTGCGCGCCGCGGCGGAAGCCGCGCTGTCGAGCCGGGCCGACCGGGTCGTGGCGGTGCTGCCCCCCGGGGCGCCCGAGCGCCGCGCCGCCCTCGACGGTCTCGCCGTCGAGACGGTGGAGGCGCCGGACTGGGCCGAGGGCATGGCCGCCTCGCTGCGCGCCGGCCTGCGCGCGGCCGAGGCGGGCGCGGACGCGGCGCTGGTCCTGCTCGCCGACATGCCCGAGGTGGGCCCCCGCGACATCGACCGGCTGATCGCCGCCTTCGACCCGGCGGAAGGGCGCGAGATCGTCCGCGCCGCCACCCAGTCGGGACGGCCGGGCCACCCGGTGCTGTTCGGCCGCCGCTTCTTCGAAAACCTCGCCGCCCTGACCGGCGACCGGGGGGCCCGCGACCTGCTCATCGAGGCGGCGGAGTTCGTCGTCGAAGTGCCGATCCACGGCGAGGCCGCGGCCACCGACCTCGACACGCCCGAGGCCTGGGCGGCCTGGCGCGCCGCCGCCCCGGCGGTGTGACCCCCCGGGGGGGCCTTCGTCAGCCCCGCGCCGCCGCCCGCAGCTCCCGCTCCAGCGCGTCGAGGAACCGCGACCGGTCCGCCTTGGCGAAGGGCTTGCCGCCGCCCTGGCGAAAGGGATCGGCCGCCCGCAGGTCCGCCATCAGGTCCCGCAGGGCGAGGGTCGCGCCGATGTTGGCCTCGGTGAAGGCCTCGCCGTTCGGCCGCAGCGCCCGCGCCCCGGCGGCGATGCAGCGCGCGGCGAGCGGCACGTCCGCGGTCACGCAGAGGTCCCCCCGCCCGATCCGCTCGGCGATCCACAGGTCGGCCGCGTCCGGCCCCTCGGGCACCACCTGCACCCGGGCGAGCGGATGGGGCACCGGCCGGATGCCGCCGTTCGCCACATAGACGATCTCGACCCCATGGCGCTCGGCCACCCGCAGCGCCTCGTCCTTCACCGGGCAGGCGTCCGCGTCCACGTAGATCATGCGGGACCCGCCTTCGGCAGAAGCCGGCTCTGGATCAGCTGCGCGGCGCATTGCCGGGCCACCAGATCCGCCGCCGCGTCGAGAAGCGCCATGCCGCGCGCCTCCAGTTCGGCCAGGGTGAAGGGCGCGGCGCGGGACTTCGCCGCGCAGGACCCCTGCGCCAGCACCGCCCCGTCGGCCGCATCCACCACCAGCAGATCGGCGTCGTAGTCGAGATAGAACCGCTCGACGCGCAGCCCGGTCCCGACGCCGGCGCTGCGCACCCGGAAGGACCGCGGCTGCAGGTCGACGATCACGCCCGGAAAGCCCTGGGCCTGGGCGCGCTCGAACAGCGCCCGGGCCCGGGCGGCCGGGGCGGTCGCGACGATCCCGGCCGCGTCGAAGGGGCGCCCGCCGCGGACGCCGTGGAACTCCGTCACCAGGTAGTCGACGATCGCGGCCCGGGCGGTGCGCGTCGGATCCCGCTCGGGGATCGGCACGGCGCCCACCCGGGTCCGGCTCGATTCGCTGAAATCGCCCAGCACGCTGACCGCCGCCCCGAAGAGCGGCGCGGTCCAGGGGGTGGGATTGCCGAACTGGGCGGCCGCGCGCCGCGCCTCCGCCGCGTCGCCCTCGGCGGTGACGATGGCGCGCCCCGCGATCCGGCCCTCCGCCGCGGAGGAAAGCCCCTTCGGCCCGCCGGCGCAGCCCGCGAGCGCCAGGAGAAGGACCAGCGCCCTAAGCATCCTCGTCCCCTCCCGCCGTCCGGTTCGCCTTGATCGCGCTGCGCCGGGTCTTGGCCTCCAGCCGCCGCCGCACCGAGCCTAAGGTCGGCCGCGTGGCGATCCGGGGCTTCGGCCGCTCCAGCGCCGCGAGGATCAGCGCCTGGAGCTTCTCCCGCGCCTCGGCCCGGTTCAGCGCCTGGGTGCGGTGCCGCTCGGCGGTGACGATCACCGCCCCCTCCTGGGTCCAGCGCCGCCCGGCCAGCCGGCGCAGCCGCGCCTTGGCGCCGGCGTCGAGGTGGGGCGAGCGCGCCGCCTCGAAGCGCAGCTCGACGGCGGTGGAGACCTTGTTGACGTTCTGCCCCCCGGGTCCGGAGGCGCGGGTGAAGGTCTCCGCCAGCTCCCAATCCGCCAGGACCACATGATCGTTGATGCGCAGCATGGGGCCTTTTTCCGGAGGCGGATCGCGGCCGGCCTACCCCAGGCCTGCGCAAAAAGCGAGAGGGCCGCAGTAGCCTGCGACCCTCTCTGTAGTCGTGAGCTTGGAGGCTGGCCGGTCAGGGCCGAGCCCGGCGCGGGGTCCCGCGCCCGAGGGGGCTGCCCCTCAGGCGGTTCCTCCGCACGTTGTCCCGGCCTCGCGCTCCAAGGTCCGATCAGACATTGGATCACCTCCTCTCGTTTGTTTCACCTAAGACGATCCTGCCACGGGACGCCCGAAAGGCAAGCGATTCGTCACTCCGCCGCCTGCCGCCGCGCGATCAGGCGCAGGGTGATGATGCGGAACGGAAAGAGCGCGAAGGCCGCGAGGCCGAGCTTCACGCCCAGGTCCGCGAGGGCGAGGCTGACCCAGAGCGGCGCGACCGGCCCCACTCCCAGGATCGGCAGCGACTCGTTCGCCCAGGCCACGTCCACCGAGGGCGCGAGGAAGGCGAGGCTCGCCGAAAAGGCGATGGAGAAGAACAGCGCCGTGTCGAGCGCGCTGCCGAACAGGTCCGCCGCCAGCGGCGCGCGCCACCAGGCCTGCCGGCGCATCCGGTCGAAGATGGCGATGTCGAGGAGCTGGGCGCAGAGGAACGCCGTCCCCGAGGCCATCGCCACCCGCGCCGTGACCAGGGGCCCGAACTCCCCCTGGATCTGGGTGCCGATCGCCGAGCAGGCGACGCCGGCGGCGAAGCCCGCCAGCACCACCTTGCGGGCCGCGGCGGGCCCCTGCAGGCGGTTGACGATCTCGTTCACCAGGAAGGCGAAGGGATAGGTGAAGGCGCCCCAGGTCAGCCAGGGGCCGGCGAGGAACTGCACGAGGATGTTCGAGGCGGTGACGATCGCGCACATGGCGATCACGCCGGGGATCAGGGCCCTGTTCATTCGATCGGTCCGTTTTTTTCAGGAAGGTTGCGGAGACTTCCGCCGGCCGCGCCGCGCCCGGCCGCCGCCCTCTAGGGCGCCCCGCCCCCCGGCGCAAGCGGCTTGCGCGCCCGGCGGGGCCGCGCGCGCCAGGCTCCCGCCCCTGCCGGACAGGCGCGGAGGCGAAGGCCGACCGGCCCGAGCGGGGGCTCGACGCCCCCCGAGGGCCGCCCGGGGCGACGGGCGCGCCGGTCGGGGCGCGACGGTCGGGGCGGGCCGGGTCAGAAGCGGAACCGCAGGCCCACCGAGGCGTATTGCGCGCCGCCCCAGGCGTCGCTCACCAGCCCGAACACGCCCGAGCGGTGGTGCATCCGGAACAGAAGCTCCACGTCCGGGCGCGAGGGCAGCGCGAAGGTGATCTCGGGCGAGAAGAAATGCAGCCAGCGGTCGCCCTTGCCGTCGCGGGCCCGGTCCTGCTCCTCGTTCGAGATGTCGGTGGCGTAGTTCATCCCGGTCGAGATCGCGACGGTGGTGATCAGCCGGTCGTCCCAGGGAAAGCCGCGCCAGCGAAAGAACACCGCGCCCCAGATCTCGGTCTCGTGCTGCTTGCCCATGCGCTGGCCGACGCCGAACTCGGGCTCCACGTCCACATGCCGCCAGAGGGTGGCGATCCGGCGGGTGACCGCGCCCGCCAGCAGGTGGTCGCCCGCATAGGTCCAGGTCAGCGGCGTCTCGGGGCTGGAGATGAAGACGTCGCTCATCCCCTCCTCCACGTACCAGCCGAAATAGCCTGCGACCCCGCAGTCGCCGTTGCAGGGGCCCTGGATCGGCCGCCATTCCAGCCAGTCGGCGGCGGCGGCCGGCGCGGCCCACGCGATCAGAAGGCAGAGGACGACAAGTCCCTGGTGCAGGAAGGGGCGAAGGGGCGTCACGGGGTCCAGCTCGATCGTCTGCCGGAGCGTCCCTTACACCACCGCCGCGACAGGGCGCAGCCCCCTCAGGGATCGCGCCGGTCGCGTTTGGCGTCCTGTGGCAAAATCTCCCCGCACGACCGGCGGAAAGACCCCTGCGAACCGCCCGGGCGCAGTCGCTTTCGGCCCGTTCACAGACATGACCACGCGGTTAAGGCCGCAAAATATATTGAATTATTTCAATATATTGATCCCGTTTTCACGCGTGAAAATCCAGCCCCCGAAGCGCCGCGGCCTGGCGGAGAGGCCGTCCCGGAGGTCATCGGGACTCCCGAAGACCCAAGGCGGAGCCCGGAGAACGACGACGCCCGCCGACTGCGAGGGTCGGCGGGCGCGCGTGAAGTCCGTGGGAAAGGCCGGGCGAGCCGCCGGGCCTGACGAACCGGTCAGGCCCGGATGCGGGCCTGATAGGACGCGGGCCGCCGCCGCCACTGCTCGGCGGGCTGGCGCGCGGCCAGTGCGTCGGGGATCTCCGCCTCGTCGAAGCCCATGGCCCGCAGGGCGGTCCACTGGTCGGCGATCACCGGCCCGAGCGCCCGCAGCCGGCCGCGATAGCCGAGGTCGCGGATGCGGTGGCCGATGGAAAAGCCCCGCCCGTCCCCGGCCGCCGGAAAGACCACCCGCACCAGCGCCAGCCGGTCGAGGAAAGACGCGAGCGCCGCCGGATCCCGGTCATTGGGGAAGTCCACGACCAGGGGCCCCTCGGGCGCCTCGCCCGCCAGCAGGGCGTCGAGGGAGACGGCCTCCCCCTCCGCGATGTCGGCGGGCCCGAAGCCCGCGTCGGAGACGATCACCGACATGCTCAAGCCACCCGGGTGATGCGGCCGTCCGGGCCGAAGTGGATGCCGCACTCCACCTTGTTGCTGCCGCGCCAGCGGCCGGCGCGCTCGTCCTCGCCCTCGGCGACGGGCGAGGTGCAGGGGGCGCAGCCGATGGAGCGGAAGCCCTGGGCCACCAGCGGATGCCGGGGCAGCGCATGCTCCTCCATGTAGGCGCGGATCTCCGCCCCGCCCCAGTAGGCGAGCGGGTTGACCTTCAGCCGCGCGCCCTCCGGCTCGAAATGCCGCAGCGCGGAGCGGGTGACGCCCTGGTAGCGCTTGCGCCCGGTCACCGTCACCGGCCAGCGGCCGGCGACGCGCTCCAGCGGCCGCACCTTGCGCAGGTCGCAGCAGGCGTCCTGGTCGACCTGGTTCAACGTCCCGTCGGGATCCTCCGCCGCCAGCTCCGGCGCGGTGGGGCGCAGGTGGACGACGTTGAGCCCGAGCTTGTCCGCCACCTCCTGCTGATACGCGAGGGTCTCGCGGAACAGCATCAGCGTGTCGATCATCAGCACCGGCACGCTGCGGTCGATCTGCGAGATCATGTGCAGCAGCACGACCGAGTCGGCGCCGAAGGACGAGACCATGGCGAGCTCGCCGGGGAATTCGGCGACCGCGCCCGCCAGCACCTCGCGGGGGTCGGCCCCCTCGAAGGCGATGTTGAGCGCCGTGGCGCGGTCGATCGCCGCGCCTTCAAGATGTCCAGCACGTTCAAGCCGCATCGGAGCGGGCCTCCGCAGGGTACAGGGCGGCCTTGAAAGGCTCCGGCCCAAGGCGTCGGTAGGCGGCGAGGAAGGTCTCCTCGCGATCCGCGCGCAGGTCGAGGTAGGCCTCGATCAGCCGCTCGACCGCGGGGACGATCTCGTCATAGGCGAAGCCGGGACCGGCGCGCTCGCCGATCACCGTGGTTTCCGTGCCGTCTCCGCCCAGGGTGACCTGGTAGTTCTCCACCCCGGCGCGATCGAGCCCGAGGATGCCGATATGGCCCACGTGGTGGTGGCCGCAGGCGTTGATGCAGCCCGAGATCTTGATCTTGAGCGGCCCGATGTCGCGCTGGCGGTCGAGGTCGGCGAAGGCCTCGGAGATCTTCTGCGCGACCGGGATCGACCGGGCGGTCGCCAGCGCGCAGTAGTCCATGCCCGGACAGGCGATGATGTCCGACACCAGCCCGACGTTGGCGGTGGCGAGCCCGGCCGCCTTCAGCCGCTCGTAGAGCGCCGGCAGGTGGCGGCGCGCCACATGGGGCAGGATGATGTTCTGCTCGTGGCTGACGCGCAGGTCGTCGTGGCCGTATTCCTCGGCGAGGTCGGCGAGGACGCGCATCTGCTCGGCCGTCGCGTCGCCCGGCGTGCCGCCGATCGGCTTCAGGGAGACGGTGACGATGGCGTAGTGGGGCAGCTTGTGGGCCGTGACGTTGGTGTCGATGAAGGACCGCAGCCCGGCCGAGAGCACGGGCCGCAGGTCGCTCGCCGGCTCGAAGGCCGGCGGCGCGAAGGCCGCCTCGAGCCGCGCGACGAGCGCGGGATCGACCGGCGCGGTGGTCGCGAGGTTCTCGGCGAAGGCCGCCTCGACGCGGTCGCGCATGACCTCGATCGACTCCTCGTGGACGAGGATCTTGATGCGGGCCTTGTACTTGTTGTCCCGGCGGCCGAAGCGGTTGTAGACCTGAAGGATCGCCTCCAGGTAGGGGATCAGGTGCGCCTTCGGCAGGAAGTCGCGGATCACCTTGCCCACCATCGGCGTCCGGCCGAGGCCGCCGCCCACGATCACCTCGTAGCCGGGCTCCCCGTTCTCGTCGCGCACCATGCGCAGGCCGATGTCATGGGCCTTGGTCACGGCCCGGTCATGCGGCGCGCCGGTGATGGCGATCTTGAACTTGCGCGGCAGCCAGGTGAATTCCGGATGGTCGGTGGACCACTGGCGCAGCAGCTCGGCCGTCGGGCGCGGATCCTCGATCTCGTCGGCGGCCGCGCCGGCGAAATGATCGGCCGTGACGTTGCGGATGCAGTTGCCGGAGGTCTGGATGGCGTGCATCTCGACATCGGCGAGGGCGTCGAGCATGTCCGGCACGTCGCGCAGCTTCGGCCAGTTGTACTGGATGTTCTGCCGGGTGGTGAAATGGCCGTAGCCCTTGTCCCACTTTTCGGCGAGCAGGGCGAGCTGGCGCATCCGGGCGGAATTCAGCGTGCCGTAGGGGATCGCCACCCGCAGCATGTAGGCGTGCAGCTGCAGGTAGAGGCCGTTCATCAGCCGCAGGGGCCGGAACTCGTCCTCGGTCAGGCTGCCGTCGATGCGCCGCTCCACCTGCTCGCGGAACTCGGCGACGCGGGCGCGCACGTAGTCATGGTCGAAATCGTCGTAATGGTACATCGTCAGCGCTCCGCCTGCCGGCCGTGCTCGGGATAGTTGGAGGGTCCGCGGGTGCGGAAGACCTCGCGGAAATGCGCAGGGGCGGCCCGGCCCTGGGCGTCGATCGCGGCGTCGACCAGATAGGGGCC
Organism: Amaricoccus sp.; assembly: GCA_965243535.1. Taxonomy (GTDB): domain Bacteria; phylum Pseudomonadota; class Alphaproteobacteria; order Rhodobacterales; family Rhodobacteraceae; genus Amaricoccus. The sequence continues at coordinate 274,802 of CBDEVG010000047.1, forward strand.
CACGACCTTGTCCGGACAGGACTGGGCGCGGGCCAGAAGCTCCGCCGCCGCCTCGGCGTTGACGGCGACGGCCGAGTCGCCGATCTCGCGGCTCCAGCCGCCCTCGGCGGTCAGGTAGACCACGTCGCCTTCCAGCAGATCGTTCGCGGTGGCGATCTGGGGGTTGAACTTGCGGGCCATCAGCGGATCTCCCCCGCAGCCGGCCGCGCCATCGCACGCGCGTCCCCGGCCCGGGAAAGGCGGCGGCGGAGGGCGAGAAGATGGCGCATGGCTTTCCCCAGTGGATTCTGTCCCTCAAAATAGGACATTTTCCTCGCATGTCGCAATGAGGCCCTGGAAATAAGGAGTCTCTCGCGGCATTCTGACACCATACTGGGAAAATGTTCCAAAATGGAGAGGATCGCAGGGATGACCGTCGCGCTGGACGACCTGGACCGAAACATCCTTTCGCTGCTGCAAGAGGATTGCAGCCTGCCGCTCGACGAGATCGCCCGGCGGCTGGGCGCCTCCAAGACCCCGGTCTGGAACCGCATCCGCAAGCTCAAGGCCGCCGGGGTGATCCGGGCGGAGGTGGCGGTGCTCGATCCGGAGAAGGTCGGGCTCGACACCTGCTTCTTCGTGCTGATCCGCACCGCCCAGCACGACGCCGCCTGGCTCGCGCGATTCCTCACCGCGGTGCGCGAGCGGCCGGAGGTGCTGGAGGCGCACCGTCTGGCCGGGGACATCGACTACATCCTGAAGGTGCGGGTGCCGAACGCCCGGGCCTACGACACCTTCTACCAGGCGCTGATCAAGGAGGTGTCGATCTTCAACGTCACCTCCAGCCTGTCGATGGAGGAGATCAAGGCGACCACCGCCCTGCCCCTGGCCTGACCCGCCTTGACCTGACCCGCCCTGCCCGGACTTGCCTCGGGCCCGACGCGCCTTCGGCCTGAAGTGCCTTGGGCCTGACCCGCCCTTGGCCTGAACCCCGCGCCGGTGGTATGGGCGGGAAAGCGTCCAGTGGAGACACCGATGAATTTCCGCCAGATCACCCCCGATTTCGCCGTCGCCCCGCAGATCCGGCCCGAGGACGTGGCCGGGATCGCCGCCGCCGGCTTCCGCTCGATCCTCTGCAACCGGCCCGATCACGAGGAGCCGGGCCAGCCGGAGTTCGCCGCCGTCGAGGCGGCCGCCCGGGCGGCGGGACTCGAGGTCCTGCACGTGCCGGTGGTCTCGGGCGCGATCACCGTCGAGAACCTCCAGGACTTCCAGGCGGCGGTCGCCGATCTGCCCGCGCCGGTCTTCGCCTATTGCCGCTCGGGCGGGCGCTGCGCCAACCTGTGGGAGATGTCGCGCTAGAGCGATATTCAACCAGACGGGATCGTCTGGTGGTTAAGATATCGCGACAAGACAATAATGTAGAGCGGACGGCCCGGCTCTGCCGGGACGGAGTCCGCTCTAGGCCTCCCTCCGCCCGGCGATATCTGCGCCGGGGCCTTGGCCAAGCGGGACGGCCGAGCTATCTGGTCGCTTCACTGACCCGGGGGACAGGGAAGAATGCGGGACGAACCGGGGGATTGCAGTTTCGAGGCCGCGGTTCGGCGGGCCTTCGTCGATCTGGTCTACGACGCCCTGCCCGCGGCCGCCTGCCGCCGGGGCTGGCCGGTGACGACGCCCAAGGGATTCGAGCGGCTGCTGCTCGACCATGCGCTCGGCGCGCCCTTCGAGACCCGCCTGCGGGCGGGGCCGACCGCGGCGATGACCGGGCTCCTGGATTTGCTGCTGGCGGTGGAGACCGGGGGGCGGATCCTGGAGGGGCGGTGTTGCGTCGCCGAGCTCGACCGCCGGTCCCGGGCCATGCGCTGCGCCGAGCCGGCGGCGGCCCCGGACGCGCGCCGCCGGTCGCGCGCCGCCCGCTGAGGGGGGGAGCGCCGACTTCGGGGACCCGGACGGGTCCCGCTCAGCCGCCGCTGTCGTTCCGGCCCGGCGTTCGGGCCCGAACGCCGGAGCGGGCCCTTAAGCCCGCGAGTCTTTGTCACCCCGCCCTTTGGCGGGGCCCCGTTCCTGCCCGATAGGCTTTTGCCGTATGAAAACCCGAAGGGGCCCTCGCCCGGGTCAGGCCGTGCGCGTCTGGCGGGCGGGCTCCGCCATGTTCTTGGGAAGGCGGACGAGGATCATCGCGGGATTGGCGATCTCCTCCTGGCGCAGGGTCTGCGCCAGCGCGCCCAGGGTCGTCGTCCAGCTTTGCGCCAGGGGCGAGCCGGCGTTAGCGACGATCTGGACCTCGGCTGCGGCGGGAGCGCCGGCGGCGAGGAGCGCGGCCTGGATTTCCGGCGCGGCGGCGACGCCCATGTAGAGCGCGAGCGTCGTGCCCGGGCGCGCGAGGCTCGCCCAGTCGGGGGCCGGGTCGCCGGGGCGGGACTGGCCGGTGGTCAGCACCACGCTGTCGTAGCGGCCGCGCTCGGTCAGGAAGCCGCCGAGCTCGGCCGCGGCGGCGGAGGCGGCGGTGACGCCCGGCACGATCTCCCAGGGGATGCCGGCCGCGTCGCAGGCGGCGGCCTCCTCCGCGCCCCGGGCGAAGACGCCGGGATCGCCCGCCTTCAACCGCACCACGCGCTTGCCGGCGCGGGCGGCGGCGAGGATCACGCCGTTGATCCGGTCCTGGGGCCAAGCGGCGAGGCCCGGCGCCTTGCCCACGTAGACCCGTTCCGCGTCGCGGCGGGCGAGCTCCAGCAGGTCCGGGTCCACCAGCCGGTCGTAGAAGACGATGTCCGCCTCCTGCAGACGCTGGACGCCGCGCAGGGTGATGAGGTCGCGCGAGCCGGGGCCCGCCCCCACCAGGCTGACGAAGCCGCCCGCCTCGCCCGCCTCGCCCGCGGCGATGGCGTCCTTCAGGAGCTTCGCCGCCTCGCGCTCGGCCCCGCGGGCATGGGCCCTGCGGGGAGCGCCGGAGAAGGCCCAGGCCCAGAAGGCGCGGCGGCGCTCCGGGGCGATGCGCGCGGCCACCTGGTCGCGCAACCGGCCGGCGAGGGCGACGAAATCCCCGAGCCGCGGCTCCAGCGTCGTCTCCAGCGCGGCGCGGATCTGGCGGGCGAGCACCGGGGCCGCGCCCTCGGTGCCGATGGCCACCACCAGCGGGTCGCGATCGACGATGGAAGGGGTGAAGGCGTCGCAGAGGTCGGGCTGGTCCACCACGTTGGTCACCACCCCCGCGGCCCGGGCCAGCGCCGACAGGCGCTCGTCCTCGGCCCGGTCGCCGGTGGCGACGAAGGCGAGGGCGGCGTTCTCGAAGGCCTCCGGCGTCGCCTCGCGCAGATGGCGGATGCGGCCGCGGGCGACGAGCCCCGCCAGCTCCGCCTCCAGCTCCGGCGCGACGACGACGATCTCCGCCTCGGTCTTGAGCATCAGCCGGGCCTTCTGGGCCGCCTGCTCGCCGCCGCCCAGGATCACCGCCCGGCGGCCGGCCATCTTGAGGAACATCGGAAAGGTCTTCATCGGCGGGGCTCCTTCGGACGGGCGCTCACTCGGCCGGGACCAGGGACGCCGCGGGTTCGGCGGCGTCGGTCCGCGGCGCGGGGCGGCCATGGGTCATGTAGAGGGTCAGGCCGACGAAGGTAATCCCCCCGACCATGTTTCCGATCACCGTGGGGATTTCGTTCCACACCATGTAGTCCCAGACGGAGAACTGGCCGCCCAGCATCAGGCCCGAGGGGAAGAGGAACATGTTCACGATGGAATGCTCGAACCCCATGTAGAAGAAGACCATGATCGGCATCCACATGCCGATGACCTTGCCCGGGACGCTGGTCGACATCATCGCCGCCACCACGCCGGTCGAGACCATCCAGTTGCAGAGCACGCCGCGCACGAAGAGCGTCAGCATTCCCGCCGCGCCATGGGCGGCGTAGCCGAGGGTCCGGCCCTCGCCGATGTGGCCGATCTTCTGGCCCACCTCGTTCGGGGCGGCGGAGAAGCCGAAGGTGAAGATGATCGCCATCATCAGCGCCACCAGCAGGGCGCCGGCGAAATTGCCCAGGAAGACCAGGCCCCAGTTGCGCAGCACCCCGCGCCAGGTCACCCCGGCGCGGCGATCGAGGAGCGCGAGCGGCACGAGGGTGAAGACTCCCGTCAGCAGGTCGAAGCCCATGAGGTAGAGCATGCAGAACCCGACCGGAAACAGCAGGGCGCCGATCAGCGGCTGGCCGGTCTGGACGGTGACCGTCACCGCGAAGGCGGCGGCGAGCGCGAGGATCGCCCCGGCCATGAAGGCGCGGATCAGCGTGTCGCGGGCGGACATGAAGACCTTGGCCTCGCCGGCGTCGACCATCTTCGCGACGAAATCCGCGGGGGGTACGTAGGACATCGGGGGATTCCTTCCTGGGATCACTCGGCCGCGAGGGCCGGCGCATGGGTTGCGAGAAGGCTCTTCAGTTCCGGCCGGCAGGAGCCGCAGTTGGAGCCCGCCTTGAGCAGGGTCCCGAGGGCCTCGACGGTGGTCGCCTCGCCCCGCGCGATGGCGCCGGCGATCTGGTTCACGCCCACGTCGAAGCAGGCGCAGACGATGGCGCCGCGATCCTCCTGCGCCGCCCCCGGCCGCCCGGCGAGCAAAAGCGCGGGCGCGTCGGTGCCGAAGGCGGAGATCACGTGGGCGCGGGCGACCTCCACCGGCTCCGGTCCGGCGAAGAGGAGGGCGACGGCGCGCCCCCCCTCGACCAGGGCGACGCGGGCGAGGCCGCGGGCGCGGTCCTCCGCCACGGCCGCCTCGGCCCCCGGCGCGGCGAAGAGCGCCCGGGCGAAGGCCGCCCAGTCGTCGGGCGGGGCCGAGCCCGCCAGCTCCGCCCGCCAGCCGAAGGGGACGGGCGCCAGGGCCCAGTACTCCGTCAGCGGCGCAGGCCGGGCGAGGCCGACCGCGAACCCGTGCCAGGCGACGGCGTGGCGGCGGGCCTCGACCCGGCCCATCTTCAGCGCGGGCTGGCCCGAGACCGGATCGACCCGGGGAGGCGCGAGCACGTCCACCCGGGCGGAGGAGGCGAACTCCCCCGACCAGTGCATGGGCGCGAACAGCGATCCGGGCTGCACGCGGTCGGTGACCAGGGCGCGCAGGACCGTCCGGCCCTGGGCGTTCTCGACCTCGACCAGATCCGCGGGCGCGATGCCGCGGGCCTCGGCGTCGCGGGGATGGATCTCGACGAAGGGCTCGGCGATGTGCTGGGCGAGCCGGGGGGAGCGTCCCGTCCGGGTCATGGTGTGCCACTGGTCGCGCACCCGGCCGGTGTTGAGGGTGAGCGGCCAGCGCGGCGCGCGGGGCGGTTCGGCCGCGGGCGTCACGGGGACCATCCGGCCCCGCCCGTCGGGGGTGAAGAACCTCCCTTCCCCGAAGAAGCGCGCGGCCCCGCCCACGGGCCACTGGACGGGCGCGAGGGCGTCGTAGTCGGCCCCGGCGAGGGCGGCGATGTCGAAATCCCGCCCCGCGCCGGCGGCGAGCGCGGAAAGGGCTGCGTGCTCGCGGAAGATCTCCGCCGGGGTCTCGTAGGCGAACTGGGCGGGATGGCCGAGGCGGCGGCCCACCTCGGCGAGGGCGCGCCAGTCGGCGCGGGCCTCGCCCGGCGCCGGCAGGAAGGCGCGCTGGCGCGAGATGCGGCGCTCGGAATTGGTGACGGTCCCGGACTTCTCGCCCCAGCCGAGCGCCGGCAGCAGCACATGGGCGCGCCGGGCGGTGTCGGTGGTCGCGAACATGTCCGAGCAGATCACCAGGGGCACGCGGCCGAGCGCCTCGGCCACCCGGTCGGCCTCGGGCATGGAGACGACCGGGTTGGTGCCGAGGATCCAGAGGACCTCGATCCGGCCCTCGCCGCAGGCGCGGAACAGGTCGACGGCCTTCAGGCCCGGCCGTTCCGCCAGGGCGGGCGCCTCCCAGAACTCCTTGACCAGGTAGCGATGCGCGGCGTTCTCGATCTCCAGATGCGCGGCGAGCATGTTGGCGAGGCCGCCGACCTCGCGGCCGCCCATCGCGTTCGGCTGGCCGGTGACGGAGAAGGGCCCCATCCCCGGGCGGCCGATCCGCCCCGTGGCGAGATGGCAGTTGATGATGGCGTTGACCTTGTCCGCGCCGGACTCGGACTGGTTCACGCCCTGGCTGAACACGGTCACGACCTTTTCCGCGCCGATCCAGAGGTCGAGGAAGGCGGCGAGATCCTCGGGGGCGAGACCCGTCTCGCCGGGGATCCGGGCGGCGGCCAGCGCGGCGTCGAAGCCGGAGACATGGGCGTCGACATAGCTCCGGTCGACGGCGCCCCTTCGGTCGATCTCCGCCAGCAGCGCGTTGAAGAGCGCCACGTCCCCGTCGGAGCGGATCGCCAGATGCAGGTCGGCGAGCTCGGTGGTGGCGGTGCGACGGGGATCGATGACGACGACCTTCATCCCGGGCCGCGCCGCCTTGGCGGCCGCCAGGCGCTGGAAGATCACCGGATGGCACCAGGCGAGGTTGGAGCCGACCAGCACCGCCAGATCCGCCTCCTCCAGATCCGCGTAGACCCCGGGCACGGTGTCGGCCCCGAAGGCGCGCTTGTGGCCCGCGACGGAGGAGGCCATGCAGAGGCGGCTGTTGGTGTCGATGTTCGCGGCGCCGATGAAGCCCTTCATCAGCTTGTTCGCGACGTAGTAGTCCTCGGTCAGGAGCTGGCCCGAGCCGTAGATCGCCACGCTCTCCGGGCCGTGCGTCTCGATCGCGGCGCGGATCGAGCCTGCGATCAGGTCGAGCGCCGCCTCCCAGGTCGCTTCGCGGCCATGGATGCGGGGAGCGAGCAGCCGGCCCTCCAGGCCGACCGTCTGGCCCAGCGCCGAGCCCTTGGAGCAGAGCCGGCCGAAGTTCGCCGGATGCTCCGGGTCGCCGGCCACGGCGACGCCGCCGCGGCCGTCCGGCGTGGCGAGCACGCCGCAGCCCACCCCGCAATAGGGGCAGGCGGTGCGGATGGGGGCTCCCTCCATCTCAGCCCCGCAGCGCGGCGGGGTCGAGGAGGATGCGGCCGGATTCCACCCGGACGCCATGGGCGCGGACCCGGCCCTCGTCCGCGCCCTGGGCCTCGCCGGTCTCCAGGGAAAAGACCCAGGAGTGCAGCGGGCAGGTGACCTTGTGGCCGTGGACGATGCCGTCGGAGAGCGGCCCGCCCTTGTGGGGGCAGCGGTCGTCCAGGGCGAAGACCGCGTCGTCGGCGGCGCGGAAGACGGCGATGCAGCCGCGCGGCGTCCTGACCACCCGGCCGCCGCGGCGGGGGATGTCCTCGACGGCGCCGACGTCGAGCCAGTCCTGGGTCATCGCGTTCATCGTGCCTTCTCCGGTGCGCGTGGGTGGGGCTGCGGGACGGCGGCCCTTGCCGCCGAACCAGGGCGCGCAGGTGCGCGCGAGTCGTCTTGGCTGGCTTTCGGCCTGTGGGCCGAAAGCGACTGCTCTCCAGGTTTCAGGGCCGTATGAAATCCTGGGGCGCGCGCCCGGGCGGCGGCCGTCATTCCGCGGCCCGGAGGGTGAGGTCGGCGAGCGGGGTGAATTCGCGGGTCCCCTCGCCTTGCGTCCGGTCGGCCCAGGGATCGCGCTGGTAGATCGTCTGGCTGTGGTCGAAGCGGGCGACCAGCGCGGCGCGGGTCTCGAGGTCCTCCACCACCTGGGAGCGGATCCAGTCGAGGCCGACCTTCTCGATCCACTTGTAGCAGCGGTCGAGGTACTTGCCGTTCTCGCGGTAGAGCTGGATGAAGGCGACGATGATCTCCATCGCCTCGGCCTCGGTCTTGGAGGTGTGCAGCAGCTCCGTCGCCTTGAGGTCGAGGCCGGCGGCGCCCCCCACCCCGATGTTGAAGCCTGCGTCGGTGCAGACCACGCCCACGTCCTTGCAGGTCGCCTCGGCGCAGTTGCGCGGGCAGCCGGTCACCGCGAGCTTGAGCTTGTGCGGCGTCCACGACCCCCAGAGCCGCTTTTCGAGGCGGATGCCGAAGCCGGTCGAATCCTGCGTGCCGAAGCGGCAGAAGTCCGTGCCGACGCAGGTCTTCACCGTGCGCAGCCCCTTGGTGTAGGCGTGGCCCGAGACCATGCCGGCCTCGTTCAGATCCGCCCACATGCCCGGCAGGTCCTCCTTCTTCACCCCCAGCAGGTCGATGCGCTGGCCGCCCGTCACCTTGACCATCGGCACGCCGTACTTCTCCGCCGCGTCCGCGATGGCGCGCAGCTCGGCCGGGGTGGTCACGCCCCCCCACATGCGCGGCACGACCGAGAAGGTGCCGTCCTTCTGGATGTTGGCGTGGGCGCGTTCGTTGATGAAGCGGCTCTGCGCGTCGTCCACGTAGTCGTCGGGCCAGTCGGCGAGCAGGTAGAAGTTCAGCGCCGGCCGGCAGGAATGGCAGCCGCAGGAGGTCTTCCACCCCAGTTCCTGCCAGACCGCGGGCATCGACTTCAGGGCCTTCGCCTTGATCAGCCGGCGGACGTCCTCGTGGGTGAGGTCGGTGCATTTGCACATCGGCTTGGCCGTGGGCATCTGGAACCCGTCGCCGAGCGTCACCGCCAGCACCTGCTCCACCAGCCCGGTGCACTGCCCGCAGGAGGAGGAGGCCTTGGTGACCGCCCGCACCTCGTCGAGGCTGGTCAGCCCGCCTTCCGCGATCGCCTTGGTGATCTGGCCCTTGCAGACGCCGTTGCAGCCGCAGATCTCCGCCTCATCCGGCAAGGCTGCAACGGCCGCCATAGGGTCCAGGGCGGCCCCCCCGGCGTAGGCGGGCCCGAAGATGAGCGTGTCGCGGCCCTGGGCGACGTTTTCCCTGCCCTTGATCTTGGAGAAGAACCAGGCGCCGTCGGCGGTGTCGCCGTACATGACCGCGCCGATCAGCACGTCGTCCTTCAGAACCAGCCGCTTGTAGACCCCGCGGGAAGCGTCGCGGAACACGATCTCCTCCCGGTCCGGGGCCTCGCCGAAATCCCCCGCCGAGAACAGGTCGCAGCCGGTGACCTTGAGCTTGGTGGAAAGCTCCACCGGGACGAAGGCCGCCTCCTCGCCCATCAGGGTCTGGGCCACGACCTTGGCCTGGTCGTAGAGCGGCGCCACGAGGCCGTAGAGCGCGCCCCCGTGCTCGACGCATTCGCCGATGGAGAGGATGTCCGGGTCGGAGGTGCGCATGGCGTCGTCGACGACGACGCCGCGGTTGACCTCCAGATGCGCGTCGTTGGCGAGCCGGGTCTCGGGCCGGATGCCCACCGCCATCAGCACGATGTCGGCGCCGTAGGTCGTGCCGTCTTCGAGCGCCACCGCCTCGACCCGGTTGGAGCCGAGGATCGCCTTGGTGTTGGCCTTGCAATGGACCTTGATGCCCCGGCGCTCCAGATCCTTCTGCAGCAGATAGGCCGCCGAAGGATCGAGCTGGCGGTCCATCAGATGGCCCATCACATGCAGGACCACCACCTCCATGCCGCGCAGGCGCAGGCCCGCGGCGGCCTCCAGCCCGAGCAGCCCGCCGCCGATCACCACCGCCTTGGCCGCGGGCAGCACCGCGGCGTCGAGCATCTTCTCCACGTCGTCGATGTCGCGGAAGGCGATGACCCCGTCGAGATCCTTGCCCGGCAGCGGCAGGATGAAGGGGAAGGACCCGGTCGCGATCAGGAGCTTGTCGTAAGGGGTCTCGCCGCCCTTGGACACCACCACCTTGCGCGCCCGGTCGATGCTGGTCACCGGCTCGCCGAAGCGGGTCGCGACCTTGTTCCGGGCGTACCAGTCGTCGTCATGGGTGACGATCTCGTCGTAGCTCTTTTCGCCCGACAGGACCGGCGACAGCATCAGGCGGTTGTAGTTGCCGCGGGGCTCGCCGTTGAACAGCGTGACCTGGTACCGGTCGGGGTCGGCGGCGAAGAGGTGCTCCAGCGCCCGGCCCGAGGCCATGCCGGCGCCGATGACCACTAGCTTTTCCATTGCTTCTGTCCTCGGATCAGATGAACCAGGCGGCGACATGCGCCACCTCGGCGTGGCGGTGGATGGGAAAGGCGACCATCCCGGCGTAGCGGGCGCCCGCGGGGCTCGGCTCGGCGACGGGCGCGCCGGACGCCATGGCCCGGCCGACCGCGCCCTGCCAGGCCTGGAGCTGGCGATCCCTGCCCCAGAGCGGGCCTTCGAGCTCGCAAAGCCCGTCGGCGAGGGTCGCGACCGGTGGCCGGCCGCCCCTGCCCCCGGTCACGTCCCAGAGCTCGAAGCGCCGGGCGATCGGGGTGGCGCGGGCGGAGAGCAGGGTCAGCGCATAGGCCGCGCCGGTCGGGGTCGGGACCGGCATGCCGAGGCCCGTCGTCAGGCCCGCGGTCCGCGCCGCGTCGGAGCGGACGAAGGCCGAGTGGCGGCCGAGGTCGCGCATCAGCATCGGCGCCTCCGCCGCCCAGACGCCGCCGGGCAGGCCCTGGCCGCGCTGAAAGGTCGTGGCGCGGGAGACCTCGGCGAAGGCGTGGGCCGCGCCGTAGAAGCCGCCGTCGAGCGACATCACATCGCCCTCGCCCCGCCAGATCTCGACGGCCCCCGCGCGTTCCTCGTCCTCGCCGCACAGCAGGACCAGGACGCCCTTGAGCGCGGCGCCGGCGAAGACCGGCACGGCCGCGGCCACGGTCAGGCCGGCGCGCTCCGCCGCGGCGGAGCGGGGCAGGCCCGCGCCGGCCATGTCGGCGACGAAGACCGGGCGGCCTTCGGCCCAGACCCGGCCCGGCAGGCCCTCGCCAGGGGCGAAGCCCTGGCCGGAGCTCATGCCGCCGAAGCCCTTGTGGGCGCCGTAGAAGCCGCCGCCGAGCACCAGCCACTGGCCGCTGTCGTCGGGCAGCCAGACCTCGGAGGCCTGGATGAAGGATTGCCGCGAAACCAGTTCTTCTTCCGCCAGGGCCATCACGCCACTTCCTTCTTCTTGTGCCCATGCTCGTATTCCTCCAGGAATTCGAGGACGGCGGCGCGGTAGCGGTAGTAATCCGGGTGCTCGACCAGCGCCTTGCGGCTGCGCGGGCGCGGCAGGTCGACCTCGACGATGCGGCCGATGGTGGCCTCCGGGCCGTTGGTCATCATCACCACCCGGTCGGACATCAGGATCGCCTCGTCCACGTCGTGGGTGACGCAGATCGCGGTGACGCGGGTCTGGCTCCAGACCTCCATCAGCACCTCCTGCAGCTCCCAGCGGGTGAGGCTGTCGAGCATCCCGAAGGGCTCGTCGAGCAGCAGCAACTTCGGCGAGAGCGCGAAGGCCCGGGCGATCCCCACCCGCTGGCGCATGCCGTTCGACATGTCGGCGGCGAGGCGGTCCATGGCGTCGCCGAGACCCACCTTCTCCAGGTAGTACTCCACCACCTCCTGCCGCTCGGCCCTCGTCGCCTTCGGATAGACCCGGTCGGCGCCGATCGCGACGTTCTCGCGCGCGGTCAGCCAGGGCATCAGGTTCGGCGACTGGAAGACCACCGCCCGCTCGGGGTCGGCGCCCTGCACGTGGCGGCCGTCGAGCACGATCGCGCCGGCCGAGATGTCGTTGAGCCCCGCCGCCATGGTCAGGACCGTCGACTTGCCGCAGCCGGAATGGCCGATGACCGAGACGAACTCGCCCCGCCGCATGGTCAGGTTGTAGTCCTTGACCACCGTCAGCGGGCCCTTCGGCGTGGCATAGGTCTTGTAGAGCTGGCTGAACTGGAGGTAGCGCTCGTCCGTCACCGCGACCGCCGCCTTGGCGTAGGCCGAGGGCAGCGCGTGGCGCGGCGTCACCACCGGCAGGCGGCGCACGGCGGGCGCCTTGGCGGCGATGCCCACCTCCATCAGGTACTGGGTGATCTGCCCGCGCAGGCCCTTGAACACCGGGTTGTCGTTCAGCGCCATCCGGTCGCGCGGCCGGGGCAGCGTCACCTTGACGTCGGGCCCGAGCGTCCCGTCCGGGTTCAGCACCAGCACCCGGTCGGCGAGGATCAGCGCCTCGTCCACGTCGTTGGTGATCATCACCACGGTGCGGCGCTCGGCCTCCCAGATCCGTTCGATCTCGTCGGCGAGATTGGCCCGGGTCAGGGCGTCGAGCGCCGAGAGCGGCTCGTCCATGAGCAGCATCTCGGGCTCCATGGCCAGCGCCCGGGCGAGCGAGACGCGCTGGCGCATCCCCCCCGACAGCTCCGCCGGCTTGCGGTCCCGGGCGTGGGCGAGACCCACCATGCCGATGTAGCGCGCGACGATGGCCGCCCGCTCCGCCCGGGACTTGCCCCCGTGCACCGCGTCGACCGCGAGGCCGATGTTCTCGGCGACGGTGAGCCAGGGCATCAGCGCATAGGACTGGAACACCAGCGCCCGTTCCGGCGCGGGCTCGGTCACGGGCTTGCCCTTGAACCGCACCTCGCCCGCGTCGGGGGCGTTCAGCCCCGCGATCAGGTTGATGAGGGTGGTCTTGCCGGTGCCGGAAAAGCCCAGCACCGCGACGAACTGGCCGGCTTCGACCGAGAGGGTGACGTCCTTCAGGACCGGCGCGCCGCCATGGCCCTTGCTGACGTTCGAGAGTTCGAGGATCGCCATGGCTCTCTTTACCGCTGGGTGGTGGTGGAGACGGCGGCCTGGACCGCGAACATGATCCGGTCGAGGAGGAAGCCGATGATTCCGATGGTCAGCACCGCGACCATGATCCGGGCGAGGCTGTCGGAGGAGCCGTTCTGGAACTCGTCCCAGACGAACTTGCCGAGGCCGGGGTTCTGGGCGAGCATCTCGGCGGCGATCAGCACCATCCAGCCCACCCCGAGGCTCAGCCGCAGCCCGGTGAAGATCAGCGGCAGGGCCGAAGGCAGCACCAGCTTGGTGATCTTGGTCCAGGTCGAGAGCTTCAGCACCCGGCTGACGTTCAGCAGGTCCTTGTCGATCGAGGCGACGCCGAGGCCGGTGTTGATCAGCGTCGGCCAGAGCGAACAGAGCGTCACGGTGATGGCCGAGACGAGGAAGCTCTTGGAAAAGGCCGGGTTCTCGGAGGTGTAGACCGCGGCCACCACCATGGTGACGATGGGCAGCCAGGCGAGCGGCGAGACCGGCTTGAAGATCTGGATGATCGGCGTCAGCCCGAGGTTCACCGTGGGCGACAGCCCGCAGAGGATCCCCACCGGCACCGCGATGATCGTGGCGAGCGCGAAGCCGAACAGCACCGTGCGGATCGAGGTCCAGATCTGGGCGTAGTAGGTCGGCTTGCCGGTGTAGTCGCGGACCTTCGCCTGGTCCGCCTTGCCTTGCGCGACCAGCTCGGCGTTGCGCGCCTCCTGCCGCTCGTAGAAGGCGGCGCGTTTCTCCTGCTCCTGATGATAGTCGGCGTTCAGCGCGACCGCCTGCTCCCAGACCTGCGCCGGCCCCGGCAGCGCGCCGAGCGAGGTGTCGACCCGGGGCGCAAGCTGGGCCCAGGCGACCAGGAACAGCGCGACGGCGAAGACCGGCACGCCGATCAGGCGGGCGGCGAGCTTGAGGTTGGCGGCCGGCTGGTCCCCGGCCGCGGCCTTGACCAGCGGCGCGAGGAAGCCGAAGCCCAGCGTCTCGGCCGTGCGGGCGATGCGGGCGGCGCGGGCCACGCGCTTGGCCTTGCGGGCCTCGGCGCTTTCGTCATGGGGGATGGCGATGGTCATGGCGGTTCCTCAGCCCTCGACGCCGGCGCCGGTGACGGTCTGGCCGTCCTTCAGCCCGATCGGCAGTTTCGACAGGTAGTCGTTCGGCTTCTTGCCGTTGTATTCGATGTGGTCGATGAAGGCCGCGCTCGGGGCCTTGTAGCCGTCGGTTCCGAAGGGGAAGTCCTCGGCCTTGGCCTTGCCTTCCTCCACCAGCATCTTGGCGGCTTCTTCATAGATCGCGGGCTTGTAGACCGACTTGGCGGTCTCGTCGTACCAAGCATCGGGCTTGGTCTCGGGGATCTGGCCCCAGCGGCGCATCTGGGTCAGGGTCCAGACCGCGTCCGAATAGAACGGATAGCTGGCGTTCTTGCGGAAGAAGACGTTGAAGTCCGGCGCCGGCCGCTTGTCGCCCTTCTCGAACTCGAAGGTGCCGGTCATGGAATTGGCGATCACCGCCGCGTCCGCGCCCACGTATTCCGGCCGGGACAGGATCTCCACCGCCTCGGCCCGGTTCGCGCCGCCGTCCGCGTCGAGCCATTCCACCGCCCGGATCAGCGCCTTGGTGAGCGCAAGCGTGGTGTTCGGATTGGCCTCGACGAATTCCTCGGTCAGGCCGAAGACCTTCTCGGGATTGTCCGCGAAGATCTCCGCGTCGGTGATCACCGGCACGCCCACGCCCTTGAAGACCGCCGCCTGGTTCCAGGGCTCGCCCACCGAATAGCCCGAGATGGTCCCCGCCTCGAGGGTCGCGGGCATCTGCGGCGGCGGCGTCACCGACAGAAGCACCTCGGCGTCGATCTGGCCCGAGGTGTCGTCGGGCGAATAATACCCCGGGTTCAGCCCCCCCGCCGCGAGCCAGTAGCGCAGCTCGTAGTTGTGGGTGGAGACCGGGAAGACCATCCCCATGTTGAAGGGCTTGCCCTCCGCCTCGCTCGCCTCCACCGCGGGCCGCAGCGCGGCGGCCGAGATGGGATGGACGGGCTTGCCGTCCGCGCCCAGCGCCAACTCCGGCTTCATCTCCGCCCAGACCTTGTTCGACACGGTGACGGCGTTGCCGTTCAGGTCCATGGAGAGCGGCGTGACGACATGCGCCTTCGTCCCGTAGCCGATGGTCGCGGCCAGGGGCTGGCCCGCCAGCATGTGCGCCCCGTCGAGCTGCCCCGAGATCACCCCGTCGAGCAGCACCTTCCAGTTCGCCTGGGGCTGGAGCGTGACGTAGAGCCCCTCGTCCTCGAAGAAGCCCTTCTCCTGGGCGATGGCGAGCGGCGCCATGTCGGTCAGCTTGATGAAGCCGAGGGTCAGCTCGTCCTTCTCGACCGGCAGCATGTCGGCCCGGGCGGCCCCGGGGGCGGACAAGGCGGCGGCGAGGGCGAGGGCGGAGCTCGTGAGGAGATGGCGCGGCATGGCTGTCCTGTGGCTGTGGAGCGTCGGGTCCCGCGCGCGGCGAAACCGGGAAAGGGGGATGAAAAGCGAAAAGGCCGCCGATCCGGGCGCGATGCCTCGCGCAGGGATCAGGCGGCCTTGCCTGGGGGCCCCATCATCGGGGCGGCGTTCCATGCCGGCCCATCATCGCGCCGACACTCCTTTCATGACCCGCCCCTTTCGCGCTCGCAAGGTTTTATCGCGGCGCAACACGCAGAAACCTCAGGTTGCGCAGGGATTAGGCAATCGGAGGGATCAATCGCCTGCGGAGGGATCAAACACCCGCCCGTCGAAGAAGCTGTCGGGCCCGAGCAGCAGCTTGCCCTGGGTCGAGGCGACGGCGGTGCGATTCGCCAGCGACCCTTCCAGCTTCTCCGACGCGCCGGGCAGGTCGGCCCCGATCGGGCCGAGCACGTCGCGGAAGAGGTCGGTGCGGAACGAGGCCCGCGCCGCGGCGCGCAGCCGCCGCCGGTCCGCGCCCGTGCGCCGGGCGATGGCGTCGGCGATCCAGAGCCCCTGGCTGCGCCAGGGAAAGTTCGCGGCGCCTGCGAAGAACTCGACGCAGCGCTCGGCCCGGCGCTCGGCCCCCCGGGCGTTGACCACCAGCCGCCCGGCCAGCGGCCGCTCCAGGATCTCGCTCGGCAGGTCGAGGTACTCCCGCCGGCTCAGAAGCTCGGCGAGGGTGCCGGCGTTCGCCGGATCCGCCGCCCACTGCGCCGCGCGCCAGACCGCCCGCATCAAGGCCGCGGCGGTGGCGGGATCGGCCTCCACCCGCCGCCGCGGCATGGCGAGCGCCTTTTCCGGGGCGAAGCGCCAGATGGAGGGCCCGGCGAGGATCAGCTCCGCCGCCCCGGTCTCCACCGCGACGCTGCCCCAGGGTTCGCCCACGCAGAAGGCGTCGACCTCCCCCGCCGCCATGGCCGCGGCCATCCGCGGCGGCGGGACCGTGGCGAGCTCGATCAGCGGCCCCGCCCCCAGCGCCTCCATCCAGTAGGCGACCAGCTCCGCATGCATCGACAGGTGGAACGGCACCCCCACCCGCAGCCGCGGCCCCGCGGCGGCGATCAGCGCCCGGCCCGTGGCGGCGGCGTCGCCGAAGGGCAGCGTCTCGGCCCGCATCGCCGCGGCGAGGTCGGGCCGCACCCCGATCACCTCGCCGTTGACGGAGAGCAGCATCAGCGCGTCGAAGGGCTCGTCCCCCGCGCCGAGGCCCGCGGACTGGGCGACGATCACCGGCGCGAGCATGTGCGCGGCGTGATAGCGGCCCCAGATCAGCCGGTCGCGCAGGCTCGCCCAGGACATCTCCCGGTGCAGGACGATCTCGATCCCCTGCTCCGCCGCGAAGCCGATCTCGACGGCGACGATCAGCGGCGCCGCGTCGATCAGCGGGATGAAGCCGCAGTCGATCCGGCGGCTCATTTCAGCAGGTCCGCCGCGGTGATCAGGGCGCGGGCCACGTCCGCGACCTTGCGGCCCTGGGCCATGGCGGTCCTGCGCAGCAGGCCGTAGGCCTCCTCCTCGCCGATGCCCTTGGCCTTCATCAGCATGCCCTTGGCCCGGTCGACGAGCTTGCGCTCCTCCAGCGCCGCCTTGGTGGCGTCGAGTTCCGCGCGCAGGCGCGCGACCATGTGGAAGCGGGCGATGGCGGCCGAGAGCACCGGCTGGATGCGCTCGCGCGACAGGCCCGCCACCACATAGGCGCTCACCCCCGCCTCGATCGCCGCGCGCATGGCGGCGTCGTCGGAGCGGTCGACGAACATCGCCACGGGCCGCTCCAAGGGCGAGGAGGCGAGCGTCAGGGCCTCGAGGATGTCCCGGCTCGGGTCGGCGAGGTCGACCAGCACCACGTCGGGCGACAGGGCCGCCAGCCGCCGCGCCAGCCCGGTCTCCTCGCTGATCACCGTCACCTCCTCGGCGCCGGCGTCGCGCAGCCCGTCGAGGATCACCCTCGCCCGGTCCGGGTCGCGTTCCACCACAGCGATGCGCAGCTTCACCGGACGGCGTCCCTTTCCCTGGCCTCGCCTGCAATCCCCCAATTCTGGGCCGCCCGCCCCGGGGGATGCAAGGCGCCCCCGCGCCTGCGCCGCATCTTTGCGCGCCGCCGTTCCTCATCTGCACAGAAATGCCGCGTCCCGGCGCACGGCCTTGACGCCCGGGCCGCCCTTCACGGCCAGCCTGCCGGCATTTCCACGAGGCAAGCCTCCCGGCGTTTCGCGGGCGATGTCATCCGGTTCGCTCCCGGCGGCGGCCTCGCCGCCCGGATCCGGCGGATCGGCCCGGCGGTTTTCGCCGCCGCCCTCACCGGCTCGCCCTCGCCCGCGCCGCCCTCATCGGTCCGCCCTTCGCCCGCGCCGCGATCGAGACGGCCAAGCTTTCCGCCTGGCCCTTCGGCCGCGAGGGCGTTCCTGGGCGCAAACTCGACGGCAAGGGCGTGACCGCCGCGACGGCGGCCGCCGGGACGATCGGGTTCACCGTGACCCTGCGCTGGTCCTTGCCCCTTCGACCCGGCGCCGTTCCTCGTCCCTCTCGTCGGGGCGCGCTGAACGGCCTGATACGGATCGGCCTCCCTTCCGCCTGCAATCCTTCAAGCTGGCCGGCGCGGCGCTCTGACCGGCGGGCCGGCGCGGGATCACGGCGGAACTCGCCGACCTCGCCCGCCGCGACGCCGCCAGGCTCGCCCATCGCGCCGCCGGCGCCTGGGACGCCGGACCCCAGGCGCGGCCCTTAACCGGCCGGCGGCCCCGACGACTCCCGCCGCCCTCCAATGCGCCGTCCGCTCACCTTCTCCTCCGCCGCCTTAGGCCTGAGAGACCGCTGCGAAATCCGCGGCGCGGTCCCGCTCGACCATTCATGTTCATGAAGGTCAGGTTAAAGCCACAAAATATATTGAATTATTTCAATATCATAAGCCGATTTTCACGCGTGAAAATCCGGCCCCTCCCGAAGCGCGACTTTGGGAAAGAGGTTTTCGCAGAGGTCCCTCTGAGCGGATCGGGCGCGGACCTCACGGGCGGACAGTCCCCGAGGACGCGGCCGCCGGCGACCCGCGGCGAGGCCCGGCCCCGGCCCCGGGCCTCATGCCTTCGGCTTACGGCGCAGCTCGCGCTCCAGCACCGCGGCGTCGGTCTGGCGCCGCCAGGGGATGCTCGACTGGGTGCCCGGGCGGCTGCAGGCGAGCGCCGCCGCCTCGGCGGCCCGGGCCATGGCGGCGGCGAGCGTCGCGCCCTTGTCGAGCGCCGATCCCAGCACCCCGATGTAAGTGTCCCCCGCGCCCGCCGTCTCCACCGCCCGGATCGCCGGGGCGGGGGTCGCGATCTCGCCCTCGAGCCGGCTCGAGGCCTCGGATCCCGCCGCCCCCCGGGTGCGCAGCACGTCCATGCCGAGCGCGCGCCGCAGCCCCGCCGCCGTCGCCGCAGCCCCCACCCAGGACGCGACCTCCGCCGCCTCGCTCTCGTTGACCACGAGAAGGCTGCACCGGCGCAGCGTCTTCTCGTCGATGCGCAGCGCCGGGGCGAGGTTCAGGATCACCCGGCAGCCGTGGTCGGCCGCCCGCTCGATGAAGGCCTCCGCCTCCTGCGGCTGGCCCTCCAGCTGCACCAGCGCCGTCGGCTGGCGCGCCAGCAGCGCGTCCTCCGCCTGGGCCGCCCGGGCCGCCCGATTGGCGCCCGAGGCGACCGCGATCATGTTCGCCCCGGCGACGTCCGTCAGGATGCCCGCGCAGCCGGTCGAGGCCTCGACCCGCGACACCCGCGACACGTCCGCCCCCGCCTCGACCAGATTGGCGAGGACGATGCCGCTCAGGTGGTCCGTCCCCACCGCCCCGACCATGGCCACGTCCGCTCCGTCCCGCGCCGCCGCCAGCGCCTGGTTCGCCCCCTTGCCCCCCGGCTCGATCCGCAGCGATTCCGCCAGCAGCGTCTGCCCCGGCGTCGGCAGCGTCCGCATGGCGAAGATCAGATCGACGTTGAGCGACCCGAAAACCACGATCATATCCGCCCCCCTGCGCGACGCGCGCGTGAATAATCGCAAAAAGAACGGATACGTCCGCGTTGCGATTGCACCTGCCACCGCTCTCGCGCAAGCGGCGCGAAGCGCGGAAGCTTATCCGATTGACACCACCACAGCCCGACTTTAACTACCAGATTTAAGGAGAAGTTTTCGCGACAATCGTCCGTTTGAATGGCTCGGTATTCATCGTCTATTTTTCGCCTGAGCCGTTTAACTGGACCCAACCCGGAGTGAGGGAAAAAATGGTCCGGGTCGTCCACCATCTGAGCGCCGCCGAACTTCGGGAAGAATTCGAGGCGGCCGAGGATGGCACCCACAAGCGCCACCTGCACACCATCCTGCTGCTCGCGGAGGGGGCGACCGTCGCCCAGACCGCGCGCGAGGTGGGCTTCGCGCCCCGCTGGGTGGAGGAGCTGCTCGCCCGCTACAACGGCCGTGGTCCCTCCGCGCTCGGCGACCAGCGCCGCCGCAACGGCGCCCGCCCGCGTCTCCTGACGCCCGAGCTGCTGGAGCGCCTGCGCCGCCGCCTCGAGACCCCGCCCGACGACGGCGGCGTCTGGACCTCGCGCAAGGTGGCCGACGTCATCGCCCAGGAGATCGGCCGCCCCTCGGTGGCGCCGCAGCGGGGCTGGGACGCCCTGCGCGCCCTCGGCCGCCGCGGCGACGGCGCGGCCGAGGACTGATCCCGCCCCGGCGACCGCCCCCCATGAAGCCGCCGCCCCGCGCCCTTGCCCCGGGGCGGATCCGCCCCTAGGCTCCGGCGCCATGGCCCGTCGTCCCGCCAAGCGCCCGCGTCCCTCCCGGCCGCCGCTGCTCCAGCGGCTGCGCGCGGATTTCCTCACCGGCCTCGTCGTCCTGCTGCCGATCTTCCTCACCATCTATCTCGTCTGGTTCGTGGTGGGCCTGGTGGACAACCGGGTGATCCCGCTGATCCCCCGGCAGTACAATCCCGAGAACGTCTTCGGGCGCAACATCTTCGGCCTCGGCCTCGTCATCTTCGTGATCGTGGCCACCGGCGTCGGCGCGTTGACCAAGGGCTACATCGGCGCCCAGATCATCGCCGCGGGCGAGCGCCTGGTCGGGCGGATGCCCATCATCCGCACCGTCTACAACGCGCTCAAGCAGATGGCCGAGACCATGCTCGGCCAGTCCTCCGCCTCGTTCAAGCGCGCCTGCCTGATCGAATTCCCGCGCAAGGGCGTCTGGGCCGTCGCCTTCGTCGCCACCGACACCCGGGGCGAGATCCCCGCCCGCGCCGGGGAGCCGGAGATGGTCAGCGTCTTCCTGCCGAAATCCCCCAATCCCACCAACGGCTTCCTGCTCTTCGTGCCGAAGCGCGACGTCGTCCTGCTCGACATGACGGTGGAGGAGGCGGCCAAGCTCGTCATCTCCGCGGGCCTCGTCGCGCCGCCCGCCGCGCCCGCCCCTGCGTCCAGCCCCGCCCAGACCCCAGCGCCCCACCCTGCGCCCAGACCCGCTCCGCTCGGCGCCCCCCCGCCGCGGCGTCCCTAGGGCGTTGCCTCCGTCCCATTATCGTCACATATGGGCGATATAGGCCCGCGCGGGCCAGCAAGAGGATGAAGTCCATGAAGATCGCGGTTCTCGGAGGCGACGGCTTCGTCGGCTGGCCTACCTGCCTCCACCTCTCGGACGCCGGCCACGAGATCCACATCCTCGACAACCTCAGCCGCCGCTGGATCGACACCGAGCTCGGGGTGCAGTCGCTCACCCCCATGGACTCGATCCAGGAGCGCACCCGCATCTGGCGGCAGGAGACCGGCCGGCGCATCCATTTCCACCTGATCGACCTCGCCCGCGACTACGAGATCCTCAAGGCCTGGCTGGCGGAGCACCGCCCCGACGCCATCGTCCATTTCGCCGAGCAGCGCGCCGCGCCCTATTCGATGAAATCGGACCGGCACAAGGCCTACACGGTCAACAACAACGTCTCCGCCACCCACAACCTGCTGAACGCGCTGGTCGAGACCGACATCGACGCGCATCTGGTGCATCTGGGCACCATGGGCGTCTACGGCTATTCCACCGTGGGGGCGGCCATCCCCGAGGGCTACCTGCCGGTGGAGGTCGAGACCCTCGCGGGGGACAAGGCGACGACCGAGATCCTCTACCCCGCCAATCCCGGCTCGATCTACCACATGACCAAGTGCATGGATCAGCTGCTCTTCGCCTTCTACGCCAAGAACGACGGGCTCAGGATCACCGACCTGCACCAGGGCATCGTCTGGGGCACCCATACCGAGCAGACCCGCCGGCACGTCCAGCTCATCAACCGCTTCGACTACGACGGCGACTACGGCACGGTGCTGAACCGCTTCCTGATCCAGGCGGCGATCGGCTATCCGCTGACGGTGCACGGCACCGGCGGCCAGACGCGGGCCTTCATCCACATCCAGGATTCGGTGCGCTGCATCGAGCTCGCGCTCGAGGATGCGCCCAAGCGCGGCGACCGGGTGAAAATCTTCAACCAGATGACCGAGACCCACCGCATCCGCGACCTCGCCGAGCTGGTGTCGCGGCTGACCGGCGCGCGGATCGCCTGGCTCCCCAACCCGCGCAAGGAGGCGGCCGAGAACGACCTCGTCGTGCGCAACGAACAGTTCCTCGCCCTCGGGCTCCAGCCCACCACGCTGGCGGACGGCCTAATCTCCGAGGTGGTCGACGTGGCGCGCAAGTACGCCTACCGGGTGGACCGGACCCGGGTGCCGGCCGTCTCCGCCTGGACCAGGGAGATCGCCCGCATCGTTGAGCACGACCCCGAGGGCCGGGGGCTGAAGTCGGTCTCGTGACGCCCGTCCCCGACGCCCCCCGCCTCGACCGCGGGCCCGGCGGGCGCGACGCCTATGTCACCCTGGTGACCAACGCCGACTACCTGCCAGGCGCGCGCGCGCTCGTGCGCTCCCTGCGGATGACGGGGACGGGGGCGGACATCGTGGCGATCCACACGCCGGCCGTCCCGACGCAGGCGCTCGCGCCCCTCGCGGCCCTGGGGGCGCGGCTCGCCTGCGCCGGGCTGCTCCCCTGCTCGGACGCCTTCAACGCCGCCCATTCCCGCGCCGCGGTCCATGGCCGCGCGCCCTTCACCAAGGGCGAGAAGCCCGCCTTCCACACGCCCCTCGACAATTTCGTCAAGCTGCGGCTCTGGCAGTTGCCCTACGCCCGGGTGGTGTTCCTCGACGCGGACGCGATCGTGCTCCGCAACATCGACCGGCTGTTCGACTATCCCGAGTTTTCCGCCGCGCCGAACGTCTACGAGACCCTCGGGGATTTTCGGCGGCTGAACTCCGGGGTCTTCACCGCCCGGCCCGCGCAGGGGACCTTCGACGCCATGCTCGCCCGGCTCGACGCGCCAGGCGCGGTCTGGCGGCGCACCGACCAGACCTTCCTCGAGACCTTCTTCCCCCGCTGGCAGGGGCTGCCGGTCTATGACAACCTGCTGCAATACGTCTGGCTGAACCTGCCCGAGCTCTGGGACTGGGGCCTGATCAACGTCCTCCACTTCCAGTACGAGAAGCCCTGGGATCGGGCGAACCCCAAGGCCGCCCGCCTGGGGCCGCTGATCGACCTGTGGCGGGCCGTCCACGACGGGAACATGCCCGACCTCTCCGCCCTGCCCGCGCCGCCCTGCGCGTCCTGCTGACATGCGCGTCCTGCTGACGGGCGCGACGGGGATCGTCGGCGGCTTCGTCGTCCCCGCCCTCGCCGCCGCCGGGCATGAGGTCATCCCCCTCGCCCGCCGCGGCGCCGGCCTGCGCTGGTCCCTCGACGCGGCCCCGCCGCCCCTGCCGCCGGCCGAGGCGCTCGTCCATCTCGCCTTCGCACACAAGCCGGGCGCCTATCGCGGCGGCGAAGGCGACGACCCCGCGGGCTTTCTCGCCCGCAACCGCGACGGCTCGCTGGCGCTCTTCGACGCCGCCCGGGGCGCAGGCGTCGGCCGCATCGTCTTCCTCTCCAGCCGGGCGGTCTACGGCGATTCGCGCCGGGGCGAGACCCTGCGCGAGACCGACGCCCCCCGGCCCGATTCGCTCTACGGCGCGATGAAACGGGAGGTGGAGCGCGCCCTCGGCCCCGGCGGCGCGGCGCTCCGGGCGACGGGGATCTACGGCCGCGCGCCCGGGGCCGCGGAGCACAAGTGGTCCCGGCTCTTCGCCGACCACCTCGCCGGGCGGCCCCCGCCCGCCCGCCAGGCGACGGAGCTCCACGGCGCGGATCTCGCCGCCGCCGTGGTCCTGCTCCTCGCCCGGCCGGGGGACGGCGCCTTCAACGCCTCCGACCTGCTGGTGGACCAGGCGGACCTGCTCGCGGGCCTCGCCGCCCGCCTCGGCCGCGACCTGCCGCCCCCGCCCCGGGCCGCGGGCCCCGCGCCGGGCGTCATGGCGACCGACCGGCTCCGCGCCCTCGGCTGGGCCCCCGGCGGCGCGGCCCGCCTCGAGGCCTTCCTCGACGACGAGGCCGCCCGCCTCCGCGCGGCGACCTCCGCCTGAGGCGGGCGTTCACACGCCGGCCACCAAGATTGCGATCGGGTTTATTCCGCGATTTTTTTACGTTTGAGATCAATATATTGATCCCCATAACACGCGTGTTACGCGGACCCTTTTCCCGTCATTTCGGCTCATGCCACCACACCTCGGGCAGCCAGCCGGTCCAGTCCCCGTAGACTGGCAGACGCTCGGGGAAATGGAATTCCTTGCGATAGGCGATCCGGCTCACGTCCGAGAACCAGAACGGGATGACATAGCGTCCGGCCATCAGCGCCCGGTCCAGCGCCTGGGCCGCCGCCACGAACTCCGCCTCGTCCCGGGTGGCGAGCAGCGCGGCGATCATCGCCTCCGCCGCCGGACTGTGGACCCCGGCATAGTTCCGCGTGCCCGGCGTCCCCACCCCCGCCGATCCGAAATAGAGCGTCTGCTCGTTTCCGGGGCTCAGGCTCATCGCCCAGCCCGCGACGATCATGTCGTAGTCGTAGCTCCCCCGCCGCTCGTTGAACTGGGCCTGGTCCACCAGCTTGACCCGGGCCTCGATCCCGAGCTGGCGCAGCGCGTCCACATAGAGGCTCGCGATCGCCTCCACCTGACCCGAGGCCAGGGTCTGCTGGCCCGCCTGCACCAGGATCTCGAATCGGAAGGGCGCGCCGGCGGCGTCGGTCAGCACCCCCTGCCGGGCCGTCCACCCGGCCTCCTCCAGCAGCTTCATCGCCTTGCGCATGTTCGCCCGGTTCCGCGGCGACCCATCGGAGGCAGGCAACGCATAGGCGTCCAGCGCCCCCGAAGGCAGCTCCTCCGCATGAGGCGCCAGCAACTCCCGGACCCGCCCCTCCGCCGGGCCGGTTCCCATCCCGAGTCGCGAGTTGGCGAAATAGCTTGCCCGCCGGGGCAGGACGCCGCCGTTCAGGGTCTGGTTCACGAATTCGAAGTTGAAGGCGAGGATCAGCGCCTCGCGCACCCGCCAGTCCTGAAAGATCGGCCGCCGGGTGTTGAAAACGAATCCCTCCATCCCTGCGGGCCGGCCGTGGGGAATCTCCGCCTTCAGAACCTCGCCCGACTTCGCCGCCGGAAAGCCGTAGCCGGTCGCCCAGCGTTGCGGGTCCTGGTCCCGGAACACCGACAGCGTCCCGGCGGTGAAGGCCTGGAACAGCACCCCCGCGTCGGTGAAGAACTCGTAGCGCACCTGGTCGAAATTCTGCAGTCCGCGGTTGACCGGCAGCTCCCGGCCCCACCAGTCGGGATTCCGCTCGAAGGTGATGTTTCGTCCGGGCTCGAAGGCGCCGATCCGATAGGGGCCTGATCCGATGGGGACACGAAGGCTGGAGGCCGCGAAATCCCGCTCCTCCCAATCCGCCTTCTTAAGGATCGGCGGCAGTCCGAGGATCAACGGCATCTCCGAATCGGGTGCGGTAAAGGTAAACCGGACGCCGCGTTCACCGACCTTCTCGGCCTTGGCGACCTTTTTCCACGCGGTGGAGTATCTTGGCAGACCTTTTTCGGCCAAGGTCTGCATTGACCACAGAACGTCGTCGGCGGTTACGGGACTGCCGTCCGAGAACTTCGCGTCAGGTCTCAAGATGAATTCGACCCAGTCGCCAGCTTCGCCCACTTCCACCGATTCGGCCAGCAAACCATAGAGAGTGAACGGCTCATCCCAGTTTCGGGCCATCAGGGGCTCGAAAACCAGGGTTTGGATCGCCCAGGGGGCCCGACCCTTCAAAATGTACGGATTAAGACTATCGAAGCCTCCGGTCTCGCCGAAAACGATGGTTCCGCCCTTGGGCGCATCGGGGTTGGCGTAGGGCAGCGCCACAAAATCCGGTGGGAGCGCCGGCTCGCCATACATAGCTATCGCGTGCCTGGGCTCCGCCTGCCCCTGGGCGGCGGCGAGGCAGATGGCCAGCGCCCCCCCGGCGACCGCCCGGATAATGCGTGTCATTCCTGTCACATCCCGCGTTCCGATTAACCTTCGGCACCCTAAACCGGGCCGCGCGACGGCTGCGACAAGATTTTTGGCTTGGCGGTAGGGCCTTGATTTTGTATAAGCAGATCACTGCTCGATAGGTTTCTTGCCTGTATGAAACCTGCCTCAACGACTTGACGCCCTCCTCGGAGGGCGTCTTTTTTTCCGCAGGTTGCGGGAACCTCCTCAGTCCCCGTCCCAGCGACGCCGCAGTCCGCCCCGCATCAAGATATTGCGCCTGCACAGACCGCCGCCGTCATTGCGGCGACGCCCTCCGACTGTATGCTGCCGCCGCGAATAACGGAGCAGGCAGGAGGATTTCATGTCGCTCGAAGGCAAGGTCGCCGTCGTCACCGGGTCGAACTCGGGCATCGGCCACGGCATCGCCGTGGAACTGGCGCGCCAAGGCGCGAACGTGGTCATAAATTCGTTCACCGATCGCCCCGAAGACCATGCAATGGCCGAGGAGATCGCCAGCGCCCAGGGGGTGAAGGCGGCCTACATCGCCGCGGACATGTCCTCGGGCGAGGATTGCCGGGCGCTGATCGCCAAGGCGAAGGACCAGCTCGGCTCGGTCGACGTCCTCGTGCCGAACGCGGGCGTCCAGCATGTGTCCCCCATCGACCAGTTCGACCCGAGGATGTGGGATCGGCTGCAGGCGATCATCCTCGGCTCGACCTTCCACACCACCGCCGCGGCCCTGCCGATCATGCGGGCGGCGGGCTGGGGGCGGATCGTCGTCATCGCCTCGGCTCATGGCCTGACCGCCTCGCCCTTCAAGTCGGCCTATGTGGCGGCCAAGCACGGCCAGGTGGGCTTCGTGAAGGTCTGCGCGCTGGAGACGGCGCAGGAGGCCATCACCTGCAACGCCATCTGTCCGGGCTACGTGCTGACGCCGCTGGTGGAGGCGCAGATCCCCGACACGATGAAGCAGTACGGCATGGACCGCGAGACGGTGATCCGCGAGGTCCTGCTCGACCGCCAGCCCTCCAAGCAGTTCGCCACGACCGAGCAGATCGGCCAGACCGTGGCCTTCCTCTGCTCGCCCGCGGCGGAGCAGATCACCGGCACCACCATCTCCGTGGACGGCGGCTGGACGGCCCTGTGAGCCGCAGGACGCGCAAGGTCGTCAATCTCGCGCTCCAAGGGGGAGGCGCCCATGGCGCCTTCACCTGGGGCGCGCTCGACCGCCTCCTGGAGGAGGAGGCGGTCGAGATCGAGGGGATCAGCGGCACCTCCGCCGGCGCGATGAACGCCGCGGCGCTCAAGTCCGGCATGGCGGCCGGCGGCCGCGAGGGGGCGCGCCGGAGCCTCGACCGGTTCTGGCTGTCTCTGACCGGCGTCGACGGCGTCCTGCCGCCCCTGCTGCTCGACTGGCTGGGCGAGATCGCGCCCTCGCCCGCCCTGACCGCCCGGGCGCTGGAGGCGAGCCCCATGGGCCTCGCCGCCGAAGCCTTCACCCGCTTCCTGTCGCCCTACCAGTTCAATCCGCTGAACTACCACCCCATGCGATCGGCGGTGGTGAAGCTGCTCGACTACGACCAGGTCTGTTCCGAGGCCTGGCCCAAGCTGTTCGTCTGCGCGACCAACGTGCGCTCGGGCAAGATCAAGGTGTTCTCGGGGGACGAGATCACCCCGGAGGCGATCCTGGCCTCGGCCTGCCTGCCGACAATCTTCCAGGCGATCCAGATCCCGGATCCGGCGACGGGCGCGATGGAGGCCTACTGGGATGGCGGCTACATGGGCAATCCGGCGCTTTATCCCCTGTTCCGAAGCGAATCGCAGGATATCGTCATCATCCACATCAATCCGCTCTACCGGGACGAGCTGCCGCACAGCTCGACGGAGATCCTGAACCGGGTCAACGAGATCAGCTTCAACTCTTCGCTCCTGCGAGAACTTCGGGCGATCGAGTTCGTCCATCGGCTGATCGAGGAAGGCGCGATCGAGGGGCGGGCGATGAAGGACGTGCATGTCCATTCCGTCCGGGACGATCCGCTGATGCGCCAGCTGGGGGTGGCGTCGAAGCTCTCCCCGAGCCGAAGCCTGCTCCTGCAGCTCAAGGCGGCGGGCCGGGCGGCGATGGAGCGGTTCCTGACCGACCACTGGGCCGACATCGGCAAGCGCAGCTCCCTCGACCTCCGGGCGACGTTCAGCTGATCCGCAGGGAGGCCGCCGAGTCCGGGGCGCCCTTCAGCCAGCTCCGGACAGACGCTTGGCGAGGCGGGGAAGGCGCGCGCGCTTGAGCAGGGGCCGCAGGGCGCGGGGCTCGCCCGCAAGCGCCTCCGTGCGGGCGCGGACGGCCTCCGCGACGCCGGCGAGATCGGCGCCCGAGTCAGCGAGCTCGATGAGGAAGGCGTCGGGGCCGAGCGCCCGCAAACCGCGCCGGGCCAGAATGGCGGCAGGAAAGTCGCCGAGGTTCTGGGTGAGGAGGAGATCGGCGCGGCCGGCGATCGCCGCGCCGAGCACATGGCGGTCGGCCGGATCGGGCAGCGACAGGGCGGCCTCGAGATCCGGGTCGGCCGGGACCTCGGCGTGCGGCCAGCGGGCCCGCATGGCCTCGGCCGCGGCGCGGGCCAGGGGCTCGGCGCCCAGGGGCAGGCGGCGCGTGGCGCGGGCCCATTCCTCCAGGATGCGCGCCGACCAGAGCGGCTCGAAATGGCCCGCGGCCGCCGTCCCGAGCACGATCTCCCGCAGGATCGTCGGGAAGAGCACGTTGGCGTCGATCAGGACCCGCGGCGTCACAGGCGCAGGAACAGCGCCTTGAGATAGGCGCTCTCGGCCAGCATGGGATGGGTCGGGTGATCGGGCCCGGCGAAGCCGGTGTGCAGGATCTGCGGCCGCCGGCCGGCGCGGCCCACGCCCCGCAGGCTCGCCTCGCGGAAGCGGACGAGATCGGCGGCGTGACTGCAGGAGCAAAGGACGAGGAAGCCGTCCTCCTCCACCAGCCCCGCCCCGAGCCGGGCCACCCGCTCGTAGGCCCTGAGCCCGGCCTCGAGCGCGGGCTTCGCCGGGGCGAAGGCGGGCGGGTCGCAAACGACGAGGCCGAACCGGCGCCCCTCCGCGGCGAGCGCCGCCATGGCGTCGAAGGCGTCGCCCCGACGGGTCTCGAACCGGTCGGCGACCCCGGAAGCCCGCGCCCCCGCTTCGGCGAGCGCCAGCGCCGGGGCGGATCCGTCCACCGCCAGCGCCCCTGCCGCGCCCGCGGCCAGGGCGGCGAGGCCGAAGCCCCCCACATGGGCGAAGACGTCGAGCACGCTGCGCCCCCGGCCAAGCCGCGCGGCGAAGGCGTGGTTCGGCCGCTGGTCGTAGAACAGCCCGGTCTTCTGCCCCGTGGCGAGATCGGCGAGATAGATGGCGCCGTTCATCGGGACCTCCGCCGGCCCGTCGAGCGCGCCGGCGAGGACTGCGCTCTCCTCCGGCAGGCCCTCCAGCCCCCGCGCCCGGCCGGAGCCGTTCTTGACGAGCGTGGTCACGCCCGCGACCTCGGCCACGGCGGCGGCGAGGTCGTCGAGCCGCGCCTCCGCCCAGGCGGCGTTCGGCTGGATGACGGCGGCGTCGCCGAAGCGGTCGATCACCACGCCGGGCAGGCCGTCCGCCTCCGCATGGACCAGGCGGTAGAAGGGCGCGTCGAACAGCGCCTCGCGCAGGGCGAGCGCCCGGGCGATCCGCGCGGCGAACCAGGCGCGGTCCACCGCCGCGCCGGGGTCGGGATCGAGCATCCGAAGCGCGATCTTGGAGCCGCCGTTGAAGGCCGCGGCCCCGAGCGGCCCGCGGGTCGCATCCTCCACCGCCACCACCGTACCGGCGGGAATGGCGCGGGTGCGGCGGTCCATCACCACTTGGTCGGCATAGACCCAGGGCGCGCCCCAGCGCAGGGACTGGGCCGGCGCCTTGGGCAGCAGCCGCACCACAGGGCGGTCTTCGGTCATCGCGCGGCTCCCAGATGGCCGAGGTAGCGTCGCTCCAGCAGGCGGAAGACGCCGACCAGGGCGAAGGTGATCGCCATATAGAGGACCGCCGCCGTGAGGAAGCCCTCATAGGCGAGATAGAACTTCGCGTTCAGCGTCCGCCCCGCCCCGAGGATGTCCTGGATGGTGATGACGCTCGCCACCGAGGAGGCGTGCAGCATGAACACCACCTCGTTGCTGTATTGCGGCAAGGACCGGCGCAGGGCGGAGGGGATGACCACCAGCGCGTCGGTCAGGCGCCGCGACAGCCCCAGCGACAGGGCAGCCTCGATCTCGCCCCGCGGCGTGGCCAGCACGGCGCCGCGGATGATCTCCGTCCCGTAAGCGCCGGAATTCAGGGAAAACGCGATCAGCGCGCACCACCAGGGCGACCGCAGCAGCTCCCAGGCCCAGCTCTCCCGGATCCAGGCGAACTGCGCGAGGCCGTAGTAGATGAGGAAGGTCTGCACCAGGAGCGGCGTGCCGCGGAACAGATAGACATAGCCGTTGATCGCCTGCGACCAGCCCCGCGCCCGCCGCGCCCGCGCCATCCCGGCGGGCAGCGCGATCAGGAAGCCGATCGCCAGCGGCAGGAAGGTGAGCTGGAGGGTCATCCAGACCCCCTTGGCGAAGAGCGGCCAGTTGGCGAGGACGAGCTCAATGCGCATCGCGGCCCACCAGCGCGGTCCGCCGCTCCAGCCGCATGAAGATCGTCGTCGTCGCCCAGGTGATCAGCAGGTAGACCCCGAGCACCGCGGCGAAGAACAGGAAGGGCTCCCGCGTGGTCTTGCCGGCGGCGTCGGCCAGCCCGACCAGATCCTGCAGCCCGATCACCGACACCAGCGCGGTGGACTTGATCAGCACCTGCCAGACGTTGGCGTAGCCCGGCAGCGCCATCCGCGCGAGCTGGGGCAGCACCACCAGCCGCTGCAGCCGCAGGCCCCGCAGCCCCAGCGCCATCGCCGCCTCGCTCTGGCCCTTCGGCACCGACAGATAGGCCCCGCGGAAGGTCTCGGTCAGATAGGCGCCATAGACGAAGCCGAGCGACAATACCCCCGCCACGAAGGGCGAGACGTCGACCGGCGCCAGCCCCAGCGCCCCCATCGTGACGTTGGCGAGCCGCTGGCCCCCGAAGAAGATCAGCAGCATCATCACCAGGTCGGGCACCCCGCGCACCACCGTGGCGTAGGCTGTGACCAGCCAGCGGACGAAGCGCCCCCCGCCGATGCGCCCCGCGGCCCCGAGCGCGCCCAAGAGGGTCGCGAGGGCGAAGCCCAGCACGGCGAGCGCGATGGTCGTGACCCCCCCCCGGGCGAGCAGCGGCGCATAGGCGAGGAGCGGCTCCATCGGCGCGCGTCAGCCGCCGTAGATGTCCATCCCGAAGTAGCGGTTGGAGATCTCCTGGTAGGTCCCCTTCTCCCGGATGTCGAGGATCGCGGCCGAGAGCTTGTCGCGCAGCGCCGTGTCCTCCTTGCGCACCCCGATCGAGGCGCCGGTGCCGTGGATCGCCGGGTCGTAGACCGGCTCGCCGAAGAAGGCGTAGTCCGCGCCCTGCGGGGTCTTCAGCAGGCCCGCGTCGATCTGGATGCCGTCGCCGATCACCGCGTCGATCCGGCCGGAGGTCAGGTCGAGCTGGGCCTCGTCCATGGAGCCGTAGAGCACGAGCTCGGTCTGGGGGAAGTGCTTCTCCATGTAGGCCTGGTGGATGGTGCCGCGCTGGACCCCCACCCGCTTGCCGGCCATGCCCTCGGGCGTGGCCACGAGCCCCGCGTCCTTGCGACCCGCGAACTGGTTCGGGGCGATGTAGTATTTGCCGGTGAAGTCGATCACCTGCTTGCGCTCGTCCGTCGCCGACATGGAGGCGATGATGGCGTCGCACTTCTTTTCCAGGAGCGCCGGGATGATGCCGTCCCAGTCGACCTTCACCATGGTGCAGCTCTCGCTCATGTCGGCGCAGAGCGCCTTAGCGATGTCGATGTCGAAGCCGACGATCGCGCCGTCGGGCGCCGTCTCGGAAAACGGCGGATAGGCCCCTTCCACGCAGATGTTGAGCGCAAGCGCAGGCGTGGCGGCGATACAGAACAAGGCTGCGCCGAGAGCACGGATCATGGCGGGGCGGTCCTTTCGCAAAGGGTTGGCGCAATTGGTAGCCGCGCAGCCGCCCGCGTCAAGCGGCCGTGGACGCCCGGCGCGCGGGTGCGGGGGCCCGGCCTTCACGAGGTCGCGTGCGCGTTTTTCCGCCGTTGTGCCCCGGGGGAGGCGCGGCTAGGGTCCGCCGCGACGTGACGGGGGGCCGATGCAGGCGAACTGGCTTTTTCTGGGGAGCGCGGCGGCGCTGGCCATCGGGGCGATCGGAATCGCGCTCGCGCCGCTGATCCGGGGCGCCGGCCGGGGGGAGCGGCGGGCGAGCTACGACATCCAGATCTATCGGGATCAGCTGCGCTCGGTTGAATCCGACGTGGCGCGCGGGGCGCTGGCCCCGGCGGAAGGGGCGGCGATCCGGCTTGAGGTGTCGCGCCGGCTGCTCGCCGCCGCCGACGCCGAGACGGCCGAGCAGGCCTCGATGGACGCGCCCCGCCGGCTGTCGCGCCTCGCCGCGGCGGGCTTCGGCCTCGGGGCGCTGGCGCTGGTCGTCGCGACTTACGGCGATCTCGGGGCGCCGGGCCTGCCGGACGAGCCGCTCCAGGCCCGGCTGGAGGCCTCCGCCCGGGCGAGGGCCGAGCGCCCGCGCCAGGCCGAGGCGGAGGCGCGGGCTGCGGCCGAGGGGCCCGCCGCGCCGGCCCTGCCCCCGGACTCCCCCGACGCCGCGCTGATCGAGAGGCTGCGCGAGACGGTGGCCAAGCGGCCCGACGACCTGCAGGGGCAGCGGTTGCTCGCCCGCAGCGAGGCCTCCCTGGGGAACTGGGCCGCCGCCCGCGCCGCGCAGGCGCAGGTCGTGGCGATCCTCGGCGACAAGGCCACGCCCTCGGACCGGGTGGATCTGGCGGAATTCATGATCCTGGCCGCCCGGGGTTATGTCTCGCCCGAGGCGGAGGCGCTCCTGGCCGAGGCGCTCGCCGCAGCGCCGGGGGACCCTGCGGCGCGGTATTACTCCGGTCTCGCCCTGTTGCAGGGGGGCCGGCCCGACCTCGCCTATGAGCTGTGGTCGCGGCTTCTGGCCGAGGGACCGGAGAACGCGCCCTGGATCGGCCCGATCCGCCAGCAGATGAGCCAGGTGGCGGCGCTGGCCGGCCGCCCCGCCCCGGCCCCCACGGGCCCTACCGCCGAGCAGGTGGAGGGCGCCGCGGCCATGTCCGAGGCGGACCGGGCGGCGATGATCGAGGGCATGGTCGCCCAGCTGTCGGAGAGGCTGGCGAAGAATGGCGGGCCGCCCGCGGACTGGGACCGGCTCATCCGCTCGCTCGCCGTGCTGGGCCGTCAGGAGGAGGCCATGGCGATCTGGCGGGAGGCGCGGGAGATCTTCGCGGCCGACCCGGCCGCCCTCGCCATGCTGCGCGAGACCGCGACCGCCGCCGGGCTGAAGGAATGAGCGCGGGCCCCGGCGCGATCCCTGGTGCGATCCATGACGACCCCGCGGCCTTCGCCGCCGCCCTGCCGGCAGCGGGCGCGCTGGCGGGGCTTGACCTCGGGACCAAGACGATCGGGGTGGCGGTGTCGGACGGGCGGCGGTCGGTCGCCTCGCCGCTCCTGACCATCCGGCGGACCAAGTTCACCCAGGACGCCGCCGAGCTTCTGGCGCTGGCCGGCGGGCGGGGGATCGCCGGGCTGGTGCTGGGCCTGCCCCGGTCGATGGACGGGACGGAAGGGCCGCGGGCCCAGGCGACGCGCGCCTTCGCCCGGAACCTGTCCCGGCTCACCCCCCTGCCCATCGTCTTCTGGGACGAGCGGCTCTCCACGGTGGCCGCTGAGCGGGCGCTGCTGGAAGCCGACGCCTCGCGCCGGCGCCGGGCCGAGGTGATCGACCACGTGGCGGCGGGATACATCCTCCAGGGGTTCCTCGACCGGCTCGCCTACCTGGCCCGCGCCGGGGCATAGGCGCGGGCGCGGGTGCCGACACGCCGGAATTTCACGCGTGAAATCGAGGTTAGATCGTTGATTTTATTATATTTTCAGAAATTTATCAATCAGATGGAAATTCCTGTTGATAAATCATGATCACAGCGCACGTTAACTGCTGTATATCCTTGAGAAATACCGCGCTGTCCCTGACAGGCCCTGCCGCCCCTCGCACCGATTGAAAACTCCGGTCCCTGGGCGCCCGGCGCACGGCCGCTGAGGGCGCGCGCCGGGCGAGGAAAGACGGGGATGGGCGCGGACCCAGCCCCGATGCGGTCATTCCGCGGCTTCGGCCAGGGCCTCCACCGGCGGGCAGGAACAGATCAGGTTCCGGTCGCCGTAGACGTTGTCCACGCGGTTGACCGGGGGCCAGTACTTGTCCACCCGGAAGGCGCCCGGCGGATAGCAGGCCTGTTCGCGGCTGTAGGGCCGGTCCCAGTCGCCGATCAGGTCTTCCACCGTGTGAGGAGACCGCACCAGGGGATTGTCGTCCTTCGGCGAACGCCCCTCGGCCACGTCGCGGGCCTCGGCGGCGATGGCGAGCATGGCGGTGATGAACCGGTCGAGCTCGGCCTTGGGCTCGCTCTCGGTGGGCTCGATCATCAGGGTGCCCGCCACCGGCCAGGACATGGTCGGCGCGTGGAAGCCGCAGTCGATCAGCCGCTTGGCCACGTCCTCGACCCCGATCCCCCAGTCCTTCATCGGCCGGCAGTCGACGATGCACTCGTGCGCCACCCGGCCGCCCCGGGAATAGAGGATGGGATAGGCCTCCGACAGGCGGGCGGCGATGTAGTTGGCATTGAGGATGGCGATGCGCGTCGCCTGGGTCAGCCCCGCGCCCCCCATCATCAGGCAATAGGCCCAGGAGATCGGCAGCAGGCTCGGCGAGCCGAAGTCCGCCGCCGACACCCGCCCCGCGCCCCCCGGCCGGCCGGGCAGGAAGGGCGCGAGATGCGCCTTGACTCCGATCGGCCCCATGCCCGGACCCCCGCCCCCATGGGGAATGCAGAAGGTCTTGTGGAGGTTGAGGTGGCTCACGTCCGAACCGAAGTCCCCCGGCCGGGCCAGCCCGACCAGGGCGTTCATGTTGGCCCCGTCGAGGTAGACCTGGCCGCCGTGCTCATGGGTGATGGCGCAGATCTCGCGCACCGTGCCCTCGAAGACCCCGTGGGTCGAGGGATAGGTGATCATGCAGGCGGCGAGGCTGTCCGCGTATTTCCCGGCCTTGGCCCGGAAGTCCGCCACGTCGATGTCGCCGTTCGGCGCCGTCGCCACCGCCACTACCCGCATCCCCGCCATCTGGGCGGAGGCGGGGTTGGTGCCATGGGCCGAGGTGGGGATGAGGCAGACGTCGCGCCGCCCCTCGCCCCGGCTGGCGTGATACGCCCGGATGGTGAGCAGCCCCGCGTATTCCCCCTGCGCCCCGGAGTTCGGCTGCATCGAGAAGGCGTCGTAGCCGGTGATGGCGCAGAGCTTTTCGCTCAGGTCCGCGATCAGCTCCGCATAGCCCTCGACCTGGTCGGCGGGGGCGAGCGGGTGGATGTCGGCGAATTCCGGCCAGCTCACCGCCATCATCTCGGCGGTGGCGTTGAGCTTCATCGTGCAGGAGCCGAGCGGGATCATCGCCCGGTCGAGGGCGAGGTCCCGGTCGGCGAGACGGCGCATGTAGCGCGTCATCTCGGACTCGGCCCGATTCATGTGAAAGATCGGGTGCGTCAGGTACTCGCTTGTTCGGATGAGATTTTCCGGAAGGCGATATTCGTGGTCCAGCGCGAGGTCCAGCATGTCGCCGCCGAACGCCCGCCAGACTCCCTGGGTGTGTTCGCGCCGGGTGCGCTCGTCCACCGAGATGCCGATCCGGGTCGCGCCGACCTTGCGCAGGTTGACCCCTTCGGCCACGGCGGCGCGCAGGATCACCCCCTGGAGCGCCCCCACCTCCACCGTGATCGTGTCGAAGAAGCGCCCGGGCTCCACCGCGAAGCCGAGGCTCTCGAGCCCTCTGGCGAGGCGCACGGTCTTGCGGTGGATGCGCTGGGCGATGGCCTTGAGCCCCTCCGGCCCGTGGAAAACCGCGTACATGGAGGCCATGACCGCCAGCAGCGCCTGGGCGGTGCAGACGTTGGAGGTCGCCTTTTCCCGCCGGATGTGCTGCTCGCGGGTCTGGAGGCTGAGGCGGTAGGCGCGGTTGCCGCGGGCGTCGATGGAGACGCCGACGATGCGGCCCGGCATGGAGCGCTTGAGCGGGTCGCGCACGGCCATGTAGGCGGCGTGCGGCCCGCCGAAGCCCAAGGGCACGCCGAAGCGCTGGGTGGAGCCGATGGCGATGTCCGCCCCCATCTCGCCCGGGGGCGTGAGCAGCGTCAGGGCGAGCGGGTCGGCGGCGACGCAGGCGAGCGCCCCGGCCGCGTGCAGCGCCGCGATGGGGCCCGAGAAGTCGTGGCAATGGCCGTAGGTGCCCGGGTACTGGAAGATCGCGCCGAAGACCCCGGCGGGGTCGAGGTCGGCGAAGGGATCGCCGACGATCACCTGCCAGCCCAGCGGCGCGGCGCGGGTCTCGATGCAGGCGATGGTCTGGGGATGGCAGTCCCGATCGACGAAGAAGGCGCGGGCCTTGGATTTCGCCGCGCGCTCGGCCAGCGCCATGGCCTCGGCCGCGGCGGTGCCCTCGTCGAGCAGCGAGGCGTTGGCCACGTCGAGCCCGGTCAGGTCGCAGACCATGGTCTGGAAGTTCAGCAGCGCCTCGAGCCGGCCCTGGCTGATTTCCGGCTGATAGGGGGTATAGGCGGTGTACCAGGCAGGATTTTCGAATATGTTCCGCAGAATGGCTGGCGGCGTTACGGTGCCGTAGTAGCCCTGACCGATAAGGCTTGTCAGAACACGGTTTTTCCGCGCCACCTGCCGCAGCCGGTGCAGCACCCCCTGTTCCGACAGCGCCGGCCCGAAGGCGAGCGGCGCGGCGCGGATCTCGGCCGGGACCGTCTCGTCGATCAGCGCGTCGAGGCCCGGCGCCCCCACCGTCTCCAGCATCGCGGCGATCTCGGCCGGGGACGGGCCGATGTGGCGGCGGTTGGCGAAGTCGTAGGGGTGATACTCGGTTTCCTGGAATTCCATGTCAGGCAAGGGACTCCCGGTATTCGGCCTCGTCCATCAGCGCGTCGAACTCGGACGGGTCGGCGAGGGTCATCTTGAAGAACCAGCCGCCCTCCATCGGGTCGTCGTTCACCTTGCCGGGGTTCTCGACGATGGCGGCGTTCACCTCGGTGATGACGCCGTCCAGCGGCGCGAGGATGTCGCTCGCCGCCTTGACGGATTCGATGGTGACGACCTCGTCGCCCTTGGCCACCGTCGCGCCCTCCTCGGGCAGTTCGACGAAGACGAGGTCGCCGAGCTGTTCGGCGGCGTATTCGGTGATGCCCACCGTCACCTCGTCGCCGTCGAGACGGAGCCACTCGTGCTCCTCGGTGAATTTCAGCATTCCGCTCTCCTCAGGCGCGCTTGTACCCCGGCTGGATCAGGGGCGTCTTGGCCACAATTACAGGCTGCATTTTTCCGCGCAACAGGCCAAGGAGCCGGGTGCCGGGAGCGGCGTGGGCGGCCTCCACGTAGCCCATGGAGACGGGCGCGTTCAGGCTGGGGCCGAAGCCGCCCGAGGTGATCGCGCCGATGGCCGGGCCGTCGGGGGTCGCGTGGAGGCTCACGCCCTCGCGCATGGGGCCGCGGCCCTCGGGCAGGAGCATGACCCGGCGGCGCGCGGCGCCCGCCTCGATCTGGCCAAGGATGACCTCGGCGCCGGGAAAGCCGCCCTCGCGGGCGCCGCCCTTGCGCCGGGCGGCCTGCATCGCCCATTCCAGCGCCGCCTCGACCGGGGTGGTGGTCGGGTCGATGTCGTGGCCGTGGAGGCAGAGCCCCGCCTCGAGCCGGAGGGAATCGCGGGCGCCGAGGCCGATGAGCCGGACCTCGGGCCGCTCCAGGAGCGCGCGGGCGAGGTCGACGGCGGCGGCGGCGGGGAGCGAGATCTCAAACCCGTCCTCGCCGGTGTAGCCGGAGCGGGAGACGACCGCCGTCTGGGCCCCGAGGCGCAGCTCGCGCACGTCCATGAAACGCATCAGGTCCGCGTCCGGGTCGAGGGCGGCGAGCGCGGCGCCGGCCTTGGGGCCCTGGAGCGCCAGGAGGGCGTTGTCGAGGGGCTCCACCACGCAGGTCTCGCCGAGGGCGGAGCGCAGGTGGGCGAAGTCGGCTTCCTTGTTCGCGGCGTTGACCACCAGGAACAGGTGATCGCCGCGGTTGGCGATCATCAGGTCGTCGAGGATGCCGCCGTCGGGGGCGGTGAAGAGGGCGTAGCGCTGGCGGCCCTCCTTCAGGCCGAGGACGTCGACCGGGACCAGGGTCTCAAGCGCGGCGGCGGCGTCGGCGAGGTCGCCCGACTTCGGCCGCAGGATCGCCTGGCCCATGTGGCTGACGTCGAAGAGGCCCGCCTCGGCGCGGGTGTGAAGGTGTTCCTTCAGCACCCCGTCCGGGTACTGGATCGGCATGTCGTAGCCGGCGAAGGGCCCCATCTTCGCCCCCTGCGAGACATGCAGCGCGTGGAGCGGGGTCTGGAGCAGTTCGGCCATCTCGGGGTCTCCTGTGCAGGCGCGCGCAGAATAGGCGCGGCGTCGGGCCGGCCGCAAGCGGGGCCTCGACAGGGCCGGCGGGCGACGCTAACCCGAGGGCCATGAGCATCGACGATCCGCACAAGACCCGCGCCGCCGCCTGGTTCGCCGAATTGCGCGACGCGATCTGCGCCGCCTTCGAGGCGCTGGAGGACGCCCAGGACACGGGCCCCTTCGCGGACCTGCCCTCGGGGCGGTTCGAGCGCAAGGAGACCCGCCGCGCCGCCGAGGGCGAGAGCGGGGGCGAAGGCGGCGGCGGCGTCATGTCGGTGATGCGCGGGGGCCGGGTCTTCGAGAAGGTGGGGGTGAACATCTCGACCGTCCACGGCGCGCTCGGGGCCCAGGCGCAGCGCAGCCTGACCAGCCGCAAGGAGCTGCCGGGGCTCGCCGAGGATCCGCGGTTCTGGGCCTCGGGGATCAGCCTCGTCGCGCACCTGAACTCGCCGCTGACGCCGGCGGTCCACATGAACACCCGGATGTTCTGGACCCCCGGCGGCTGGTGGTTCGGAGGCGGCGCCGACCTTAACCCGATGATCGAGGATGCGGAGGACACAGCCTTTTTCCACGCCCGGCTGCGGGAGGCCTGCGCGCGGCACGACGCCGGCTACTATCCCCGCTTCAAGGCCTGGGCGGACGAGTATTTCCTGATCCGCCACTGGAACGAACCGCGGGGCGTGGGCGGGATCTTCTACGACGATCTCTGCACCGGGGACTGGGAGGCGGACTTCGCCTTCACCCGGGACGTGGGCCGGGCCTTTCTCGCCGCCTATCCGCCGCTGGTGGAACGCCACATGCGCCGGCCCTGGACGGAGGCCGAGCGGGAGATCCAGCTGGTGAAACGCGGCCGCTACGCCGAATTCAACCTGGTCTATGACCGGGGCACCCGCTTCGGCCTGGAGACCGGGCACAATCCGGAGGCGGTGCTGATGTCTCTGCCCCCGATTGCCAAGTGGCCCTGAGAGAGCCTTTCGCAAGGGCC
Source organism: Amaricoccus sp. (assembly GCA_965243535.1). Taxonomy (GTDB): domain Bacteria; phylum Pseudomonadota; class Alphaproteobacteria; order Rhodobacterales; family Rhodobacteraceae; genus Amaricoccus. The sequence goes on from CBDEVG010000047.1 coordinate 313,919, forward strand.
TCTTTCCCCTGCCGCGGCGCCTTGGGAAGGACGGGCATCGCGCGAAAACATCAGAAAATATTTATTAATTTCAATATTTTCTGATGAATTCTTTCACTTTCACATGAACCAGCCGAGGGCGGCCGCGCGAAGGGTTTCCCCGAATTCTCTCCAAGCGCCGCGCGCCCGGATCCGGACAGGACGCCGAACCCGGGGCGCGGGCGCGCGGGCTCAGGCGTTCGCCCGGCGCGCGTTTCGGCCGGCGCCGACCCAGGGCGCCTGGAAGAGCCAGCCGAGCCCGGGACGGGCGGCGGCCCAGCGGCCGACGAGGACGCCGACGACGACGATGATCGCGGCCTCGACGAACCCCCAGGCGGGATCGACGAGGCCGAGCGCCTCCCGCGCCTTTTCCAGGTAGAAGAGCTGGATGCGCTGCAGGACGTAGACGTAGAGCGTCGCGGCCCCGAGGACGGCGAGCGGCGCCGCGAGGGGGCTGTCCGCGAGCCGGCGCGCGAGCGTCAGCAGCCAGAGGATCCCGAGGAGCGTGACCGCGAAGGTCGCCGGCGCGAAGGCGGCGAGCGGCGTGTCGAGGGTCGCCCAGGCGGCGGCGAAGAAGCCCGCGCCGAACGCCGGCCACCAGCGCCAGGCCCGCTCGACGAGGTCCGCCGCGACCGGCCGCGCGACCAGCCCCAGCCAGAAGAAGGGGAAGAGCCGCACCAGCCGCTCGAGGAAGCCCATGTGCCGCCAGTCCCCCGTCCAGACCGCGGCGGCGTAGCAGGCGAAGGACCCCGCCATCACCATCCAGATCGGCAGGCCCCGCGCCGCCCGGGCGACGACGAAGGCGAAGGCGAGCGCATAGAGGAACCAGATGGTCAGGGGTGGGTCGGTGAAGATCCAGAGGTTGGATTTCGGGTTGGTGGGCACGCCGAAGAACACGTTCGCCGCGCCCCGGGTGGCGAGGTAGAGCAGCCAGGTCCAGAGCGCGTAGAGATAGACGAGGTTGCCCACCCGGTCGCGCAGGAAGGCGCCGAGGTCGGCCTCGACCACGATCCGCCAGGCGAAGAACCCGGAGACGAAGAAGAACAGCGGCATCCGGGCGAGGATCAGCAGATCGTTGACGTAATAGGCGTCGCCCACGGTCGTCCAGATCACCAGGAGGATGATGCTGAGCGCCTTGGCGATGTCCGCCCAGGGGTTTCGGCCGCCCCGGCGGCGGTCGAGATCCATGAGGCTGACGTTGGTCCAGTCCATCGGCGCATCCACAAGCAAAGCGATTAACCCTGAACCCCATGGGTAACCCCGGGAGGCGCCGGGCCTCAAGAAAAGCCCTTGTGAATGGTTACCGGCGGCATCCGCCTGCCGCGGGGGCGCGGCGGCATCGGTTTGCCGCGGGGCGCGGCGGGCTTGGCTTGCCGCGGGGCGGCGGGGGCGGTATCTGCCGGACGATGGAGGAGACAGAGCCCCGCGCCCGCCGGACCTATCACCACGGCAACCTGCGGGAGGCCCTGGCCGAAGCCGCCCTGCGCCTGATCGAGGAAAAGGGGCCCATGGGCTTCACCATGGCCGAGGCGGCGCGGCTCGCCGGGGTGAGCCCGGCCGCGCCCTATCGCCATTTCAAGGGTCGGGAGGACCTGGTGGCGGAGGTGGCGCGCCGGGGCTTCGAGATCTTCGCCGACCGGCTGGAGCAGGCCTACGACGGCGGCCGGCCCTCGCCCCTGACGGCGTTCTTCGCCACGGGGCGGGCTTATCTCGATTTCGCGCGCAGCCATCCCGGCCATTACATGGCGATGTTCGAGAGCGGCGTCGCGGTGGCGGGCGACCCGGAGCTCGCCCGGGCGGCGGGGCGGGCCCAGGCGGTGCTGGTGCAGGCGGCGGAGCGGCTGACCGCCCGCCTGCCCCCGGACCGCCGTCCGCCTGCGACCATGGTCGCGAACCATGTCTGGGCGCTGAGCCACGGGGTGGTCGAGCTGTTCGGCCGGGGGGCGCCCGGGACGCGGGCCCCCTATTCGGCGGAGGAGATGCTGGAGACCGGCGCGGGCGTCTATCTGCGCGGGCTCGGGATCCTGCCCTTCTAGGGCGGACTTCGTTTCGGCGGAGCCGGCCGTCCGGTCCGGCTCATCGTCTTGTCGCGAGGTCTTGCCCCCGGGGCGAAGCCGTCGGTCGGAGGCTGCTTCGGCCCAGAGTCGCCGTCCGGCCGTCCCCTTCTATCCGTTGGTCTGGCGCGCCGAGGCCGGCAGGCCGAAGACCCGGTCGAAGCCCCAGGTGAAGACGTAGGTGTAGACCAGGAAGAAGAGCAGCAGGCCGAGGTCGTAGAGAAAGGCCTGCCAGAGGGGGATGCCGAGCCGCCAGGCCAGCATCGGCACCAGGAAGACCGTCAGCCCGGTCTCGAACAGCGCCGCATGGGCGATGCGCCGGGCGACGCCGCGGCCCTTGACCGCCTGGCGCGCCTCCCAGGCCTCGAAGGCCCAGTTGAAGGCGAGGTTCCAGCTGACCGCGATGGCCGAGGAGGCGACCGCGACGAAGCCCGCGTCGGCGGCGGAGTGGCCCCCGAGGACGCGGATCGCCCAGGCGGTGACGGCGATCGCCAGCCCCTCGTAGAGGACGACATAGAAGAGGCGGCGGCGCAGTCCCTGCATCCCGCCCCTGTGCCCGTCCGCAGGCCGGCGATCAAGCCTCTTGACGAAGCGGCCCGGGTCGCGCATCTATGTAAATGTGATTTACATTCACATCCACCCAAGGGAGCGACCGATGCACACCGCCTCATCCTGGCCCCAGCCGTCCGAGCCCTGGACAGGCCGGGTCCGCGCCGCGCTGGAGCGGGCGCGGGACTGGCTCGACGACCGCGGGCGGCCGGCCTGGCTGGTCGCCATGGTCGCCGGCTTCATCCTGTTCTGGCCCGTGGGCCTCGCCATCCTGTTCTACATGATCTGGAGCAAACGCATGTCCTGCTCGCGCTGGGGCCGTCGCGCCCATCGTTCCGACCGCTTCGGCGGCGCCACCGGCAACGCCGCTTTCGACGCCTATCGGGCGGAGACCCTGAAGCGGCTGGAGGAGGAGCGCGAGGCCTTCACCTCGTTCCTCGACCAGCTGCGCAAGGCCAAGGACCAGGCGGAGTTCGACCAGTTCATGGCCAGCCGCCGGGCACCCGTCCCCACCGACGACGCGGCCTGATCGGGCGGCCTGATCGGGCGGCGGGGGACGGCCGCCCCCGATCGCCGCGGCCCAGTTTCCGAGGCCCGACTTCCGAGAAGAGAAGGACCGGCGCGGGGGGAGGCCCCGCGCCGGTCCGGTCGTATCTGGGGGCTCAGCGTCCCCGGATCATCCGGCGCAAGGTGTGGTCGCGCTCGACGAATTCGCCCCGCAGGGCGCCGGCCACATGGAGCGCGATCAGCCCCGCCATGGCGACCGCCCCCGCCAGGTGCGCGGCCGAGGCGAGGGCCGCCAGCCGCTCGTTCCCGGGGACCCAGGGGTCGGGGAGGGCAAACAGGCCGAAGACCATGTTTTGCATCTGCAGCAGATCCTGGAGCGGCGAAGCGGAGACGTCGACCCAGCCCGAGAGCGGCATCCACAGCATCAGCCCGTAGAGCAGGACCTGCACCGCCCCCGCCAGCCTGCGCCGCCAGGCGGGGCCCTCGAGCGGCGGGGCGCCCGTGCGCAGCCGCCAGGCGAGGCGGGCGAGGACCAGGGCGAAGATCACCGTCCCCCAGCTCTTGTGGAGCTGGATGAGGTCGAACTGCCGCCCGAGGTCCGGGGTGAATCGGGTCATCCGGAGGCCGAGACCAAGCTGGAACAGGATGAGGACCGCAAGCGTCCAGTGAAAGGCCCGGGCGACCGGGCCCCAGCCGGCGGGCGCGGTCACTGCGAGCTCATCAGCAGGCGGATGCGCAGGTCGAGGTCCGCGGGCACCTCCGGCAGGCCGCCGGTCGAGCCGAACGCCGTGCGGTCGATCGTGCCCTCAATGTCGAAGCCCGCCTCGAACCGGTCCGGGTCGTCCTTGGCGGGGCCGTAGCGGAGCACCTTGGCGTCGAGGCTCACCGGCCTGGTCACGCCGCGCAGGGTGAGCCGGCCGTCCACCCGGGCCTCGCTCTTCGAGAGGCGGGTGAGCTTGTCGAGCTGGAAGGAGATGGTGGGGAATTGGGCGGCGTCGAGATAGCCCTCGCTCTTGACCAGGGCGTTGACCACCCCCACCCCGGTATCGGCCGAGGCGGCGGCGACGGAGATCCGGGCCTTGGCGGCCTCGGGCGACGTCTCGTCGAAATCCACCTGGCCCTGGAGGCCGGAGAAGCGGACCTTCACGTCCGAGCCCCGCCAGGGGACGTCGACGCTCACCTCGGTGGCGGGGTCGAGAGTCCAGGGCGCGGCCGCGGCCAGGCCGGGCGCGAGCGCGAGCCCGAGGATCAGTGCGAGACGAAGCATCCTGGACCTCCCTGTCGGCCGCGCCCTGCGGCCCCAAGCCGCGCGCCTGTCGCCGCGTCGCCGGAAACGCGCGGCCTCTGCTTGCGTTCCGTCGCGCTGCACACAAGAAAGTGTCGCCATCGCCCGCCTGTCAAAGAGATTGTTGCGCAGAAGCCCTCGGGCCAAATTGACGGCGCCCGACAACCCGCCTACTGTGCCGCCGCAACACGGATACTGCAACGCAACCGCCCGAGGATCTGCCCGATGAGCGAAGCCGCCCGCGTCCTGACCCCGGAGACCGTCCTCCCCGGCCTGCCGGACCTCGCGAAGGACTCGGTGGCCGCCGCCGAAGCGACGCTCGCTTCGGCCCGCGCCGCGCTCTCGGCCCGGGTCTCGACCGGGGGACGGGTGTCCAACAAGGCGCTGGAGGCCGACCAGGCCGCCGCCCACGCCCTGTCCTGGATCGCCACCTATGTCGAATCCCTGCGCGAGATGGCCTCCTGGGGCGCACGCCTGCAGGAGGCGGGCAGGTTCGGCGAGATCGAGCGGCTGATCCTGCAGATCGCCTTCGGGGAATACCTGTCGCAGCTCGCGGGCGGCATTCCGATGTCGCAGAACGAGATGGCCCGGCTGAAGGACCTGGGCGTCCCCGCCTCGGAGATCGCGGCGCTGGTCGCGACCCCGGCGGTGGCGACGCTGATCGCCGAGGGCAACACCGACGCGGCCCGGTCCCGGCTGGTGGAGCTGATGATCGAGCAGGGGACGGTGGCGAGCTTTGGGGCCACCGGCCTCGACGACGAATACGAGATGATCCGCGACCAGTTCCGGCGCTTCGCCGACGACAAGGTCGTGCCTTTCGCCCATGAATGGCACCTGAAGGACGAGCTGATCCCGCTGGAGATCCTCCAGGAGATGGGCGAGCTCGGCGTCTTCGGCCTGACCATCCCCGAGGAATACGGCGGCTTCGGCATGTCCAAGACCGCCATGTGCGTGGTCTCGGAGGAGCTTTCCCGCGGCTATATCGGCGTCGGCTCCCTCGGCACCCGGTCCGAGATCGCGGCGGAGCTGATCCTCGGCGGCGGCACCGAGGCGCAGAAGCAGGAATGGCTGCCGAAGATCGCCTCGGCCGAGATCCTCCCCACCGCGGTCTTCACCGAGCCCAACACCGGCTCCGACCTCGGCTCGCTCCGCACCCGGGCGGTGCGCGACGGCGACGACTGGGTGGTGACCGGCAACAAGACCTGGATCACCCACGCGGCCCGCGCCGACGTGATGACCCTGCTTGTGCGCACCGACCCCGCCACCTCGGACTATTCCGGCCTCTCCATGCTGATCGCGCCGAAGATCCGCGGAACGGAGGAGGACCCCTTCCCGACCCCCGGCATGACCGGGGGCGAGATCGAGGTGCTCGGCTATCGCGGCATGAAGGAATACGAGCTCGGCTTCGACGGGTTCAAGGTGCCCGGCGGCAACCTGCTCGGGGACGTGCCCGGCCAGGGCTTCAAGCAGCTGATGCAGACGTTCGAGTCCGCCCGCATCCAGACCGCCGCCCGGGCCATCGGCGTGGCGCAATGCGCGCTGGAACTGGGCATGCGCTACGCCCAGGACCGCAAGCAGTTCGGCAAGCCGCTGATCGCCTTCCCGCGGGTCTACGGCAAGCTCGCGCTGATGGCGGTGGAGATCATGATCGCCCGCCAGCTCAGCTACTACGCCGCGCGGGAGAAGGACGAGGGCCGGCGCTGCGACTTGGAGGCCGGGATGGCCAAGCTGCTGGGCGCCCGCATCGCCTGGTCGAACGCCGACAACGCGCTGCAGATCCACGGCGGCAACGGCTTCGCGCTGGAATACCAGATCAGCCGCGTGCTGTGCGACGCCCGCATCCTCAACATCTTCGAGGGCGCGGCGGAGATCCAGGCGCAGGTGATCGCGCGGCGCCTGCTGGAGACGCGCAATTGAGGCGGGCGGTCGCGGGGCTGCTGCTGCTCGCGGCCTGCGCCCCGGCCGCGCCGAAGCCCGAGGTGCCCGAGGGGAACTGGCTCCTGCCCGGCACCACCTGGAAGCTCGTGGAGCTCGACGGCAAGCCCTACCCCGCCCGGGCCGAGGCGACGCTGACCGAGGACGGGCGCATCGCGGGCCAGGCGCCCTGCAACCGCTTCACCGCCGATTACGTCGGGCGCTGGCCAGACCTGAGCTTCAGGCTCGGGCCGGTCACGCGGATGGCCTGCCCGGACCTGCCGGCGGAAACGGCGTTCTTCGCGGCGCTCGACAAGGTGAACCGCGCGGCGCTCGACGCGGAGGGCCTGCTGCTGACCGGACCGGGCGGGGTCTCGATGCGTTTCGCCCGGGAATAGCAACGGAAGCGTGACGCGATCCGTTGTTGCAAGCTTCACCATTCCCCCCCATCTTGCGCCCGAACGAGAAAGGGGTCCCCGGGGCATGTCGAAGGAGCGCAAGCACGAACACCGCTTGAGGCGGCAGTTCGATGCCATCGTGCGCGGCACGCCCTCGACCCGCAAGCCTGTGGAATGGCTGCTGCACGACCGGACGCGGCTCTACCGCGTGCCGATCGCCATCGTGTTCCTGCTGGGCGGGGTGTTTTCCTTCCTGCCGGTGCTCGGGGTGTGGATGCTGCCCGTGGGGCTGATGCTTCTCGCCGTGGACGTGCCCATCCTGCGACCGCGGGTGAACGCGGCGGTGATCCGCGGCCGCAGGCGCTTCGCCCTGCTGCGCCGGCGCTGGTGGAGCCGGGACGGGGCCTGAGCCGCCGCCCCAGGTCAGAGCCGGGCGAGGGCCGCAACGGCGCGGGCTCGCGCCTCCGGCAGGCGCTCCCGGCGCAGGGAGGGGGCGAGCCAGGTCTCCAGGAAATGACCAGTGAGCGCCAAGGCCTCGGCCAGGTCGCGGGGCGTGGCCGCGGCGCCCGGCAGGGTGAGGAAGGCGGGCAGCGGCAGCAGCCGGTCCGCCCAGGGCCCGGCAGCGGCGCGGGCGACGGCCCGGCCGGTGCGCGGCGAGACGAAGGCGAGATCCTGGGTCGCACCGGTCAGCGCGCAGCGGCCGAGGTCGAGGCCGAAGCCCAGCTCCGCCAGCAGGGTCAGCTCCCACCGGGCGTAGTCTGCGCGCCAGCCGGGATCGCGGGCCAGCCGTTCGATGAGCCTCCGGGTCTCGGCATAGAGCGCGGGATGGGGCGCGCGTTCCGGCAAAGCGGCGGAGAGCAGCGCGGCGAGACTCGCCAGCGCCGCCAGCGCCGCCCGATCGCCGAGCACGTGGCCGAGCGGCGTCGAGACGGGATCGAGGCGGAAATGGCCCAGGTGCTCCTCCAGGCGGGCGGACCATTCCACGGCGAAGAGACCCCCGGGTTGCAGGACCGGCGCCATCCGCCGCGACCCGCCCCCGCGCACCACGCCCGCGTGGCGGCCATGGGCGGCGGTGAAGATCTCCGCCAGAGCGGCGCTCTCCCCGTGACGGCGCGTGGCGATCAGCAGGCCTTCGTCGCGCCAGTCCATCGCCCCCGCCCCTCTCGGGCGCGCCGCCCCGACCGCGCGCCTCCGGCCGTCGACCTGGCGCGCCGCCCCGGTCTTCATACGGCCTTGAAACCTGGAGAGCAGTCGGGGCCCCGCCAACAGGCGGGGGAAAAAGACTCGCCGCGCAACGGCGCGGCTCCGGAGAGGACGGGCCCGCAACGGCGGGCCTGTCCGACAGCGCCGGGCGAGCGGGGCCCCCTCGCGGGGCCCCCGAGACCGGCGCTCCCCTCGGCAGGAGGCTGCCGCCGTCCGCCGCCTCACGCCCCGAGCCCCGGCTCGTCCAGCAAACTGCGGCCGGCGCGGTCCTCGACCTCGATCACCCAGAGATCCGGGTCGAAGCCGCGCTGCCGGGCGAGGGCCGCGTCCACCTCGGCCTCCGGTCCCTCGGCCAGCATCGCCCAGACTCGCGCGCCATCCAGCGTCCAGCTGCGGTGGAAAGCCCGGGCGCGGCCGTCGAGGGTGTTGAGCTTGACGATCACCGCCCCCGCGGTCGCGTCCCCCTTCGCGGTGACGAAGGCCGGGATGTCCGCCAGCCGCAGCCGGCCGAGATAGGCGGCGACCCAGAAGCCCGCGGTCAGCCGCGGCTCGGTCATTCGCCCCGGGGGAAATCGAGCCCCATCTCGCCATACCGCTCCGCCTCGTCGAGCCAGTTCGGCCGGACCTTGACGGTCAGGAACAGGTGCACCTCGCGGCCGAGGAAGGTCTTGAGCTCTTCGCGCGCGGCCTTGCCGACCGCCTTGATCGTCTCGCCCTTCGGCCCAAGCGCGATGCCCTTGTGGCCGTCGCGGGCGACATAGACCACCTGGTCGATGCGCACGGACCCGTCCTTGCGCTCCTCCCATTTCTCCGTCTCGACCGTCAGCTCGTAGGGGAGCTCCTGGTGGAGGCGCAGGGTGAGCTTTTCCCGCGTGGTCTCGGCGGCGAGCATCCGGAGCGGCAGGTCGGCGATCTGGTCCTCGGGATAGAGCCAGGGGCCGGGGGGGACCTCGGCCGCGAGCCAAGCCTTGAGGGCGTCGACGCCGTAGCCGCGCTCGGCGGAGATCATGAAGGTGGCGGCGAAGGGGCGCAGGCCGTTGAGCTCGGCCGAGAGGCCCAGAAGCGCCTCGGCCTTGACGCGGTCGATCTTGTTGATGGCGAGCGCCACCTTGCCGCGGGGGAGCTGGGCGGCGAGGCTGTCGAGGATGGCGCGCACCCCGTCGGTGACGCCCCGATGGGCCTCGACCAGGAGCACCACCACGTCGGCGTCGGCGGCCCCGCCCCAGGCGGCGGCGACCATCGCCCGGTCGAGGCGGCGGCGGGGCCGGAAGAGGCCCGGCGTGTCGACGAACACCAGCTGCGCCGCGCCTTCCAAGGCGATGCCGCGGATGCGGGTGCGGGTGGTCTGGACCTTGTGGGTCACGATCGAGACCTTGGCCCCGACCATGCGGTTGAGCAGCGTGGACTTGCCGGCGTTCGGCTCGCCGATCAGGGCGACCATGCCGCAGCGGGTTTCCTCGGTCATGGCTCTCCTTCCAGCCGGGCGCGCAAGGCCTCGGCGGCGATCTGTTGGGCGGCGCGCTTGGAGGCCGCGCGCCCCTCGGCGCTGCGGCCATCGGCGAGGCGGGCCTCGACGGTGAAGACGGGGGCATGGTCCGGTCCCTCGCGGCCGAGGTCGGCGTAGGTGGGGGCCGGCAGGCCGCGCCCCTGCGCCCATTCCTGGAGCGCGGTCTTGGCGTCGAGCCCCTGGCCGCGGGCCTGCGCCACCCGCTCGCCCCAGAGCCGCAGGATCAGCGCGCGTGCGGTGTCGAGGCCTGCGTCGCGATAGACCGCGGCGATGACCGCCTCCATCGCGTCGCCGAGGAGCGCGGTCTTGCGCCGCCCCCCCGACAGCATCTCGGAGCGGCCGAGGCGCAGCGCCGCCCCGAGGTCGACCGACTGGGCGATCTCGGCGCAGGTCTCCTTGCGGACGAGGGCGTTCAGCCGCGGCGCGAGGTCGCCCTCGGAGGCGCCGGGATCGGCCGCGATCAGCGCCTCGGCGATCACCAGCCCCAGCACCCGGTCGCCCAGGAACTCCAGCCTCTGGTTGTGGGCGCCGCCCATGGAGGGATGGGTCAGCGCCTCGATGAGCAGGGCGGGGTCGCGGAAGTCGTGGCCGAGCCGGGCGGCCGTCTCGGCCATGGTCCGGCTGAGCTTCATCGCACCGCCACGAAGAACCGGTCGGGCCGCCAGGTCCAGAAGAACAGCATGGAGGCGCCGGCGGAGGAGAAGATCACCCGGTCCGCCCGGCCGACGAAGTTCTCGAAGGGCACGGTCCCCACCCCGAAGGCGGCGCGGGAGAAGCGGCTGTCCATCGAGTTGTCGCGGTTGTCGCCCATGAAGAAGTATTCGCCCGGCGGCACCGTGAAGGGGCCGGCGTCGTCGCCGGGGCCGCCCGTCTCGATGTTGAGAATGCGGTGGCGCGGGCCCTCGGGCAGGGTCTCCCAGGCCATTTCCGCCTCGCAGTCGCCGCCGGGGGGAACGGGGCGGTTCATGCAGCGGGGCAGCGCGCGCATCGGGCCCTGGGGCACGTTGCGCTCCACGAAGAGGCCGTCGGGCTCCTGCGGGGCGGGCTGGCCGTTGATGTAGAGCACCCCGCCCTTCATCTCGATCACGTCGCCGGGCAGGCCGATCAACCGCTTGATGTAGTCGACGCCCGAAACCGGGTGCTTGAACACCACCACGTCGCCGCGTTCGGGCGCGGAGGCGAGGATGCGGCCCGGGAAGGGGCACATCGAGAAGGGGCAGGAATAGCGGCTGTAGCCGTAGGCCATCTTGTTGACGAACAGGAAGTCGCCCACCAGCAGCGTGGGGATCATCGAGCCCGAGGGAATCCAGAACGGCTGGAAGAACAGCGTGCGGATCACGCCGGCCAGCAGCAGCGCATAGACGATGGTCTTGACGAGCTCGAGGACCCCGCCCTTGCCCTTGGTTTTGGTCGCCATTCCGATCCTGTTCCCTGCGGAGCCCCGCCTTGTGGGCCCTGCCCCGCGGCCTGTCAAGCGGGCGGAGGGCCGCGGCGCCGGGGCGGAGCGCGCAACTGTCTGATTTTCATGCGTTTCCGCTCAGGCCAATGGGCGGCGGGCCTCCGCGGTCAGCTCCGCCAGCTCTTCGAGCTCGCCGAACTGGAGCGAGGGCTGGTCGAGGGGCAGCGCCTCGATCACCACCACGGCGAAGGCCCAAGGGTGATCGTCGGTCAGGGTGACGTGGAGGATCGCCCGGTGGCCCGCCGGCGTGATCTGAGCGAGGCGGGCGTCGGCCCAGCCGGTGAGCCGCATCCGCGGCTGGCCGGAGGTGACGTTGAACACCGCCATGTCCCGCCAGGAGATGCCCATGCGCAGGCCGGTGCCGAGCGCCTTGGAGCAGGCTTCCTTGGCGGCCCAACGCTTGGCGTAGGTGGCGACCCGCTCGGCCCGACGCTCGGCGCGCTCCTGCTCCACCGGGGTGAAGACCCGGTCGAGGAAGCGGGGGCCGAACCGGTCGATGGTGCGGCCGATCCGCTCGATGCTCGCAAGGTCGTTGCCGATGCCGATGATCATGAAAACGCTCGGGGATCTCGATGCGGAGGGGGACGATCCCTTCTGCATACGATTTTGCCCGGGCCGGAGGCAAGCCGGCCCGCGGCGCGCGAAGAAGCGGCGGCCGGATGGAGCGCGCCCGTGCGGCGGCCGACCCCCTCGCCCCCCTTGCCTCCCTCGGCCCGTCAGCCCTCGCGCCGCCACTCCCGTCGGGTCATGCGGACCGCGTCGAGGGGCGGGCCGTCGGGGGTGTTGCGGGCGACGAGATCGGCGAGGCGGACGGGCGCGTTGACCGCCTCCCACCCCGCCCGGGAGAAGGTCGCCTCGTTGAACAGGTGCGGCGAGAGCAGCGGATTGGTCAGCGCCTGGGAAAAGGCGTCGACCGCCACCATGCGCAGGATCAGCCCCGGCAGGGGGGAATCGGTCGCCCGGTCCTCGCAGAAGAGGCCCGGGAAGAACTCCACCGCCTCGGGCGCGCCGTAGAGCGCCTGGAGCCGCGCCTGCACCTCGGGCCGGGAGGAGATGTCGGCGAAGCTCTGCGGCCGGGGCAGACGCACGTAGTCGCGGTAGTCGGCGTAGGGCGCGAGGCCGCAGAAGCGGCCCTGCTCCACCGAGGCCTTCTCGATGGCCAGGAGCGCGTCCGAGGTGTTCATCGGCCCGAGCTCGCAGGCCCGCTGCGCCCCGAGCGACAGGGCCGAGGCGCGCAAGCCCGCCCGCAGGAGCGGCTGGTTGTTCATGAAGAGCGCGGCCAGGGGATGGGTCTCGCCCCCCCATTCGATCCGGTCCGGCACCAGGGCGTGCCAGCGGTAGAGCAGGCTGAACTCGGTGGTGATCCAGTTGGCGCGGTTCCAGGGGGCGGTCCAGGCGACCCCGGGATCGGCGCGCAGGGTGAAGGGCAAGGGGGTGATGTGGTTGATGTATTCCTCCACCACCAGCTTGATGAAGAGGACGATGAGCGTGTTGCGCGCGGTCTCGAACACGCGGTCGTCGTCCCAGCCGGGCTCGGCGGCGGCGATGCGCCCGGCGAGGCGGTTGTGCTCGCGCAGGAAGAGGGTGTTCATCATCGCCACCTGGGGCACGGAATTCGCCCGGTCGCCGCCGAAGGCGAAGAGCGCGTCGCGCCGGGCGGGGTCGGGCCCCTCGGGGTCGTCGGGCCCCCGGGCGCCGGTCAGGCCGAGCGGCCGGTCGAGGTCCTCGAACTCGGGCGCGATGCGGCCGTCGCGATAGAGAAAGGGCGCCCATTCCTCGCCGCCGAGCGTCTGGGAGCGGAGGCGGCCGCGGCGGGCGGGATCCGCGCTGCGCTCCCGCAGGATCTCGGTCTGGGCGAGGGTCCGGCCGTAGAGCGGGCAGAGGTCGATCTCGTGGTTGGAGGTGTTGCGCTTCAGCCGGTCGGGCAGGCTGTCGTCGGTGCTGGTGCGGATGAAGCCGTCGGTCAGGTACTGGGCGAAGGCGGGGAAGAGCAGCGTCGACTTCGGGCAGAGCCGCGCCTGTCCCTCCGGCCGGCGAAAGAGCTCGACGACCTCGGCCACGGGCGGCAGGTCCGTGGGCGCGCGCCCGGGGAGATGGCGGGCGGAATAGGTCCGGTCGCTGAGCCCGCGCCAGGAGGAATAGTCGTGCACGGTGCTGAAGGGATGCGGCCGGAAGCGGGCGGTGCCGACGATGCGGTTGATCACCAGCCGGTTCGCGCTGGCGCTGAAGAGGCCGGTGCGTTCGGAAAGCGAAAGCGCGCCGTTGATCGCGCGGTCGACGAGCGAGAGAGCCATGGGCCTCGTCCTGGGTTGGTCCTCAAGGGTGGCCGCGGAGACGCGGCGGCAATCGGGCAGGTCGCAATCCGCACAGCTTCGCCGATTTCGCGATTCGCCGCCAGCCTCGTGCGGCGGGGGCGTGAGGATCAACGGCGGCCCCCCAAGACCGGTCGCGGCGGCGCCGCGGCGGATCCGGGCCCCGCATCGGCCGGGGTCGTTCCGTCCCGAGCCCTGGCCGGCTCGTTCCGGCGGGCGGGGCTGGCGGGGCCGGACTCTGGCGAAAACCGAGGGAAATAGGGGGTCCCCGGCCCTGCCCGGCCTTGCGCCCACGCTCCGATCGGGTAGTGTCGCCGTCCCGCCCGCGAGGCGGGCAGGCGCCAACGGGGACCAAGGCGATGAAGCTCAGCATGGAACGCAGCGCCCTTCTCCGGGCCATGAGCCGGGCTCAGTCGGTGGTGGAGCGGCGCAACGCCATCCCGATCCTCGGCAACGTGCTGATCGAGGCCGACGGCGACGCCGTCAGCTTTCGCGCCACCGACCTCGACATCGAGGTGGTGGACCGGGCGTACGCGATGGTGACCCAGGCCGGGTCGACCACCGTGGGCGCGCACACCCTGCACGAGATCGCCCGCAAGCTCCCCGACGGGGCCATGGTCGAGCTGCAGGACGACGGGACGAACGGTCGGCTGGAGGTGCGGGCGGGCCGGTCGCATTTCAGCCTCCAGACCCTGCCCCGCCAGGATTTTCCCATGATGGCCTCGGCGGAATACCAGGTGACCTTCACCTGCCCCGCCCCCGCCCTGCGCCGGCTCTTCGACAAGGCGAAATTCGCGATCTCCACCGAGGAGACCCGGTACTACCTGAACGGCGTCTACATGCATGCGGCGCGGGGCAATGAGGGCGCCGTGCTGCGCTGCGTGGCGACCGACGGCCACCGGCTCGCCCGGATCGACGCGCCCCTGCCAGAGGGGGCCGAGGACATGCCCGGGGTGATCGTACCCCGCAAGACCGTGGGCGAGCTGCGCAAGCTGCTCGACGACGACGAGGCGAAGATCCAGGTCTCGGTCAGCGAGACCAAGGTGCGCTTCGCCACGCCCGAGGTGGCGCTGACCTCCAAGGTGATCGACGGCGCCTTCCCCGACTATGCGCGGGTGATCCCGGCGGGCAACACCAAGCGGCTCGAGGTCGACGCCGCCGAATTCGCCCAGGCCGTGGACCGGGTCGCCACCGTCTCCTCCGAGCGCAGCCGGGCGGTGAAGATGTCCCTGGACGAGGACCGGCTGATCCTGTCGGTCAACGCCCCGGACAGCGGCGCGGCCGACGAGGAGCTCGCCGTCGCCTATGCGGACGAGCGGCTGGAGATCGGCTTCAACGCCAAGTATCTCCTGGAGATCGCCGGCCAGGTCGACCGGGAGAACGCGGTCTTCCTGTTCTCCACCGCCGCCGATCCCACCCTGATGCGCGAGGGCGACGACGACAGCGCGGTCTATGTCGTCATGCCCATGCGGGTGTGACGCCCGCCGGTTTCGGTTCTCGCGGCGCCGCGGGCGTCGCGAAACCGGCCGGATTTGACGGGCGACTTCAGGGGTCCTGCGCGTGACCCGCCTCGCCCTGCGCCGTCTGCGGCTCTGGCGCTTTCGCTCCCACGCCCGGGCGGATCTGGCCTTCGACGGCCGGCCGGTGGCCATCTCGGGGCCGAACGGGGCGGGCAAGACCAACCTGATCGAGGCGATCTCGCTGTTCTCGCCGGGCCGCGGCCTGCGCGGGGCGCCGGGGGACGAGCTGGCGCGGGGGGGCGCGGCCGAGGGCTGGCGGGCGGAGGCCGAGGCGGAGGGCCTCGGCGGCTTGCACGAGATCGCGACCGCAGGCGCGGGCGGCGGCCGGTCGGTGGAGATCGACGGCAAGCCGGCGAGCCAGGCCGCGCTGGGGGGTGCGCTGCGGGTGCTCTGGCTCACCCCGGCGCAGGACCGGCTGTGGCTGGAGGGCGCGAGCGAGCGGCGCCGTCATCTCGACCGGGCGACCCTGAGCCTGATCCCCTCCCATGCCGAGGCGGCCTCGGCCTATGAGCGGGGCCTGCGGGAGCGCAACCGGCTGATCCGCGAGGGCTCCCGGGACCGGGGCTGGTACGCCGCGATCGAGGCCGGCATGGCCGAGGCGGGCGCGCAGGTGGTGGCGAACCGGCGCGCGGCGCTGGAGCGGCTGGCGCTCGCCCCCCCTGCCCCCGGATTTCCGGCCGCCGCGCTGGCGCTGGAGCGGGAGGGTCCGGACTCGGCCGAGGCGCTCGCCGCCGCCTGGGCGGAGCGGGCGCGGGACTGGGCGGCGGGCCGCACCCTGACCGGGCCCCATCGGGACGACCTCGGCGCGGTCTATGCGGCCAAGGAGGTTCCGGCCCGGCTCGCCTCGACCGGCGAGCAGAAGGCGATGCTGATCAGCCTGCTGCTGGCCAACGCCTGGGCGGTGGCCGAGGCGGTCGGCGCGCCGCCGGTGCTGCTGCTCGACGAGGTGGCGGCGCATCTCGACCCTGCGCGGCGCGAGGCGCTCTATGACGCGCTCCTCGCCCTGGGGGCGCAGGCCTTCCTGACCGGGACGGAGGCGGCGCTGTTCGACGCCCTGGGCGACCGGGCGCAGCGGGTGGCGGCGGACGCGGCGCGGGGGCTGGCGGTGGAGTGAGGCGTCGATCCGGGCGGCCCTCGGGCTCGGCTTGACCCGCCCGGACAGCCTTGGGATGATCCCGAAGTGCTGGACTTGGGAGGCGGCGGTGTTTCCGAAGGCGATCACGGCGGTGACCCTGGGGGTGGCGGATCTGGCGCGCGCCCGGACCTTTTACGCGCGGCTCGGCTGGGAGGCGGAGGAGGCGACGGAGGGCGTGGCCTTCATCCGCCTCGCCGGGCAGATGCTGTGCCTGTTCGGGATCGCGGATCTGGCGAAGGACCAGGGTCGGGAGGAGGCGGCGCTGGGCGCGGGCGCCATGACGCTGGCCCGGAACTTCGCGACCGAGGCCGAGGTGGACGCGGCCTATGCGCTGGCGCTGGAAGCCGGGGGCACGGCGCTGAAACGGCCGGAAAAGGTGTTCTGGGGCGGATATTCGGGATATTTCGCCGACCCGGACGGCCATGTCTGGGAACTGGCGATGAACCCGTTCTGGGGGATCGCGGAGGATGGGCGGGTCGCCGAGACGACGAACTAGGCGGGGGGCAGCCGCCGGCGCGGCCTTCGTCGGCGCCGACCCGAAGCAGGGACGCGCGCCCCTGCGGGCGAGACCGGAGCCGGCCGCCGCGGCGTGCTCGGCAAGGGGCCGCGGCCCGATCCGGCGGCGATTGCGGCCGGGGCGGGCGATCGCCATATAACCCCTTGAAGATTTGAGAGAGACGGCCCCCCGGCGCAAGGGCGCGCGTGACATCCCCGCCCCGCCCCGCTAAACTGTCTCACCACTGACGAGGACCCCCGACAGCATGGCCGATACCGCTCGCGCGCCCGAGACCTACGACGCCGATTCCATCAAGGTTCTCAAGGGACTGGAAGCCGTCCGCAAGCGGCCGGGCATGTATATCGGCGACACCGACGACGGCTCGGGCCTCCACCACATGGTCTACGAGGTCGTCGACAACGGCATCGACGAGGCGCTCGGCGGCTGGGCCGACCGGGTGAGCGTCGTGCTCCATGCCGACAACTCGGTCAGCGTCACCGACAACGGCCGCGGCATCCCGGTGGGGATCCACGAGGGCGAGGGCGTCTCGGCCGCCGAAGTCATCATGACCCAGCTCCATGCGGGCGGGAAGTTCGACCAGAACAGCTACAAGGTCTCGGGCGGCTTGCACGGGGTCGGGGTCTCGGTGGTGAACGCCCTCTCCGACTGGCTGGACCTGACCATCTGGCGCGACGGGCAGGAGCATTTCGTCCGGTTCGAGCGCGGCGAGACGGCCGCGCCGCTCAAGGTCGTCGGTCCCGCCGAGGGCCGGCGCGGCACCCGGGTGCGCTTCCTCGCCTCGACGGACACGTTCTCGAACCTCGACTACAGCTTCAAGACGCTGGAGCATCGCCTGCGGGAGCTCGCCTTCCTGAACTCGGGCGTGCGCATCACCCTGACCGACCGCCGCCACGCGGAGCCGGTGGAGGTGGAGCTGCACTACGACGGCGGCGTGCGGGAGTTCGTGCGCTGGCTCGACCGCTCGAAGACGCCGCTCATCAAGGACCCGATCTTCGTCACTGGCGAGAAGGACGGGATCGGCGTCGAGGCGGCGCTGTGGTGGAACGACAGCTATCACGAGACGATGCTGCCCTTCACCAACAACATCCCCCAGCGCGACGGGGGCACCCATCTCGCGGGCTTCCGCGGGGCGCTGACCCGGACGATCAACGCCTATGCGGGCGAAAGCGGCCTCGCCAAGAAGGAAAAGGTCAGCCTGTCGGGCGACGATGCCCGCGAGGGGCTGACCTGCGTGCTGTCGGTCAAGGTGCCCGATCCGAAATTCTCGAGCCAGACCAAGGACAAGCTCGTGTCCTCCGAGGTGCGGCCGGTGGTCGAGAGCCTGCTGAACGAGAAGCTCGCGGAGTGGTTCGAGGAGAACCCCGCGGACGCCCGCACCGTGGTGGGCAAGATCGTCGAGGCGGCGCTGGCGCGGGAGGCCGCGCGCAAAGCGCGCGAGCTGACCCGGCGCAAGACCGCGATGGACGTGGCGAACCTGCCCGGCAAGCTCGCCGATTGCCAGGAGAAGGATCCGGCCAAGGCGGAGATCTTCCTCGTCGAGGGCGACTCGGCCGGCGGCTCGGCCAAGCAGGGACGCTCGCGCGCCAACCAGGCGGTGCTGCCGCTCAGGGGCAAGATCCTGAACGTGGAGCGGGCGCGGTTCGACCGGATGCTGAGCTCCCAGGAGATCGGCACGCTCATCACCGCGCTCGGCACCGGGATCGGGCGGGACGAGTTCAATCTCGCCAAGCTGCGCTACCACAAGGTCGTCATCATGACCGACGCCGACGTGGACGGGGCGCATATCCGCACGCTGCTGCTGACGTTCTTCTTCCGCCAGATGCCGCAGCTGATCGAGGCGGGGCACCTCTACATCGCCCAGCCGCCGCTCTACAAGGTCGCCCGCGGACGCTCGGAGGTCTATCTCAAGGACCAGGCGGCCTTGGAGAACTACCTGATCGAGGCGGGGCTGGAGGGGGCGACCTTGCGCACCGGCGCAGGCGTCCTGGCCGGGGCCGACCTCGCCCGGGTGGTGGAGGAGGCGCGGGCCGCCCGGGCGGCGCTCAACGCCTTCCCCACCAACTATTCGCGCCGGGTGCTGGAGCAGGCGACGATCGCCGGCGCCTTGGCGCAAGGCGCCCTCGACGCCGATCCCCAAGGGGTTGCGGATGCGGTGGCGGCGAGGCTCGACCGGATCGCGCTGGAATACGAGCGCGGCTGGCAGGGGCGGCCCACCCAGGACCGCGGCCTGCGGCTCTGGCGGGTGCTGCGCGGGGTCGAGGAGGTGCGCGAGATCGACGGCTTCGCGCTGCGCTCCTCCGAGGCGCGGCGGCTCGCGGCGATGACCGGTCCGCTGACGGAGGTCTACGGCGCAGAGGCGGCGCTGGTCCGCAAGGACCGGGAGCAGCGGATCGACGGCCCGCTCGACCTGCTCGACGCGGTGATGCGCGAGGGGGAGAAGGGCCTGACCCTGCAGCGCTACAAGGGTCTCGGCGAGATGAATCCGGATCAGCTCTGGGAGACGACGCTCGACCCGGAGGCGCGGACGCTGTTGCAGGTGCGGGTGGACCACCGCGAGGAGGCGGACGAGATCTTCACCAAGCTGATGGGCGACGAGGTGGAGCCACGGCGGGAGTTCATCCAGACCAACGCGCTGAGCGTGGCGAACCTGGACGCGTGAGGGCATGTAGGTTCGCGCATATCGTTGCGTTCCACCCATATCCTTGCGCGTTCGCGCATAAGGTTGCGTTCCGGGAGTTTGACGCCGGCGACGAAGACTGGGTAGCTGCGTCGTCCGAAGCGTGGACCCAGGGGCGCCAGCAGCAGACACAATGACCGGGCCGCTGCTAACTAAGTCGCGACCGGCCGAGCCTGTGTGAGAACTCCCTGGTAGGCCCGGGCTGGAAAGCGGGTGATGGCGTCGGTGTGACGCGTGTTCGGTTGGTTGTCCGATTGGAGAAGCAGTCGCGGGCTTCAGCTCGGGATCGCGCCCAGCAAGCGACGGACGCCGACCAAGGAGATCATCCGCTTGATGTTATAGGCGAGGACGTGGAGCGCCATTTCCGTTCGGACATTCTTGAGCCGCCGCATCTGGAAGTGGGTCGCGCCCATCCAGGCCTTGATCGTGCCGAACGGGTGCTCGACCGTGCAGCGCCTCAGTGTCATCGGGTCGGGCTCGCGTCCCAGGCGTTGCCGCATCTCGTCGATCAGGTGCTCGTGCTCCCATCGCGTGATCCGGCGTTCCTTGCCGGAGGTGCAGCGGTGTTGGAGAGGGCAGTACTGGCAATCGTTGATCCAATATCGCCTGACCTGTAGCCCGTCTTCTTCCCGCGTGTACCGGTAGGTCAACGCGTTCCCGGCGGGGCAGCGATAGACATCCCGCTCAGGTTCGTAGTGGAAGTCGGCTTTCACGAACATGCCCTTGCTCCGGTTGCCGGAGGTTTCGGGGCGCGGCACGGTCGCGATGATGCCGGCCCGGTGGCAGGCGAGAATCTCGGTGCCGCTGAAATAGCCCTTGTCGGCGATGACGTGCAGATCGTCGCGGCCGAGCGCGGTCTTGGCTGACGTCGCCACCGGGCCGAGCTGGTGGCGATCGAAGCCTTGGTTCGTGACATCGTGGGTGACGATCAGGTGGGTGTCGGTGTCGACCGCGACCTGGGCGTTGTAGCCGACCAGCCCGCTGCGCCGGGCGCTGGTCGCCATCGCGCGGGCATCCGGATCGGTCAGCGAGATCTGGCCGTCCGGTGCGTCCGCCAAGGCCTCCTCCAGGGCCTTCAGGCGCTGGATCTCCTGCCGGATGCGCCCTTGTCGGCGCGCGAGATGGGCCAGCTTCTCGGTCCGGATCTCGCCCGCCTCCTGCCTGTCGATGCGGACCATCTCGTCGATGTAGCGCGCGACGTCGGCCTCGAGATGGGCGAGGCGGCTGGCGATCTTGCCCTTCGTGAAGTTCCGGTCGCGGTTGTTCACCGCCTTGAACTTGCTGCCGTCGATGGCGACGCAATCGCCCCGCAGCACGCCGATCCGGCGGCAGAGCTCGACGAACTGCGCGCAGGTCCGCCGGATGGCGGGCCCATTGTCGCGCCGGAAATCGGCGATCGTCTTGTGATCCGGCACCAGGCGGCCGGTCAGCCACATCAACTCGACGTTGCGCCCGGCCTCGCGCTCCAGCCGGCGGCTGGAGG
The DNA here is from genome assembly GCA_965243535.1 of Amaricoccus sp. Lineage (GTDB taxonomy): Bacteria > Pseudomonadota > Alphaproteobacteria > Rhodobacterales > Rhodobacteraceae > Amaricoccus. The sequence continues at coordinate 334,457 of CBDEVG010000047.1, forward strand.
GAACCTGGTTCAGGTAGCCGTAGACGAAGAGCTTGAGAAGGACCGCCGGGTGGTAACCAGGACGCCCCGTCCGCGCGGGCGTCGCGCGCTCGAATCCCAGCCCCGACACGTCCAGCTGCTCGACGAACAGGTCGACGACCCGGACCAGATGATCCTCGTCGACCCAGTCCTCCAACCGTTCAGGAAATAGCGTGGACTGCCCCCGGTCGATGCCCTCGATGAACCCTGACATGCCTGCCCCTGCTTTTTCGCAGAGCATACATCAAGCAGGCGTTTTCACACAGGCTCGGCCGATCAGTGTCGTGGCGGTAAACAGCGCCTCGCCTGGCACGCTCGACTACGAGGGTCACAAGGAAGGCCTCAATGTCATCGCCGTCGGGGGCTTCTCCCTGTCGCGTGGCCTGACTCTCGAAGGGTTGGTCGTCAGCTACTTCCTGCGAAATTCGATGATGTACGACACCCTGATGCAGATGGGTCGGTGGTTCGGCTATCGGCCGGGGTACGAGGACCTCTGCAGGATCTGGATGCCTCGGGAGGCGGAGGGCTGGTATGCCCACGTGACCGAGTCGATCGACGAGCTCCGGGAGGAGCTGCGGCGGATGGAGGCCGCGGGTGCGACACCGACCGAGTTCGGTCTGAAGGTTCGCAGCCATCCCGACACCCTGATCGTGACGGCGCGCAACAAGATGGGCACGAGCCAGCCGTTCCCCGTCTCCATCGGTCTGGCGAACCGGTTCATCGAAACCTGGCTGCTCAGTCGGGCACCTGCCGATCTCGATGCGAACAGGAAGGCTGTGGTCCGGTTCGCTCAGACACTTCGGGACCTCGGCCATCCGCCGGAATCGGGCGAGGAAACGGCGCGAGGGTGGCTGGTCAAGGCGGTGCCGGTCGAGGCAGTGACGGAATTCCTCGGTACGTTCCGGAACCACCCGGAGTCGCTCGTCACCGAGTCGGAACCGCTTCGTCGCTACATCGGAGAGCGGGCGCATGACGAGCTCGGGGAATGGGACGTGCTGTTCGCCGGCATCAGCGAGGCGAGGGCCGACAAGAACACGCTGCGCGACGGAAGTCTCGGTGTCTCGATCCGGTGCCAGCGCCGCGCCGATGCTGGCGGGGCGCCAGCCACGCTGCGCATCGAGAAGTCGCGCGTCTCTTCGAGGGGCGTCGAGCAGGCTGGCCTGGACGAAGCGGAAATCGCCTCGGCCAAGGCGGAGCATGCCGGCCCGAACTATCCGGATCTCATCTTCCGCAAGGCGCGCAAGCGGCCGCTTCTCGTCATCCATCTGCTGGCGATCGGAAACAAGGACGACGATCTGAGCGGCACAAAGCCCGTCGTGGCCTGGAGCATCAGCTTCCCGCCGACCGGGCGCGAGGAGAAGACGATCACCTACATGGTGAACACGACCTGGTTCCGGGAGCACTACGGCGACGAGGCCGAAGAGGAGGCTGCCGGCGATGAGTGATCCCGTCGATCCCTGGAGTCCCCTGACCCGTCCCCCGGAGGCGCTGGCCGTCGCCGCAAGGCGAACGAGCGCCACCGGAGCGCGCGACCTCTACTGGGCGCTGGATTCCGAAGGTCGCTGCCTGCTCCTGCTTCGGCACCTGCGGTCGGAGTGGCAGGACCCGCGGCTTCCGAGGCTGCGCGGTCTGAACGTCGAGACCCAGCCCGATCCGGGCACGGACCGGCAGTTCCTCGTCCTGCGTCTCGTCGAGAACGCAAGCAGGGAGCTGTTCCATCGTCTCTGCCTCGACATCATCGAGGCGACCGCCCCGGCTGCGACGGAGAAGGAGGCGATCGACCGCTTTCTGGCCCGGACCTGGCGCTGGCACCGCCTGCTCTCCGGCGGGACCGACGACCGCCTCTCGGATGAGGAGCAGAAGGGGCTGATCGGCGAGCTCGACGTGCTGGCCCGGCAGCTGCTCCCGCTGCTCGGCGGGTTCGGGGCGGTCGAGGCATGGACGGGTCCATTCGGCGCGCCGAAGGACTTCGAGATCGGCCGCGTCTGCGTCGAGGTGAAGGCGAGACGAGGCGCCGCAGTGCCTCAGGTCCTCATCTCTTCCGAGCACCAGCTCGACACGTCCGGCATCGACGGGTTGTTCCTCCAAGTCGTGGAAGTAACCTCGGCCAATGCCGCCGGCGCGGCCGGTCGCAGCCTGACGGAGTTCGTCGCCGAGGTTCGGGAACTCGTCGCCGCGCATGACCCAGCGGCGGTCCTTCCCCTGGAAGAGAGACTTGCCGCGGCAGGCTACGAAGCACTCACGGACTATTCCGACCGTCGGTGGATCATCGGGGATCGACACACCTACCGGATTGCCGATGAGTTCCCGCGGATCACTCCGGAAATGCATCCGGCCGGTCTCGGCGAGGTGCGCTACGCCATCTTCCTGCCGGCCTGCGAGGACTGGCGCGTCGAGCCCGAGGTGCTGGTGGACGCCGTGAAGGAGAGCTGTTGCCATGTCGGGCATTGACGAGTTCGCGCGCGAGTTCTTCCAAGAGATCGTGACCGAGTCCGACGCGGACGGCCAGTTCATGGCTGATGTCTTCTTCGAGCGCTTCTGCGACGAGCTGCAGGCGGCCGGCGATCTCGAGACGGCCGATCGGGCCTTTCACCTCGGCGCGGGTAGCACCGGCATCCGCGTCGATGGCTACGGGGGAGACCCGGACGACAACGGAGGATTGCTCAGCCTCATCGTTGCCGACTTCAACCAGTCTCCCGAGGTAGGGCGGCTGGTAGCGACCGAGATGGACACCATCCTGCAGCGCCCGCTGCGCTTCCTGAGGAAGGCACTCGACCCCGCCTGGCGCAACGGTCTGGAAGAGACGAGCCCCGGGTTCGGGCTTGCCGACCTGATCGCCCAGCGTTGGGCTCGCATCGACCGCGTCCGCATCCTTCTCATCAGCAACCGCGAGCTCAGCGGTCGGGTCGAGGGGCGGGATGCCGAGGAGATCGACGGCCGGCCGGTCACCCATGCCGTGTGGGACCTCCGGCGGCTGCACCGCTTCGTGACGGTCAGCCATGGCCGCGAGGACATGGAGATCGACCTCGAAGGCGAGTTCGGCGGCGCCATCCCGATCCTGCCGGCGCACCTCCAGGGTGCGGACTACCAGTCCTATCTCGCCGTCGTGCCCGGGCCGCTGCTTGCCGACATCTACGATCGATGGGGCGCGCGGCTCCTCGAACAGAATGTCCGGGTCTTCCTGCAGGCAAGGGGCGGGGTCAACAAGGGCATCCGCCAGACGCTGGAAAGCGATCCGGCGATGTTCTTCGCCTACAACAACGGCCTGACCGCGACCGCGGAGGCCGTGGCGACCGAGAGCCGTGACGGTCAGATCGTGCTCACCCGGCTGCGGAACCTGCAGATCGTCAATGGCGGCCAGACGACCGCGTCGATCCACGCCGCGCGGCGCGCGAAGGTCGACCTGTCCCGGGTCTTCGTCCAGATGAAGCTCTCCATCGTCGATCAAGCGCGCGCCGGAGAGGTCGTGCCGCGCATCTCGGAGTATGCCAACAGCCAGAACCGGGTGAACGCCGCTGATTTCTTCGCGAACCACCCGTTCCATGTCCGGATGCAGGGCTTCTCGCGGCGGATGTTCGCGCCGTCGCCCGACGGCACGTTCCGCGAGACGAAATGGTTCTACGAGCGCGCCCGCGGTCAGCATGCCGACGCGCGTGCCCTGCTGACGCCGGCGCAGCGGAAGAAGTTCGACCTCGAGAATCCGCGCACGCAGGTGTTTTCGAAGACCGACCTCGCAAAGTATCACAACGCCTGGTGCGGCAAGCCGGACAAGGTCAGCCTCGGCGCCCAGAAGAACTTCGCCGACTTCGCCCAGGGCATCGGCATTGCCTGGAAGAAGGACGAAGCCGCGTTCAACGAGGGCTGGTTCCGCGAGGCGGTGGCCAAGGCGATCCTGTTCCGGACGGCCGAGAAGCTCGTCTCCGAACAGTCCTGGTACCAGGGCGGCTACCGGGCCAACATCGTCGCCTATGCCGTTGCGAAGATGGCGCACGATCTCGCCGCCTCGTCGCATTCGCTGGACTTCGCGGCGATCTGGCAGAAGCAGTCGATAGACGAGACGATCCGCGAGGCGCTCGCGGTTGCCGCGAAGGCTGTTCAGGACGTTCTCGTCACACCGCCCCCCGGCATCAGCAACGTGACGGAATGGGCGAAGAAGCAGGCGTGCTGGGCGCGTATCCAGTCCCTGCATGTCTCGTGGCCGAGACGGTTCCTCGATGCCGCCGTCTCCGCCGACGATGCGAAAGAGCAGAAGCGTGAAGACCGTCGGGTCCGGCGCGCCCTCAGCGGGATCGAGGCTCAGAAAGCCGTCCTGAACGCTGGCGGACCGTTCTGGCGGGAGGCCCTGGAATGGGGCCGCGGACACCGCGCGCTCAGCGAGACCGAAGCGGGGATCCTCTCTGTCGCGAGCCAGATTCCGGCGCGGCTGCCGAGCGAAGCGCAGTCGGTGAAGGCGATGCAGGCGCTCGAGAAGCTGCGGGCCAAGGGGTTCGACACCGTCTTGCCCGGCATGAAGCCGGCCGCGTAGAGATTGCTGTTGGTTCCCACCGTGCAGCCCGGACTCCTCTGGGCGGATGGGCGCGATCGTGCCGACGGAGCGGAGCGGTTCCAACTATCGGAGCATCGCGTCCACGCGGCCGCGACATACGGCCGTGCTCCTTGTCAATCGGCACGGAATCCTGCCCCCCGATCTGGAGTGCGCCCCCTTGGGCTGGACAGGATCAGGCGACTTTTTTGACCCCGCGGGGGCGGTTGATCTCTTCGAACCGCGCGGGGCTGAGATAGCCGAGCGCAGAATGCAGGCGTCTTTCATTGTACACGTCGTCAATGAAGGCGGGCAGGTCGGCGGCGACGTCGTCGAAGCTCTCGTAGTCCATGCGATACGCCGCCTCGACCTTAAGGGTCTTCATGAAGCTCTCGGCCTTGGGGTTGTCGTATGGGTTGCCGCGGCGGCTCATGGAGCCGAAGAAGCCGTGGAGCCCGAGCAGCGCGCGATGCGGCCGGGACGCGTATTGCGATCCGCGGTCCGAATGGAACAGGCAGCCCGGCATGGGTCGGCGGAATGCGATCGCAGCCTTTAACGCGTCCGTCGCGAGCCGGGCGTCGATCTTGCGATCGAGAGCGTAGCCCACGACCAGGCGCGACCAAGCGTCCAAAGTGACCGCGAGGTAAACAAAGCCGGTCGCGATGGCGACATAGGTGATGTCCGCAACCCAGAGCTGGTCAGGGCCATGAACTTCGAACTCTTTGGCGATGTTGGGGAAAATTGGGCCGTTATGGTTGCTGTCCGTCGTGACCACGTAGCGCCGCCGCCGTTTCGGGTTCAGGCCCTTCTCTGCCATGATCCGGCGCACCTTCTTGGCGTTCACCACCAGGGCGCGATGGCGCAGCTCGGCGCCGACACGCCGGTAACCATAGGCGGGATACTCCTCGCAGATCGCCGTGATCCGGGCCAGGATCGCCGCGTCGGCTGATCGCGGCACCGGATCCGCGTATAAGCTCGAGCGCGCGACCTCCATCAACTCGCACCCGCGTTCGACGGTGACGCCTTCGGGCCGGTGATCGCGGATCCAGGCGCGTTTCTCGGCGCGGCCGCGTTTCTCGCGGCCCCCTTTAGAAACTCGATTTCGAGCGCCTGGCGGCCGACAAGCCGCTCCAGCGCCGCGATGCGTGCGTCGCGCTCCTGAATGAGATCGACGGCGTCGGCATCGTCGTCATAAGCGCCGGCTTCATGCTTCTCGATCCAGACCCGGATGAGCTGGCGGCAGATGTCGTGCTTCTTGCGCAAGGCATGCAGCGTCGTTCCCGAGTGGTATTCCTCGACGACTTGGCGCTTGAACGCGGTGCTGTGGCGGCGGTGTTGTCTCGGCATCGGCTTTCATACTCCGAAAGCCCAAGCGGGGGGAAAATCAGGCACCCTCCATGTCCAGCCCCAGGGGCGCACTCCATCACGGGGTCAGCATTCCACGCCGATCCACATGCTCCTTCTCGTACAGGATGCCGGCGGCCAACCCTTCGGCTTCTTTCGATCGCTTCAATCATCCAGTCGCGCTTCAGGGGTTTACGCCTCAGATGGGCGATGGGGCGGTCAAAGCAGTCAGCCCGGATGTCTGCCGTGGTTGGTGGTCGCGCTGTCCGCAGCAGGGGAACCTTCGGTCGAGTGGCGGACTTCCCGGAGGGCTGAACTGCCCGCCGCTGCGGTGGCCTCGTCGAAGGTGAAGAACCGCAGGCCCGGTTGATGCATCTCGCCGGCGATCGACGCGATCTTTTCGAGACCCGCCTCCCATCCCCGCGGCGTGATCAGCCAGACCTCGGGAACACGCCGCTGAAGCAGGGAGCAGGTGCCGAGCATGTCCACGAGAAGGCTTTGCCGAAAGGTGCGGCGCGGCGCCTTTGCCTCTATGGCGATGACGGGCGCGTCGCCGTCCCGGACGATGTAGTCGACGGGAACGGGAAGCTGGTTCTGTCCACTTTCCAGTCTCGCCCTCGGCCTGCCGGTGAGATCCTTGAGCCGTGCCGTCAGAAATTGCTTGAGGGTCCATTCGAACGACTTCGCGCGCTTCCGCCCCAGGATTCTCTCTGGAGGGCCGACCTGAAGGCAGATGTCCGCCGCCGCCGCTTCGGCACCTTCCTGGATCGCCCGCACCCTGGCCGCGAGTTCCCGGTAGGTCATCTCACCATTGAAAACCCGCGCCTTGAGGGTCTGCACCTCCTCGGTGTTGATGTTGCCAAGTCGCCCGAGAAGATTGACGTGGCTGAGGCCGACGCCAGGATCGTCCCGTGACCTCTTTAGTTCGGCCGGCATGTGCTCGAAAAGATAACGCGCTGCCCTGACCGAGTTCATCAGGCTCTCGGGCGTCTGCCCTCGTAGGCGGGCCACCTCGGCGAGGACTTCGTCCGATCGGGAAAAGCCGTAGAGCGATGGGTCCGTCATGGCTCCGAGCAGACGGACGCCGAGCATCCGCCAGTTGCCCTTGTCTGCCGCGATCTCTTCCAGAGGGTCGACCGGCTCAGCCATTAACGCTCTCGCAAGTTTCTGTCTCGTAATACGCGACGCTCCGTGAGAGGTACCCTACTATGAAACCAGACCCTCGGGCCGAAAAGCCCGCGCGGCGCATCCAGAAGCGCGGCAAGATCCAGAAGGCGCATCGTCTCTCCGGCCGGAAGGTTCGGGGCGTCGTCGTCGTGGAGACGGCGCTGGAGGCCACCGCAGCGCTCGGCGCCGAGCTCGATCCGCGGGTCATCCGCTGGCGGCCACAACCTTTCACCGTCGATCTCTTCTCGGGAGAGACCGCGGCAACCAAGGATGCCCTTCTCGCCCGCTTCCGTGACTCGCGGGAGAAGCCGCGCCCGTACACGCCCGACCATCTCTTCTGCATGCGCGACGTCGGCGACATCATTGTGGAGTGCAAGCACACGCACTGGATCCGGAAGAATTCGGATGTCATCGAACGAATCCTCTCCCGGCTCCCCGAAGTCGGGTTCCGGGTCATCCTCCTCACCGAAAATGACCTCCGGGGAGCCTACGAGCACAACGTCCGTGCCCTTGCGCCGCTGGTGCGGCATCCGCTCCCGGCGCTTTCCGATATCGTCGCGTCCTGCCAGCTGCCTCGGGCTTTCGAGGACGTGCGCGCCGGTCTCTCGCTCAAGAACAACGATCTCCTCGGCGCGATCGCGCAAGGCCATCTCTCCTGCAATCTCCGATTGAACAGGATCACGCCGCGAACTCTCGTGCAAGCCGCCCGGGACGCCGCCTATCTCTGGGTGCCCAATCTCTGATGAATGCGCCGATCCGATACGACGGTCGACTGATACTCATTGACGGTGTCGAGCACACCGTCATCGGCGTCGGTGCGGAGGGCGCCATCCTGCTCGGGCCGGACGGCAGCGAGCATGTCGTCTGCCAGGACGAGTTCAGGACGGCGATCTCTACGGGCATGGTCTTCGATCGCCATGAGAAGGCGGGCCTGCGTCTCTCGACAGCCGGTGAGGCCAACGAGCATCGCTTTCGCCAGAAGGTCCTCCTCAGAATGGACCAGCACCGCTGCGCTGGGCTGAAGGTCGACGCTGCGCGCGCGGCGGTGGAGCGGGAGTTGCGCGATGACCCGACGTTTCTGGCGCGGCAGCGGCCCTTTCCCTCCCTGCGATCCATTCAGGGCTGGAAGGCGACCGTCCGCATCGATGGGAACAAGGCGCTGGCCCCGAAGGAGTATCTTCGTGGTAACCGGAAGGACCGCTACGACGAGATTTACGAGGAAATAGCCCTCGACTTCCTCGACGAGAAGTTCTTCACGACAGATCGCCTCACCGTCTCTGACGCCGAGGCCGCGATTGCCGAGGCGTACCTGCGGAAGTGCGCGGAGCTCGGCGTCAAGCCGGGACCGCACGGGCGCAGGATCGTCGAGCGGATCATTGATCGCGTGCCCAATGACGAAGCCCTGAAGCGGCGTCTCGGCCTCCAGGAGTCCCGGAAGCACCGGATCAAGGCCGTCCGACACGTCGCACCCGAGGCGCCCCTCGACCTGGTCGAGCTCGACCACACCATAGGAGACGTCTTCATCGTGGACCGCCATGGCGCCACGGTCGGCCGGCCGACGATCTCCACAGCCATAGACGGGGCGACCGGGTGGCCGCTCGGACTGCAGTTGAAGCTCGGCTCCGCCAACTCCCTCCTCACCTCCGCCACGATCAAGGAGATCTTCGTCCCGAAGGACGACGCGTTCTTCGAGCGGTTCGAGATACGAAACCACTTCCAGGCGTTTGGCGCCTTTGCCGTCCTGAGCACAGATCAGGGCAGCGAGAACAGCGGAGACATCATCCAGAACGCCGTCCGCGTCCTGTCGTTCGAACTGCGGTCGGGCCTCCCCGCCCATCCCGAGAAGAGGCCGCATGTCGAGCGCTTCTTCCGGGAGCTGAATTCGTTCCTGCGGAAGCTTCCGGGAGGCATAGGCTCCGCGCTGCTTCCCGAACGGGAGCGTCACGACAAGGCGATGGCAGAAGCCTGCTACACGCTCGAGCAGATCGAGAAGCTGGTGCAACAGTGGCGGTACGATGCCTACGGCCCACGGCCGCGCCGGAGGATCATGTCGGCCCTGCTCAGTCGCGAGGCGCCGATCGATTGCTGGAAGCGGCTCGCCGGGGAGCACGTGCTTCCCGATCCGCCGGGACCGGACCAGATCGCCGAGATCTTCATGGTGCCAGCCGCGGCGCGGTCGGTCCAGCACTACGGCGTCGAGTTCAACGGGATCCAGTATCACGGTCCAGCTCTCAGGCGAATTCTCGAGAACCACGGTCGGCAGACCCGCGTGGAAATCCGCTACGATCCGACTGACATCCGGATGATCATGGTGCGTGATCCGGACACCGGTACGCACGTTCCAGTGCCGGCGAAGGAGCCCGACCTGCCGGCGATCGGCTTCGCCACGCTCACGGCGCTCAAGGCGGCGAACCCCGAGTGGAAGTCCGGGGACATCACGGCCCGCGCGATCGCGGTCGCGATCGCCACCGGCACGTACCGGAGCTCCACGGCGCCGCGAAGCAAGATGGCCAGCCGCCGGCATGAGGAGGTCGGACAGCGCGAGCGCGATGAGGTCGTCCGCAGATCGCGCACGACGCCGAAGATCGCGGCATCGGCGGCGCCCGACGGCCAGACTGCGCTGCCTGCCCCGATGCTCGGAATCCCGAGGCCGACACGACCCACCGATATCAGCAAGAAGTAGACCTGCATGGCCCTCGATCGATCCAGAAATCCTGCCATCGACCTGTCGATCCGGCTCCACCACCGACGGCACATCGAGGTCACCGACGCGCTGCTGTCGGCCCTCGGCGCGCGGAGCGGGGGCGACCCTCTCATCGTGCCCTTCCTCGGGCCGACCCGCTGCGGGAAGAGCCAGGTAATCGTCGCGCTGTCGCAGCGGCGCGCGCGCGTCGTGACCGGTCCGGGCAATCTGATCGCCGGCGCCGACTTCCGGGTGGCGGCGATCCCGCCGCGGCCGAACGAACGCGACATCTACAAGGCCCTGCTCCGGGCCTGCGACTACGACTGCCCCGACCGGGAGAAGACCGAGGCGGTTCGGCGGCGGGCCTTCGGCGTCATCCGCGATCACGGGATCCGGATGATCGCCCTCGACGAGGTGAACCACCTCGCCGAGTCCGGCGCCAACGTCCCGCATCGGGCGGCGGCGGATCACTTCAAGTCGATCGCGGACGAGACCGGCGTCGGACTGATCCTGACCGGCCTGCCGAAATTCCAGGCCATCATCGACGGCAACGAGCAGTTCCGCGACCGCTGCCACGCGACCGTCCACTATCTGCCGTACGACTGGCACGAGGAGGCGGATCGCAGCGAGTTCTTCGGCGCCGTCGTCACCGTGCTCGACAGGTTCCGCGACGCGGGCATCGCGGTCGAGATCGACGAGTTCGACGCCACGCGCCGGCTCTACACGGCCTCGGGTGGCCGTGTCGGCATGATGCTCTGGCTGATGAGCGGGAGCGCGGCGTTGCTCGGCGAGCGCGCCCTTGAGGATCGAGGACATCGCCGCGGCTGCCATGCGCATGCTCCAGAAGCGGGGAGCGGCGGAATTCCTGGTGGGCGATGCGCCGGAGGACCGCGACCTCTTCCGCGCCTATCTCGACATCCTGAAAGAGGCCGATCTCAAGTTCCTGCCCCGGGGAGCACGTGACTTGGAGGCGATGACCTGAGCCCCCGCACGCCCTTTCGGATCGTTGAGCCGCAGCCGGACGAAAGCCTGCTCGGCTTCTTCCACCGTCTTGCCGACGTGAACGGCCATCCCGATGGCGCGAGCCTGCTGGGTCTCGTCGGGTGGCGGTATGGCCGCGCGCTGATCGAGGCCCTTCCCGTTGTCGAGCAGAGCCTCGGCCTTGCGCTCGGGACCCTGCTCCCTCTCGCTCCCGTTGCCCGGCCGGCGCGCGGCCTGCTCGACCGCCGGTTCGAGCGGCTCCGCTCGGTCGCCGTCTGCCCTGCCTGCGTCGCCGAGCGCCGGCCGCATCACGCGTCCTGGCGGCACGGCCTCGTCACCGCCTGCCTCCCGCACGAACTCGTCCTCCAGGATGCCTGTCCTCGCTGCCGGGCTCAGTTGTCGTGGAACGTCGGCGGCTACCGGACCTGCGCCTGCGGCTACGCCCTGTCGGAGTTCGACCGGGTTCCCGCGGAGCCATTCGACGTTGCCCTGTCGGCGCTGATCGTCGGCGCGCCGCACCCGTCGCGCTCCTGTCTGCCGCCTTCTCTGGCCACGGGCGAGGTCGAACGGATCGCCTCTTTCCTTCGCTTCCTCGCCAGCCACGAAGGCGCCTTGATCACCGGCAAGCCGGGCAAGACGGCGCACCCGGTGCGCGCCGCCGATGCGCGCACGTTCCTTTCGCCGCTCAGCGAGGTCCTGTCCGACTGGCCCGCGGGCTTTGACCACCTCGTCCGCCGGCGGCTGTCGACGGGCGACCAGTCGCAGCAGACCGCAGCCGGGCGGCTCGGCCGGTGGTATCATGGATTGATGCGCTTTGGCGGCGGAGCCTACCAACCGTTTCGCGAACGACTGGTGGCGGTGGTGCGCGAGACATTCTCCGACCCCTACCTGAAGGCGCGGCACGAGACCGTCGATGTGGAAGGGGCCTGGATGTCCGCCGCGGCGGCGGCGCGCCTTCTCGGCGTGCGACCGGATCGGATCGTGGATGCGGTCGCCTCCGGCGCCATTGAGGGTCGCATCCACCACAGCGGGCTCGGGCATCGGCACTGCTCGCTGACACGCGAAACCGTCACCGCGATCGCCGGGCTCCGCGGGCGTTTTCGCGACGCCCGAAGCGTCGCGTCGATGCTCGGGATATCGCGGGCTCAGCTTTGCCTTATCGCCGAAGCGGGGCTCCTGCCACAGGCGACCGGGCGCCTGGCGCTGGTGGACGGCTCGATCGACGGCGACGCGATCGAGCAAACCGTCGCGACGGTCCGCGCCGGCGCGATGGATCGCTTTGGCCCGACGATCCCCTTCTCGTCGATCTGCCTGAGACGCACGACAGACCGCGGGGCGCTGATCGAGGTCCTGCGCGGGATCTTCTCCGGATCGATCGCGCCTGTGTCGGCGCCCGAGGGGGTCGCGTTCGGAACGTTCGAATTCCTGTCCGCCGAGATCGACGGCGCCGTCGCTCGTCTGCGTCGCGGCCGCGGCTGGACCGCGCAGCAGGTCGCCGAAGTGACAGGCTGGAAGGAGGCATGCGTGTCGGACTGGTGTCGGCAGGGACTGATCGCGGCGACGCCCTTCGCGCGCTCTCGCGGCATCGGGTACACAATCGAGCCCGATGCGCTGGCCGCCTTCCAGACGCGGTACGTCACGGTCGCCGCGCTGGCGCGCGAAGCGGGCTGCTCGCCGCGCGGCATGCTGCGCAGGCTCGCCGATGCCGGAGTCGCGACCCACGGCGCCTTCACTGACGGAACGGCCCGCCGGGGGCATGTCGTCAGGATCGCCGACCTCGCTCCGAGCAGCGCCGCGGCGCCGACCCCGTCGCGGTCGATTAACCATGCGACCTGTTCGCTGCCTTGATCGCCTTCGTGCCATTCGGCTCCGGCCAATCTCTCCACCGGGTGCGGAAAGCGCCCGCAGCCAAAGGAGGTTCACATGGCTGAAGATGAACGGAAATCCGAAACCGTCACCCTCGAGGTGCCGGCCCGGATACTCGAGGACCTCCGGTCGCTGGTCGACGCCGGGCTCTTCCTCTCTCTGGACGAAGCCCTGAGGGAGTCTCTCCTCTCGAGCTGGCGCTACCTCCGCGCCAGCTACGTCCGCATCCGGATCGATCTCGACGATCCGGCGGTGGGCGAGGATGGGCAGCCCGACGTGTGACCCGACCCTGCCCCGGGGCGCCGAGCGGCGCCCCGGGGACCCCGATCCCCGCTCTCTTGACGGCACGGCGCACTGGGCGCCGCCCGAAGAAGAGGAGGGGCATGATGTACCACGATCCGGACGCCGCGACACTCGCAAGGCTCGAAGCGGAGGCGCTCCGGGACGAGCGCGCGCTGGTCGCCGAGGGGCAGCGGCTCGTGCTTCACCGCGGGCGCGAGCTCGTGGCCATGAGCGCGACCATCGCCGGCTCCGCCGGCGCGCGAGAAGCTGAACGCTTCATCGATATCGTCCTTTGGAGCGAACGAACGCCAGACGGCTGGCCGCTCGGCGCCATGATCGCGACGTTTCGGACGCCTGCCAATCTCTCGGCCGGCGACCGCGCGCTGCATGCCGATCTCCTTCGCTCCCTGCTCAGGCTCGCGAGGAGCGCCGACGACCTTCACGGCCTCCGTGCGCAGCTCAGCCGACGCGGAGCCGCGGGCCGACTCCGCCCGGACTGACGTCCGCCCGCGGGCGGCCTTGACGGTCATTCCGGACCGACGACGGACGACGGAGTTCTTTCATGAACGAGATGCTACAGGGCGACGACCCAATCCGATCTGCAAGTGCGGTTCTCGCGTGCGCGCGCAGGCTGCGCCCCCACGCCGATGAGGCCGCAGCCGGCGAGCCCGATGAGACATGCCGATCGCTCGGCGCACTCCTGGAGGCCCTCGGCAAGCCCGAAGGCTTCTCGGAAGCATTCCTCGATGACCTTCGCGAAGTCATCGCCGAGTTCGAGGACCGGGTCTCCGCGGGCACGACGGTCGGTTACGAGGTTCACGACGCGTGGACCGAGCGCGGCGCCGAGACGACCGTGGTTCGCCCCGTCGAGGAAATGAACCCGGAAGCCCGGCAGCTGGCGGTCGTGCTCTCGGAACTGCGGCGGCTGGCCCTGCTGGTCGAGGCCACCCTCGACCTCGTCGCCGCGGAATCGATCGTCGCTGCCCTGCGTACCCGCGCTGAACCACTGCCCAACCCCCGGTGGGTTCGAGGCGCCCATCAAACGAGGAGATCACGATGACGGATGATCCGACTGTGGACATAATCGAGGAAACGCTGGCTCTGGTCGCGGAGTGGCTGATGGTGGCCTACGGCGCGCGCATCGCAGCGGTGTCGCTCGAGATCGAGGGGCACTACGGTCCCCTCTTCGATTGCTACGGAATCGTGCCGATCACGCTCGAGCGTGGGCACGACCCCGACGGGCATCCGGAGACCCGACAGACGCTGCCGACGCTCGAGGTCTGCGGGCGGGCCGAAGCGTTGTTTCAGCGCCTCTGTCCAGCGATGCGGTTCGACCACGACAATGCGCGAGACGTCTGGCACGTCGGTTCCTCCCGACTCGTCAGGGCCTCGGACGTGAGCGCGCATCGACGCATCGATCTGTTGCGGCGCTTCGGCTGGCTCGGCGGCGCAGGCGCCGAAGGTTGACGGCCGCCGATGAAAGGGAGGGTTCCGGGATTCTCGGATGAGGAACATGCGATGAAACGGACGCGGGAAATGCTTCGTGGTGATCGTACCGGCGAGCTGGCGCGAATACGTATGTGTTCAGCAGCAGGAGCGGGGCGAGCTCGCCGGATCGTGGCGATGCGCCAGCGGACGGCCCATGAGGTGATCCGGTCCCGGCCGCTGCCCAATCCGCGGCTGATGACGCTGACGGTGGACCTGTGATCCGACGGCCGCCGCAAATGGCGGCGCCCGCAGAGGATGAACGGTCACTTCTCTCCGGGAGCTGCGCGAGCTGGCGCAAGCGGTGCAGTCCGACGTTCGAGGATCGGTGACCAGGCGCGATCCCCGAGTTGTTCCGCGATGGCCGAGGTCTCGCTCTACTGGTGAGACCTTTATGGGACCAAAGCCGAGACCCGACCGTAGGGCGCCCGGGACCCTCGGCGGGAAACCTGAAAGCGGTGCGCCGGAAGCGGGCGCCGGCCGTCCCCCTCATCTCCCGACGCATCCGTTCCTCGCATGCGGCCGTCGAAAACTCGACCGGCCTTGTGGGCCCCGCACGGGTTCGCCGCCATTCCACCGCCGCGCTCGATCCGCCCCACAGTGCGGCGTCTCCCGCGGTCCCCGTGCTTCTCGGGTCGGGGTCCCGGTCGTCACTCCGCGGCGGTCGCCGCCGGCATCAGGCTGTCGAGATCAGCAACCGCCTGGAACTCCGTCAGATACTCCTGCCGGTGTTGCGACAGCCACCGCACGACCCCGGCATTGTCGAGGAGCTTCCGGACGTAACCTCGGGCCACCGTCAGATGCAGGTTGTCGATGCCATAGGTCTCCTCGACCATGCTGACCTGCAATTGGAGCCGTGCGATCTCGCGCTCCATGCGTCCCATTTGCTCCGCGGATATCTTGCGCTCGGGTTTGCGCTTCCGCGGGTCGACAAGCATCGCGTCCGGCGTGGCCGCCAGGATCGCCGTCGCAAACTTGGTCGTGAAGGTCTTCTGACCGACCAAGAGATCAGCCGCCTCGACCTGGCGGACCGGCGCCATGCGCCGGAGGATGTCGAAGACTGCGGCCGGACATTGGGCATCCTGCAGGATGGCGGCGGCGTCGCCGCATATTCCCTCCAGCAGACGCCGGCGTTTCCGGATCGATTGCGCGTCGAGCCGCAGAACGGCGGCGATGCGCTCTTCGGACACGCCGCGCTCCACCGCGCGCTCGATCATCCGATGCTCCTGAATGGGGGGAAGGCGGTTGATACGCTTGTTGTAGGTGTAGGTGTCGTCGTCCACGGCGACGAGACAGGCGACGTCCGGCACACCGAGATCCTTCAGCGCCTCGATACGGAGATGGCCGTCGAGCAGTAGGTATCGACCGTCACGCTCGCCGTCCGGAACGACCACGGGCGGCTCGACGAGCCCTACGACCCGCACGGAAGCCAGAATCTGGTTGTACTTGTTGCTCTCCTTCGTGCCGGCGCGCATCGGTTTCAGGGGGACGATGTCGGCGATCGCGATGACAACGGTCTCGCTCGCACAGCCGAGCGCGATGAGCCCGTCCTTTCCACTGACGCTCATGGCCGGACCTTGCCTTCGATTCGCTCCGCCAAGGCTCGGGGCATCGAAGTGAGACTCTTCGCCCTCAGGAGGGTGACGAAGGCCTCGTCGGCGAGCAGATCCTTCAGCGCTTCGACAATGAAGAGCAGTCGCGCCTGGGCGAATTGGGCCTTGTGCGCAAGCAGACGCTGCTTCTCCGCTTCGCGCTGGTAGACACGGAGGAGGTCGTCGGCGGTCGGTCGACGCGCTTCATTCTTCAGGCCGAGGCCGCGATCCTTCACGCGCTTGTGGCGTCCAGCACGCAGGTCAAGCAGGCGGCGGACGGCGGCGACTTTCTTGCCCTTTATCTTGCCGCTTTCATAGGCCTCCATGAGGACCGACTGAACATCGCTATCCTTGGCCATTGCGATCTCCGCGGCCATTCCCATCGGAATCAGCCCCGTTTCGACCGCCGACACCAGGCGCTCCTCGCCACGCTCGAGCAGGACGACGACATTGTGGACCCAAGCGCGCGACATGCCGATCTTCTCGGCGATCTCGGCGTCGTTTTGGCCACGCTTCGCCAGGTGGCCGATCTCGGCCATCAGGTCGATCGCCCGATGTGGACGGCGGGCGATGTTCTCGACGAGACTCATCAGCAGACAATCTTCCTCCGCGGCATCGATGACGATCGCCGGGATTTCGCGCTGGCCAAGCATTCGAAAGGCTTCAATCCGACCCTCGCCGCAAACGACATCGTACTGCACATGGTCGCCGGACACGCGCCGACTGACGGTGATGGGCCGTTTCAGCCCGACCGCGGAAATGTTGTCGACGATCTCGCGATGCTGGCGTCGATTTCGGGAACGCGGATTCAGAATCCGGACTGCGTCGATCGGGATCATCTCGATCTGCCTGGAGCGAGCTTGCATGGACATCAGGCGGCCTCTTTGATGCGGACGGGCGCCGCGAGTTCGTAGAGCGCGTCCAAGGTGTCGAACCGATAGGCATCGAGCGAGAGCCCGTTTTCCTCGCCCAAGCGGACCTTGCCGCCCCCGCGGTCGAGACGAGGAAACAGATAGAAGTCGAGCGGCCCGTGATTGCGGGCATCCATCCGGACGGCGACGGTGATGTCGGGATCGAGCCCGGCGTCGAAGCGAAGCCGCCAGCGGAGGGCCCCGGTCGGGGTCTCTTGGCAGGACGCGATGACGACCGAGAGCGAGATCTCGTCGTTCACCTCGATCAGGTCGGTGTCCCGATCGCGGCGCACGGTGGCTCCCACATCGGCGAGCCCATCGACGACCGCCTCGACCAGTTCGGGATGCAGCCTTCGAAGCGAGCGATTGATCTCGATGTAGCGATAGTCGCGGCGCGGCATGTAGCCGACCAGGGTATAGGCTCGGAGCAGGCTTCCGAAACGGTTTCGGTAGACGCTGCTCGACGGTCCCTCGGTCTCGTCGATGATCAGCCCCGAGAGCTGGCCCCGGGACGCGAAGAGCTTGCGAAGCTGGGCGAGCAGGTCCTCGTCGCTCAGCCGGCGAGACCGTTCTGCGATGATGGCGCCGGCGGCGTCGAAAAGCGCGCGGTCGACGACCCCCTCAAAGGCGCCTTCGGCCCTGATCCACTTTTCCGGAAGATTGCGTTCGCGTTTCTGCTTGAGCTTGAACGACACCCGGTTCCAGACATTGTCGCCGACGTATTTCGGGTTGATCAGGACCTGATGGACCGTTCCGCGGCTCCATGGCCGATCGAGGTCGGTCAGGCTTCCGCGAGCATTCAGGGCTTCCGCGATCTCGCCCTCGGACTTCGCGTCCTCGACGAAGGCGCGGTACATCCACTGCACCAGCGCCACCTCCCCGGACGGTCCGGGAACGAGGACCACCCGGTCGGTCTGGATACTCTTGTGCTCGCCGCGCGTAAGTTCGCCCTTCGGCGTCCCGCCCTGATCGACCAGACTCCGGCGCAGGCCGAAGCCGGCGGCGCCTCCCTGCCGAAACCCGTACTCTATCAGGCGGCGCTGTCCCGCGAAGACCTTGATCGAGAGCTCACTGCTGTACTCGGCCGCCATCATCCGCTTCACGCCCTTGACGATCGTTGCGATCGGGCTGCCGTCGTTCTCGAACGGCTCGGCGCAGTAGCGGACCTGAATGCCAGCGCGCCGGCAGCGATACTCGTAGTGGGCGCTTTCGTCGGCATCCGGGAACCGGCCCCAACGACTTATGTCGTAGACGAGAACAGCGGAGAAGTCCGCCGCTCCGGATTCCACATCCGCCAGCAGTCTCAGCAGCCCGGCCCGCCCTTCGATTTTGAGTCCGCTCCGCCCCTCGTCGGCATAGGTCCTGACGATCTCCAGCCCGTGGCAGTCGGCATATTGCCGGATCGCGTCGGCCTGGTTCTCCGTCGAATACTGCTGATGATCGGTCGACATGCGCACATACTGAGCAGCCCGGACAGGAGCTGCGCCTGCCTCGGTCCCCCGGTGACTGCCGCGGTCATTGCCTTCCGTCACCTTGGCCCGTTCCTTTCGAGGCAGGGCCGTGCCCTGCGCTGGACCGCGGACCGCACGGCCGCGACCGACCAGGCTTCCCGTGCTCCTCAGCCCGGCATTGTAGCGGGGGGAGAGCGGAAAGATGTTGCCGAAAACGGGCAAGAAATTGCCGGGCGGGAATGGCCGTGATGGCGGGCGCGCGGCCTATGCCAGGATCGTCGCCGACGCGCTCGCCAGGGAACTCGGAGCGACCCATCGAGCGGCAAAGATCCTGATGAGGTGGACAGGTGCGGGGGAGCGGACGGTGAAACACTGGCTCGCTGGAGCGCACGGCCCAGGTGGCGGTCACCTCCTTGTTCTGATGCGGGAATCCGGGGAGGTCTTTCGCGCCGTTGTGACGGCTTGCGGTCGGAGCGACAGGGCGTCGGTATCGCGAACTTCAAGCGGGCCGGACCGGACGCTCCACCCCACAGGAGTTTGGCCTGCTGACCGGGGCGCCGGTTCGCCGGACCCGGAGCATGTCGCTGGCGCCGGCACGAATGACCTTGGTAATGACCGTACTCGTGACCGTG
The DNA here is from genome assembly GCA_965243535.1 of Amaricoccus sp. Classification (GTDB taxonomy): domain Bacteria; phylum Pseudomonadota; class Alphaproteobacteria; order Rhodobacterales; family Rhodobacteraceae; genus Amaricoccus. Next base: position 353,391 of record CBDEVG010000047.1, read on the forward strand.
ATCAGGCCGGCACTGTACCGCGTCGGGGCGGCTCGGGTAATCAGCGGCAGGCGTGGTTTCTGGAGGCGGTGGCGGCGGGCTGGCCCATCGGGGCCGCCGACATCGTCGACCACTGGAATGTTTCCGAGAAGACGGCTCGGCGCGACATCGCCGCCCCTACCGCGAGCGGTTTGATAAGTTTCGTCGGAACCCGCCGCTCAGGCGGGTATCGATTGTCACTCGGTTAAGGTGTAGTGATCAGGGGACCTGATCATGGCATGCCTGCGTATGCGAAAGAAAGCCCTTCCCGTCTAAGTTCCGAGGGGATCCGGACTGTTTCGTGCGCGGTCGCGAACTGCAGTCGAGGAAGCGCGGCGATCTCCACCCGCTGCGCAGGGCTCTCGATTGCAGGTCATGGCCGATTTTGCCGAGGCAGTGGCTCTCTAACATGGACGAGATGATCGAAGCGAACCAGCCTACCCCCCGGTCGGGGGAAAGCTGGGCGGACGGGTCACTACATATCCCAGGCGGGCGATATCGGCGATCGCGAGGCCACTCGGTGTGTCCCTGGCAACGCCCATCGCGACCACCAGCCGCCGGACGCGCTCGACGACGCACGGATCCTCCAAGTGATCGGTGACAGCAAGAAATCGACTTGGACGCCGGTCATGTCCACGGCAGAGAGCCATCGCTGCCCCCGGGGCATGTTTGAACGCCCTTTGTCGCTCCGGCGCGATGGGCTCGTGATTGGTTGGCATTGCGCCCTCTCGATGCAGACCCTGCGGAGATCCCGTCCTGAAAGGTTGGCCGGCGCATCGACGGCCGAAGGGGAGTTTGGGTCGGAGCCGAGGTCGACGGGGCGGCGTCCAGGCGCGACGTCGCGAAGACGTGGGCATCTACTGCGAATGGACCGTGTCCGGCCTTTACGCAGGGTTTTGTGCGAAGACGCAGGTAAATGCGCGAAGTCGGCGCAAAACATTGGTCGAACCGAGGTCGATTCTCATCGAGAAATCCGTCTGGGCGGGCGCAGCATTTCGCGCAAACCTACAGGGCGTCCCAGGGAGGCGGATTTTTCGCCGCCTCCGCGGGTTGGGTCAGTCCGTCAGGGCGGCCGCGATGCGGGGCGCGATCTGGCGGATGAAGGACGTCTGTTCGGCGGTGTCGGGCACGGCGACGCCCCGGGCGCGCGAGACCCTCGCCAGCGCCTCCTCCGCCGACAGTCCGAAGGCTGCGAGGACGCAGCAGACCGCCATGCCCGACCGGCCGATCCCCGCCCGACAATGAGTCGCGACGCCTGCGCCGGCGCGAAGGCGCGCCGCGAGATCGAGGGCCAGAGCCGCGAAGGCGTCGGCCTCCGGCAAGCCGCGGTCGGGGATCGGCGCGGCGAGGAAGGTCAGACCCAGATCGCCGCAGACCTGCCGCTCGTCGCCGAGGCCGAGTTCCCGCGCCTCGTCAGGCTCCAGGAACGAGACCACGACGGAAATTCCGAGCGTGGCGAGATGCGCGAGATCGTCGCGCAACCAGTCGCCGGAGGGTTTGGGCATGAGGAACAGGCGGCCGGGCGCGTCGAAATCGATCGGATAGACCGAGGGCTTCACCCCAGGGCCTCGCGGATGCGGGCGGCGCCCGTCAGGATCACCCGGCGCATGGCCTCCTCCACCCGCGCCTCGTCCCGGGCGGCGACCGCGTGGGCGATGGCGAGGTGCTCCGCCGCGGAGCTGAGGATGCCCTGGGGGGTAAGCGCGGGCGAGGAAAGCCGGAACGCCACCGTCAGCGCCGCCTCGATCAAGCCCGAGACCGAGCGCATGAAGGGATTGCGCGACATGCGCGCCAGCGCAAGGTGGAACTCCAGATCCGCCCGGGCGAAGGTCTCGCGGCTGTGGCCGGGGTCGTCCATCCGGGCGGCGAGGGCGTAGAGCGCGAGGATTTCGTCCGCGGTGGCGTGGCGCGCGGCGAGGGCGGCGGCGGCCGGCTCCAGCGCGAGGCGCATCTCGGCGAGATGGCCGACGAATTCCGCGTCCATCCCCGCGCGTAGTCGCCAGTCGAGCACGTCGGCGTCGAGGAAGTTCCAGTCCTCGCGCGGGCGCGCCCAGGTGCCGACCCGGCTTTTCGCCGCCACCAGGCCCTTGGCGGCCAGGGTCTTCATCGCCTCGCGCAGCACCGTGCGCGACACGCCGTAGCGCAGCATCAGTTCCTGGTCGCCGGGCAGGACCGCGCCCTCGGCGATCTTACCCGAGACGATGGCCGCCCCCAGCGCCTCGACCACCAGCGCATGGCTGGAGCCGGGGCGTGAGCCCAGACCGCGCTCGAGCAGGCCGACGCTCATTCCGCCGCCGCCGCATGGGGCCGCGCCCGGCGGGCGGGCATCAGCACGATCGCCCGCTGCAGCGCGATGAAGGCGAAGAGCAGCAGGCCGATGACGATCTTGGTCCACCAGGACGAGAGCGTGCCGTCGAAGACGATGTAGGTCTGGATCAGCCCCTGAATCAGCACGCCGAAGAACGTCCCCGCCACCAGGCCGATGCCCCCGGTCAGGAGCGTGCCGCCAACCACCACCGCCGCGATGGCGTCGAGCTCGACCCCCACCGTCGCCAGCGAATACCCGGCCGAGGTGTAGAGCGTATAGGCGAGCCCCGCCAGCCCCGCGAGGAAGCCCGAGAGCGCATAGAGCTGGACGGTGGTGCGGCGGAGCGGCACGCCCATCAGCTCGGCCGAGCCCGCCGACCCGCCCATGGCGTAGACATTCGCCCCGAACCGGGTCCGATGGGCGATCAGCATCCCCAGGGCGTAGACCGCAACCATGACCATGGCGAGCAGGGTCAGCCGCCCCTTGCCCGGCAGGCGGAAGTACATGCCCTGGAGCGCGTCGATGAAGGGATGGGCGATCGGCACGCTTTCGGTCGAGAGCAGGAAGGCCGCGCCGCGGGCGAGGAACATCCCCGCCAGCGTCACCACGAAGGCGGGCATGGCGAGGCCGTGGATGACCAGTCCCATCACCGCGCCGAAGGCGGTGGAGAGGGCGAGCGCGAAGGCGAAGGCGGCCGCCGGATGCACCCCCGCCCGGATCAGCACGGCGACCAACACGGAGGTGAAGGCGATGACCGATCCGATGGACAGGTCGATCCCGCCGGACAGGATGACGAAGGTCATCCCCACCGCCGCAATGCCGATGAAGGCGTTGTCGGTCAGCAGGTTGGCGAAGACCCGGGTGGAGATCATGTTGGGAAACCGGATCCCGCAGATGACGACCGCGAGCAGGAAGATCGCAACGGTGGCGGCGAAGGGCAGATGGCGGGAACGGATCACGGCTGGGTCGCCTTCTTCGCGGCCCGCGCGGCGGAGGTCAGCCGCAGCGCCTCCAGCCGCAGCGCCACCGCCGGGGATTGCAGGGTCAGGATCACGATGATGACCGCGGCCTTGATCACCAGGTTGAACTCGGGCGGCCAGCCGGCGATCAGGATGCCGGTGTTGATCGCCTGGATGATGAGGGCGCCGATCAGCGAGGCGGCGATGGAAAAGGGCCCGCCGGCGAGCGAGCCCCCGCCGATCACCACCGCGAGGATGGCGTCGAGTTCGAGCCAGAGGCCGGCGTTGTTGGCGTCCGCGCCCCGGATGTCGGCGGTGACGATCATCCCTGCGACCGCGGCGCAGAGTCCCGAGACCGCATAGACCGCGATCAGGAGCGCCCGCGCCCGCACGCCCGCAAGCTGGGCCGCGCGTCGGTTGACGCCGATCGCCTCGATCAGCAGGCCGAGCGCGGTGAGGCGCGCCAGCGCCCCCACGGCGAGGCCCGCGGCGAGCCAGATCAGCACCGGCATGGGCAGGCCGAGGACCGCGCCCGATCCGAGGAAGGCGAAGCCCGGGTGGTTGAAGGTGAGGATCACCCCTTCGGTGATCAGCTGGGCGATCCCCCGCCCCGCCACCATCAGGATCAGGGTGGCGATGATCGGCTGGATCTCCAGCAGGCTGACCAGCGCCCCGTTCCAGACCCCGCAGGCGAGGCCGATCGCCAGGGTCGCCGCGACCACCGTCGCGAGCCCGTGGCCCTCGGCGATCAGCGTGGCGGCGACCGCGCCGCAGATCGCCATGACCGCCCCCACCGACAGGTCGATCCCCCGGGTCGCGATCACCAGGGTCATGCCGACGGAGAGCAGCGCCACCGGGGCCGCGCGCACGCAGACGTCCACGAGGCTGCCATAGAGCCGCCCCTCGCGGAAGCTGAGCTCGAAAAAGCCCGGGGCGATCAGCCCGATCAGCCCCAGCACCACGGCGAGGGCGATCAGCTGCGGGCGCAGGCGGCGCAGGACGCTCATGCCGCGGCCCCTTCCCCGCCGGCGATGGCGGCCATGATGGCGGAGGCGGTGATCTCTGCCCCCTGCAGCTCGCCGATCTGGCGGCGATCGGCCATGACGACGACCCGGCTCGAATAGGCCACCAGCTCCTCCAGCTCGGAGGAGATCACCACCAGCGCCATGCCGTCGGCGCGCAACCGCTCCACCAGGCGGATGATCTCGGCATGGGCGCCGATGTCGATGCCGCGGGTGGGCTCGTCGAGCACCAGAAGCCGCGGCTCGGTGGCGAGCCAGCGGGCGAGGATCGCCTTCTGCTGGTTGCCGCCGGACAGAAACTTGATCGGGCGCTCCGGATCCGGGGGCCGGATGTCGAGCGCCTGGATGTAGCGCTCGGCGATCGCTGCCTGTTCGCGCCGGGGGATCGGGCTGGCCCAGCCCCGCCGGGCCTGGAGCGCCAGGATGATGTTCTCGCGCACCGTCAGGTCGCCGACGATGCCCTCGGCCTTGCGCTCCTCGGGACAGAAGCCGATCCCGGCGGCGATGGCCGCCGCAGGCGAGGTCAGGGCGAGCGGCTCGCCGTCGGCCTCGGCGGCGCCGCTGTCGGCCCGGTCCACCCCGAAGAGCAGGTAGGCCGTCTCCGTCCGCCCCGACCCGAGGAGGCCGGCGACGCCCACTACCTCGCCCGGGCGCAGGTCGAGGTCGAAGGGCGCGACGCTGCCGCGCTTGCCCCAGTCCGTGAAGCGATAGGCCGGCGCGCGGGTCTCGTCCGGGGGCGGCGCGGCCCGCTGGCCGGTCTCCTCCATCAGCTCGCGCCCGAGCATCATCGCGACCAGGTCCCGCCGGGGCAGGTCGGCGATGGCCCGGCTGCCCACCAGCCGGCCGTTGCGCAGCACCGTGGCCCGGTCGGCGAGGGCGTAGACCTGGTCCAGGAAGTGGGTGATGATGACGATCCCGAGCCCCTGGTCGCGCAGGCCGCGCAGCACGGCGAAGATCGCCTCCACCTCGCGCGCGTCGAGGCTCGCGGTCGGCTCGTCGAGGAACAGCACCCGCCCCGACAGATCCACCGCCCGGGCGATGGCGACGATCTGGCGCACCGCCACCGAATAGGCGTCGAGGCTTTCCTCCACGTCGAGGTCGAGCCCGTAGCGGGCGAGCAGCGCCCGCGCGTCCCGGGCCATGCGCCGCCCGTCGGTCAGGCCCCAGCGCCGGGGCTGGCGGCCGAGGTAGAGGTTTTCCGCCACCGTCAGGTTCTCGAGCAGGTTCACCTCCTGGTAGACCGTGCCGATGCCTAAGCCTTGGGCCTCCGCCACCGTGCGCGGGGCGATCTCGCGCCCCTCCAGCGTCACGACGCCCGCGTCGCGCTCCAGCGCGCCGGTGAGGATCTTCACCAGGGTGGACTTGCCCGCGCCGTTCTCGCCGAGCAGGGCGTGGATTTCCCCGGGCCGCAGGGCGAAATCCACCCCGTCGAGCGCCCGCACCCCGAAGAAGGTCCGGGTGACGCCCCGCGCGTCCAGCAGCAGTTCGGTCATGGAGCCTTTCCCGGTAGGGGGACCGGCCCGAGGGGGCCGGCCCGAAGGCGTGAGGGGCGCGACATCGCCGAAAGGCGCAGCGCGGCGCCGCCGCGCCCCGGCGTGGCCCTGTCGCATGCCGGGGGGCATCCGCGGGCGACGCGCCGTCAGGCCCGGGCGTGACGCCGGGCCGCGGGGCTCAGTAGCCCAGGTCCTTCTTCTGCTCGTACACCGCCTGGGGGTCGTCGGCCTGGGTGTAGAGCTTCGATTCCGTCTGGATCCATTTCGGCGGCTCCTTGCCGTCGGCCAGATAAGCGGCGAGCGCCTCGAAGGCCGGGCCCGCCATGTTCGGCGTCAGCTCCACCGTGGCGTTGGCCTCCCCGGCGGCCATGGCGAGGAAGATATCCGGCACCGCGTCGATCGAGACGATCTTGATATCGGTCCCCGGCTTCAGTCCCGCCTCCTTGATGGCCTGGATCGCGCCGACCGCCATGTCGTCGTTATGGGCGTAGAGCGCGCAGATGTCCTTGCCGCCGCCCTCGGCCTTGATGAAGCTCTCCATCACCTCCTTGCCCTTGGTCCGGGTGAAGTCGCCGGTCTGGGACCGCACGATGGTGATGTTAGAATGGCCGGCGATCGCCTCCTCGAAGCCCTTCTTGCGGTTGATGGCGGGCGAAGATCCGGTGGTGCCCTGCAGCTCCACCACCTTGCACTGGGCGTCGCCCACGGCGCCCACCAGCCAGTCGCCCGCCACCTTGCCCTCATGCACCTGGTCCGAGGTGACGGCGGTCAGGTACAGGCTGTCGGGGGCGTCGATCTGGCGGTCGAGCAGGATCACCGGGATTTCGGCCTCCTGCGCCTCCTTCAGCACCCCGTCCCAGCCGGTGGCGACCACGGGGGCGATCAGGATGGCGTCCACGCCCTGGGCGATGAAGCCGCGCACCGCCTTGATCTGGTTTTCCTGCTTCTGCTGGGCGTCGGCGAATTTCAGGTCGACGCCGCGCTCCTTGGCCTGGGCCTGGGTCACGGTCGTCTCCGCCGCGCGCCAGCCGGATTCCGAGCCGATCTGCGAGAAGCCGACGACCAGGTCGGCCGCCGTCGCCGGCATGGCGAGGGCCGCGACGAGAGCGGCCGCGCTGGCGGTCGCGAAGATGCGAGTCATGGGAGAACCTCCGCTGTCGAGCCGCTCTGCCGGGGCTCTAGAGTCAGGATATAATCGTACTAATTTCCCGTCAAGCGTGGCGAAGGATCTCGTTACGAATGTTACCTGTTTGAGTTAACGACATAATTCCTTTCATGTCAGCGCATGGCGGCGGCTTGACCCACAGGCTTCCTCCATTTAATCGTACTAATGGGAATCGCAGGAGGGATCGATGACCTGGGACGTGGCGCTGGTGGGCCTCGGCAAGATCGCCCGCGACCAGCATCTGCCGGCGCTGGTCGACACCCCCGGCCTGCGCCTCGCGGCCATCGCCAGCCGCAGCGCGCCCACGGCCGATGTGCCGGTCTATCCCGATCTCGCCGCGCTCCTCGCCGCGCAGCCCGGCGTCGCCGCCGTGACGCTCTGCACCCCGCCCCAGGGCCGGTTCGACCAAGCCCGCACGGCGCTTCTGGCCGGCAAGCACCTGATGCTGGAAAAGCCCCCGGGCGCGACCCTCTCCGAGGTCGCGGCGCTGGCCGCCCTGGCCGAGGCGCGGGGCCTCGCCCTCTTCGCCACCTGGCATTCGCGCGAGGCGGCGGGCGTCGCCCCCGCCCGGGCCTGGCTCGCCGGACGCGAGGTGTCGCGGGTCGAGGTCGTGTGGAAGGAGGACGTGCGCCACTGGCACCCCGGCCAGAACTGGATCTGGGAGCCGGGCGGCCTCGGGGTCTTCGATCCCGGGATCAACGCGCTTTCCATCGTCACCGCCATCCTGCCCGAACCGATGCGGCTGGAGCGGGCGGATCTGTCCTTTCCCGCCAACCGCGCCGCGCCGATCGCCGCGGACCTCGCCTTCCGCACCGCCTCGGGGGCGCCGGTGGCGGCGGCCTTCGACTGGCGCCAGACCGGGCCGCAAATCTGGGACATCCGGGTCGAGACCGCGGACGGCGGGAATCTCGTCCTCAGCCAAGGGGGCGCGCGGCTCGCCGTCGACGGCGCGCCGACCCTGGCGGCGGAGGACCGGGAATACCGCAACCTCTACGCCCGCTTTGCCCGACTGATCGCCGAGGGCCGGTCGGACGTGGACCTCGCCCCCCTCACCCACGTGGCCGACGCCTTCCTGCTCGGCCGGCGGATCGAGGTGGAGGACTTCCACGACGCGGGCTGACGGGCGGGCGGCCCGCCTTGGTCCCTTGCGACGCGGAGCGGCTTTGAAGCCGAACGCGCGCGGTCGTCCGCAGGCCTGGCGCTCCGGGATCGGGACGCCGGGGTCCCAGCGCCAACTCCGGCTGCCCCGATCGCAACGCCTTGTCGTCTCGGCCAGCTGGCGGGTGCGTCCCCGATCAGGACCCCGCCTGATCGGGATGTGTCTGCCTGCCCCGGCAGGCTCGTCGACACGCCGACCCGAGCAGCCGCGCCCCGATCCGCTCCGGCCGAAAGGCCTGCGGACTTCCCCTCGCCTTCCGCGCTCACACGCTCCAGGCGACGAACCCGCGCGAGCTGGCGGATCACCCTCACGGTTTCGCGGATGACCTTTCTACAACCTTCATGGAAAAATCCGGCTTAGGGCCGGACCGGACGGACAGAAGACCTTTCCGTCAGCCTAGGATCACCGCCGGCTCGGCGACGCCCCGGGCCGCCACCTTGCGCACGAAGGTCTTGCCCGCCTGGGGTTCCGCTGCGCGCGCCTCGGGGCTCATCCCTTCCTGGGCGCTCGTCACGTGCAGGAGGTCGAACGCCGCCCCCCCGAAGGCCGGGCAGCTGGTGCGGGTCGCGTCGAACCGCTCCTCCGCCACCATGCGCCCCGAGGGATCGTAGCAGGCGACCCGGCCTGCCCCCCAATGAGCGTTCCAGAACCGGCCCTCGGCGTCCACGACCGCCCCGTCGGGGCCGAAGCTCTCGCCGGTCAGGTCGAGGAACACCTCCGCCTCCGTCACGGGCCAGCCGCTGTCCGGGTCGAGCCGCTGGCGCCAGACCGTCTTGGCCCGGCTGTCGGAGAAATAGGCCAGCGCCCGCGCCCGGTCGAAACAGATGGCGTTGGGAATCGTCACCCCCTCCCGCAGCCGCCGCAGCGCCCCGCGATGATAGCGCAGGATCGCCCCCGCGCCGGGCTCCGCCTGCTTGCCCATCGTGCCGATCCAGAAGCCGCCCCAAGGGTCCGCCCGCCCGTCGTTGGACCGCAGCCCCAAGCCCGGTTCGATCAGCGGCGCAGCCGCCTCCCGCGCGCCGGTCCCGAGGTGCAGCACCGAGAGCGTCGTCTCCGAGGCCACCAGCAGCCGGTCACGGTCCACCCATCCGGCGGCGGAGGCCATCTCGCCCAGGTCGCGGCTGGTCTCGCCCTCGGGGCCGCGGCTGAGCAGCCGGTTCTCAAGGATGTCGAACCAGAACAGCTCGCCCCGCAGGGGATGCCACAGCGGCCCCTCGCCGAGCTCGCAGCGGCGGTGGTCGTAGACGGTCATCTGGCCTCCATGGCGGCGTCATAGGCCGCGACGATCTCGGCGGCGCGGCGGGCGGTGGCGGCCGGGTCCTGGCCCGGGCGATAGAGCGCCGCGCCGATCCCGAAGCCCGTCGCCCCCGCCGCCGCCCATTCGGCGAAATTGGACGCCCCCGCGCCCCCGACCGCGAGCGTCCTAGTCCCCGGCGGCAGGACGGCGCGGATGGCGGCGAGGCCGGCGGGACCGACCAGGCTTCCGGGAAAGAACTTCAGCGCCGAGGCGCCGGCGGCGAGCGCCGCGAAGCATTCGGTGGGGGTGAGCACGCCGGGACAGGACTCCATGCCGGCGGCCCGCGTCGCCCGGATCACCGCCGCATCGGCGTTGGGCGAGACTATAAGCCGGGCGCCGAGGTCGGCCAGCCGGGCGACCTCGTCGGGGGTCAGCACCGTGCCCGCCCCGATCTTGGCCCGGTCCCCGAAGCCCGCGACCAGGCGGGCGACGCTGTCGTAGGGATCGGGCGAATTCAGCGGCACCTCGATCGCGGCGATCCCGGCGGCGATCAGCGCCTCCGCATGGGCCTCGACCTCCGCGGGTGTCACGCCGCGCAGAATGGCGATGATCTCGCGGGTCATGGCGCAGTCCTCTCTTTATTGCGGCGCGCGAGACCCCTCCCGCCGGGCGCGCGCGCAGAACCCGGGCGCCCATGATGGGGCCCGGGCTGCGAAGCCGCCCGCGAACCGGTCCCCTGCGCGGCGCCCCTCACGCCGCCTCCAGCGCGGCGCGCGCCGCGATCAGCCCGGCGAGGGTCGCGGCCTCGGCCTCCACCTGTTCCGCCGCCACGCCCTCGGCCTCCAGCGCCCGGGCGTAGAGCTCGGCGAGGCCGCCCGCGCCCGCCACCGCCACCCGCCGGCCCAGCCGCCAGCCCCGGGTCGCCGCCAGCTCCGCCCCGATCAGCAGGCCGGAGAGTCGTCCGCGGGCCGCGTCGCCCGACAGGCCCTCCAGCAACCCCGCGGCGCGCAGGGGGAACAGATCCGCCCAGATCCGCCCCTCCGCCGCCTCGGCCGCGCGCAGGCCGGCGGCGAAGGCGTCGCCGTCGAGACCCGCGCCCATGCCATGGCGCAGCACCGACTGGCCCGACAGCAGCGCGAAGATCTCGCCGGTCATGAAGGTCTGGAACCCGGCCACCATCCCCTCCTGCGCTGCGACCCATTTGCAATGGGTCCCAGGCAGACAGATCGTGCCCTCAAACCCCGGCAGCAGGCGCAGGACGCCCGCGACCTGCGTCTCCTCCCCGCGCATCACATCCGGACGCGGCGCCGCCTGGGAGAGGCCGGGCAGGATCCGCACCGCGAGCCCGAGGGGCGCATCCGCCGGCGTGACCGCCCCCGCCGGCCCGGGCGCGGCGGGAACGGGAATGTAGGGCGCCTCCGCCCATCCCTGGCGCGCGCCCGCCATGCCGCAGACCAGCGTCGGCAGGGTCGCCCCCGGACGCCGCCAGCCCTCGGTGATCTCCGCCAGCACGGCCGGGTAATCCCCGGGGGCGAGCCGGCCCATCCCCTGGTCGGAGGACCGCGCCGCCACCGCCGCCTCGCCCGCCATGGCCCAGGCCCGCAGGTTCGAGGTGCCCCAGTCGACGGCGATCCAGTCGACGGCGATCCCCTCGATCACCGCAGGTCCTCGGGCAGCAGCGCCTCGGGCAGGTTCTGGTAGCAGACCGGCCGCAGGAAGCGGCGGATCGCCATGGTCCCCACCGAAGTCGCGCCGAAATTGGTCGAGGCGGGATAGGGCCCGCCATGGACCATGGCGTCGGCCACCTCCACCCCGGTCGGCATGCCGTTGACGAGGATGCGCCCCGCCTTGCGCTCGAGGATCGGCAGGAGCCGGGCGGCGAGGGCGGTGTCGGCCTCGTCCATCAGCAGCGTGGTGGTCAGCTGGCCCTCCAGCCCGCGGGCATGGGCGAGCAGCGCTTCGGCGTCGCGCACCCGCACCGCGAGGCCGACGGGCCCGAAGACCTCGTGGCCCAGCGCCGGCGTCTCGGCCATCGCCTCGCCGGTGGTGGCGAGCAGGTCGGCCGAGGCGCTGCGGCCCGCGCTGTCGCCCGCGATTCGCGCCTCGACCCCGGGGGCGGCGGCGAGCCCCTCGCGGCCGCGGCGATAGGCGTCGGCGATGCCCTCGGTCAGCATCACCTGGGCGGGCGCGCCGGTCAGCGCGGCCGCGGCGGCGTCGAGGAAGGCCTCGGCCTCGGGCCCGTCGACCAGCACCAGATTGCCGGGATTGGTGCAGAACTGCCCCGCCCCGAGGGTGAGCGACCCGGCCCAGTCCCGGGCCAGCGCCGGCCCCCGCGCGGCGAGCGCGGCGGGCAGGACGAAGACCGGGTTGACCGAGCCGAGCTCGCCGAAGAAGGGGATCGGCTCGGGCCGGGCGCAGCAGAGGTCGAAGAGCGCCCTGCCCCCGCCGAGCGACCCGGTGAAGCCCACGGCGCGGATCAGCGGATGGGTGACGAGCGCCGCGCCGACCTCGTGGGAGAGGCCGCCCTGGATCAGGCTGAACACCCCCGGGTGCAGGCCCAGGCGTCCGCGCGCCGCGTGGATCGCCTCGGCGACGATCTCGCCCGTGCCGGGATGGGCGGGATGGCCCTTGACCACCACCGGGCAGCCCGCCGCCAGCGCCGAGGCGGTGTCCCCGCCCGCGGTCGAGAAGGCGAGCGGGAAGTTCGACGCGCCGAAGACCACCACCGGGCCGACGGGCCGCTGCATCAGCCGCAGGTCGGGTCGCGGGGCCGGCTTGCGGTCGGGCAAGGCGCGGTCCACCCGCCGGTCGAGATAGTCGCCCTGGCGGATGTGCGCGGCGAAGAGGCGGAGCTGGAAGGTGGTGCGGCCCCGCTCCCCCTCCAGCCGGGCGGCGGGCAGGCCGGTCTCCTGGCCGGCGATCTCGGTGATCGCGGCCCCCCGCGCCTCGATCTCGTCGGCGATGGCCTCCAGGAACTCCGCCCGCGCCTCGCGGAGGGTCCAGCCATAGCTCTCGAAGGCCGCCTCCGCAGCCCGGACGGCGTCGTCCACATGGCCCGGGTCGGCGACGGCGAAGCGGTGCGAAGGCCCGCTGGCGGGATCGCTCGCGAAATCCTCGGCGCCCGCGACCCATTCGCCGGCGATCAGGTGCCTGCCCCTCGGCTCGAAGCCCATCGGTCTCTCCTTCAGTGGCTGTCCTTGCCCACGGGCGCGCCGCGGCAGCCGCGGAGGAAGTCGAGATCCGCCCCGGTGTCGGCGCCCTGCACGTGGTCGTGGAAAATCTGCGCATAGCCCCCGGTCGGCCGGGGGACCCGCGGGGTCCAGGCCGCGAGCCGGGCGGCAAGCTCGGCCTCCGGCACGTCGAGATGGATGCGCCGGGCGGGGACGTCGATCTCGATCATGTCGCCGTCGCGCACCACCGCCAGCGGCCCGCCCACGGCGGCCTCGGGCGAGGTGTGGAGCACGACCGTGCCGTATGCCGTGCCGGACATGCGGGCGTCGGAGATGCGGACCATGTCGGTCACGCCCTTCCTCAGGACCTTCGGCGGAAGGCCCATGTTGCCCACCTCGGCCATGCCCGGATAGCCCTTGGGGCCGCAGTTCTTCAGGACCATCACGCAGGTCTCGTCGATGTCGAGGGCCTCGTCGGCGATCCTGGCCTTGTAGTCGTCGATGTCCTCGAAGACCACCGCCCGGCCGCGGTGGACCATCAGATGGGGCGAGGCGGCGGAGGGCTTCAGCACCGCGCCGTTGGGGGCGAGGTTGCCCTTCAGCACCGCGACCCCGCCGGAGGCGGCGAGCGCCCGCTCGACGGGGCGGATGACGTCCTCGTTGTGGTTGGTCACGTCCTTGACCTGCTCCCACATGGTCTCGCCCGAGACGGTGAGGGCGTCCTTGTGGAGGAGTCCCGCCTCGCCCAGGCGCTTGATGACCACCGGGAGGCCGCCGGCGTAGAAGAACTCCTCCATCAGGTACTGGCCGGAGGGCATCAGGTTGACGATGGTGGGCACGTCGCGGCCAAGCCGGTCCCAGTCGTCGAGCGTGAGGTCCACCCCCACCCGGCCGGCGATGCCGAGCAGGTGAATGACCGCGTTGGTCGAGCCGCCGATCGCGCCGTTGGTGCGGATGGCGTTCTCGAAGGCCGCCCGGGTCATCACGTCGGAGGGTTTCAGGTCGTCCTTGACCATCTGGACGATGCGCCGGCCCGTGAGCTGGGCCATGACCCGGCGGCGGCTGTCGACGGCGGGGATCGCGGCGTTGCCGGACAGCGCCATGCCCAAGGCTTCCGCCATGGAGGCCATGGTGGAGGCGGTGCCCATGGTGTTGCAGGAGCCGGGGCTGCGGGACATGGAGGCCTCGGCCTCGGCGAACTCGGCCGGGGTCATTTCGCCGGCCTTCACGGCCTCGGAGAACTTCCAGAGATGGGTGCCCGAGCCCACCCGCTCGCCGCGGAAATAGCCGTTGAGCATGGGCCCGCCGGTGACGACGATCGAGGGCAGGTCGGTGGAGGCGGCGGCCATCAGCAGGCTCGGCGTGGTCTTGTCGCAGCCCACCATCAGGACGCAGCCGTCCATGGGCTGGCCGCGGATCGCCTCCTCGACCGCCATGGCGGCGAGGTTGCGAAACATCATCGCGGTGGGACGGAAGGCGCTCTCGGAGGCGGAGAAGACCGGGACCTCGACCGGGAAGCCGCCGGCCTCGTAGACGCCCCATTTCACTCGCTCGGCCAGGTCGCGCAGATGGGCGTTGCAGGGGGTGAGCTCGGACCAGGTGTTGAGGATGCCGATCACCGGGCGGCCGTCGAAGAGATCGACCGGCAGGCCCTGGTTGCGCATCCAGCCGCGGTGATAGATCGCGTCGCGGGAGGTCCCCCCGAACCATTCCTGGGAGCGGAGCTTGCGGGGCCAGGGCTTGGGCGTGAAGGTCATGCCCGGTCTCCTCTGAGATGGACGCCCGCGGCGGGGGTCGCCGCGGACCGGATCCGAGGCTCGACGGCCTGCGATTTCACGCGTGAAATCGAGGTCAAGCCACTGGTGCCAATAAGTTTTCTGAAAACCGGAAACCCGATGGCAACCTGTGTTGACGAAAGGTGGACGGGCTCCGCGAAGCGTCGCATCGCCCTGCGCGGATGCGGGCGCGCGGCGCGGGCGGGGGATCGTCCGCAGGCGCCCGGCCGGGGGATCAGGCCGCGCCGGCCTGACGGGCGCGCAAACGCGCCTGCGCCCTGCGGAGCGCAGGCCTCCGGCGCGACGGGCGGGCAGGCCCCTCCCGACTTGCCAGGCGCCGGATCGGGGGCGGCCAGGACGGCGCCCTCGGGCGAAACCGCAAACGTCGAGAGCCGTCCCGCCGTCGCGCCGGCGGAGCGGCGCGCCCAGCCGGACCGACCTGTCCCGACCTGACTTATTCCGGCCCGACGTGTCACAGCCCGACTTGTCCCGACCTGACTTGTCACAGCCTGATCCGCCAAAGCCCGACTTGTCCCGGCCTGACCCGCCCTTGGCTGAGTCGTCCCTGGCTGACCCGCCGCCATCAGAGCGCCCCCACCAGAACCGGCTCGTCCGGCGCGCCGGCCTCGATCGCCAGCGGGTTGGCGAGCGGCAGGCCGAAGGCCGGGGCCTCGATCTCGAAGACGTCGCCGGGCTCGGCCGTCACCCCGTCGGCGAAGGAGAGCGTCGCGGTGCCGAACATGTGGACGTGCAGGTCCCCGGGCTGGCGGAAGAGCGCGTACTTGAAGTGGTGATGCTCCAGGTTCGCGATGGTGTGGGACATGTTCGCCTCGCCCGAAAGGAAGGGCTTTTCCCAGAGCGTCACCTCGCCCCGGCGGATGCGCGAGACGCCGCGGATGTCCGCCGGCAGATCGCCCACCAGCAGCTCCGGCCCCAGCGCGGCCGGGCGCAGCTTGGAATGGGCGAGGTAGAGATAGTTGATCCGCTCGGTCACGTGGTCGGAGAACTCGTTGGCGAGCGAGAAGCCCACCCGCCAGGGCCGGCCGTCGGCGCCGATGAGGTAATAGCCGGCGATCTCCGGCTCCTCGCCGCCGTCGAGGGCGAAGGCGGGCGAGCGCAGGGGATCGCCCGGCGCCACCGCCTGGACCCCGGTGCCCTTGTAGAACCATTCGGGCTGGACCCCCGCCCGGCCGGCGGCGGGCTTGCCCCCTTCGAGCCCGAGGCGGAACATCTTCATGCTGTCCGAGAGCCCGTCCGGGTTCGCGTGCATCGCGTCCCGCGCGGCCGCCGAGCCGGTGTGGGTGAGGCCGGTCCCGGTGAGGAACATCCGCGCGGGCTCGGGATGGCGCAGGGGGGCGTCGAGCCGGCCCTCCGCCGCGAGCCGGGGGAGGTCGACCGCCTCGCCCCCCGCGGGGATCACCGTGGCCAGCGGCCGGCCGGAGGCCACCGCCTCGGAGGCGAGGGCGTAGATCGAGGCCCCGGGGATCAGCCGCGCCGCCGCGCCCTCGCGCGCCACGACGCCGCCGGACTTGAGCTGGGACAGGTGCATGGCGTCAGGCCTTCTTCTGCTTGTTGTAGACGTCGAAGATCACGGCGGCGAGGAGCACGAGGCCCTTGATGACCTGCTGGTAGTCGATGCCGATGCCGAGGATCGACATGCCGTTGTTCATCACGCCCATGATGAAGGCGCCGATCACCGCCCCCATGATCTTGCCCGATCCGCCGGACATGGAGGCCCCGCCGATGAAGACCGCGGCGATCACGTCGAGCTCGAAGCCCACGCCGGCCTTGGGCGTCGCGGTGTTGAGCCGGGCGGCGAAGATCAGCCCCGCGAGCGCCGCGAGCAGCCCCATGTTGCAGAAGGTGAGGAAGGTCAGCCGTTCGGTGCGGATGCCCGAGAGCTTCGCCGCCTTCTCGTTGCCGCCGGTGGCGTAGATGCGCCGGCCGAGGGTGGTCGAGCTGGTGAGGAAGGCGTAGGCCGCCACCAGCACCGCCATGGTCATCAGCACGTTCGGCAGGCCGCGATAGGTGGCGAGCAGCCAGGAGAGATAGACGAGCGCCGCGGCGATCAGGCCGTTCTTGACGGCGAAGACGACGAAGGGCTCCTCCTCGATGCCGTAGCGGGTGTGGCGGGCCCGGGTGCGCATGGCCTGCCAGAGGATCACGCCCGCGGCGACGCAGCCGAGCAGGATCGCGGTGACGTTGGGCTTGCCCACCCCGAAGACGTCGGGGACGAAGCCGGTCGAGAGCGACTGGAAGCTCTTCGGGAACGGCCCGACCGAGGCGCCGGCCAGCAGCCAGAGCGTCAGCCCGCGAAAGACCAGCATCCCCGCCAGGGTCACGATGAAGGAGGGGATGCGCCAGTAGGCGATCCAGTAGCCCTGCGCCGCGCCGATGGCGACGCCCGCGGCGAGGCAGAGCGGCACGACGACGATGGTGGGCAGCCCCCAGTGCACCAGCATCACCGCGGCGAGCGCGCCGATGAAGCCCGCGACCGAACCGACCGAGAGGTCGATATGCCCGATCACGATCACCAGCAGCATGCCGAGCGCCATGATGATGATGTAGCTGTTCTGCAGGATCAGGTTCGTCAGGTTGACGGGCCGCATCAGGGTGCCGTCCGTCACCACCTGGAAGAAGGCCATGATCAGCACCAGCGCGACCAGGATGCCGTATTCGCGCAGGTTGGACTTGAGATAGGCGCCGAAGCCGCCGCCGGGGTTCTCGCTCACGCTCGCCATGTCTCTCTCCTCAGGCCGCGTCCTGGACGATCATCGACATGATCCGCTCCTGGGAGGCGTCCGCGCGCGCGAGTTCGCCCACGAAGGCCCCCTCGCGCATGACGTAGATGCGGTCGCACATGCCGAGCAGCTCGGGCATCTCCGAGGAGATCATCACGACCCCCCGCCCCTCGGCGACCAGCTTGTTGATGATGCCGTAGATCTCGAACTTCGCGCCCACGTCGATGCCCCGGGTCGGCTCGTCGAGGATGAGCACCTCGGGATCGGTGAAGAGCCATTTCGACAGCACCACCTTCTGCTGGTTGCCGCCGGAGAGGTTCATCACCTCCTGGAAGACGCTGGGGGTGCGGATGCGCAGGGCCTCGCGGTAGCCTTCGGCCACCTGCCGCTCCTCGGCGCGGTCGACCACCCCGCGGGTCGAGACCTTTTCGAGCGCCGAGAGCGTGGTGTTGTTGAGCACGCTTTCCTCGAGCAGCAGGCCGAGGCCCTTGCGGTCCTCGGTGACGTAGGCGAGGCCGGCGCGGATGGCGGCGTCGACGGTCGAGGTGTCGATGTCGCGGCCCCGCAGGCGCACCGCGCCGCGGGCCCCCTGGCCGTAGCTGCGGCCGAAGATCGACATGGCGAGCTCCGTCCGGCCCGAGCCCATGAGGCCGGCGATCCCCACCACCTCGCCCTCGGCCACGTGGAAGGAGACGTCGCGGATGATCTGGCGCGCCGCGTGTTCCGGGTGCCAGAGGCTCCAGCCCTCCACCTCCAGCAGGCGGTCGCCGGGCCGCGGGTCGCGGGGCGGATAGCGGTGGGCCATGTCGCGGCCCACCATGTCGCGGATGATCCGGTCCTCGGAGATGCGCTCGCCCGCGACCCTGAGGGTGGAGACGGTGCGCCCGTCGCGCAGGATCGTCACGCTGTCCGCCACCCGGCGGATCTCGTTGAGCTTGTGGGAGATCAGGATCGAGGTGATGCCTTGGGCCCGGAACTCCAGCAGGAGGTCGAGGAGCTTCTCGCTGTCGTTCTCCTGGAGGCTGGCCGTGGGCTCGTCGAGGATGAGCAGGCGGACCTCTTTCGACAGGGCCTTGGCGATCTCCACGAGCTGCTGCTTGCCGACCCCGAGCTTTTCGACCGGGGTGGCGGGGGGCTCCTTCAGGCCGACCTTGGCCAGGAGCCCGGCGGTGCGGCGGAAGGTCTCGGGCCAGTCGATGACCCCGCGCGACGCCACCTCGTTGCCGAGGAAGATGTTCTCGGCGATGGAGAGGTTCGGCGCGAGGGCCAGCTCCTGGTGGATGATGACGAGCCCCCGCGCCTCGCTGTCGCGGATGGAGCGGAAGGCGACGGGCGCGCCGTCGTAGACGATCTCGCCCTCGTAGGTCCCGTGGGGGTAGACCCCTGAGAGGACCTTCATCAGCGTCGACTTGCCCGCGCCGTTCTCGCCGCAGATCGCGTGGATCTCGCCCCGGGCGACGGTGAGGTTCACGTCGTCGAGCGCGCGGACCCCGGGGAAGGTCTTGGCGATGCCCCGCATCTCCAGAATGGCGTCGGCCATGGCGTTCTCCCCCGGGGCGTCGGTCACTTCAGCTGGTCGGCGGTGTAGTAGCCGGAGCCCACGAGGATCTCCTCGTAGTTGGTCGCGTCCACGGGGACCGGCTTCAGCAGGTAGGAGGGCACCACCTTCACCCCGTTGTCGTAGGTTTTGGTGTCGTTGATCTCGGGTTCGGTCCCGGAGAGCACGGCGTCGACCATGCCGACGGTGACGCGGGCGAGCTCGCGGGTGTCCTTGAAGATGGTCGAGTACTGCTCGCCCGCCTCGATGGACTTGACCGACTGGACCTCGGCGTCCTGGCCCGTCACGATGGGCATCTTCTGGTCGCCGGATCCGTAGCCCACGCCCTTGAGCGAGGAGAGGATGCCGATGGAGAGCCCGTCATAGGGCGAGAGCACCCCGTTCACCTGCTTGTCGGTGTAGTTGGCGGAGAGCAGGTTATCCATGCGGGCCTGGGCCACCGCGCCGTCCCAGCGGAGCGTGCCGACCTTCTCCATGCCGGTCTGGCCGGAGCCGATGACGATGGAGCCGTCGTCGATCATCGGTTGGAGCACCGACATGGCGCCGTTGTAGAAGAAGAAGGCGTTGTTGTCGTCGGGCGAGCCGCCGAAGAGCTCGACGTACCAGGGCTTGGCGTCGGGGAAGCGCTCCTTGAGGCCCTTCACCAGGCTCTCGGCCTGCTGCACGCCCACCTGGAAATTGTCGAAGGTGGCGTAGTAGTCGACGTTCTCCGACCCGCGGATCAGCCGGTCGTAGGCGATCACCGGGATCTCCGAAGCCTTGGCGTTCTCCAGGGCGTTGGTCAGCGTGGTGCCGTCGATCGAGGCGATCACCAGCACGTTCACGCCCTTGGTGATCATGTTCTCGATCTGGGCGAGCTGGTTCGGGATGTCGTCCTCGGCGTACTGCAGGTCGGTCTCGTAGCCCGCGGCCTGGAGCTGCTTGACCATGTTGTCCCCGTCCGCGATCCAGCGGGCGGAGGATTTCGTCGGCATGGCGATGCCGACCGTGCCCTTGCCTTCGGCGAAGGCCTGGCCAGCGAGCAAGGCGAGGCCGATCGCGGCCGAGGCCGCGAGGTTGCGGAATGTCATGGCAGTCCTCCCTGCGCGGGCCTCCTGGCCCGTCGTTGATCGTTCCGTTTGTAAGCGTCCTTGGCATGGCGGGCAAATCAGTTTATCGCCCACTTGCATACCAGAAACGGCATGTCCCATGATCGCGCTGAAGCTCGCCCACATGCGCCTGATCGCCGCCATCGCCGACCGCGGCCAGCTCCAGGCCGCGGCGGAGGAGCTCGGCATGACCCAGCCCGCCGCCTCGCGGATGCTGGCCGAGATCGAGCGCCGGCTTGGCGCCGCCCTCTTCGAGCGCCACCCCAAGGGCATGACCCCGACCGAGACGGGCCGCCTGCTCGCCCGCCGCGCCCGCGCCGTGGCGGCTGAGATGCAGGACCTCGACCGGGAGATCTCGGACCTGCGTCAGGGCCTCGGCGGCATGGCGCGGGTGGGGTCGGTCACCGGCCCCGCGGTCGCCTATCTCGTCCCCGCCATCCGCCGCCTGCGCGCCGCCGCGCCCCGGGTGGAGGTGCGGGTCGACGTGGCGCCCTCGACCGTGCTGCTGCGGGCCCTGGCCGAGGGCGAGCTCGACTTCGTCATCGGCCGGCTCCTGCCGGAATCCGACCCGGCCGACTACACCATCCTCCCCGGCCGGCCGGAGCCGATCTCCTTCCTCGTGCGCCGGGGCCATCCGCTCGCCGGACGCCAGGGCGTGCCGCTGGCGGAGCTCGCCGCCCACCCTTGGGTGGTGCAGGAACGCGGCACCCCGATCCGCAACGCCGTCGAGGCCGCGCTCGCCCGCGAGAGCCTCGCGATCCCTGAAGGGGTGGTGGCGACCTCCTCGCTCCTGGTGATGGTGGCGCTGCTCGCCCAGTCCGACGCCGTGGCGCCCACCGGCCACGAGGTGAACGCCCTGCTCTGCGACCCGCCCGTCGCCGCAGGGTTCTCGATCGTGACCGCCCGGGATCCGATCGAGCTGCCCTTCTACCACATCATCACCCCCCGCGGCCGGAGCCTCGGCCGCGCCGCCCTGCGCCTGCGAACCCTGGTGCAGGCGGAGATGGGCCAGTGACCGGGATCGGGTGAGCACGCCCGCCCGGGTCGCCGATCCCGATCGACCGAGGCCGAAAAACCGCGCCCGTCCGGCCGGGACTCCCGGCCCAGACTCCCGCAGGCGCCGCCGCCCCCGCGGCCGGCCGGCCCCATCTGCGCCGCGCCCGCCCGCGCCCTTCCCGGTTTCATTCAGGCTTGAAACCCTATCGGGCAGGACGGGGCCCCGCCAACAGGCGGGGGAAAAGAAGACTCGCCGCGCAACGGCGCGGCTCCTCAGGACGGGCCCGCACCGGCGGGCCTGTCCGACAGCGCCGGGCGAGCGGGGGCCTCCGGCCCCCCGAGCCCGGCGCTTCCCCCGGCTGCGCCCGCCGCCGGGGGCCGCCCCTACCCCTCCAGCATCCGCATCAGCCGGTCCCGCGCCCCCGCCTCCTCGGGCCGGGCCAGCGCCTGGGCCAGATCCTCGAGCGAGCCGAGGCTGTGGCAGGCGAGAAAGGCGTCCACCTGCGGCAGGATCGCCCGCACCCCCTGGGCCTTGGGCGCGAAGCCGTCCCAGCGCAGCAGCGGGTTCAGCCAGATCAGCCGCCGCGCCGACAGGCGCAGCCGCTCGACCTCCCGCCCCAGCCGCTCCGGGCTCTCCCGGTCGAGCCCGTCGGTGATGAGCAGCACCACCGCCCCCTGGCCCAGCACCCGCCGGGACCAGTCGCGGTTGAAGGCGTGCAGGCAGGCGCCGATCCGCGTGCCCCCCTCCCAGTCGCGCGCCTCGCGCCCCGCCGCCGCCAGCGCCGCATCCGCGTCCCGCTGGCGCAGGTGGCGGGTGATGTTGGTCAGCCGGGTGCCGAAGGTGAAGGCGTGCACCTCCGCCCAGCCCGCCCCATGGGCGTTCGCCGCCGCGTGCAGGAAATGCAGCAGCATCCGGCTGTAGGAGGCCATGGAGCCCGAGATGTCGCAGAGCGCCACCAGGTTCGGCCAGCGGACCCTGGGGGCCTTGCGCGCCAGTCGCCGCACCTCGCCGCCCGAGCGCATCGCCCCCCGCAGAGTCCCGCGCCAGTCCGCGAGCCGCCCCCGCGCGTCGGCCCTGGTCCGGCGGCTCGCGATCGGCCGGACCGGCAGCTCCATCCGGGCGATGGCGCGCCGCGCCTCGGCCGCCTCGGCCGCGGTCATCTGCTCGAAATCGAGGCGCTTCAGCCGCTCGTCCACCGAGAAGGTCAGGGTGGCGTCGATCTCGATCTCCACCCCCGCCTCGCGCGGGGGGGCCGGGGGCTGGGCCGCCCCGTCGGTCAGCGCCTCGGAGGCGCGCCGCTCCGCCGGTTTCGCCGGCGGGGGGGCGTTGACGTCCCGCACCAGGGGGCGCAGCAGGCCCATCATGTGCTCCAGGAACTGCGGGTCGCGCCAGAACAGCCGGAAGACCTGGGCGAAGACCTCCCGGTGCTCGGCCCGCGACACGAAGCAGGCCTGGAGCACGAAGAAGAAATCCCGCCGGTCGGTGAAGCCCGCCGCCTCCACCGCGCGCACCGCCTCCACCACCCGGCCCGGCCCCACCGGCAACCCGGCCTTGCGCAGGGCCCGGGCGAAATGGATGACGTTTTCGGCCAAACGGCCCTCAGGATGCGCCATGGCCCGCCTCGTTCGGCAGGACCGGGCGAGGACAGGCGGCCCGGACCCGTGCTATCTTGCTACCGGGACCGCGACGCGAAATCCATGAACATCTTCCGGTCGGACACGGCGCCTTATTTCCTCGCCCTCGCGGCTTCCGGGGTCGGCTGGTTCGCGACCAGCATCGCGAGCGACCTCAACGCCCGCCGCATCGCGGTCTATTCCATCGTCGCCGAGGGCGACGAGACCCGCGTGGTCATCGAGAACATCTCCCGGACCAGCGCCATCGACGACGCGCAGTTCATGTTCGTGTGCCGGGACGGCCGCTTCGCCTGTTTCGAGCCCGGCCCCCAGGGCCCGACCGGCCCGCCCCGCCGCACGCTTCACGCCACGCCGCCGCTCTACCTGAAGGACATCGCCCCCGACGGCTCCACCGAGGTGCTGACCCTGCGCGTGACCCTCGCCCCGAACAGCAAGCTCGACCTGTCGCTGTTCCCGCAGGCGCCCGGCGAGACGCCGGTGATCTTCTATCATGTTCCGAAGGGCGCAGCCCCCGAGCCCATCCTGTTCCTTCCGGCCGGCGGGCTGATCCCCTGGTTCCTCGAGAATTACCTCTTCGTCCTGATCCTCTGCCTGTTCGCGACCCTGGGCCTGCTGGCCGTGCTGATCGCGATCGACTTCGTGGGATTCATCGCGCAACTCTTCCGGAAGGCGTCGAAAGATGTGGAGACGAGCAAGCATCACGTCACTCTTCGTCTTGATGACGGCGACGCGCCTTGACGCGGCCGATACGGTCCGCATCCAGGTCGTCGCGCTCGACGATCCCGCTCGCGGCGTCCGCAGCACGATCTCCTTCGACGCCCAGGGCGCCGCGCCGCCCGACAGGCCCACGGACCGCAACGGCGTGGCCACCTTCTCCGTCGACGCCTGCGACGACTCGCTCGGCATCTTCGCGGAGCCGGCGCTGCCCTATCTCAACACCGCCCGCTTCGATTGCGCGCGCGACCTGAAGATCCCGGTGGAGAAGGCCCGCTATGCGGCCGCGCTCGAACCCGGGCTCCGGGAGGCGGCGTCGCGCAGCGACTGGGCGCGGTATGGACAGCTCGACGGCGGCGGCGGCTTTTTCGACAGGCTCATCGCGGGCATCGGCCTGAAGCCCGAGGCCTATCAGGTCGCCGATCCGCAGGCGGAGCTGGCCTCCGCCCTCGACGACCTGCGCTTCGCCGACGCCGCCCGGGCCGCGGGGACCCTGGCGACGGCGGCGCGGCGGGCCGACGATGCGCGGCTCGCGGCCTCCTACGAGGCGATCGCCGCCGCGGCGGCCTTCCGCGCCCTGGGGAAAGAGCCCGGGGCGCCGGCCGACCCGCTTCTCGGCGTCGCCGCGGACGGCGCGGTCACGCTGACGCCGGCCGGCAAGGAGGTCGTCGCGGCGTTCGAGGAAGGCGCCGGGCTGGAGCCGACCGGCGTCTGGTCCCCGGCCGCCCTGCGCGCCCTGCCGAGCGGATGAGAGGATGAGATCACCGCCTGACAGGATGACCGCCGTCAGGCGGTCTCCAGTCCCGCCCGGGCCTCCTCCAGGAGCCGGGTCGCGGCGGATCCCTGAAGCCGCAGGATGTCGTCCTGGTATTTCAGGATCGCCCCCACGGTGTCGGCGATCACCTGGGGCGTGAGCGCGACGGCGTCGAGGGCGACGAGGCATTTGGCCCAGTCGATGGTCTCGGCCACGCCGGGCTTCTTGAACAGGTCCTCGCCGCGCAGCCGCTGGACGAAGGCCACCACTTCCCGGGAGAGCGTCTTGGCGGCCTCGGGGGCCCGGGCGCGCAGGATGGCGAGCTCGCGGTCGAAGTCGGGATAGTCGACCCAATGGTAGAGACAGCGCCGCTTGAGCGCGTCGTGCACCTCGCGGGTGCGGTTCGAGGTGAGGATGACGATCGGCGGCGTCTCGGCCCGGATGGCGCCGAGCTCGGGGATCGTCACCTGAAAATCCGACAGGGCCTCCAGGAGGAAGGCCTCGAAGGGCTCGTCCGTGCGGTCGAGCTCGTCGATGAGCAGGACCGGCGCGCCGCCTTCCTGGGGGGACATGGCCTCGAGCAGCGGCCGGCGGATCAGGAACTCCTCGCTGAAGAGCTCCTGGGTGAGGGCGTGGCGGTCGGTTCCGCCCACCGCCTCCGCGGTGCGGATCGCCACCATCTGGGCGGGGAAGTTCCACTCGTAGACCGCGCTGGCGGCGTCGAGCCCCTCGTAGCACTGCAGCCGGATCAGCCGCCGGCCGAGCGCCGCGGAGAGCGCCTTGGCGATCTCGGTCTTGCCCACCCCGGCCTCGCCCTCCAGGAACAGCGGCCGGCCGAGCTTCAACGCGAGGAACACCACGGTGGCGAGGTCCCGCCCCGCCACGTAGCCCGCCCCGTCCAGCAGGGCCTGCGTCGCGTCGATGGTGGCGGGCAAGGCGCGCATGGAGCTTTCTCCGATCCCGGGGCGGCGATTGGAGGCGCGCGGCGGGGGAAAATCAACCCCTGCCGCGCCGGCTCACAGGATGAAATCCGCGGCGCGGTACTGACTCGCCAGAGCCTCGCCGTCCTCGATCACCACCCGGAGGCAGATCTCGGCCGCGCCGAGCTGCCGGGCCTGGACCAGGGTGTGGCCGTTGAGCTCCTCCAGCCAGACGCCGCCCTCGCCCGCCCGGCCGAAGGCGAAGGCCTGGTCGCCCTCCCGGCCCAGGTCGGCGTCGAGGCCCGAGACGTCGATCCGGTCGCCCCAGCCCTTGCCGGGCGCGTCGAAGGCGGGGCTCGCGCCGTCGGCGACGATCCGGTCGGTCTTGGGCCGCGGATCCGGGTCGAACTGGAACACGTCCGCGCCGGGGCCGCCGCTCAGGATGTCCGACCCCGCCCCGCCGATCAGCCGGTCCTGCCCCTCGCCCCCCAGGAGCCGGTCGGGCCCGTCGCCCCCCAGGAGCCGGTCGTTGCCGAGGCCGCCCTCCAGCCGGTCCGCCCCCGCGCCGCCGGCGATCCAGTCGTTGCCCGCCCCGCCGAGCACGCGGTTCGCCGCGTCGTTGCCGATGATGGCGTCGGCGCCCGCGCCGGAGCGGAAATCCTCGATCACCGTCCCGCGGGCGATCCCCATGTTGCCGATGCGCCCGCCCACGTCCGAATGCTGCTCGGGCCGCAGGTCCACCCGCTGGGCCTGGGAGAAGCCCGACAGGTCGAGCCGGTCGTGGCCGCCCGCGTCCAGCAGGGTGAAGGCGTTCGTCCCCGCCATCTGCGCCAGCCGGGCGAGCGGGCCGGTCGTCACGTTGGTCCCGAAGCCCCAGACCGTGTCGCCGGAATAGGCCCGGCTCGGCCCGTAGAGCCGCTCGAAGGCGATCCAGTCCGCCACCATCGGGGTGATGGGGATGGCGTAGTCCGCCGCGATCGTCGGGTTCATGTCCTGGTCGAGGTAGGACATGATGGTCATCTGCCAGCTGTCGTTCAGGGCGACGTTGGAATTGACCCGGTAGTTCGGATCCTCCGTGTCCGCGACGAAATGCGCCTCGCCATCGTAATGGCCCGCATGGCCGAGGCCGAAGGCGTGGCCGATCTCGTGGATGTAGGTGAGGAAGCTGTACTGGCCGACGCGGCTTCCGAGGGCGTCGAGCCAGGCCGCCTCGACGTTGACCGTCGCGAGGCCGACCATCCCCTCGTCGTTCATGAAGGCCTGGGTGCTCGCCCCCGGGCCGGTGTTCTCGAAGCTGAGGTCGACCCGGCTCGACTGCTTCGTCATCCGCTCGAAGGTCACCCCGAAGGCCTCGCCGTAGAGCGCCAGCGCCGAGGCGATCATCGCCTGGGCGGCGGACGAGACGTCCTCCATGAAATACTGCAGCACCCCCGCCTTGGCGGCCGAGCCCGTCGCGCCCAGATTGTACCGGCGCGACACGTCCCCGTAGTCCGCCCAGAACCCCTGCACCAGATAATCGGCCATCTGGTCATTGGTGAAAACCGGCAAGGCCCCGGCCGCCGTCACGCCTATCCGCATCGTCCCGTCCCCCCAGTCCGCCCGCTAAAGGCAACTCCGGGAGGACAAACGCAACCCCGCAATCACAACGCAAGCGCAGCGAAGCGGAGATAGGCCTCCGGCGGCGAGGTTTCGCCGACCTCAGAGCCCCTTGGAGCGGTAGCTCGCCGCGACGCGCCCGATGGAGACGAGATAGGCCGCCACCCGCAGATCCTCGACCTCGGGCCGGCTGCGCCAGACCTCGCGCATGGACTGGTAGGCGGCGCGCATGGTGTCGTCGAGGCCCGAGCGCACCAGCTCGAGCTCGCCCGCGCCGCGGACGTATTCGGTCTTGAACTTGTCCGAGAGGCCGAGCGGCACCCCCGCCTCGGTGATGATCCGCTCCATCTCCGAGACGAGCATGGCGTAATGGGCCTCCTCCTGGCGGCGCTGCATCCGGCCGAAGCGGATGTGGCTGAGGTTCTTCACCCATTCGAAATAGCTGACCGTCACGCCGCCGGCGTTGGCGTAGAGGTCGGGGATGATGATCGTCCCCCTGCGCCGCAGGACCTCGTCCGCGCCCGCGGTGATCGGCCCGTTCGCGGCCTCGATGATCAGCGGCGCCTGGATCCGCTCGGCGTTGCCGAGGTGGATGACCGATTCCAGCGCCGCCGGGATGAGGATGTCGCAGTCCTCCTCCAGCACCGCGGCGCCCTGCTCGACGTAGGTCCCGCGGGGGAAGTCCTTCACGCCCCCGGTGGCGGCGATGTGGGTCTTGAGGAACTCGATCGGCAGGCCGTCGGGGTTGATCACCGCCCCGTCGCGCTCGATCACCCCGACGATCCGGGCGCCGTCCTCCTCCGACAGGAACTTGGCCGCGTGGAAGCCGACGTTGCCGAGGCCCTGGACGATGACGCGCTTGCCCTCCAGCCCGCCCGAGAGCCGCGCCGCCGCCACGTCGTCGGGGTGGCGGAAGAACTCCCGCAGGGCGTATTGCACGCCCCGGCCCGTGGCCTCGACCCGGCCGTGGATGCCGCCGGCGTTCAGCGGCTTGCCGGTGACGCAGGCGGCGGCGTTGATGTCGGTGGTGTTCATGCGCTGGTACTGGTCGACGATCCAGGCCATCTCGCGCTCGCCGGTGCCCATGTCCGGGGCGGGCACGTTCTGGCTCGGGTTGATCAGGTCGCGCTTGACCAGCTCGTAGGTGAAGCGCCGGGTGATCTGCTCGAGCTCGTGCTCGGTCCAGGCGCGCGGGTCGATGCAGAGCCCGCCCTTGGAGCCGCCGAAGGGCGTCTCGACCAGGGCGCACTTGTAGGTCATCAGCGCGGCGAGCGCCTCGACCTCGTCCTGGTTCACCCCCATGGCGTAGCGGATGCCGCCCTTGACCGGCTCCATGTGCTCGGAATGCACCGCCCGATAGCCGGTGAAGGTGTGGATCGCGCCCCGCAGCCGCACGCCGAAGCGCACGGTGTAGGTGGAGTTGCAGACGCGGATCTTCTCCTCCAGCCCAGGCGACAGGTCCATCAGCCGAACGGCGCGGTTGAACATGATGTCGACGGATTCGCGAAAGCTGGGTTCGCGCAGCGGCGCATTCATGACGAGCCTCCTTCCCCCCCCGGGACGTTTTGACCCGTTAGAGCACCCCCCGCCCCATCGGGCAAGCGGTCGGACGAGCGGGGGGCGGGTCTCGCCGCGCGGCGAAACGCGCCAGGACCGGTCCCCCAGGCCCGACAGGCGGTCCCGACAGGCGGCGATGAAGCGACGCTCCCCGGCCGCCTCCGGCGCCGCGTGCCCCGACCTGCGGCTCAGGGAGCGGATGGCGGGGCGCGCGCCTCCGCTTCCGAAAGGGCCGCCGGCCCTGGCAGGACGGGTCGAACGCATCGGATTTCCGCGCCTGCAAGCGGCGACCGGGTCCGGACTGGACCACCGCCGATTGCGGCGGCCGGCGCGACAGGCCAGGGTCGGGTCGGACATGCGTGTTTCGCAGGGGTGTCGTGGGGCCGCAGCCAAGACCGAAGCTGTCCCGGTTGCGAGACATCGGGTGGGGTCTGTGGGATCCGATCGGGATCCTCGCCCCATCGGCCGCCTGGGATGAAGAAGGCTGCGAAGGCTTCGCGGACGAATATGACAGCTATTTGGAGACGGCCGCCCGGCGACTGCGGGAGGGCGCGTCGGCCGCGCAGGCGGCCGCCTGTCTCGTGGACATCGAAACCCGGCATATGGGACTTCGCGAGCGTCCGGACCCCCGGTCACGCGCAGAGGCCGTCGTCGCGGCCATTCTCGCCGACGACGCGATCTGGACCTGGCCCAACGAACAGGGTCGGTTCAAATAGTTCAAGTCGGACGGACGAGGCGCGTCCGCCGCCCGGCCCGCCGGCGTCGATGTGCGCCGCTGCATACAGAAAAGCCTTGAGCCGCCATGCGCTTGTTGCGCCCAGCGCATGGAAGCCATGCGTTCTGCTGCATTGCACAATGGCCGGGAGAGGCGCATCTTCGGGTCCAACGGCAGCCCACGCCGGCTGCGATCAGACTTCCGGAGCGACGCCCGTGTTCACCAAGTTGTCCGCTTTCGCCCTGGCCCTCGCCGCCGCGGCGCCCGCCTTCGCCGACCAGACCGTGATGACCCGCCCGATCGAGGCGGGGGTTCTCGCCACCGAGGATCTGAACCTGGTCGCCTACTACACCCCGGCCGCGCAGGACGGCCTGCTCGAGGTCACCGCCACCTGGGCGGCCACGGACGGCGGCGAGCCGCGCCGGCTGGTCATGGGCCTCCAGGACGGCGACCAGGTGAGCTTCTCCCTGCCCGGCCACATGGACACCCGCTTCACCTTCTCCCGCGAGGAAGAGGTCGTGCGGATCACCGCGACCCCGGTCGTCGCGCGCTTCGAGGCCGCGAGCCTCTGACCCCCGGGTCCTGACAGTTTCCTCCCCGACTGGGCCGGCCTCGCGCCGGCCCTTTTTTTGTTCAAGCTATTAAAAAGTGAATGCTTGTTTCCCGTAGAGGGACCAATCCGCCAAGCGCTGGCGCTTCCGCCAGAGGGGCGTCGACGGTGGAAGCATAGCCAGGTGCGACTCTCGTCTGCGCCCGGCGATGCTGTAGCCCTTGGGCCAGACTTCGATGCCGGTCGGAGTGATCTGCAAACAGAGGTTAGAGCAATATCCAACCGGACGGACTCGTCCGATGATTAAGATATTTCTTCAAATCAAACAGCTAGAGCAAACTGAACCGCGCCGGGTTTGCCGGAGGCTGACTTTCGTTAGCTACGCGGCCATGGCTTTGGTTTCCAGAGCTGCGTAGAAGTTCCTCTCAGCCTCTGCGGGCGGGACGTTTCCAATCGGCTCCAGCAGGCGGCGGTTGTTGAACCAGTCGACCCATTCGAGGGTCGCGTATTCCACCGCCTCGAAGCTGCGCCATTGGCCACGCCGATGAATGACTTCGGCCTTGAAGAGGCCATTGATGGTCTCTGCCAGGGCATTGTCGTAGCTGTCCCCGACACTGCCGACGGAGGGCTCGATGCCGGCTTCCGCCAGCCGCTCGCTGTAGCGAATGCTCAGGTATTGCGATCCGCGGTCGCTATGATGGACCAACCCCGCGCCCTTGGCCGGGCGCCGATCGTGGACCGCCTGTTCCAGGGCATCGAGCACGAACCCCGCATGGGCCGAGGTGCTGACGCGCCAGCCGACGATCTTGCGGGCGTAGGCGTCGATGACGAAGGCGACGTAGGCGAAGCCCTTCCAGGTGGCGACATAGGTGAAGTCGCTCACCCACAGCATGTTCGGCGCCGGCACGCGAAACTGGCGGCTCACCTGGTCCTGTGGGCACGGCGACTTCTTGTCAGGGATCGTCGTCCTGTGCGGCTTGCCCCGAATAATGCCTTGAATACCCATGCTCTTCATCAGCCGCGCGACGGTGCAACGGGCAATGTCGAAACCCTCGCGGCCGAGCTGCCTCCAGACCTTGCGCACGCCATAGACCCGCCAGTTCTCCTCGAACACGCGCAGGACCTCGGGCCGCAGCGCCTCATCCCGTCGGGCACGATCCGACAGCCGAGCTGGATCGGCCCGCTTCACAAGACGATCATGATAGGTGGAAGGGGCAATCGGCAGGACCCTGCAGATCGGCTCGACCCCGTGTGCATCCCGATGCGCGTCGATGAACGACACCATCACTTCGACCGGCGGTCGAGCTCCGCCATCGCAAAATACGCGCTTGCCTTGCGCAGGATCTCGTTGGCCTGGCGCAGCTCGCGGTTCTCCCGCTCGAGCGCCTTCATCCTCTCGGCCATCTCGGCCGGAATGCCCGCACGCCTGCCGCTGTCGACCTCGGCCCTCTTCACCCATTCGTTCAGCGTCTGTCCCGAACAGCCGATCTTCGCCGAAATTGACAGGATCGCCTGCCAGCGAGACCCGTGCTGGCCTTCGCTCTCGAGGACCAGCCGAACCGCCCGCTCGCGAACCTCAGGGGAAAACTTGTTCGTCGTCTTGCTCATGATGCTCCATCCTACTCAGGAGTGGGAGCCTCCGGCAAACCCGGCGCGGTTCAGACACCCGGTGCAGCCGGGTGGGACTTCGCGCTAGCCTCGCCCCGAGGATATGGCTCTCGTTGAGCGTGCCACCCCGCCGTGACGCACCCCTTCCACTTCGATGCGGATCCCTGCTGCGTTTTATCGGCCTCAACGATTCTCCGGGCCGTTCAATGTGCCGAAAAATCCGAGCCAATGCCGTTCGCGCGCATCAAGCTGGTCCTTAGAGCAGAACTCCAGCACCTCGACGCTTATCGGCAGGCCGGCCTCCACCGCCTTCGCCAATGCGCGGTGCACGGGCCGCCATCCGTCCGGGTCACCCTGACGGTACATGCCGCCCGTCAGGAATCTTCGCGTGTTCGAGCGATATGCGCGAAGCCGGCTGCGCAGGCTTGTCGCCTTCCCGACGTAAGTCTCTCCGCCGATGCGCCAAAGGTAGATGCCGGGAACCTTCTCTCTCGGCAGCGACCAGTTCAGGTCGACCCTCATGCGACCCCCTCCAGAACCACGTTGCAGCAGGCGCCGGCTCCCCTTCTGAAGCGGCCTTTCGGCCAAACATCAGAACAGGGCGCGCTGGCCTGCGCCCTCGTGGGCGAGGAGCCAGCGCTTGGCCTCGATCCCGCCGCCGAAGCCGGTGAGGCCGCCGTCCGCGCCGATCACCCGGTGGCAGGGGACCACGACCGGCAGGGGGTTGGCGCCGTTCGCCGCCCCCACCGCCCGGCTCGACTCCGGCCGGCCGATTCCCTTGGCGAGCGCGCCGTAGCTGCGGGTCTCGCCGAAGGGAATCGTCTCCAGCGCCCGCCAGACCTCGCGCTGGAACGGGGTGCCGCGGGGATCGAGCGCCAAGTCGAACCGGACCAGCCGCCCGGCGAAATAGGCGGCGAGCTGGTCGCGCGCCTCTCCCAGGGCCGTGTCGTCCCGCCGCCAGTCCGGCGCCGGCGCGACCCGGCCCTTGCCGGAGGGCAGGCCCACCCGGACCAGCCGCCCGCCCGCCCCGGCGAGGAGCAGCCGCCCGATCGGGCTCTCGACCCAAGTGAAGACCATGTCGTCCATGGGGCGGAGCATCGCGCGGGCGGCGGCGAAAGGCGAGCCCCTTCAGCCCGCCGCGGCCGCGCAGCCGATCCGCGCCAGCAGCGCCGCCCGCGCCGCCGCGGCCTCGCCCGACCAGGGCGCGACGCGGCTGGCGAAGAGCGTCGCCTGGCTCGCGAGGATCGGCCCGTCGTCGAGCGCCCGCAGGTGGTTGTCCCGCAAGGTCGCCCCCGAGGAGGTGATGTCGACGATCGCCTCGGCCGTCAGGTTCTTGACCGAGCCCTCGGTCGCGCCCTGGCTGTCGACGAGCTGGTAGTCGGCCACCCCGTGCCGGCGGAACCACTCCCGCGCCAGCCGGTGGTACTTCGTCGCCACCCGCAGCCGCCGCCCGCGCCGGGCCCGGAAATCCGCGGCCACGGCGTCGAGGTCGGACATGTCGCGCACGTCGATCCAGAAGTCGGGCACGGCGACGATCAGGTCGGCGTGGCCGAAGCCCATCGGCGCGATCTCCTCCAGCCGGGTCGCCCAGGCGGGGATTTCCTCGCGCACCAAGTCCTGGCCGGTGACGCCGAGGTGCAGCCGCCCCGCCGCCAGCTCCCGCGGGATCTCGGCCGCGGAGAGCAGCGCCAGCTCCACCCCCGGCGCGCCCTCGATCCGGCCGGCGTATTCCCGCTCGGCCCCGGTGCGCGCCAGCGTCACGCCGCGGTCGCCGAACCAGGCGATGGTCGCCTCCTGCAGCCGCCCCTTGGAGGGAATCCCGAGCTTCAGCACGGCGCGCCCTCCGTCAGGGCCACCAGCGCCTCGGGCCGGACGATCCCGCCCACCGCCGGGACGCCGCGCCCGCCGCCGAGGATGCGGGTGAGCGTGTCGTAGCGCCCGCCGCTGGCGATGGGGGGCAGGTCCGTCCGGTCCCGGGCCACCGCGCCGAAGACGAAGCCGTCGTAGTATTCGAGCGTGGTCCGCCCGAAGCTGCCCTCGAAGCGCAGGGCGGCGGGCTCGACGCCCCGCGCCGCGATCGCCTTCAGCCGGGCGTCGAGCCGGTCGACCGCGGGCCCGAGCCCCGGCAGGGCCGCCGCGATCTCGCGCAGCCGGGCCAGCGCCTCGGGCGCCGGGGCCGCCACCGCCAGCGCCGCCTCGAGCCCCGCCACCGCGGCCGGATCGAGTGGCGGCGTCGCCGCCTCCAGCCGCAGCCGCTCCAACCGGGCGAAGACCTCCGCCTCGGAGCGCAGGCCCACGGGCGCTCCCGCCGCCGCCACCAGCTCGGGCGCCCGGCCCGCCGCCAACGCCGCGAGCAGATCGGCCCGGCCCGCCGTCACCTCAGCCTGGCGCGCGCCGTAGCGCTCCAGCATCACGTGGAACCGGTGCGGCCGCCACAGGTGCCGCCGCAGCGCCGCCTTGCGCGCGGGCGTGGTGTCGAGCGCGTCAATGACCGCGAGCGGCAGGCCCATGTCGCCGATCACCAGGTCGACGGGCGCGCCGCCGAGGGCGTCGACGATCCGGCGCAACGCGTCCGCGTCCGCCGCCGCCCGATCCTCGGCCCCGAAGATCTCCACCCCCGCCTGGAGGTACTCCCGCCCGCGGGTCGAGCCCTCGTCCTGCCGCCGCCAGACCGGGCCGCAATAGACGTAGGCGCCTGCGTCGCGGCCGGTCTCCATGTGGAGCCGCACGATGGGCACGGTGAAGTCGGGGCGCAGCATCATCTCGGCGCCGTCGTCGCGGGTGACGAAGGCGCGGGCCCGGATGTCCTCGCCGTAGAGGTCGAGGAGCAGGTCGGCCGGCTGGAGCGCCGCCAGCTCCACCCGCGCCGCGTCCGCGCCCCCGAGCGCGGCGGTCAGGCGCGCCACCTCCCCCTCCAGCCGGGCGAGACCGGCGCCGAGCCGCGCGCCGGGCAGGTGGGGGCGGTCGCCGACCATGTCAGCGCCCCGCCCGGTCCAGAAGCTCGCGCACTGCGGCCACGAGATTGCCGCGATGGGCCTCGACCTGGGCGGGCTGGGCCTTCCAGGCGTCGTGGTCGGCGATCTCGGCGGCGAGCCGGGCGCCGAGCGCGAGGTCCTTGAGCTGGACCACGCCGCGGGCGCGCTCGTCCTCGCCGGCGATCACCGCGACGGGGGCGCCGCGCTGGTCGGCGTATTTGAGCTGGCGGCCCATGTTTCCGCCGCCGAGGAAGACCTCGGCGCGGATCCCGGCCGCGCGCAGCTCCGCCGCCATGGCCTGGTAGTCGGCCATGGCGGACCTGTCCATGACCGTCACCACCACCGGCCCGGGATCAGCCGGGGTCGCGCCCGCCTTGGCCGCCAGCGCGGCGAGCAGGCGGTCGACGCCCACCGAGACGCCGGTGGCGGGCACCGCCTGGCCGGTGAAGCGCTTCACCAGGTCGTCGTAGCGCCCGCCGCCCGCCACCGAGCCGAAGCTGCGCTTGCGGCCCTTCTCGTCGAGGATCTCGAAGGTGAGCTCCGCCTCGAACACCGGCCCGGTGTAATAGCCGAGGCCGCGCACCACCGAAGGATCGATCACCGCCCGGTCGGAGCCGTAGCCCTGGGCGGCGAGCAGGCCCGCGATCTCCTCGAGCTCGTCCACCCCCTCGCGCCCGGCGGCGGAGGCGCCCACCAGCTCCCGCAGGCGGGCGCAGGTGGCGGCGGGGTCGTCGCGCCGGGCCTCCATGAAGCCGAGCACGATCGCCGCCTGGTCGTCGGAGAGGCCGGCCCCAGGGGTGAAGTCGCTGCTTTCGTCCCGCCGCCCGGGGCCGAGCAGCAGGGCGACGCCCTGGGGCCCCAGCCGGTCGAGCTTGTCGATGGCGCGCATCACCACGCCCCGGCGCTCGGCATGGGCCTCCGGATCGGCGGGGTCGAGCACGCCGGCCGCCTCCATCGCGCCGTTGAGCACCTTGCGGTCGTTGATCCGCACGATGTAGTCGCCCCGCGCGATGCCCGCCGCCTCCAGCGCGTCGGCGAGCATGGCGCAGACCTCGGCGTCGGCGGCGACGCTGGCCGCGCCCACGGTGTCGGCGTCGCACTGGTAGAACTGGCGGAACCGTCCCGGCCCGGGCTTCTCGTTGCGCCAGACGGGGCCGACCTGATAGCGCCGGTAGGGCGTCGGCAGGTCGTTGCGGTGCTGGGCGTAGACGCGGGCGAGCGGCGCGGTCAGGTCGTAGCGCAGGGCGAGCCAGCCGTCGTCCGGGTCGTTCCAGGCGAAGACGCCCTCGTTCGGCCGGTCGACGTCGGGCAGGAACTTGCCCAGCGCCTCCACCGTCTCGATGGCCGAGGTCTCCAGCGGGTCGAAGCCGTAGCGGTGGTAGACCTCGGTGATGCGGCCGAGCATCGCGGCGCGGGCGCGGACTTCCGCTCCGAAATAGTCGCGCAGGCCGCGCGGGGTCTCGGCGCGGGGGCGGCGGGGCTTCTGGGGGCGATCCTTGGCCATGGCTGTCGGGGTCCTGGGGTTCCGGGCGCCCCCTTAGCCCAGCGGTCCCGCCCCGGCAAGCCGCGCGGGCGCTTCGGAGGCTCCCGCCGCAGGGCGGCAGCGCGGGCGCAGGTCACCCGCAGCGGATCGATGATCCCGGATCGCCCGGGCGGGCGCGGAGGGCGGCCCCGGTTGCTGTCGCGCACTTCTCCCCTAAGCGAGGGCGGGCGGAGGGCGGAGGGCCTTCAACCGCCGTCTGGTTAAACAAGCGAGCGCTTCCCCCACGCGGGGGGCGGACTGGCGCTGGGATTGGGACGGAAGGTACTGGTGGGGGCGGCCCGCGCGCGCGGAGGGCGGGCCCACATTGCCGATTTCCATTGTCTCGGTCGCGGGGGCGGCCCGCGCGCGGAGGGCGGGCGCGCGAGCGGTCCGGCCGCCGCCCGGGCCCGGGGCGAAGGGGGGCGCGGGCCCGGGTCCTCCGGCGCGCGTGACTTGCGCGGGGGCGGCGGCTGCGCGACAAAAGCTGCGGCATCCAGGAGGGCTTCGCCATGGACGGCAACACCAGCCAGCCCGGAGGGCCGACGCTCCTCCCCGCCCGGGGTCCCGAGGCGTCGCCCGCCGGCGCGCCCGACGCGCGACAGGACGTCCTGCCCGGCCCGCTGACTGGCCCGCTGACCGGCCCGCTGACCGGCGAGTCCTTCCGCGCCTTCGACCGGGCGCTCGACGCCATGGTGGGGCAGGCGACCGGCGGCCTCTCCCCGGCCGCCCTCGCCCTCGCCTTCATCGACTGGTCGCTGCATCTCGCCGCCGCCCCCGGCAAGCGGATGGAGCTCGCCGACAAGGCGCTGCGCAAGGCGACCCGGCTCGCCGGACATCTGGCGAGCCAGACGACGCCGCCCGAGCCCTGCATCGCGCCCCTGCCCGGCGACGACCGCTTCACCGGCGAGGCCTGGCGCAAGCCGCCCTTCTGCTTCATGGCCCAGGCCTTCCTGCTGAACCAGCAGTGGTGGCACAACGCCACCCATGACGTGCCCGGGGTCGATCCGCACCACGAGGACGTGGTGGCCTTCGCCGTGCGGCAGATGCTCGACGTCTGGTCGCCCACCAACACGCCGCTGACCAACCCGGACGTCCTCGCGCGCTGGGCGGCGACGGGGGGCATGAACTTCGTCGAGGGCTGGCGCAACTGGGTCGACGACCTGCGCCGCGCCGCGACCGGCGCCCCCCCGGCGGGCGCCGAGGCCTTCCGCCCCGGTCATGAGGTGGCCATCACCCCGGGCAAGGTGATCTATCGCAACCACCTGATCGAGCTCATCCAGTACGCCCCCGCGACCGAGACGGTCCTCGCCGAGCCGGTGCTGATCATTCCGGCCTGGATCATGAAGTACTACATCCTCGACCTCTCGCCGGGGAACTCGCTGATCCGCTGGCTGGTGGGCCGCGGCCACACCGTCTTCTGCATCTCCTGGCGCAATCCGACGGCCGAGGACCGGGGTCTTTCCCTCGACGACTACCGCAGCCTCGGGGTCATGGCGGCGCTCGACGCCGTCGGCTCCGTCCTGCCCGGGCGACGCATCCATGCGGCCGGCTATTGCCTCGGGGGCACCCTGCTCGCCATCGCGGCGGCGGCCATGGCCCATGCGGGGGACGACCGGCTCGCCTCGCTGACCCTGCTCGCCGCCCAGACGGATTTCTCCGAACCCGGGGAGCTCGCGCTCTTCATCGACCACAGCCAGATGCATTTCCTCGACGGCATGATGTGGAACCGCGGCTATCTTTCCGCGGACCAGATGGCCGGCGCCTTCCAGCTCCTCAGGACCAACGACCTGGTCTGGTCGCGGCTGGTGCGCGACTACCTGATGGGCGCGCGCGCGCCGATGATCGACCTCATGGCCTGGAACGCCGATTCGACCCGGATGCCCTACCGGATGCACGCGGAATACCTGCGCCGGCTCTATCTCGCCAACGAGCTCGCCGCGGGCCGCCTGCTGGTCGACGGGCGCCCGGCGGCGATCCAGAACGTCCGGGCGCCGATGTTCGTGGTGGGGACCGAGCGCGACCATGTCGCGCCCTGGCGCTCGGTCTACAAGATCCACTACCTCAGCGACGCCGAGGCGACCTTCGTGCTCACCTCCGGCGGCCACAACGCCGGCATCGTCAGCGAGCCCGGCCGCCCCCGCCGGCGCTATCGCATCGCCCTGCGCGCGGCCGACGGCCCCTGCCTCGGCCCCGACGAATGGCTGGAGGCGGCGGAGTCCCGGGACGGCTCCTGGTGGCTCGCCTGGGGCGACTGGCTCGCCGCGCGCTCCGCCCCCGACCGGGTCGCGCCCCCGCCCATGGGCGCGCCCGAGCGCGGCCGCCGACCCCTCTGCGATGCGCCGGGGGCCTATGTGCTGCAACATTGATCCGAGACGGACGCGAAGGCCCGCACTCCCCTGATTTCATGGAACGACCTGGCGCTGACTCACCACGGCCAGCGCGCCAGCCCGCCCAGCAGGCGCGAGAGGTCGGCCTGGCGGTGGACGCCCGTCTTCTCGAAAACGCGCAGGAGGTGGGACCGCACGGTCGCGACCCTCACCCCCGTCTCCGCGGCGATGCGCCGGAGCTCGGCCCCGTCGAGGATGCCGAGCGCCACGGCCGCCTCCGCCGGGGTGAGGCCGAAGGCCTGGCGCAGCGTCTCAGGGTCCGGGCGCGGCGCGCGCGCGGGATCGGCGAGGGTGAGCATCGCCGCCCGGCCCTGCCCCGGGCCGAGCAGCGCGCGGATCTCCTCCTCCTCGCGCCGGCGCGGCAGGGGGACGCCCCGCAGCAGGTAGGGCGCCGATCCCGAGGGCCGGGGCACGATCACCGCGCCCCCCGCCGCGAGGGCGCCGCGCCCGAGGACCCCGGCGATCATCGCCTCGATCCGCCGCTGGACCGCCGGCGCGGCGGCGCAGAGGCCCCGCGCCGTCAGGCGCAGGCCGTCCCCCCGGTCCAGGATGTCCCGCGCCCGGGCGGTGACATGGACGACCCGGGCCGCCTCATCGAGGAGCAGGACGCCCGGGGCCGCCGCCTCGATCATCGCGAGGAAGCTCGCCTCGGCGGAGCGGACGGCGCGCAATCCGTCGGCGAGGCGCAGCATCTGGAACACATGCGGCGCAACCAGCCCGAGGGCGGTCAACTGCTCGGCCCGGCCGAAGCGGCGGTCCGAGGCCTCGGCGACCAGCAGCAGGCTCGCCTTCGCGCCGCCGGGGACGTCGCCGGTCGCGAAGGCGATCTGGTGGGCGCCGTGCGGCCGCGCCCAGGCGTTGTAGAGATCGCTGCGCTCATAGCCCGGATAGATCGCCGCCGCCGCCGAGGTCCCGGGGATGAAGGCCACCGGCCGCGCCCCGGCCTGCGGCACCACGGTGTCGAGCCGGTGGAACTCGGCGTTGTAGCTCTCGATCATCGCCGCATCGACGCCGACGCTGACAGCGATCCCCTTTCGCCCCGATGGCAGGACCGTGTTGATCGACGCGCGCTCCGCCCCGCAGATCCGGGCGAAATCCCGCAGGACCTGCATGACGCTGTGGCGGCCGAGCGCCGCCTCGTAGACATCGGGGATCAGGCGGGCGCAGGCCTCGGCGACATGGGACAATGCAGCGGCCTCCTGGCGGAAATGACGGTCCAGGATCAGGGGAAAACGCCGCGATCATGACCGGCCGCGACGGATTCGACAATGCCCCGCCGCCGCCGATGGCGCGTCAGGCCGCGCCCAGGCTGCCCAGGGACATCCGACTGTTTTCCAAGGAAATCCTTTGCAATCGTTTGACGCTCATCCGTCGGCCGGTCGCGCCGCCCTGGCGTCCGGTTGATCGAGCCACAGGCGAAACCGCCAATTTTAGCCTAAAATTTCATCACTTTCTGTACAGTGTCTTTTATTCAAGCGAATGTGCTTGACCGTCCCCCCGCGCCTCCGCAGCTTTTCGCCATCCGGCTGGACGACGTGGAGCGCAAGGCTCGCGCCACGCCGGGCAAGTCATGGCGACATAAATCAGGGACAGCGTGAGATGATCCGGAAATTCAACGGCTTGCTGCTCGGAACCGCGCTGGCGGGCGCGCTCTCCACCGCTCCGGCCCTGGCCCAGGACGACGACGTGATCAAGGTCGGCGTCCTGCATTCGCTGTCCGGCACCATGGCGATCTCGGAAACCACCCTCAAGGACGCGGTCCTCATGCTCGTCGAGGAGCAGAACGCCAAGGGCGGCCTCCTCGGCAAGAAGCTCGAGGCGGTGGTGGTCGACCCCGCCTCCGACTGGCCCCGCTTCGCCGAACTGGCGCGCGAGCTGGTCGCGGGCCAGGGCGTGGACGTGGTCTTCGGCTGCTGGACCTCCGTCAGCCGCAAGTCGGTGCTGCCGGTCTTCGAGGAGCTGAACTCGATCCTCTTCTACCCGGTCCAGTACGAGGGCCAGGAGAGCCAGCGCAACGTCTTCTACACCGGCGCCGCCCCCAACCAGCAGGCGATCCCGGCCGTCGACTACCTGATGGAGAACGAGGGCGTGGAGCGCTGGGTGCTCGCCGGCACCGACTACGTCTATCCGCGCACCACCAACCAGATCCTCGAGGCCTATCTGAAGTCCAAGGGCGTCGCGTCCGAGGACATCATGATCAACTACACGCCCTTCGGCCATTCCGACTGGCAGACGATCGTCTCCGACATCAAGAAGTTCGGCTCGGCCGGCAAGAAGACCGCCGTGGTCTCGACCATCAACGGCGACGCCAACGTGCCCTTCTACAAGGAGCTCGGCAACCAGGGCATCTCGGCCGAGGACATCCCCGTCATCGCCTTTTCGGTGGGCGAGGAGGAGCTCGCGGGCCTCGACACCGCGCCGCTGGTGGGCCACCTCGCGGCCTGGAACTACTTCATGTCGGTGGACACGCCCGAGAACGCCGAGTTCATCGACGCCTGGCACAAGTACATCAAGAGCGACGACCGCGTGACCAACGATCCCATGGAGGCCACCTACATCGGCTTCAACATGTGGGTGAAGGCGGTCGAGGCGGCGGGCACCACCGACACCGACGCGGTCATCCAGGCGATGAACGGCGTCGCCGTCCCGAACCTGACCGGCGGCCTCTCCTCCATGAGCGCCAACCACCACATCACCAAGCCGGTGCTGATCGGCGAGATCCGCGACGACGGCCAGTTCGACGTGGTCTGGGAGACCCCGGGCCTGGTGCTCGGCGACGAATGGTCGGACTATCTGCCGGAATCCAAGGACCTGATCGGCGTCTGGCGCGATCCCATGGCCTGCGGCAACTTCAACACCGCCACCAACACCTGCGGCGGCGCCACCAACTGACCTGAACCCGGGCGCGCGGGGGACCCCTCCTCGCGCGTCCCGCCATGTCCAGAGGGCGGCCCATGCGTATCCTTGTCTCCTGTCTCGTCTGGCTCGCCCTGTGCGTCCCGGCCTTCGCCCAGAGCCTCGAGGATCTGGCGAAGCAGCTGCCCGCGGGCGGCTTCAACGACCGCGCCGAGGTGGTCTCCGCCATCGCCGCCACGGGCGACCCGCGGGCGGCGGCCCTGCTCGAGGCGCTCGGCTCCGGCGCGCTGC
This sequence comes from Amaricoccus sp., assembly GCA_965243535.1. GTDB lineage: Bacteria > Pseudomonadota > Alphaproteobacteria > Rhodobacterales > Rhodobacteraceae > Amaricoccus. The sequence goes on from CBDEVG010000047.1 coordinate 394,160, forward strand.
ACCAGCGCAAGGAGGACGGCGCGCTGGTGGTGGTGACCGGCCGCGGCGCCAAGGCGGTCGCCACGGATCCCCTGACCGGCGCCGACCTCGGGCCCGTCCCCTCCCGCTCGACCGAGGCGGTGAAGGTCAACAACGCCCTGCGCCGGAGCATCCGGGCCGCGCTGTCGCGGCTGACGCTGATGGACCCCGACCCGGCCAAGCGCATGACCGCCGCCGCCGAGGCCTTCAAGAACCCCGACCCGGAGGCGGCCGAGGCGCTGGCCGCCGCCGTCGCGGCCGAAAGCGACCCGGGCGTGCGCCAGTTGATGCTGGAGGCCCAGGCCGCGGCGGTGCTCAAGACCGAAGGGGCGGCGGACGCCGCCGTCGCCGCCGCCATCGACACGGTGGCCGCCCGCGGCCGCGACGCGCTCCCCCTGCTCAACCCCCTCGCCGCCTCGCCCGACCCGGCGACGGCCGAGGCCGCGCGCGCCGCGATCGAGGAGATCGAGTTCCGCCAGGAGATGTGGAGCTACGCCCAGAACCTGTGGTTCGGCCTGTCGCTGGGCTCCGTCCTGCTGCTCGCGGCCGTCGGCCTCGCCATCACCTTCGGCGTCATGGGGGTCATCAACATGGCCCATGGCGAGCTGATCATGGTGGGGGCCTACACCACCTTCGTGACGCAACAGGTGATCCGCACCAGCTTTCCCGGACTCTTCGACTGGTCGCTGCTGATCGCAGCCCCCCTCGCCTTCCTGATCGCCGGCGGCATCGGCGTCGCCATCGAGCGGGGCATCGTGCGCTTCCTCTACGGCCGCCCGCTGGAGACCCTGCTCGCCACCTGGGGCGTCAGCCTTATCCTGCAACAGGCGGTGCGCACCCTCTTCGGGCCGAACAACCGCGAGGTGGGCAACCCCTCCTGGATGTCGGGCGCCTTCCAGGTCGGCGAGATGACGATCACCTGGAACCGCTTCTACATCATCCTCTTCGCCGTCGCGGTCTTCCTTGGCCTCCTCACCCTGCTCAAGCGCACGCTCTTCGGGCTGCAGATGCGCGCGGTCACCCAGAACCGCCCCATGGCCTCCGAGATGGGCATCCGCACCGCCCGGGTCGACGCGCTGACCTTCGGCCTCGGGGCCGGGATCGCGGGACTCGCCGGGGTGGCGCTCAGCCAGATCGACAACGTCTCGCCGAACCTCGGCCAAGCCTACATCATCGACAGCTTCCTCGTCGTGGTCTTCGGCGGCGCGGGCAACCTCTGGGGCGCCTTCGCGGCTGCCTTCTCCCTCGGCGTCGCCAACAAGCTGCTGGAGCCCTGGGCCGGCGCCGTGCTCGGCAAGATCCTGATCCTGGTCTTCATCATCCTCTTCATCCAGAAACGCCCGCGCGGTCTCTTCCCGCAGCGCGGCCGAGCCGTGGACGCCTGACATGAAGGAAGCCCTCATCGACCGGCGCACCGGCGTCTTCCTCGCGGTCCTGTTCGTCGTGGCGGTCCTGGTGCCCCTCGGCAACCTCCTCGCCGCCCCCGGCAGCGCGGCGCATGTGCCGAGCCATATCGTCGCGCTGCTGGGCAAGTACCTCTGCTACGCCCTGCTCGCGGTCTCCCTCGACCTGGTCTGGGGCTATGCCGGCATCCTCTCCCTCGGCCACGGCGCCTTCTTCGCGCTCGGCGGCTACGCCATGGGGATGCATCTGATGCGCGAGATCGGCGACCGGGGGGTCTACGCCAACCCGGTCCTGCCCGACTTCATGGTGTTCCTGAGCTACACCGAGCTGCCGTGGTTCTGGCACGGCTTCGACATGTTCTGGTTCGCCTGCCTGATGGTGCTCTTCGTGCCCGGGCTGCTCGCCTTCGTCTTCGGCTACTTCGCCTTCCGGTCCCGGGTGACGGGGGTCTATCTCTCGATCATCACCCAGGCGCTGACCTACGCCCTGCTGCTCGCCTTCTTCCGCAACGAGATGGGCTTCGGCGGCAACAACGGCCTGACCGACTTCCGCGACGTGCTCGGCTTCTCGCTCTCGGCCGACACGACGCGCGCGACGCTCTTCGTCCTCTCGGCGCTGGCGCTCGCGGGCGGGATCGTGTTGGGCCGCGCCATCGTCACTTCGAAATTCGGCAAGGTGCTGATCGCGGTGCGCGACGCGGAAAGCCGCACCCGCTTCCTCGGCTACCGGGTGGAGCACTACAAGCTCTTCGTCTTCACCGTCTCGGCGATGATGGCCGGCGTCGCGGGCGCGCTCTACGTGCCCCAGGTCGGCATCATCAACCCCTCCGAGTTCAGCCCGGCCAACTCCATCGAGATCGTCATCTGGGTGGCCCTCGGCGGCCGGGGGATGCTGATCGGCGGCGCGGTCGGCGCGCTCATCGTGGCGGCGCTGGAAAGCTGGCTCACCTCCACCCTGCCCGAGGCCTGGCTCTACGTGCTCGGCGCGATGTTCATCCTCGTGACGATCTTCCTGCCGCGCGGGGTGCTCGGCCTCCTCGACACCCTCGCCGAGCGGCGGGCGAAACCCGCAGCCCCGGCCCCGGCCGCGGCCCAGCTGGCGGAATAAGGCCCATGCAGGAAACCCAGCTCTACCTCCAGGACGTCCACCGCGCCTTCGACGGCTACAAGGCGATCAACGGCCTCTCCCTCGCGCTGGCCAAGGGCGAGATGCGGGCGGTGGTCGGCCCCAACGGCGCCGGCAAGACCACGATGCTCGACATCATCACCGGCAAGACGAGGCCCGACGTCGGCCGCGTGGTCTGGGGCGAGGACACCGACCTCACCCGGATGGACGAGGCCTCGACCGCCCGCCTCGGCATCGGCCGCAAGTTCCAGAAGCCCACGGTCTTCGAGACCCAGACGGTCGAGACCAACCTCATGCTCTCCCTCGCCGGCGGCCGCGGGGTCGCCGCGACCCTCTGGCACAAGCTGACCGGGGGCGAGGCGAAACGCATCGACGAACTGCTGGAGCTCGTCCGCCTGACCGAGACCCGCTACCGCCTCGCCGGCGGCCTCAGCCACGGCCAGAAGCAGTGGCTGGAGATCGGCATGCTGCTCGCCCAGGACCCGAAGCTCCTGCTGGTGGACGAGCCCGCCGCCGGCATGACCGACGCCGAGACCATGCGCACGGCGGAACTGCTGCGCGGCCTCGCCGGGCGGCACACCATCCTGGTGATCGAGCACGACATGGATTTCGTCCGGGCGCTCGACTGCAAGGTCACCGTCCTGCACCGAGGCGCAGTGCTGGCGGAGGGGTCGCTCGATCACGTGTCGGCGAACCCCGAAGTCATCGAAGTCTATCTGGGGCGCTGACACATGCTGAAAGTGGAGAACATCGAACTCTACTACGGCGCGGCCCAGGCGCTGCGCGACGTCTCGGTGACGGCCGAGGCGGGCCAGGTCACCTGCGTGCTGGGCCGCAACGGCGTGGGCAAGACCTCGCTGATGCGCTCGATCTCGGGCCGCCAGGGCATCCGCTCGGGCGCCATCCTCTGGGAAGGCCAGGACATCAGCCGGCTGCGCCCCGACGCCCGCGCCAAGCTCGGCGTCGCCACCGTGCCTCAGGGGCGCGAGATCTTTCCCCTCCTGACGGTGAAGGAGAACCTGGAAACCGGCTTCGCCCTCCTCTCCCGCAAGGAGCGCTTCGTCCCCGACGAGGTCTTCGACCTCTTCCCCGTGCTGGGAGAGATGATGCACCGCCGCGGCGGCGACCTCTCCGGCGGCCAGCAGCAGCAGCTCGCCATCGGCCGGGCGATGGTGACGCGCCCCAAGCTCCTCCTGATGGACGAGCCGACGGAAGGCATCCAGCCCTCGGTCATCAAGGACATCGGCCGGGCGATCTCCTACCTGCGCGACCAGGGCAGGATGGCGATCGTCCTGGTGGAGCAGTACTTCGACTTCGCCATCGCGCTCGCCAACCGGGTCGCGGTGATGGACCGCGGCCGGGTGGTGCTCGCCGGCCTGCGCGAGGATCTCGACGAGGAGGAAGTCCGCCGCTGGATGACCGTGTGAGAGACCTCTGCGAAGCCTCTCTCCCAAGCCTGCGCCGCTTTGGAAAGCGGCCTGGATTTCACGCGTGAAAATCGGATCAATTCATTGAAATAATTTAATATATTTTGCGGCATCAATCCGATGTTCAGGATCGTGAACGAGTCGAGAACAACCGCGCCGCGGGTTTCGCGGAGGTTTCTCCGCCAAGACGGCCTCCTGACGGGGGCCTTCGGATTACCGCTCCCGCCCCGGGCCCTGTCGCGTTATGCTGCCTCAAAAAAACATCGAGGCGAATCGGACAGGAGATGATCAACTTGCGCGTGTATTCCGCCATTGCGCTCGCGTCCGCCGTGTTGGCGGGCTGCGGCGCCCCCGCACCCGAGGTCTCGCGCAGCTACGGCGCCGCCGCCTCGCTTCCCGCGACCGTGACCCTGGCGCCGCGGTTCCTCGACAACAAGCCGCACGAATGGGCCGGCCGCACCCCCTGGAACTACGCCGTCCACGGGGTCGACGTCTCCAAGTGGCAGGGCGACATCGACTGGTCGACGGTGCGCGCCTCCGGCGCCTCCTTCGCCTTCATCAAGGCGACCGAGGGCGACGACCACACCGACGACCTCTTCCAGCGGAACTGGCGGGCGGCGGCGGCGGCGGGCATCCCGCGGGGCGCCTATCACTTCTACTATTTCTGCTCGACCCCGGGCGACCAGGCCGCCTGGTTCATGCGCAACGTGCCGAAGGAGCGCGGCTCCCTTCCCCCGGTGCTCGACATCGAGTGGAACAACCATTCCCGCACCTGCCGCCGCTTCCCCGCCCCCGAGATCGTCCGGGCGGAAATGCTGGTCTTCCTCCAGATCCTCGAGCGCCACTACGGCCAGCAGCCGATCGTCTACGTCACCCCGGACTTCTACCGCGAGAACCGGCTGGGAGAGCTCCGCGGCGTGACCTTCTGGCTGCGCTCGGTGGCGGGGCATCCTTCGGAGGTCTATCCGGGCAGCGACTGGCACTTCTGGCAGTACACCGGCACCGGCCGGGTCCCCGGCATCCCGGGCGAGGCCGACATCAACGCCTTCGCCGGCACCCCGGCCCAGTGGCGCGCCTGGCTCGCCGCCCACATGCTCTGATTTGAGGGCCCCCGGCGAGCCCTCGTCTGCGCCCGCGGGAGGGGGGCCTACTCCCCCTCCTCCGTCCCCTTGGCGGCGAAGATCGCCTTGAGCGTCGCCGCGCGCTCCGGCGTCCAGCCCTCGGGGTCGAGCGTCGCGGCCCAGGCGTCGATGTAATCCCGCGCCACATAGGCGTGGCCGAAGCCTGGCACATGCAGCGAGATCGCCATGTCGAGCCCGAGCTGCACCGCCGTCACCAGGGGAAACCAGCGCAGCTCGGGCGCGACGTCGGGCGCGCGCGGCCGCGCCATCCAGTCGGGCGGATACCAGGCCGAGGCCGGGTTGAAGACCACGATCGCGTCCGAGCCGTAGTTGAGGAACACCATGCGGATCGGACCCCAGGGGGCGAAGTCCCCCTCCAGCCCGCCGAACTGGTTCATCGTGCGCACCAGCGAGCCGTTGCCCACCAGGGGGCGCCAGGCCGGGCTGCCGGGATTGCGGTTCTCCCGCGCCAGCCGCCAGTAGGGGCTGAAGAAGGGCGAGCCGGTCCACATCGCCCCGTCGATCGGATCGGCGAGCAGGTCGAGGATGGGCAGCGTCGCCTCGCTGTTGAAGGCGCCCTGGCTCAGCCCGTGGACATAGAGCTTCGGCCGGGCGTCGCGCGGCAGCCGCGTCCAGTGGTCGTAGACGAGGTTGAAGAGCTCCCGCGCCTGGTCGACGCCGTATTCGGGATGGGCCCAGAGCGCCAGCGCGCTCGTCAGGTAGGAATACTGCACCGCCACCGTCGCCACGTCGCCGCCGGTGATGTAGTCGAGTGTGTCCTGCCCGCCCGGATCCATCCAGCCGGTGCCCACCGGCACCATGACCACCAGGGTCTTGCGATCGAAGCCCCCCTGCCGGATCAGCTCGTCGAGCGCGATGCGCGCCCGCTCCCGGGGGGTGTCGGCGGCGCGCCGGCCCACATAGACCCGGATCGGCTCCCTGGCCCCGGGCCCGGCGAAGCCCGCGATCTCGGCCTGCGTTGGCCCGGTGGCGATGAAGCGCCGGCCCATGCGGCCGAGCTCGTCCCAGCGGACGAGCGAGCCCGGGCCCCCGGTCTTGCCCGGGTCGGTCGGCGCGGCGAGCTCGGGCGCGACGAAGCTGTCCGCCGCCTCGAAGGACCGGTCGGCCGCCTCGAAGAGCCGGCGAAGCAGCACGCCGTCCGCCAGCGCCCAGGCCGCCCAGACCGCCAGGGCGAAACCCAGGACCTGTCCCGCCCGCTCCGGCAGGAACCGCCCCGCCGTCGCCGCCAGCCGCCGCCGGGCGAGGCCGAAGCCCGTGATCAGCCCCCAGATCAGCGCGAAGATCGCCAGCGCGACCGCGGCGATGGTGACGGGATGGGAGCTTTCGACCGGGGGCAGGTCGAAGACCCGCCGGGTGAAGTTCTGCCAGGTCGCCGCCCGGTTCAGGGCGAAGCCCGCCAGCCCGACCGCCGCCGCGGCCCCCGCCCAGGTCATCCCCCGGGCGAGCGCCGGACCCGGCCGCGGCGCGCCGACGAACCGCCAGACCCAGGCGAGGAGGCAGCCCGCCAGATAGCCGATCCCCCCGACCACGCCCCCCAGCGCCCCCTGCAACAGGGGCGCCCGCGGCGCGAGCGACGGCGTCAGCGCCGCGGCGAAGAACAGCGCCGCCAGGAACAGCCCCAGCGGCTCCGCCCACCTGCGCCCACCGCTTCCCCTCATCGCCCCCTCCGGTCCGCTGCGCCGGCTGGCTAGCACGGCCCGCCGGCGGACCCAAGCGAAGTCGCGCGCCGCGCCGCGCGCGCGCCAAACCGCCGCCCCGCGCAGGCGCCTGAAGGCCCCCGCCAAGACCCCCGGCAGGACCCGCGCCAGACCGCGCCAGACCGCCGCGCGCGGGAAGCTCCCGCCCCCGTCCGCCACGGCATCCGCTCCGAACGGTCCCGCCCGCGCCCCGGGGTCCCGAGTCCGCGCCTCTAGGAGCTCCGCGCCTTGGGATGGGCGGCGAGATAGCTCTCCATCAGCCGCGCCTGGTCGACGCCGGTATAGACCTGGGTCGTCGCCAGCGAGGCATGGCCGAGCAGCTCCTGGATCGTCCGCAGGTCCCCCCCCGCCTCCAGCAGGTGGGTGGCGAAGGAATGACGCAGCGCGTGGGGCGTCGCCGTAGCCGGCAGGCCGAGCTGCCGGCGCGCCCCCGCCATCGCGCCCTGGATCAGCCGCGGGTTCACCGGCCCGCCCCGCACGCCGAGGAACAGCGCCCCCTCGGGATCGGGCGCGAAGGGGCAGAGCGCGCGGTACGTCTCCACCGCCCGCCGCGCCACCGGCAGCACCGGCACGATCCGGTCCTTGCCGCCCTTGCCGCGGATCTTCAGCGTCTCGGGAATCGGCGCGTCGGACTGGCGCAGCGACAGCGCCTCGGAAATCCGCAGACCGCAGCCGTAGAGCAGCGTCGCGATCGCCACGTCCCGGGCGCCCACCCAGGACTTCAGGCTCTGGTGCTCGATCGTCGCGATCAGATCCTTCGCCGCCTCGGGCGAGACGGGCCGGGGCAGCCGCGGCTTGCGCTTCGGGCCGCGGGTGGCGGTGACGGCGGGGGCCTCGACCCCCTCCGCCTCGGCCAGCCAGGCGTGGAAGGTCTTGACCGCCGACAGCGACCGGGCGAGCGAGCGCGCGGACAGGCCGCGGTCGCGCTCCTCCGCCATCCAGGCGCGCATGTCGGACGGCGCCACCTCCGCCAGCCGCCGCAGGCCGAAGGGCCCCCAGCGCCGGGTCAGGAAGCCGAGCCAGCCCGCCACGTCCCGGCGATAGGCGGTGATGGTGAGCGGGCTCGCCCCCCGCATCCCGTCGAGCTGGGCGAGCCAGCGGCCGAGCAGGTCCTCGGGCGCCGCCGCGACGCTCATCGCCGCGCCCCCGGGGCCCGACGCCCCGCCCCGACCGCGCGCGTCCCGAGCGCGCGCACGCCCGCCCTCACGTCAGCCATCGCCGCAGGCCGCGCTCGAAGACCCCGGCGAGGAAGCTCAGCAGATCCGTCGCCTGGTCCGGGTGGAACCGATGCGCGTCGGTGGTCCCGAAGGCGAGGAGCCCGGGGTGGTTTCCCGGCCCGAGGTCGAGCCGCAGCAGGGCCTCCGAGCGCACCGCCGCCGCCTCCTCGGGCCCGTAGAGGTCGCTGGGCGCCGGATCCACCTGGCGCAGCGTCACCCGCCGGGCCATCGCCGCCCGGCCGCGGGTGACATAGGCGTCCACGCCCCCCTCGGGCAGCGCCACCACCGTCTCGCGCAGGGCGCCCGCCGGCCCGAGCGCCCGCCCCGGCTTCGCCGCCGGCGCCTCCAGCCCCAGCCGGATCACCTCGACCCCGAGGATCATCGACAGATCCCGGGTCATCACCTGCAGGAAACCCGCGAAGTCCTGCGGCTCCAGCAGGGCGAGACAGGCGCGGTGCACCTGGTTCATCCCCGCCACGTTCTCGTAGGCCGCGGCCAGCACCTCGCGGTGGGTGTCCTCCAGCCGGTCCAGCCGCTCCTCCAGCCGCTCGACCAGCACGCCGCGCAGGTCGACGACGTTGCGCCCCAGCGCCGCCCGCCGGTCCGCCGCCAGCAGCGCCCGCATCAGCTGGTCGTCGCCGAGGATCACGTCGGGGTTCGAGAGGATGCCCTCGCGCAGCGCCTCCAGCGCCTCCTCGCTCATGCCGCGCCCCCCGCGGCCGCGCGACGCGCCGTCCGGCCGCCCACCTCACGACACAGCCGACGATTCCGGCCACAGGCCGTTTCGCTGACGCCCATCAGTCCCGCCTCCTGCCTGCTCTTGTGGTTGGGCCCGATCCTATCCCAAGGTCTGGGGCGATGGAACAGACGACTCGTCTCACGCGCGACTTCCCGGCCGGCTGTGCCGTCACGGTCATACTCGCCGACGCCTTCGACCGGCCGCTCGACTACCGCGCGCCCGAGGGGGGGCTGTCGGCGGGCGACATCGTGGCGGCCCCCCTCGGCCCGCGCCGCCTGCCCGGGGTGGTCTGGGGCCCCGGCTCGGGCGAGCTGCCGCTGGAGCGCCTGCGCCCGGCGGAGCGCCTCGACGCCGCCCTGCGGCCCGAGATGCGCGCCTTCCTGGCGCGGGCGGCCGACTACACGCTGACCCCGCTGGGGGTCATGCTGCGCCTCGCCACCCGCTGTCCCGGCCTGGGCGAGCCCCCCTCGGCCCGGCCGCTCCTGCGCCTTTCGGGCCAGGCGCCCGACCGTATGACCGAGGCGCGGGAACGGGTGATGGCGGCCTTCGCCCAGTACGGCAACCTCGGCTTCGCGCCGGGGGAGCTCGCCCATCTCGCGGGCGTTTCCGGCGGCGTCCTCAAGGGGCTGGAGGCGCAGGGCGTCATCCTGCGCGAAGTGGTCGCCCGCGACGCCCCCTACCCCCGGCTCGACCCCGACGCGCCCGGCCGGCCGCTCTCCGCCGACCAGGCGGCGGCGGCGGCCCGGCTGCGCGCGACCGTGGCGGCGGGGGGCTATTCCACCACGCTCCTCAAGGGCGTCACCGGCTCGGGCAAGACCGAGGTCTATCTGGAGGCGGTGGCCGAATGCCTCGCCCGCGGCCGCCAGGCCCTGGTGCTCCTGCCCGAGATCGCGCTCTCGGTGGAATTCCTCGACCGGGTCGAGGCCCGCTTCGGCGCCCGGCCGGCCGAATGGCATTCCGGCGTCACCCAGGCGGGCCGCCGCCGGGCCTGGCGGGCGGCGGCGAGCGGCGAGGCGCGGCTGGTGGTGGGGGCGCGCTCGGCCCTGTTCCTGCCCTTCGCGGACCTCGGCCTGACCGTGGTCGACGAGGAGCACGACGGCTCCTACAAGCAGGAAGACGGCGCGCTCTACCACGCCCGGGACATGGCGGTGCTGCGCGCCTCGATCGAGGGGGCGGGCGTGATCCTCGCCTCCGCCACCCCCTCCCTCGAAAGCTGGGCCAACGCCGAGGCCGGGAAATACGCCCGGATCGACCTGCCCGAACGCTTCGGCGCGGCGGTCCTGCCGGAGATGGCCGCCATCGACCAGCGGCTCGACCCGCCCCCCCAGGGCCGCTGGATCACCGAACCCCTGGCGGCGGCCGTGAACGAGCGCCTCGCCCGGGGGGAGCAGTCGCTCCTCTTCATCAACCGCCGGGGCTATGCGCCGCTCACCATCTGCCGGGCCTGCGGGCACCAGGTCGGCTGCGACGCCTGCGACGCCCGCATGGTCGAGCACCGCTTCCGCCAGCGCCTGGTCTGCCACCAGTGCGGCGCGACCAAGCCCATCCCCCACGCCTGCCCCGCCTGCGGGGTCGAGGGCCGGATGACCGCCCTCGGCCCCGGGGTCGAGCGGCTGGCGGAGGAGGCCGAGGGCCTCTGGCCGGAGGCGCGCATCGCCATCCTCTCCTCAGACCTCACGGAAAGCGCGAGCGCCCTCAAGGCCCGGATCGACGCCATCGCCGGGGGCGAGGCCGACATCGTCATCGGCACCCAGATCGTCAGCAAGGGCCACAACTTTCCCCTGCTCACCCTGGTGGGCGTGATCGACGCCGACCTCGGCCTGCAGGGGGGCGACCTGCGGGCGGCGGAAAAGACCTTCCAGCTGATCCGCCAGGTCGCGGGCCGGGCCGGCCGGGCCGAGGCGCCGGGCGTGGCGCTGATCCAGACCCACCAGCCCGACCATCCGGCGATCCGGGCGATTCTGGAGGGCGACGACGAGGGCTTCTGGCGGGCCGAGGCGGCGGCGCGGCGGGCCGCGGGCGCGCCCCCCTACGGCCGCATGGCCGGGATCATCGTCTCGGGCGAGGACGAGGTCCGCGCCTGGGAGGCCGCCCGCGCCTTGGGCCGGGCCGGCGGCGTCCTCCAGGACGCGGGCGCCGAGCTCTTCGGCCCCGCCCCCGCCCCCATCGCCCGGGTCCGCGGCCGCCACCGCATCCGCCTGCTCGTCCGCGCGCCCAAGGGCGTGGCGCTGCAGCCCGCCCTCCGCGCCTGGCTCGCCGCCGCCCCCTGGCCCGCCTCGGTGCGGGTGGCGGTGGACATCGACCCCCAGAGCTTCTTCTGAGAGGCTGACCCAAAAGTCCCGCGCCCGCCGTCCTTGGGCGGCTTCGCGTCTCCCGGCGGCTCCGGCGTCATCGAAAAGTCCTGTTCCAGAGCCAATTCGCGGCAATGCTTCCCAGCAAATCTCCCTCGCGAACCGGCGCCCCGGACTTTTGGGTCAGGCTCTGAGAGGCTGTTTGAAAACGCTCTTTGGAAGGCTCGTGGGGGATTTTCGAGGCCCTGGCAGGAAAGACGGAGGGGCCAAATCGGGCTTTTTCAGGCCCTGGAGCATGTGATCGAAGGCCTGAAAAGGTCCGAGGGGACGGAGCGTCCGGGTTTTCAAACAGTCTCTGAGAGCCGGCCGCCCTGGAAACCGGGCGCATCCTCCCCGATATCGACGCCCGCGCTCCGGCCGGCGCCCGGAGATCCCTCGGCTCGGCATGTCCAGCCCCGGAAAGGGCCTTCAGACATCGTCAACCCTGGTTGCGATTCCCTGAACGGTTTTCGGAAAATCCAGCCGATCCAACAGGATGACCCGCATAACACGCGTGTTGCGCCCCCCGTTTTCCCGGCCCGTCGGGACGCTCCAAAAGGCCTACTCCGCCGGCCCGAAGACGCCCCGCCACAGGTCGAGGAACCGCGCCCGCTTTTGGTCGTCGAGCCCGAGCAGCAGCGCCGGGCCGAGCTGGATCGGGCGATAGACCGAATCCTCGGAGGCCGGCAGGTCCGCCAGCACCGGGTCCTTCGGATCCTGCCGGATATAGAGATAGTTTCGGGCCAGCGCCGCGCGCCCCGGCTCCGACAGCAGGAAGTCGATCAGCCGCCCCGCCGCCTCGGGATGGGGCGCGTCCTTGGGGATCATCGCCGGCCGGCTCAGCACCAGCGTATAGTCCTCGGGCGCGACCACCCCGATCCGGGGATCGACCGCCGCCCGGGCCAGCGCATAGGAGCCGAGCACGTTGTAGGCCGCCAGGAACCGGCCCGAGGCCACCGCGTCGATGATCTCCGCCGAGCAGCAGGTCGCCACCGCCCCCGACCGGCCGAAGGCTTCGAGCAGCCCGCCGAAGGTGGTCGCCGCCTGGGAATCGGCGAAGGCGAACAGATAGCCGACCCCCGAGTCCTCGATGTCGTAGGTCGCGACCCGGCCCGCATAGCGGCTGTCCGCCGGCCGCAGCAGGTCGATCAGGTCGAAGCGCGACCGCGGCGCCTCCGCCGCCGGCACCAGCTCGCGGTTGTAGACGATCACCGCCGGCTCCCGCGTCACCCCGAAAAGCTCGTTCCGCCAGCCGCCGCCCGCGCCCGGCGCCTCGGCCGAGGCATGGGGGCGGGCGCAGCCGTCGTTGACCAGCTTCACCTGCTGGTCGGCGGCGGAATTCACGATCAGGTCGACCGACGGCATCTCGCCCCGGCACATGGCCCGGCCGAGGGCGAAGAGGTCGTTCGACCCCCACTGCTCGTAGCGCACGGCGATCCCCGGGGCCGCCGCGACGAAGGCCTCCAGCGCCGGCTGGAAGACCGTCGCGTCGGTCGTCCCCAGCACGGTCAGCCGTGTCTCCGCCGTCCCGTGGCCGACCAGGATCGTCGCCTCGGGCAGCGGCCCGGCGCGCGCGGCCGTCCCGCCCAGGGACCCGGCCGCGACGCCGACCAGCAGCAGGGCCAGCGCCGCCCCCCGGGCGCTCACGCCGCCCCCTCGGCCGCGGGCAGGACGAGCGCCGCCTCGAAGCCGCCCGCGGGCGCGTCGGCGAAGCGCAGGCGCCCGCCATGGGCCCGGGCGACCGCCGCGACGATGGCCAGCCCGATCCCCGCGCTCTGGGCCGTCACCGGGCCGGTCCGGTCGAACCGCTCCGCCGCCCCGGCCCGCAGCGCCGGCGGAATGCCCGGGCCCGCGTCCCGCACCGCCAGGACCGCCTCCCCGCCCTCGGACCGGACGGCGAGCGTCACCGGCGCGCCCCCGTGGCGCAGGGCGTTGTTGACGAGGTTGCGCCCCGCCTCGGCCAGGGACAGCGCGTCCGCCCGCACCGGCAGCGGATCCTCCGGCAGGTCGAGGATCAGGTCCGCCTCCGGATCCGCCTCCTCGACGATGCGGATGGCGACGACCCTGAGGTCGAGCGTCTCGTGCGGGACCGCATCCGCCCGATGGATGATGAGGGCATGGTTGAGCAGCTGGTCGGTCAGCCGCCCGAGCCCGACCGCCCGGTCGTGGATGCGCGCGACGATCGCCCGCTGGCGCTCGGGGTCGGGCTCCTCCGCCGCCAGCTCCGCCTGGGCCCGGACCGCGGCGACGGGGGTGCGCAGCTGGTGCGAGGCGTCGGCGATCAGGTTGCGCATGATCTCCACCTGCCGGGCCTGGCGGGCCATGAAGCGGTTGATGGCCGCGACCAGGTGGCTCACCTCCTGGGGCACCGCCACGTCGAGGGGCGTGAGGTCGCGCGGCTCGCGCGCGGCGAGCCCCGCCTCGATATGGCGCAGGGGCGCGAGCGCCGAGCGGATGGCGAGGGCGGCGAGGGCGATCATCGGCAGGGCGAGCAGCGCCACCACACCCAGGGCGCTCCGGGCGATCTCGCGGGCGAGCGCGTCCCGGGCCCGGGTGGTCTGGCCCGCCAGCACCTCCACCGCCCCGTCGAAGTCGCGCTCGGCGAAGCGGCGGGTGACCGAGACCACCCGCGCCGTCTCGCCGCCGAACTGGATCTCGCCATAGCCGGGGTCGCCTCGGGGCCGGTCGGCGATGGGATAGCCGGTGACGAGCCGACCTCCCGGCCCGTAAACCGCATAGAGGATGCGGTCCTCCGGGGCGAGCGACAGGAGCTCGAAGGCCGAGGCGGGGATGTCGACGAGGATCTCCCCGTCGAGCGCCCGGGTCGCCCCGGCGATCTCGTTGGCGGCGCCGAGGATCAGCCGGTCATAGGCCTCCTGGGCTGCGCGTCGTCCGTATGCGAGGGCTGCGGCTGTTGCGGCTCCGCCTCCGAGGGCGAGGGCGAGGGCGACCGAGAGGGCGAGTCTGCGGCCCAGGGAGGGGGCGCGCTTCGGCCGGGCCTGGGCGCTCCGGCTTTTCGGGGCGCTCCGGTCTTCCGCGGCGCCTTGGCCTTCCCCAGCGCTCCGGCTTTCCGCGCCGCTCCGGTCCTCAGCGGCGCTCCGGTCTTCCCCCGCGCTCCGGTCTTTCGGGGCGCTCCGGTCTTCCGCGGCTTGATCCATCCGCCGCCTCCCGTTTTTCGCCCTGCCTCTGATTGTCAGTTTGTCGCCAGCTTTGCATGATTGGTGTTAGGCGTAACCAAGGTGCGCGATCGCGGCAAGCGGGGCGCGAAGGGAGGACTTCGATGAAGAAACTTGCGCTCGCGGCTCTGCTGCTCGCCTCTGCGCCGGCCTGGGCCGGGGACTACACGATCCTTGCGCCGGCGGCGCCCGGGGGCGGCTGGGACCAGACGGCGCGCACCATGCAGACGCTGCTGCAGAAGGAAGGCATCTCGCAGAAGGTGCAGGTGACGAACGTGCCGGGCGCGGGGGGCACCATCGGCCTGGCGCAGTTCGTGAACCAGGCCAAGGGCGATCCCGAGAGCCTGATCGTGGGCGGCTACGTGATGGTGGGGGCGATCCTGACCAACAACTCGCCGGTGGACCTGACCATGGTGACGCCGATCGCGCGGCTGACGGGCGAATCGGAGGCGATCGTGGTGCCGGCCTCGAGCGACATCCAGACCATCGCGGACCTGGTGGCCAAGCTGAAGGCCGATCCCGGGGCGGTGTCCTGGGGGGGCGGCTCGGCGGGGGGCGTCGACCACATCACCGCCGGGCTGATCGCCAAGGCGGCCGGGGTCGACCCGACCAAGGTGAACTACATCGCCTTCTCGGGCGGGGGCGAGGCGCTGGCGGCGATCCTCGGCGGCCAGGTGACGGTGGGCATCTCGGGGATGGGCGAGTTCGAGAGCCAGATCGAGGCCGGCACGCTGCGCCTGCTCGCGGTCTCGGGGGAGGAGCGCCTGGAGGGCGTCGACGCCCCGACGCTGAAGGAGGCGGGGCTCGACGTCGCCATCGAGAACTGGCGCATGGTCGCCGCCGCCCCGGGGCTGACCGAGGAGCAGAAGGCCGCGGTGGCGGCGGACATCGACAAGCTCGCCGCCTCGGAGGCCTGGAAGCAGGAGCTCGCCACCCGGGGCTGGGACGACCGCTACCTCGCGGGCCCCGCCTTCGAGCAGCAGCTCGCCGCGGACATCGCCGCGACCAAGGCGATCCTCACCGACATCGGCCTGGCGCAATGAGCGGGCCGAGCTCCGGGCCGCGCCGTCCCGACGGGGCGGCGCTGGTCATCGCCGGGCTGCTCTTCCTGCTGGCGCTGGTGATCTTCTGGCAGACCCGGGCCATGCCGGTGGCGGGCCAGTACGCGCGGGTGGGCCCGACCACGCTGCCCTACGTGGTCTCGGCGGGCTTCGTGCTGCTCTCGATCGGCACCGCCCTCTCGGCCTTCCGCCACGGCTTCCCCGCGCGGGAGGCCGACCGGCCCGGGCCGATGCTCTGGATCATCGGCGGGCTGGTCCTGCAGATGCTGCTGCTCAAGACCGTGGGCTTCTCCATCGCCACGGGCCTGCTCTTCGCCTTCGCCGCCCGCGGCTTCGGGCGCGGGCCGCTCTGGATGACGATCCCCCTCGGCGTGGCGCTGTCGCTCGTCATCTGGCTGATCTTCTCGGGACTTCTCAACCTGTCGCTGCCGGGCGGGCCGCTCGAGCATCTCTTCCTCTGAGGCACGCGAAATGGACACCTTCGGCCTTCTCGCCCACGGCCTCGCCGGGGCGCTGCAGCCGGTCAACCTGCTCTATGCGTTGATCGGCGTCACCCTGGGCACCGCGGTCGGCGTGCTGCCCGGCATCGGGCCCGCGCTCACCGTCGCCCTGCTTTTGCCGGTCACCTACCAGTTCGACCCGACCGCCTCGCTCATCATGTTCGCGGGCATCTACTACGGCGGCATGTACGGCGGCTCGAGCACCTCGATCCTGCTCAACACGCCGGGAGAGAGCGCCTCGATCGTCACCGCGCTCGAGGGCAACAAGATGGCGCGCGCCGGCCGGGGCGGCCCCGCCCTCGCCACCGCCGCCATCGGCTCCTTCGTGGCCGGGCTCATCGCCACCATCGGCCTCGCCTTCGTCTCGCCCTTGATGGTGAAGTTCGCCCTGTCGCTGGGGCCGGCGGATTACTTCGCGCTGATGGTGCTCGCCTTCGTCACCGTCTCGGCCGCCTTCGGCGACAGCGCCCTGCGGGGGCTGACCGCGCTCTTCCTCGGGCTCGCGCTCGGGCTCGTGGGCATCGACCTGCAGACCGGCCAGGCCCGGCTCTCCTTCGGGGTGCCCGACCTGCTCGACGGCATCGAGGTGACCACCCTCGCGGTGGCGCTCTTCGCGGTCGGCGAGGCGCTCAAGGTCGCGGCCTCGCCCAATGCCCAGGACGACCGGATCGAGCCGGTGCGCGGCTCCGTCTGGATGACCGCCCAGGACTGGTCGCGCTCCTGGAAGCCCTGGCTGCGCGGCACCGCCATCGGCTTTCCCATCGGCGCCATGCCGGCGGGGGGCGCCGAGATCGGCACCTTCCTGAGCTATTCCACCGAAAAGGCGCTCGCCAAGCATCCCGAGGAGTTCGGCCACGGCGCGATCGAGGGCGTCGCCGGGCCCGAGGCGGCCAACAACGCCTCCGCCGCCGGCACCCTGGTGCCCCTGCTGACGCTCGGCCTGCCCACCTCGGCCACGGCGGCGATCATGCTCGCGGCCTTCCAGCAGTTCGGCCTGCAGCCCGGGCCGCTGCTCTTCGCCACCAACGCCACCCTGGTCTGGAGCCTGATCGCCTCGCTCCTGGTGGCGAACCTCATGCTCCTGGTGCTGAACCTGCCGCTGGTGGGGCTCTGGGTGCGGCTCCTCGCCATCCCGCGGCCCTGGCTCTATGCGGGCATCCTGGTCTTCGCCACCTTGGGCACCATCGGGGCCAACCCCTCGCCCTTCGAGCTCGGGATGCTGCTCGCCTTCGGCCTGCTCGGCTACGGGCTGCGGCGCTACCACTACCCCATCGCGCCGGTGGTCGTGGGCCTCATCCTCGGCCCCCTCGCCGAGCAGCAGCTGCGCCGGGCGCTGGCCATCAGCCAGGGAGACCCGACCATCCTCGTCCACTCCCCGGTGGCGGTCGTCCTCTACCTCATCGCCCTCACCGCCGTCCTCCTCCCGGTCATCCTGCGCCTGCGCGGCAAGGGCCAGGTCCTCAGCCAACTCGCCGCCGACGAAGACTGATACACAACAACCACAAAACCCAAACAGAGGTCCGGCCCAAAACCGGACCTCAAAAGGCTTTTATAGAAAAAATAACAGCAAGGAACGTGTGGGATTTCGCCTCAGCGCCTTGCCTTTGGCGGCGAAAGCCCCGGATATCTATTCAATTTCAATCTGAAGCATGCGCCAGCGCCGGCTTCGAGGTCACGGGACCGCGCCGGCGCGTGCGACGGGCGATCCCACTCCTCCTGTGAGGGCGATGCTTCCTGCTCAGGAGGCGCTGCGGCGTCCCTGACAGATTACGTGCGAAGGAAGCGGCACGCTCCGCCTCGTCCTTGTTGGCGCGCAAATGTGCAGTCCCGAACTCCTTGCGGAAACCATCGCAGAGCGACGGAACAAACACTGCACCGGCTGGTTAGGCACATGAGAAAAATAAAATCTCATGTCTAAAAATCAGGCAAAACCTCCATGAAACATGGCCGCTGAAATGCAAGCCTTCCAAGGCAAAGACTGGAAAATAAGTTCCCTGATCGACCGATCTTTCGGTCATGATTTACGGGAAACCTGAACCTCTCGGGCATCTGACATTCTTGCCCGGAGACCGGATGTTGCCCTGATTTCTTCTGCCCGGCGCCTCGTGGCCCCTGAAAAGACCCCCCTCGCCTGGAGGCCCGATGGTCCGACCCGGTGAACTGGGCTCCAGGACCGGCCTCCGGACATCTCGAACCGCTCCGGCGTCCGAACGGCGCGCCGGATCCCGTCCATATGACTTCAGGGTTGGGAGACACCCATTGAGCGATCCTCGGCTAATGTCGATTGCGCCCGGCGATGCGGCCTTTTCGTCGCCCGACCGCGATCTGGTCTGCTTCTCGCATCTGCGCTGGGATTTCGTGCGCCAGCGGCCCCAGCACCTGATGGAGCGCTTCGCCGCCCGGCGGCGGGTGTTCTTCGTGGAGGAGGCGATCCCCACCGCCCATCACCTGCCCTATCTGGAGTTCCACGCCTTTCCCGGCACGACCGTCACGGCGGTGCGGCCGCGCCTGCCGGACCGACTTGACCCGGCCGAGGCGGCGGCGGCGCTCTCCGGGCTCATGGGCCGAATGGGCGCTCTGGTCGGCCTGCGCGCGCCGGTGCTCTGGTTCTATTCGCCCATGTTCTGGCCTTCGGCCCAGCCCCTGGTCGCCGAGGCGGCGGCGGTGGTCCACGACTGCATGGACGAACTCGCCGCTTTCGATTTTGCGCCCCCGGGCCTGCGCGAGGCCGAGGCGGCGCTGCTGCGCGCCGCCGACCTGTTGCTGACCGGCGGGCAGGCGATCTTCGAGGCGAAGCGGCCGCTGCACGACAACGTCCACGCCTTTCCGTCGAGCGTCGACCAGGCCCACTTCCGCCAGGCGCGCGCGCCCTTGGCCGCCCCCGCCGACCAGGCGGCCATCCCGGCCCCGCGTCTCGGCTATGTCGGGGTGATCGACGAGCGCCTCGACCTGGACCTGCTCGCCGCCGCCGCGGAGGCGCGGCCCGACTGGTCCTTCGTGATGATCGGGCCGGTGGTGAAGGTCGACCCGGCGCGCCTGCCGCGGGCGGCGAACATCCACTGGCTCGGCCCGCGCGACTATGACGCGCTGCCCGCCTACCTGGCCGGCTGGGACGTGGCGCTGATGCCCTTCGCCCTGAACGAGGCGACGCGCTTCATCAGCCCCACCAAGACGCCGGAATATCTCGCCGCCGGCCGGCCTGTCGTCTCGACCCCGGTGCGCGACGTGGTGCGCGCCTATGGCGATCTCGCCGGGGTGCGGATCGCGTCCGGGCCCGAAGAGTTCGTCGCGGCCTGCGCGGCCGCTCTCGCCGACGCCCGTCGCCCCGGGGGCTGGCTGGCGGAGGCCGACGCCCGGCTCGCCGGCCAGTCCTGGGACGCCACCCATGCCGCGATGGCGGCGCTGGTGGAGGCGGCGATCGCCCGCAGGACTCCCGCGCCGCCGCCCGCGCCCGCCCTGCGCCGGCCGGCGCGGCCTCCCTACGACGTGGTGGTGGCGGGGGCGGGCTTCGCCGGGTCGGTGATCGCCGAGCGCATGGCGGAGGCCTCCGGCAAGCGGGTGCTCGTCTGCGACATCCGCGATCATGTGGGCGGCAACGCCTATGACGCGCCGGACGCGGCCGGGGTTCTGGTGCACCGCTACGGCCCGCACATCTTCCACACCAATGCGCAGGAGGTGGTCGACTACCTGTCGCGCTTCACCGCCTGGCGGCCCTACGAGCACCGGGTGCTGGCCCAGGTCGGCGACCGCCGCCTGCCCATGCCGATCAACCGCACGACCCTGGCGCAGGTCTTCGGCCGGCCTCTCCCCGACGACGCCGCGGCGGAGCGGCTGCTGGCCGAGCTCGCCGAGCCGGTGGAGCGGATCGCGAGCGCGCGCGACGCGGTGGTGGCGACGGTCGGGACACGGCTCTACGAGACCTTCTTCGAGGGCTACAGCCGCAAGCAATGGGGGATCGACCCGGCCGACCTCGATCCCGCCGTCACCGCCCGGGTGCCGGCGCGCGTCAGCGACGACGACCGCTATTTCCTCGACCGCTTCCAGGCGATGCCGCGGGACGGCTACACGCGGATGTTCGAGCGGATGCTCGATCACCCGCGCATCGACCTCGCGCTCGGGACCGACTTCCACGACCTCGCGGCGGAGCTCGGCGCGCCCCTGACGATCTACACCGGGCCGATCGACCGGTATTTCGGGCAACGCTTCGGGGCGCTGCCCTACCGCAGCCTCGCCTTCCGCTTCGAGACCCACGACCGGCGGCGCTTCCAGGAGGTGGGGGTGGTGAACTACCCCGACCCGGCCGTGCCCTGGACGCGGATCACCGAGTACAAGCACCTGACCGGCCAGGTCCATCCGCAGACGACCGTCTCCTACGAATTCGCCCAGGCCGAGGGCAGCCCGTTCTATCCGATCCCGCGGCCCGAGAACCGGGCGCTCTACCGCCGCTACGACGCGCTGGCGAAGACGCTGCCGCAGGTGGTCTTCACCGGCCGGCTGGGGAGCTACCAGTACTTCAACATGGACCAGGTGGTCGGCCAGGCGCTGGCGACCCATCGCCGCCTGGCCGCGGCGGGGCTCGGCGCGGCCGCGGCGGCGCATGGCTGAGCGCCCAGTCCGCAAGCGGGGGGCAGGGGGGATGCGCCGCGCATCCTCCTCGCCACCAACGGCTTGGAGCCTTCCAAGGTCGGACGGCGCATGCTGAGCCTGGGCGGCGGCCGCGCGGCGGCGCGGGCCTTCAAGTCGAGCAATAATAAGGAGGCGCTGATCGCCCATCTCCGTCCCCGCCTCCTGCATCGCCATTCCGAGCTCGGGCGGAAGGGCGACGGCTTCGTCGCGGCCAGGGTGGCAGTCTTTCGGCTGAGAGCGTCGATCTCGCCCGAACCCCCGCTCGCTCGAACCCGTGTCGCCTGAAAGAGAGCGAATCATCCGCTTCCTCTGCCTGGAGCGGCCGGGCAAGTCCTGCGACGCCGAACGTCGCGAGGGGTCGCCCGGCCCTGGAAGACCGCGCGGCGCAGGCGTCGTGGGCCGGCCCGTCGTGGTCTGGGGCGGCGGGACCGTCGGCCTGATGACCGCGCCCTTCGCCCGCCCCCCCGGGGCGGAGGCGATCCCAACCGAACCTTCGCCCTCGCGGCGCGAAATCGCCGCCCGGCTCGGCTTCGAGGCCCCGCCCGGGGAGGAAGTCCGGGCCAAGGCCCGGCGCTGCCGGCGCAGGGACGAGGGGCCGGGCGTCGACACCATGCTCCGGACCGGCGCCTGGCCCGAAGGCCTCGACATGGCGCCGAAAGGGCTGCGGTCCGAGGGGACGTTGATAGTCCTTGGGTTCCCCCAGGGAAGACTCGGCGCGGCCTTCCCCACCACCGGCCTTGCGATCCGCTGCGCCCGGATCGGCCGCCGCGTCCGGGGCGTCGCCGCGCTTTGGGACCGGCCGCGGGCGCAGGAGACCCTCGCCCTCCTCCGGGCGGAGGGAGCGGCGCTCCGCCGGCGTCTCGTCTCCCCTGGGACGCCCTTCGACACGGGGGCCGAGGTCCTGCGCCGCCTGCCGGCGGAACGCCCGGATTTCCCGCGGATGGTCTTCGCGCGATGATCCCCGCGATCCCGACGCCCGAGGCGCCGCCCCTCCGCATCCTCTTCGTCTTCCCCTGGCTGGCGGGCGGCGGCGAGGAAGCCGAGCTGCGCCTGCTCGCGCGCCATCTCGACCCGCGGCGCTACCGCATCGAGGCGCTGCCCTGCTTCCGCAAGCCGGGGACGCCCGACCAGACCCACGCGCAGCTGGCGGCGCTGGGGGTGCAGGTGGATACGACCGCCTGCGACCTCTCCTTCGACGACACGGTCGCGCACCTTGCCCGCCGCCTCGCCGACTGCGATCTCGTGGTGTCCTGCCAGAACGTCGCCGACGTCTATCCGGCGCTGGAGCGGCTGGCGCTGCGGCCGCCCCTGATCGAGCGCGGCGGCCTCGTCTCCGAGGCGCTCGCGGGGCCGAAGCATTTCACCGCCCGTTATGTCGGGGCCTGCGCCCGCATCCGCGACGCCGCCGCCGCCCGGATGCCCGGCCGCGCCCATCACGCGGTGGAAATCCCCGCGATGGTCGATCCGGCCGCGTTCGACCCCGCCGCCCGCGCGATCCTGCGGGCGGAACTCGGCCTCGGGCCGGAGACGCCGCTCATCGGCTGGGTCGGCCGGCTCGACCGCAAGACGGAGGTGGAGGATTTCCTGCGCGTCGCCGCCCTCGTCCATGCGGCCCAGCCTGCGGCCCGCTTCCTGGTGGCGGGCGGCCCCGACGCCTTCACGCCCGACCACGCCGGGGAGTTGCGCGCCCTGGCGGCGGAGCTGGGCCTGGGCGGGGCGTTGCGCTTTATCGGCGACCGGCCGGACGCGTCGCGGCTGCTCGCCGCGCTCGACGTCTTCGTCCGGCTGTCCTGCGACGAAGGCATGCCCCCTGTCGTCGCCGAGGCGGGGATGGCCGGCCTCGCCACCGTGACGACCGCGGACGCGGCCGCGCGCGGGCGGATCGTCGACGGGGAAAGCGGCCTCCTCACCCCCCAGGACGACCCGGCGGCCGCCGCCGCCCGCATCCTGCGGCTGGCGCGCGATCCCGGCCTGCGGGCGCGGCTGGGGCGGGGGCTGCGGGCGCAGGTCCTCGCGCATTGCGCCGCCGCGGCGGTCGCGCCCCGATGGCGGGCGCTCTTCGACGAGGTGATCGCCGAGCGGCCGCCCGCGGCCCCGCCGCGGCTCTTCCGCAGCTTCCTCCAGGGGGGATGGGAATGCTCCTCGCACCGGCTGGGCTCGGGGCGGCGGCTCGACCTGATCGAGAGCACCGGCCATGACGCCCATGCCGAGGCCGACTACGCCCAGCTCGGCCGGCTCGGGGTGCGCACCCTGCGCGACGGCCTGCGCTGGCATCGGATCGAGACGCGGCCGGGGGTCCATGACTTCGCCAGCTGGCGGCCGATGCTCGCCGCGGCGGAGGCGACGGGGGCCCAGGTGATCTGGGACCTGCTGCACTACGGCTGGCCGGACGACCTCGATATCTGGCGGCCCGCCTTCGTCGACCGCTTCGCCGCCTTCGCCCGCGCCGCCGCGCAGGTGCATCGCGACGCGACGGATGCGGTCCCCTTCTGGTGCCCGGTCAACGAGATCTCGTTCCATGCCTGGGCCGGGGGCGACGCCGCCTATCTCAACCCCTTCGCCCGCGGCCGGGGCTTCGAGCTCAAGGTCCAGCTCGCCCGCGCCGCGATCGCCGCCATGCAGGCGCTGCGCGAGGTCGACCCCCGCGCCCGCTTCGTCCATTGCGAGCCGCTGATCGCCATCCGCCACGACCCGGCCACGGGCCGCCCGCCGGCGGAGGCGGCGGGCTGGCACGACGCGCAGCACCAGGCCGCGGACCTGATCGCCGGGCGGATCTGGCCGCAGATCGGCGGCGCGCCGGAGCTGCTCGACATCGTCGGGGCGAACTACTATCCGACCAACCAGTGGCTCCACGGCGGCCCCGTGATCGGCCCGGATCACCCGCTCCACCGCCCGCTCTCGGACCTGCTCTTCGAGCTTCACGCCCGCACCGGGCGGCCGATCCTTCTGTCCGAGACGGGCACGGAGGACGCGGCGCGCGGCCCCTGGCTGCGCCTGGTGGCGCGGGAGGTGCGGCGCGCGCGGGCTCGCGGCGTGCCGGTCGAGGGCATCTGCCTCTACCCGGTGGCCGACCACCTGGGCTGGGACGACGACCGGCATTGCCGCAACGGCCTGCTCGGCCGCCTGCCGGTCGCGGGACGGCGCGAGGTCGACCCGGGCCTGCTCGCGGCGCTGAGGGCGGAAGGGCTCGTCGCCGAAGGGGAGCGGGAGGATCCGGCCGCGGGCGGGACGCCGCCGATCCCGGATCAGGCGGCGGACCGCCCCGCCCGGTTCGGCGCCTGAAAGGGGCGCCTGCGATCAGGGCCGGCGGCGGATGTTGAGGTAGGTGTCGTCGAACTGGCCGAGCCTCGCCAGGCCGGGCCAGTCGAGGATGGTCACCTGCGCGCCCTTCCACTGCACCAGCCCCGCCCGGCGCAGCGCCTGGACGCTGCGATTCGCCTGCACCGTCGAGATCCCCATCGCATCCCCGAGCACGCCCTGGGTCACCGGCAGCTCGAAGCTCAGGCCCTCGGTCCGGTCGACGAGGGCGAGGCGGACGAACATCTCGCAGAGGAAGCGGGCGACCTGGCTGTCGGCCGCCTGCCGGCCCGAGGCCACCAGCCATTGCCGGAAGATCGCGGCGTCGATCACCGTCATGGTCCAGAGCAGGCGCGTGAGCTCCGGCCGGGTCTCGATCACCGCGTGCAGCGCGCCATGGGGGACGCGGGCGATGCGGACGGGGCCGAGGGCGGCGACGCCGTGATCCATCGGGTGGAGGAACATGCTGTGCAGGTCGACGAAATCGCCCGGGACATGCACCGCGGTGATCTGCCGCGCGCCGTCGGAGAGGATCGTGTAGCGGACGCTGTAGCCCGAAATCATCAGGCAGGAGGAGGTCGGGCGCGCGCCCTGGGCGACGATGTCCTGGCCGGGATCGAGGTCGACCTGGTCCTGGGTGAGGGCGAGGACCGTCTCGGCGTCCGCGGCCGAGACCTCGCCGCGGGCCTGGAGCGTCTTCAGGAAGGTCAGCGTCATGTTCCGCCTCTTGCTGCCGACGCGCCGCCGCCGTCGTCCCCGCCTGCCGAATACTGTCTTATCGGGCGGAACGCCAACGCATCGGTCGAGTTTGCGGAACAGGCGGGGTTGGTCAGTTGCTCATGCGCTACTTCTTTCATGTCTTCGACAATGGAGCCCGGACGCCGGACGAGGTGGGCGTGCTGCTGGCGGACGACGCCGCGGCCCGGGTCGAGGCCGCGCGCTTCCTCGCCGACCTGGCCCGGGAGATGATCCAGCAGGAGAGCGGCCGCACCTGCGACGTCGAGATCGTGGACGAGCGGGGCCGCAAGGTCGCCGCGATCGGCTTCTCGCTCCACGAGGGCCCGGAGACGAAGGGAGGGGCGAAGGGATCCTGACCGGGTGGACCCGGGGCGGGAGGGCGTCGCGGGACGAGGCAGGGGGATACGCCTCCCAAGCGTGAAAACCGGTCGCGACGGGGCCGCCGCAACACGCGTGTTATGAGGATTATCCATTTGTAATAGAATGATTTTTAGAAAATCGTTCACCCGATCGCAATCAAGGTTGACGTGGCGTGACGGGAACGGTTCGGCCGCCTTCTCCGCCTTCTCCGCCTTCTCCGCCTTCTCCGCCTTCTCCGCCTTCTCCGCCTTCTCCGCCTTCTCCGCCTTCTCCGCCTTCTCCGCCTTCTCCGCCCGCGCCAGCCGCCCCGGCCCTCGGGGGACTGCGACCAAGGCGCCATTGCGCTTTCCGCGCCGATGGCGCGTCATGGGCGCCTGACGGGACAAGGCTGCCACGACCCATGCCGCGAATTCCGAAGCGTCGCCGGGCGGTGCTCGGCGCAACGCTCCTGGCCTCGACCGCGGGCCTCGCCGCGGCGGACGTCGGCGCGGGCCTGCGCGACTGCGCGCGGCTCGGCGCGGACGCGGACCGGCTCGCCTGTTTCGACCGGATGGCGGCGGAGGCGGCCGCCCCGAGCTTTTCCGGCTTCGGCGGCGGCGAGACGCCCGTCTTCGAGACCCGCGGACCCGCCACCCTGGTCTACGCCAGCGAGGACGCGGTGCTGGTGATCTACCTGCTGACCGAGATGGGCGACCTGGTGCAGAACCTGCACATGGGCGGCGTCGGCGAGGCGCGGTATTCCCTCGCGGCGCCCGGCCGCTACCGGCTGCAGGTCGACGCCACCGGCGGCTGGCGCGTCCGCCTGGAGGAGGGCGCCCCATGAGGCTCGCCTCGCGCCTGCGGCTGGCGATCCTGCCCCCCGTCGCCGGGGCGACGGCGCTGATCGGCCTCGGCGCGCTGACGCTTGAGGAGAGCGAGCGCGCCCTCGACCGTGTCGACAAGGCGGCGCGCCAGCAGGCGCTTCTGGAGCGCCTGCTGATCGAGATCGACGGCCTGGCCCTCGAGATGCTGACGACGCCCGACCCGATGGCGGCGGCCGCGACCCTCGCCGAAGCCGAGCGCGACGCCATGCAGGATCTCGGCGTGCTCGACCGGCTGACCGAGGAGGAGATCGACTTCGTCGACCCGGCCGAGGCGGAACGGGAGTCCGAGGAGCGCGACCGTCCCGCGATCCTGCGCCAGGCGATCGGCCGCGTCGTCGGCCTGCTCGGGGAGCTGCTCGACCGGCGGCTCTCGGCGGATCCGGCGCCCGACGGCACGGCGCTCCTCGCCCGGCTCGAGGCCGCGCGCCGCGGGCTCACGGAACTGGTCGAGAGCGCGGTGGCGGACGAGGCCGAGGAGATCGCCGACGCCCGGGCCGAGCGGTCGCGCGTGCTGCGCCGGGCGGTCTGGGGCGCCCTCGGGATCGGCGCGTTCTTCGCGGGCTTCGGGCTCTGGCAGGGGGTCGCCCTGGCGCGCCAGGGCCGGGCGGGGCTGGAGGCGCTCGCCGCCTTTTTCGCGCGGCTGGCGGACGGGCGGCTCTCGGCGCGGATCGACCCGATCGCCCCGGACGAGCTCGGCCGGCTCGGGGCGGCGGCGAACCGGACCGGCGAGGCCCTGGAGCGCGCGGCCCGGGCCGAGGCGGAGGCGCGCCGCGCCATGGCCGCCGCGCTGGAGCGCCGCACCGCCGAGATGGAGCTCGGGACCGCCCGGCTGCGCGAGATCGACGCCACCCGCCGGCGCTTCCTCGGCGATCTCGGCCACGCGCTGAAGACCCCGCTCGCGGTCGCCCGGGGCGCCTGCGAGAACGCCCAGATCGCGCTGTCGCGCCGGGGCGAGCCGACGGCGCGGCTGGAGACGGCGATCGCGGCGATCGACGACGTGACGGGCCGGGTCTCGGAGCTCTTGTCCCTCGCCCGGGCGGAGGACGGCCGCCTCGCGCGGCTGGTGGAGACGATCGAGCTCTTCGACTTTCTCGACGGCCGCGTCGCCGCCCTGCGCGCCCTGCCCAAGGGCGGCGGGTTCACCTTCGCCTATGGGGGGGAGGAGCCGATCCTGGTGGCCGCCGACCGCCGCGACCTCGCCCGGGCCTGCGACGCCCTGCTGGAGAACGCGCTCGACCACGGGCGGCCGGAGGTCGAGGTGACGCTGGAGGCCGTGGGCGACGCCGCGCGCATCCGCGTGCGCGACCAGGGCCCGGGCCTGCCCGACGCGCTCGGCGACCTGGTCTTCGAGCGCCATGTCAGCGGGCGCGGCGGCACCGGCATCGGGCTTTCCATGGCGCGCGGCCTGGTGGAGGAGATGGGCGGCGCGCTGACGGTGGGCCCGGCCCCCGGCGGCGGAACCGAGGCGGCGATCCTGTTGCCGCGCATCGCGGAGGAGGCGGCGTGACCATCCTGGTGATCGAGGACGACCCGGGCATCGCCCGGGTCGTGACGGAGGCCTTCGCGGCCGAGGGCCGCAAGGTTGAGCATTGCGCCACCGGCGAGGAGGGGCTCGACCGGGCCGCCGAGGCGCGCTTCGACGCCATCGTGCTCGACGTGCTGCTGCCGACCTTCTCGGGCTTCGAGATCTGCCAGCGCCTGCGCGAGCTCGACGTGACGACGCCGATCCTGATGCTCACCTGCCGCGACCGGGAGGAGGACGTGGTGCGGGGCCTGCGGCTCGGGGCGGACGACTACATGACCAAGCCCTTCTCGACCGCCCAGCTCACCGCCCGGATCGAGGCGCTGATCCGTCGCGCCCAGGGCTTCGGCCGCCCGCGGATGCTGCGCCACGGGGAGATCGTCCTCGACCTGCGCGCCCGGCGGGTGACGCTCGGCCAGCGGTCG
The DNA here is from genome assembly GCA_965243535.1 of Amaricoccus sp. Taxonomy (GTDB): domain Bacteria; phylum Pseudomonadota; class Alphaproteobacteria; order Rhodobacterales; family Rhodobacteraceae; genus Amaricoccus. The sequence continues at coordinate 421,827 of CBDEVG010000047.1, forward strand.
GTCGTGCTGACCGCGCGGGAGTTCGACCTGCTCGCGTTCTTCCTGCGCCATCCCGGGCGGGCGGTGACCCGCGAGACCCTGCTCGCCGAGGTCTGGGGCGAGGACGAGGACCACACGCTGAACGTGGTCGACGTCTACGTCTCCTACCTGCGGCGCAAGCTCGGCGGCTCCGGCGCCGAGCTGCGCACGGTGCGCGGCTACGGCTATATCCTGGGCGAGATGGCCTGAAAGGCGGTTCGACCCTTCGGAGCGGTCGGCCCGGCGGGTCCTTGCGCGCCGCGGGGCGCGGCGCGGCCTGCCGCGGACATCTTCGATGGCGACGAAAATGTGGATCGGCGCGCCGATCGACCTTGCCGTAGGCGTTCAGCCGTGGCCCTGACTCGTTCCGGATTTCCAACAGGAAGACAGGTCGTTCCGGGCCGAGGCCGGGGGTCGCGATCGGAAGCCGGAGGGGGTCAATCCGTGGCGCAGGCCACACCGAAAAGGCTCTCCTGCCGGGATCCTGAAAATTTCCTGCCGGTTTTCCGCCGCAGGTCCGAACAGCCTCTGAGGCCGCCGTTCCGGCTCCCGCCTTCCCTGATCCTGACGGGACCGCCCGGATCCAGCCCTGCGCCGGGTCCGGGGCGGCCTCGTCTTCGACCAATGTCTCCCCCCAGATTCAGGCTTCTCTCAGGCGGGCCTCAGCGGACTCTCAGGCGCGGCTGATAGCTTCTCGCCATGCGGCCCCCGCCGCCAGCCAGGGAGGAGAACGAGATGAGAGGGACGGCCCCCTTCGCCGCCGCGAGCCTGATCGCGCTGACCATCGCCGCCGCCGCGCCGGCCATGGCCCAGGAGACCAAACCCGTCACCTGGGAGGACATCCGCAACGACGCCCAGACGACCGAGGACGTGCTCGGCTACGGCTTCGGGCCCAAGGCGCAGCGCTACAGCCCGCTCGCCCAGGTCAACCGCGACACGGTCAAGACCCTGGTCCCCGCCTGGTCCTTCTCCTTCGGGGACGAGCGCCAGCGGGGGCAGGAGGCCCAGGCGCTGGTCAAGGACGGGGTGATCTACGTCACCGCCTCCTACAGCCGGATGTTCGCGCTCGACGCCAAGACCGGGCGCAAGATCTGGCAGTATTCCGCCCGCCTGCCCGAGGGCATCCGCCCCTGCTGCGACGTGATCAACCGGGGCGCGGCGATCTACGGGGACAAGGTCTACATGGGCCTGCTCGACGCCTCGGTGGTGGCGCTGGACCGCAAGACCGGCAAGGTCGCCTGGCACGAGCGGTTCGGCGACTACAAGGTCGGCTACACCATGACCGGCGCCCCGACGATCGTCCACGACAAGACCACGGGCCGCGACCTGCTGATCCACGGATCCTCGGGCGACGAGTTCGGCGTGGTGGGCCAGCTCTTCGCCCGGGACCCCGAGACCGGCGAGGAGGTCTGGATGCGCCCGCTGGTGCAGGGCCACATGGGCCGGCTGAACGGCAAGGACAGCACCCCCACCGGCGACGCCGCCGCCCCCTCCTGGCCGCGGGACAAGGACGGGAACCTGGTCGAGGCCTGGCATCACGGCGGCGGCGCCCCCTGGCAGTCGGCCGCCTTCGACGAGGAGACCAACACCATCGTCATCGGCGCCGGCAACCCCGCCCCCTGGAACGGCTGGGCGCGCTGGCCGGGCGACAGCCTCTTCACCTCGGGCCAGGCCTATGTGGACCCGTCGAACGGCGAGCTGGTCGGCTTCTACCAGCACACCCCGAACGACACCTGGGACTTCTCGGGCAACAACGAGATCATCCTCTTCGATTTCAAGGACAAGGACGGCAAGACCCACCGCGCCGGCGCCCACGCCGACCGCAACGGCTTCTTCTACGTCTCCGACATCGACGCGCTCTCCAAGCGCGGCGGCGAGATCAACCGGCCGACGAGCCTGCTCAACGCCTTCCCCTTCGTCGACGGCATCACCTGGGCCAAGGGGATCGACCTCGAGACCGGCCGGCCGATCGAGAACGAGGGCCAGCGCCCGCCCCTGCCCGCAGAGGGCCAGGACAAGGGCGCGGTCGTCCAGGTCTCGCCGCCCTTCCTCGGGGGCAAGAACTGGAACCCGATGTCCTACAGCCCCGAGACCGGCCTCTTCTACGTGCCGGCCAACCACTGGCAGGAGGACTACTGGACCGAGAAGTTCAAGTACGCCCCCGGCGCCGCCTATCTCGGCATGGGCTTCACCATCAAGCGGAGTCATGACGACCACGTGGGCGTCCTGCGCGCCATGGATCCGGCCACCGGCGCGGTGAAGTGGGAGCACAAGGAGGAGATGCCGCTCTGGGCCGGCACGATGACCACCGCGGGCGGCCTGGTCTTCACCGGCACCTCGGACGGCTACGTCAAGGCCTTCAACACCGAGACCGGCGAGGAGCTGTGGAAGTTCCAGACCGGCTCGGGGATCGTGTCCTCGCCCATCACCTGGGAGATGGACGGCGAGCAGTACGTCGGCATCGCCTCGGGCTATGGCGGCGCGGTGCCGCTCTGGGGCGGGGACATGGCCAAGATGACCCGCAACGTCAGCCAGGGCGGATCCTTCTGGGTCTTCAAGATCTCGGACGCGGCCAAGGGGGCCTGACGTCTGAGGGGGCGCCGTCGCCCGGCGGCGCCCCTCCGGCTTTCAGCGGAGGATGGATGATGAAGACGATCCTGGCGGTCCTGCTCGCCGCCGCCCTGCCTGTCCTCGCCGCGGCCGAGGAAAAGACCTGGAGCTACGACGGCCCCGAGCCGGGACCCGACGGCGTTCTGGTCATCGACGGCTGCCGGATCGAGCCGAAGACGGTCTGCCCCGGTGCGGACCTGCGCTTCGCCGATCTCAAGGACCAGAACCTCGCCGGCGCGGACCTCACCGGCGCGCAGCTCGTCCGGGCCGACCTCAGCGACGCGAACCTGCGCGGCGCCAAGTTCGACAAGGCCAACCTGATGGGCGCGAAGCTCCAGCGCGCCTTCCTGCAGCGCAGCTCGGCCCGCGGCGCGGACCTGCGCGCCGCGGACTTCGACCACGCCAAGGCCTCGGGCTCGGACTGGTCGGGCGCCGACCTGACCGCCGCCAACCTGGAAATGCTCCAGGCCAACAAAATCCGGCTGAAGGGCGCCGATCTCACCGACGCCGACCTGCAGGAGGCGAAGCTCTACGACGCCGACCTCAGCGGGGCGAACCTGACGGGGGCGTCGAAGGTCTTCACCATCTTCGAGGGCGCCTACATGGCGGAGTGCGTGGCCTGTCCCCTCAACTGGTGATCCCCGCGGGGACCCTTTGCAAGGACCGCCCGGCCGGCGAAACCGGCCGGGCGGGGGCGCGTCAGCCGATCCGGCCGCCGCCCTGCCGGGTGATCGCGACCACCGCGGGCCGCGGCGGCATGCCTTCGGCGAAGTCCGGCCAGCGGGTCGAGGGATCCTCGAAATAGGAAAGCCGTCCGAAGGGATCCCAGTCGTCGCCGCCGTCGCCCGGATGCTGGACCGCGACGAACATCGTCTCGAGATCGGCGAGCACCCGCGGCCCGCACATCTCGGCCCCCACCGGCACCCGGAAGAACAGCCGCGACGTGCCCCGCGCGCCCTCGGCGGTGTCCACCGCCCAGACCCCGTCGGTGCGGCCGGTGCCCGAGGGGCTGTTGCCGTCGGTCGCCACCCAGAGCCGGCCCTCGCTGTCGACCGAGCAGTTGTCGGGCATCCCGAACCAGCCGTTCGCCGTGGTGGCGGTCGAGAAGGTCGCGCCCACCTCGGCGACGCTCGGGTCGCCGCATTTCAGCAGGATCTCCCAGGTCCCGGTCGTGGCGGCGAAGTCGCCGTCCTTCTCCGCGATCTCGATGATGTGGCCGAACTTGTTGTCGGCGCGGGGGTTGGCCGCGTCGATCCGGTCGTCCTTGCGCTTCGTGTTGTTGGTCAGCATCACGTAGACATGGCCGTTGGTCGGGTTCGGCTCGATGTCCTCGGGCCGGTCCATGGGCGTCGCGCCGAGGACGTCGGCGGCCCGGCGCGCCTCGATCAGCACGTCCGCCGGGCCGGCGAAGCCGTTCTCCGCGGTCAGCGGGCCCTCGCCCCAGACCAGCGGCAGCCACGTCATCGTCCCGTCCGCCTCGAAGCGCGCCACGTAGAGCGTGCCCTCGTCGAGCAGGTCGAGGTTCGCGGCCCGGTCGTCCGGGTTGAACCGCCCCTTGGTCACGAACTTGTAGACGTAGTCGAAGCGCTCGTCGTCGCCGAGGTAGAAGACCACCTGGCCGCCCGGGGCCACCACGTTCTCCGCGCCCTCGTGCTTGAACCGGCCGAGGGCGGTGCGCTTCTTCGGGGCGGAGGTCGGGTCGCTCACGTCGACCTCGACCACCCAGCCGAAGCGGTTGGGCTCGTTCGGCTCCTTCGACACGTCGAAGCGGTCGTGGAAGACGCCCCATTCATAGGTGCCCTCGGGGATGCCCATCCGCTTGTAGTTCGCGGCCTCGGGGCTGCCTTCGGGCAGGTCGCCCATGAAATAGCCGTGGATGTTCTCCTCGGACATGATGTAGGTGCCCCAGGGCGTGACGCCGCCGGCGCAGTTGTTGAGGGTGCCGAGGACCTTCGTCCCCGTGGGATCGGCCGCGGTCCGCAGGCGGGGGCTGCCCGCCGCGGGGCCGGCGATCTCCATCGCGGTCATGGCGGTGATGCGGCGGTTGAGCGCGCCGTCGCGCACGACCCGCCACTTGCCGCCCTCGCGGACGATCTCGACGATCGTGCCGCCATGGGCCGCCATCTCCACGTCGACGCGGGTCCGGTCGGCGGGCGTCATCTCGATCGCCTTCTCGCCGCCCTCGGCGTCGACGATCCGCACGATGCCGGGAAACATCAGGTGCGGGTCGGTGTATTCGTGGTTGACCACCAGGAGCCCGCGGTCGGCCGAGCCCTTCAGCGGGATGAAGCCGACGAAGTCGTTGTTGTAGCCGAACTGCCGCGCCTGGGCCTCGGGGGTCTGGGCGGTCACGTCGAACTCCGGCGAATCCGGAAAGAGCGGGTCGCCCCAGCGCAGCAGCACCTCGGCATCGTAGCCCTCGGCCACATGGTGCCGCTCGTCCACGCCCGCCTCGACCTCGGGGAAGGAAAAGGCCGAGCCCTCGGCCGCGTTCGCCCGTTCGGCGGTCAGCAGCGCCAGCGGGCTGACGGTGGCGGCGATGGCCGAGACGGCGAGCGCGCCGCGCAGGATCCCGCGGCGGGAAAAGCGCGTGGCGATGATCTCGCCCATGGTGGGGTTGGCGGTGGGATTGCTCGATCCGACGCCGCCCTCGAGCTGGCTGGTGCGAAACCCGGTGCGGAAATGGTCGTCCATGGTTCTCTCGCGTTGCGGCCTCCGGACATGCGCGAAGGCGGGGCTGCGGTTGTGAGTCGTCCGCTCTGTAGCGCCGCACTGTGATGTTTCCGCGACGCTCGCGGTCTCCGCCGCCCCTGCGCGAGGCCCCCGCGCCCGGGAACGGGGCGGGGGCGGGCGGGCGCGGGGTCAGCCCCCGAAGGCGAGGGCTGCGGGGAGGGCGGGGGCGGCGCCTCCCGGCAGCGCCGCGAAATCTCGCCGCAGGCCCGCCTCGTCGAGCCCCGCGCCGATCAGGACCAGCCGCGTCCCGGCGGCCCCGGACGGCCAGGCGTCGAGCGCGCCCATGGGGTGCAGCCGGTGGCCGACCGCATGGACGACCCTCGGGCCGGGCCGGCCGGCGACCGCGACGAGCCCCTTCGCCCGCAGGAGCCCCGCGCCCGGCGCGGCGGTCAGGCGCAGGAAGAAGGCGCGCAGCGCGTCCTCTTCCACCGGCGCGTCGCGGGTCAGCAGGATCGCCCGCACGTCGCCGTGGCGGTCGAGGGCGTGGAGATGGGGCGCGAGCGCCCCGCCGTCGCCCCGCTCCGCCTCCAGCCAGCGCAGCAGGTCCGCGCCCTTGCCGTCCGGGGAATAGCTGCCGGCGCCGAGGAGCGCGGCGGGCGCGAAGCCGGGGTCGTCGGCGTCGTGGAGGGCGAGCGCGGGGTTGATGCGCTTCATCGCCAGGACCGTCCGGGTCGTGTCGAGGCCCGCCCCTTGGGTCAGCACCACATGGTCGGCGAAGGCGATCTGGCGCATGGCCTCCGGGCGGCTGCGCACGATCGCGCCGATGCGTCCCGCATCGACGACGGTCACGACCCCGGCGAGGTGGAAGGCCCGGGCCACCACGTGGTCGCGCAGCCCCGTCGCCGGGGCCCCGCCCGGGATCAGCGCGTTGATGATCGGCGCAGGGTCGGCGAGGCCGGTGGTCTCGATCGCCACCCGGGAAAACGCCGGCGCGCCCTCCTTGCGCAGCCGCAGCAGCGCGTCGAGCGAGGCGCGCACGTCGCTGCCGGCGGCGCAGCAGATGCAGCCGGTGCTGGAGACCGTCGCCTGTTCGCGTCCCGCCACCACGAGGTCGTGGTCGATGGAGACGAGGCCGAACTCGTTGATGACGAGCGCGGTGTCGGCCAGGCGCGGATCGGCGAGGATGCGGTTCAGGAGCGTGGTCTTGCCCGCCCCGAGGAAGCCGGTGAGCAGGGTGACGGGCAGCGACGTGCGGGACGGGCGCGCAGGGGTCATGTGGGCGTCTCCAGGGTCGGGTGGGCGGGCTCGGCTTCGGGAGGGTCGCCGAGCGTCTCGAGGAAGGCGAAGGTCTGGTGCAGCTCGGCCTCGGTCAGGCCGCGGGCGATCACGACCAGCCGGGTGGTCCGGTCCGCGCCCGTCCAGTCGCGCAGGGGCGTCGGGTCATGGAGCACGTGCTGGACCGTGTGCAGCGCGAAGGGCCAGGGCATCCCCTCCACGTGGACGATCCCCTTCAGCCGCAGGATGTCCGGCCCCGCCACCGCCATCAGCGTCGAGAGCCAGAAGTCGAAGACGGCGGGCGGGATCGGCGCCGCGACGCTCCAGGCCGCGGTGCGGATGTCGTCGCCGTGGGGATGGGCGGAGGCCAGGGGGTCGGGGCGGGGGTAGGCGGCGGCGTTCAGCCAGTCCGCCGCCTCGGCCGCGCCCCTCGGGCCCCGGGCGCATCCGAGGATTTGCTCCGCGGCGATCTCGCCATGGGGCGCGCGCAGGATCGGCGCGGCCGGGTTCAGCGCCCGCAGCCGCGCCGCCAGGGCCGTCGTCTCGGCGGGGTCGGCGAGGTCGGTCTTGGTCAGCAGCAGGCGGTCGGCGAGGGCGGCCTGGCTGCGCGCCTCCGCCTGGCGGGCCAGCGTCTCGCGCCCGGCGCAGGCGTCCACCGTGACCACCACCCCGTCGAGCCGGCAGGCCCGCGCGATCGCGGGATCGGCGACGAGGGTCTGGAGGATCGGCGCAGGGTCGGCGAGGCCGGTCGTCTCGATCAGGACCCGGTCGATCTCGATCTCGCCCGCCGCGCGCCCCGCGATCAGCTCCCGCAGCGCCCCCAGCAGGTCCCCGCGCACGGTGCAGCAGAGGCAGCCCGAGTCGAGCAGCACCAGGCTCTCGGTCGTGGCCATGACCAGCTCGTGGTCGAGGCCGATGTCCCCGAACTCGTTCACGATCACCGCGACGCGCGCGAGGCCGGGCCGCCGCAGCAGCCGGTTGAGGAGCGTCGTCTTGCCGCTCCCGAGAAAGCCCGTCAGCAACGTCACCGGCAGCCGGTCGTCGGCGGGTCCGCAAGCCTCCATGTCGGGCCGTCTCCTTCGGGGGCGCGACCGCGGCCTGAGGCGACGCGGGGTCTTGTGCGCATGATATGTTATACTATAACGATCTGCGTCCCGCCGGGCAATCCCGGCGCGCCGCCCGTCCAGCCGTCAGGAGACCCGCCCGTGCCAGACCGCCGCCTTCCCGTCACCGTGCTCTCGGGTTTTCTCGGCGCCGGAAAGACCACGCTTCTCAACGCCATCCTCACGAACCGCCAGGGCCTGCGGGTCGCGGTGATCGTCAACGACATGTCCGAGGTGAACATCGACGCCGACCTCGTGCGGGCCGGCGGGGGCGACCTCAGCCAGACCGAGGAAAAGCTCGTCGAGATGACCAACGGCTGCATCTGCTGCACGCTGCGCGACGACCTTCTGGCGGAGGTGCGGCGGCTGGCGGAGGCGGGCCGCTTCGACTACCTGGTGATCGAATCCACCGGCATCGCCGAGCCGCTGCCCGTCGCCGCCACCTTCGCCTTCCGCGACGAGGCGGGCGAGAGCCTCTCCGACGTCGCCCGGCTCGACACCATGGTGACGGTGGTCGACGCGGTGAACCTGCTCGGCCAGTATTCGAGCCAGGACTTCCTGCGCGACACCGCCGAATCCTTAGGCGAGGAGGACGAGCGCACCATCGTCAGCCTGCTGGTCGAACAGATCGAGTTCGCCGACGTCGTCATTCTCAACAAGGTCTCGGAGGCGGGACCGGTCCTGACCGAGACCGCCCGCAAGATCATCCGCAGCCTCAACGCCGACGCCAAGCTGATCGAGACCGACTTCGCCCGGACGCCGCTCTCGGAGGTGGTGGGGACCGGCCGCTTCGACTTCGACCGGGCGCACGAGCATCCGCTCTGGGCCAAGGAGCTCTACGGCTTCGCCTCCCACGTGCCCGAGACCGAGGAATACGGCATCTCCTCCTTCGTCTATCGCGCGCGCCGGCCCTTCCACCCGGCGCGGCTTCAGGCCTTCCTGACCGGCCCGCTCCCCGGAGTGATCCGCGCCAAGGGCCATTTCTGGATCGCGACCCGTCCCGACTGGGTGGGCGAGTTCAGCCTCGCCGGCGCGGTGGCCCGGACCTCGGGCCTCGGCCGCTGGTGGAGCGCGGTGCCCAAGGAGCGCTGGCCCGACGACGCCGAGATGCGCGCTTCGGTGCGCCGCCAGTGGGACCCGACCTTCGGCGACCGCCGGCAGGAGCTGGTCTTCATCGGCGCGGGCCTCGACCAGGGGGCGATCACCGCCGCGCTCGACGCCTGCCTGCTGCCGGACGCGCGGTTCGCGCCGCAGGCCTGGGCCCGGCTGCCCGATCCGTTCCCCCGCTGGGGCGCGGCGGCGTGAGGCGCGGCAACCTCGGGAGCGCCGGCCTGCCGCTGCGCCGCCGGGCCGCCGATCCGATGGCCGACTACGACCGCCTGCCGCCCGACCTGCGCCTGTGGCTGTCCGCCGCGGCGCTGCCTTGGAGCCCGCGCTCGGCCGCGCGCGCCTTCGCCCGGGCGCTCGCCCGCCGCGCCGGCGACCGCGCCGCGGCGCTGGCGGACCTCGACGCCCTGCAGGCGCAGCGCCTGGCCCAGGGCGCGGGCCTGCGCGCGGGCCAGGTCGCGGGCCAGTTCACTGACCGGGCGGCCTGACCCCGGGCGCCTCTGGAGGCGGGCAGCCCTCGGCGGAGGCGGGCCATGACGGGAAGCCCTTGCGGCGCCGCCGCGTCCGGCTTTCGCCGAAGGCGGGCCCCTGCGCCCCCTTCCGCTCAGGCGCCCGCCGCCGATGTCCTCGCCCGCGCGCCCGTGCTATGGCTGCGCCGGACCTGGAGACGGAGAGCGGGGGAAGGGTGGAGGACGGCGCAACGCTTGCGGCCCAGACAGAGCGATCCCTGGCGCGCGACCATCTGCGCAACTGGCCCCGGATCCGGCCGCGCGCCCGGGGGCGCCTGCGCGCCGCGGGCCTCCTGTCGGCGATGGCGACGGGTCTGACGACGGCTCTGGCCACGGGGGCGGCCGCCCATCCCCATGTCTTCATCGACGGCGGCGTCGATTTCCTCTTCGACGAGACGGGCCGTCTCGCGCAGCTGCGCGTCACCTGGATCTACGACCCCATGACCTCGCTGTTCATCCTGGAGGATCTGGGCCTCGACCCCGCCGCGCCGCTGTCGGAGGCCGACCGGGCGCGCGTCGCCGCCTATGACACGGTCTGGGAGGAGGGCTACGCCGGGGACGCCTATCTCTGGGCGGGCGACCGTCCGGCGGGCCTGTCGGGGCCCCGCGCGCCGGAGGCCGAGCTGCGCGACGGCCGGGTGACGATCCGCTTCCTGCGCGATCTCGACGCGCCCTTCCGGCCCGCGCCCGGGGCCCGGGTCGAGGTCTACGATCCCACCTATTACATGGCCTACGTCCTCACCGAGGCGCCGCGCCTCGAAGGCCCGCACGCCGGCTGCGAGGCCTGGGTCGAGCATTTCGAGCCGACCCTGGCCCTCGCCCCCCTTCAGAAGAGCCTCTTCGCCCTCTCCGCCGAGGAAACGCCCGAACAGGCCGACGTCGGCGCCCTCTTCGCCGAGAAGGCGCATCTCTCGTGCGACTGAGCCCCATGCGGTCGAGCCCATGCGACTGAGCCTCGTCCTCGCCCTCCTCGGGGGCCTCCTGCTGCTGGTCGCCTGGCGGATGGGGGGCCTCGCGCTCCTCGGCTGGTGGGTCGTGGGCCTCCAGCGCGACCTTCAGGGGCTGCTGGCGGGGCGGATCGCGGCGCTGCGGGCGGGGGAGCCCCATGCGCTCGCCATGCTGCTCGGCCTCTGCGCCGGCTACGGCTTTCTCCATGCGGTCGGCCCCGGCCACGGCAAGCTGCTCGTCGGCGCCGCCGCCGTCGGGACCGGCGCGACCGCCCGGCGCATGGCGGCGATCGCGGTGGCGGGCAGCCTCGCCCAGGCGCTGGCGGCGATCCTGCTGATCTACGGGGGGATGGCGCTCGTCGGGGCGACGGCGCGCGACCCTGGGCGCCTCCGAGGCCTGGGCGCTGCCGGCGGGCAACGCCGCCGCGGCGGCCGTCGGCCTCTGGCTCGCGGTCCGGGGCCTGCGCGCCTGGCGGGCGACGTCGCGGGCCCGGGCGGGCCACGTCCATGGTCATGCCGCCCATGCACATGCCCACGATCCTCACGGGGCCTGCGGCCACTCTCACGGCCCCGACCCGCAGGCGGCGGCGGCCGCGCAGGGCCTCGGCGACATGCTCGCCCTGGTGGGCGCGATGGCGGCGCGGCCCTGCGCCGGGGCGATGATGCTGCTCGCCATCGCCTGGAGCATGGGCCTCGCCGCCGCCGGCGCCGCCGGGGCGCTGGCGATGGGGCTCGGCGCCGCGAGCTTCACGGCGCTGGTGGCGCTTCTTGCGGTCTTCGGGCGCGAGACGACCCTCGCCCGGTTCGGGACCGGCCGGGCCGGCGGCCGTCTCCTGCCGGCGCTTCAGATCGGCGCCGGCCTCCTGCTCGCGACTTCGGCCGGCGCGCTTCTGGTCGGGCCGCTCCTCGTCTGACGGGCGGCCGCTCATCTGCGCAAGGTCTCGTCAACCTTCCTTGCCATCGGGTGAACGTTTTTCGGAAAATCTATTTATTACAGATAAATAACATCATTTTCACGCGTGAAAAGGCCCCGCTTCCGGCGCGCTCGAGCGCCTTTTCGGAGGTCTCCGAAAGGCCGGGGCCCGCGTTGGGACTGGTGGCCGGCCCTCCGATCGGGGACGGAGGGCCGGGGCGCGGGCCGTCAGTTCCCGAGGATGCCGGGCAGCCTCAGCCCGTGCTCCCGGGCGCAGTCGCGGGCGATCTCGTAGCCGGCGTCGGCGTGGCGCCAGACCCCGGACGCCGGGTCGTTCCAAAGCACCCGCTCCAGCCGCCGCGCCGCGTCCTCGGTGCCGTCGGCGACGATGACCACGCCCGAATGCTGGGAGAAGCCCATGCCGACCCCGCCGCCGTGGTGGAGCGACACCCAGGTCGCCCCGCTCGCGGTGTTGACGAGGGCGTTGAGCAGCGGCCAGTCCGACACCGCGTCCGAGCCGTCGCGCATCGCCTCGGTCTCGCGGTTGGGCGAGGCGACCGAGCCGCTGTCGAGGTGGTCGCGGCCGATGACGATGGGCGCCTTCAGCTCGCCCGAGGCCACCATCTCGTTGAACATGAGCCCCGCCCGGTGCCGGTCGCCGAGGCCGATCCAGCAGATCCGCGCCGGCAGGCCCTGGAAGGCGATGCGCTCGCGGGCCATGTCGAGCCAGCGGTGCAGGTGGGCGTTCTCGGGAAAGAGCCGCTTCATGGCGGCGTCGGTCTTGTGGATGTCCTCCGGATCGCCGGAGAGGGCGACCCAGCGGAAGGGCCCCACGCCGCGGCAGAACAGCGGGCGGATGTAGGCCGGCACGAAGCCCGGGAAGGCGAAGGCGGTTTCGAGCCCCTCCTCCTGCGCCACTTGGCGGATGTTGTTGCCGTAGTCGAGGGTGGGCACGCCCGCCTCCCAGAACTCGACCATGGCGGCGACCTGGGTCCTCATGCTCGCCCGGGCCGCGGCGACCACGGCGGCCGGGTCGGTCTCCTGCCGGGCGCGCCAGTCGCCGACGCTCCAGCCGGCCGGGCAGTAGCCGTGCAGGGGATCGTGGGCGGAGGTCTGATCGGTGACGATGTCGGGGCGCGGGCCGCCCGCCTTCATGCGCGCGACGAGCTCCGGAAAGACTTCCGCCGCGTTGCCGAGCAGGCCCACGGACTTCGCCTCGCCCTTGGCCGTCCACGCGGCGATGAGCGCCAGCGCCTCGTCGAGGCTTTGCGCCTTCGCGTCGAGGTAGCGGGTGCGGATGCGGAAGTCGATGCGGGTCTCGTCGACCTCCACCGCGAGGCAGCAGGCGCCGGCCATGACCGCGGCGAGCGGCTGGGCGCCGCCCATGCCGCCGAGGCCGCCCGTCAGGACCCAGCGCCCCGTCAGGTCGCCGCCGTAGTGCTGGCGGCCCGCCTCGGCGAAGGTCTCGAAGGTGCCCTGCACGATGCCCTGGGTGCCGATGTAGATCCAGGACCCGGCGGTCATCTGGCCATACATCATCAGGCCCTTGCGATCGAGCTCGTTGAAATGCTCCCAGGTCGCCCAGTGGGGCACCAGGTTCGAGTTGGCGATCAGCACCCGCGGCGCGTCCTTGTGGGTGCGCACCACCGCCGCCGGCCGGCCGGACTGGACGAGGAGCGTCTCGTCGGCCTCGAGGTCCTTGAGGGTCGCGACGATGCGGTCGAAGTCGGTCCAGCTCCGCGCCGCGCGGCCGATGCCGCCGTAGACCACGAGCTCGTGCGGGTTCTCCGCCACGTCCGGATGCAGGTTGTTCATCAGCATCCGCATCGCCGCCTCGGTCAGCCAGGACTTGGCGGTGATCTCGGGGCCCGTGGGCGGGAAGACGTCGCGGCTGTTCTTGCGGTCGAGCATGGCGGGACTCCTCAGGAAGGGGTGAGCGCGCCCGAGCGGGCGAGGCGGTCGAGGGCGGAAAGCGCGGTCTTGAGCGCGGCGCGAAGCGGCGCCGCGACCTCCGGGGCGAAGGCCCAGGGCTCGGCCTCCGCGGCGAGATAGGCCCGCTGGGCGATCTCCATCTGGATCGCATGGACCCCCGTCGCCGGACGGCCGTAGTGTCGGGTGGTCCAGCCCCCCTTGAAGCGGCCGTTGACCACATGGTCGAGGCCGGCGGCGGCCGCCGCCCGGCAGGGGACCGCGACCGCTTCGGCGACCTCGGGCGCGCAGGCGCGGCCCTCGTCGGTGCCGATCGAGAATACCGGCAGCTCGCCCGGAAAGAGGAAGGGGATGCGCGAGCGGATCGAGTGGCAGTCGTAGAGGATGGCCGCGCCATGGCGGGCCCGGACCCGCTCGATCTCGGCGGCGAGGGCCGCGTGGTAGGGGGCGTGCCAGGCGGCCCGGCGCTCGGCGATCTCGTCGGGCGCAGGCGCCTCGCCCGGCCGCCAGATCGGCCGGCCGTCGAAGTCGGTCACGGGGCAGAGGTCGGTGGTGTTCTGACCGGGATAGAGCGAGGCGCCGCCGGGATCGCGGTTGGCGTCGATGAGGTAGCGGTGGAAGGTCGCCGCCACCACCGTCGCCCCGGGCAGGAGCCCCTCGTAGAGTTGCGCGATGCGCCAGTCGGTGTCGGCGAGCGCCTGGCCCACGGGGTTCAGCCGGGCGAAGACCGCGTCGGGGAGGTCGGTGCCCCCGTGGGGCATTCCGAGGACGATCGGACCGTCGCCCCGGGAGACGGTGAAGCCGCTCATGCCCCGAGCTCCGGCAGGGGTTCGCCCGCGGCGCGGGCGAGCGCCCCGCTGCCGACCAGGCCGGCGGCGGCGGCGATGTCCCCGGCGAGATAGCGGTCGTCCTCCATCGGCGCGACCTCGGCCCGCAGCCGCGCCACCACCTTCTGCAACGCGGCGCTGGTGGCGAGCGGCGCGCGGAAGGCGACGCCCTGGGCCGCGCAGATTGCCTCGACGCCGAGGATCACGTTGAGGTTCTCGATCATCCGCCCGAGCCGCACCGCACCGTGGGCGGCCATGCTGACGTGATCCTCCTGGTTCGCGGAGGTGGGGGTGCTGTCGGTGACGCAGGGCATGGCGATGTGCTTGTTCTCGCTCATCAGCGCGGCGGTGGTGACTTCGGCGATCATCAGGCCGGAGTTCAGCCCCGGCCGCGGGGTGAGGAAGGCCGGCAGGTCGAAGGAGAGCGTGGGGTCGACCATGAGCGCGACGCGGCGCTGCGCGATCGCCCCGATCTCGGCCAGCGCCAGCGCGATCATGTCGGCGGCGAAGCCCACGGGCTCGGCGTGGAAGTTGCCGCCCGAGACGATGAGCCCGGCCTCGGCCAGCACCAGCGGGTTGTCTGTGACCGCGTTCGCCTCGATCTCGAGCGTGCGGCCCGCCTGGCGCAGGACGTCCAGCGCCGCGCCGGTCACCTGCGGCTGGCAGCGGATGCAGTAGGGATCCTGGACGCGGGCGTCCCCGGTCAGGTGGCTGTCGCGGATTTCCGATCCGGCGAGGACGCGGCGCATGGCCGCGGCGGCCTCGATCTGGCCGGCGTGGCCGCGCAGCTCGTGGATTTCGGGCTGGAGCGGGGCGGTCGAGCCCATGATCGCGTCGGTCGAGAGCGCCGAGATGACCAGCGCCGAGCCGGCCGCCGTCCAGGCGTCGAAGAGCCCGGCGAGGGCGAAGGCGGTCGAGAACTGGGTGCCGTTGATGAAGGCGAGCCCTTCCTTCGGCCCGAGCGGGATCGGCGCGAGGCCGACCGCCGCCAGCGCCTCGGCGCCGGGGAGGATGCGCCCTTCCACCTCGGCCGCGCCGTGGCCGATCAGCGTCGCGGTCATGTGGGCGAGGGGGGCGAGGTCGCCCGAGGCGCCGACCGAGCCCTGGGCGGGGATGACCGGCGTCACCCCGCGCGCGAGCATCGCCTCCAGCAGCTCGATCAGCTCCCAGCGCACGCCCGAGGCGCCGCGCCCGAGGCTGAGGAGCTTCAGCGCCATGACGAGCCGGGCGTGCTGGCGGGAGATCGGCGCGCCCACCCCGCAGCAGTGCGAGAGGATGAGGTTGCGCTGGAGCGCGGCGGTGTCCTCGGGGGGGATGCGCAGGCTCGCGAGCTTGCCGAAGCCGGTGTTGACCCCGTAGACCGGCGCCGCGCCGGCGGCGGCGGCGGCGATCGCCGCGGCGGAGCGCTCCACCGCGGGCCGGGCGGCGCGGTCGAGGACGACGGGGCGGTCCTCGCGGTAGATGCGGGCGAGATCCGCGAGGCGGACCTGTCCCGGGACGAGGACGAGCGGAGCGGCGGTCTGGTCGGTCAAAGGACGCCTCCGAGAATGCGGCGGTGGAGGGGGTTGAAGCCGAAGCGGTAGGCGAGGGCGGCGGGATGGGCGCAGGACCAGACCGCGAGGTCGGCCGCCTGGCCCGGCGCGAGCGTCCCGCGGTCTTGGAGCCCGAGGGCCCGGGCGGCGTGGACGGTCGTCCCCGCCAGCGCCTCGGCCGGGGTCATGCGGAAGAGGGTGCAGGCCATGTTCATCGCGAGCAGGAGGGAGGCCATGGGCGAGGTGCCGGGGTTCATGTCGGTCGCCACCGCCATCGGCACCCCGTGGGCGCGCAGCAGGTCGATGGGCGGCGCCTGGGTCTCGCGCAGGGCGTAGAAGGCGCCGGGCAGGATCACCGCCACCGTGCCCGCCGCGGCCATGGCCCCCGCGCCCGCTTCGTCGAGATATTCGAGATGGTCCGCCGACAGCGCCCCGAACCGGGCCGCGAGCGCCGCGCCCCCGAGGTTCGAGAGCTGTTCGGCATGGAGCTTGACCGGCAGGCCGAGGGCCGTCGCCGCGCGGAAGACCCGCTCGATCTCGGCCGGGCTGAAGGCGATCCCCTCGCAGAAGCCGTCGACCGCGTCGACCAGCCCCTCGGCATGGGCGGCGGCGAGGGTGGGGATGCAGACCTCGTCGATATAGGCGCCGGGGCGGCCGCGGTATTCCTCGGGCGTCGCATGGGCGCCGAGGAAGCTGGTGCGCACCGTCACCGGCCGCAGGCGGCCGATCGCCTGGGCCGCGCGCAGCATCCGGAGCTCGGTTTCGCGGTCGAGGCCGTAGCCCGACTTGATTTCGAGGACGGCGACGCCCTCGGCGATCAGCGCGTCGACGAAGGGCAGGGCGGCGGCGACCAGCTCCGCCTCGTCGGCCGCGCGGGTGGCGCGCACGGTCGAGACGATGCCGCCGCCGGCGCGGGCGATCTCCTCGTAGCCGGCGCCGCGGATCCGCATCTCGAATTCGGCCGCCCGGTCGCCGCCGTGGACGATGTGGGTGTGGCAGTCGACGAGCGCCGGCGTCACAAGCCGCCCCCCGAGATCCTCGACGGGCAGGCCGGCCGCCGCGGCGGGCAGGGCGGCGCGCGGGCCGACCCAGCCGATCCGGCCGTCCTCGATCACGAGGGCCGCATCCTCGACCAGCCCGTAGGCGTCCGGTCCCGGTCGAAGCGTCGCGGCCCGGAGCCCGGTCAGAACCAGCGAGGGCGATGGCATGCGGGACCTCCCCGAAAGGTGTTGCTGATTCTCATGTACGCGTTTATAGATTTTATGTCTACACATAATGGAGGCCGCCATGATTTTCGCCGAGCTTGCGCTGTTGCCGGAGGGGTGGCGGCGGGAGGTCCGGGTCGTCGTCGAGGACGGGCGCATCTCGGCGGTCGCGGCGGGGGCCGCGCCCCGGGCGGGTGACGTGTGGGCGCAGGCGCTCCTGCCGGCGCTCTCCAACCTGCACAGCCACGCCTTCCAGCGGGCGATGGCGGGCATGACCGAGCGCCGGGCCGCGGGAGGCGGCGACAGCTTCTGGACCTGGCGGAGCGTCATGTACCGCTTCCTCGAACGGCTGAGGCCCGAGGACGTCGAGGCCGTCGCCGCCCTGGTCTTCCTGGAGATGCAGGAGGCGGGCTTCGCGGCCGTGGGCGAATTCCACTATCTCCACCATCGGCCGGGGGGCGAGCCCTACGCCGCGCTCGCCGAGATGTCGGCGCGCATCATGGCGGCGGCGGCGGCGACCGGCATCGGGCTCACCCATCTGCCGGTGCTCTACAGCCAGGGCGGGGCGGGGGCGCAGCCCCTGGCCGGGGGGCAGCTCCGCTTCGGCAACGACGTCGACCGGTTCGCGCGCCTGCTGGAGAGCGCGCGCGAGGCCGTCCGCATCCTGCCGGCGGACGCGCGGGTCGGGATCGCCCCGCATTCCCTGCGGGCGACGACGCCGGCGGATCTGGCGCGCGTCCTGCCGCTCGGGGCGGGGGGGCCGGTGCACATCCACGTGGCCGAGCAGCCGCGGGAGGTCGCCGAGATATCCGCCTGGCTGGGGGCGCGGCCCGTGGAATGGCTGCTCGCCAACGCCCCGGTGGGGCCGGACTGGTGCGCGATCCACGCCACCCACATGACGCCGGCGGAAACCGCGGGGCTGGCCGCGACGGGGGCGGTCGCGGGGCTCTGCCCGATCACCGAGGCGAACCTCGGGGACGGGCCCTTCGACGGCCCCGGATGGCTCGCCGCGGGCGGGGCCTGCGGCCTCGGCTCGGACAGCAACGTGCGCATCTCGCTGGTCGAGGAGCTGCGCACGCTCGAATACAGCCAGCGCCTGCGCGACCTCTCGCGCAACGTCCTGCTGACGGGGGAAGGGTCGGTGGGCGAGAGCCTCTATCTCGGCGCGGCGGCCGGCGGGGCGCAGGCGCTCGGCCGGGAGGCGGGGCGGATCGCGCCGGGGCTCTGGGCCGATCTGGTCGCCCTCGACCTCGACCATCCGGCGCTCTGCGCGCTGGCGCCGGGGCAAATCCTCGACGGCCTCGCCTTCGCCGCCCCGGACGGGGTGGTCACCGACCTCTGGTCGGCCGGGCGCCACCAGGTGCGGGGCGGGCGGCACATCCGCCGCGACGCCATCCTGGCCGGTTGGCGCAAGACGGTCGCCCGGCTCAGGGCCGCAGACTGATCCGCACGAGAAGGCCCGCGGCCCCGGGGCCAAGCTCGATCGGCCCGGCCGCGGCCTGGGCGAGGCCGCCCGCCGGGACGGGGCGGCCCTCCGCCCGCAGCGGCCCGGCACGGCAGAAGACCCAGGTCGGGCCCGGTCCCGCCGCAAGGACCAGGGGCCCCCGCACGGGCGTCACCTCGGCCGTCGTGGCGCCGGCGTCATGGATGAGGTTGAGGTTGCGGATCGGCCCGGCGCAGAGCCGGCCCTCCACGGGCGTTTCGCCGGAAAAGGCGACGGGCCGGTCGAGGCGCGCGGCGATCGTCCCCGCCGGCGTAAGGAGGTCGATGCCCGCCCCCTCGATCACCGTCAGGATCCGGGTCATGCCGGGAAAATGCGAGAAGGGGCCGTCCGCGGCCACGTCCGCGACGCTCAGCCGCCAGAGCCAGCCGCTCCCGCCCTCGGCCCGCGCGATCTCGCGGGTGACGCCGCCGCCGTTCTTCCACGGAACCGGGGTGATCGATCGAAAGATGATGCCGCCTCCGCCTTCCCCGCAGATCAGGAGCCTGCTGCGAGCATAGGCGGGGAACCTGCTTCGGGGCACAAAAATTCAGGCCTCTGGCACAAGAAGTCTGATGCAGAAGGCGGAAAACGGGCTTTTGCCGCCCTGCGCCCGGATGACACGTCCGGAGCGCTTTCGTGGCAGAACATGGGGGGGGGCTCGAAATGAGGCAGGGGGACGCAGGGGCGCCCGGCTTCACTCCGGGTTCTGCATCGGCCTGGCGCGCTTCCGGATGCTCCAAGCGGCATGAGGAGGCGCTCGTCGGGGCGCCGTTCGGCCCCGGCAGGTGCCGTCGATGAAGCTTCGGACTCTGCTTGAGACGCGCGAAGAGGCTTCTCGCCCTTCTTCCTCTTGCGCCGGGAGCTTGCGAAGGTCCTGGTCTCGGCGAGGGATCGGGCGCAATCGAGAGTCTCCATAGGCTCCGAGGCTGCGCGGGTGACGTGCTCTTCCAGCGACCGGCGCTTGGGCTTGATCCTGTCCTCGCGCGTGGCCTCCGCCTGGATCGGGGAGGCGTCGGCCGCCCAAGGCTTTCGATCCGATCAGGCCTGCGGCGCGATGCAAGGCGTGGGCTCCGCCTCGAACTGCCGCCGAAAGAGGTCGCGGTCGCGAAACCGGGCGTAGCGGTTCTTCAGAGAGACCTCTGCGAAACCCTGGGGCGTTGTCGCTCTCGGCCCGTTCACACTCATGAAGGCCAGGTTAAGGCCGCAAGATATATCTATATATTTCAATGATATGAACTGATTTTCACGCGTGAAGATCAGCCTCTCCCGAGGCGCCGCGGCTTCGGAGAGAGGCTTTCGCAGAGGTCTCTCAGAGAGGGGAGCGAAACGGCCCATGGCGAGGTCGGGTGGTCGGCGGGGACCTGGTTCTCGATGCGGATTTCGTAGACTTGCCGCCGCCGCCGTTCGCCCCTCGCCCTGTCCCAGGACACCCGAGGACAAGTGAATCAGCGCCGGGATCCGCCCTCGATCCGCCTTTCCTCGCAAGATCGGCCGTTCGCAGCGGCGATCCGCGATCGCAAGGCCGCCGTCGGAGCGGAGCGGCTGGCGCGCGCCGGGCCGCAGGTCCCGGGGGGATGCGGCCGCAGGCGCCGGTCCTCCGCGCGCCTCAGGGGCGCGTCGCGCTGAAGAACCGAAGCATTTCGGCCGAGGCGGAAGGGCCGGACGCGTCGGTGAAGGACCCCGAGGGATGTCCGCCCGACCAGGCGTGGCCGGCCCCCTCGATCAGCCAGACCTCGATCTGCGGCAATCCGTCCGGCCCCTGCCGGCGCATCCGGCGCCAGCGGCGGCCTTCCGTCGCGCCGGCGTCGACGGTCTCCACGCCGGCGTGCCGGCCTTCGGCGATCGCCGCCGCGTTTGAGGGATGCACCGTCCGGTCGCCTTCGCCATGGACCACGATCACCCGCGGCCCGGCGCCCCCGCGCGGGACTGCCGGCGCGAGACGCTGCCCGCGCATCGCGGCGAAGGCGGAAACGACGTCCCGCGCCGCGCCGTGCGGCAGCCCGGAGTGAACGCCGACCGCCGCGAACACATCCGGATGGGTCTCGGCGAGCACCGCCGCCATCGCCCCGCCCGCCGAAAGGCCTGCGGCATAGACCCGGTCCGCCGGCAGCCCGAACTCCTCCGCGAGGGCGCGGGCGAGCGCCGCGAGGATCGCCGGCTCGCCGCCGTCGCGGCCCTGGTGGCCCGGCTCGAACCAGTTCCAGCAACCGGAGACGTTCGCCGCGGCGGGCTGCTCGGGATAGGCGACGATCATCCGCGCCTCTTCGGCCAGCCGGTTCATCTGCGTGCCGGCGGCGAAGTCGTCCGGGTTTTGCTTGCAGCCGTGCAGCATCAGCACCAGCCCCCGAAGCTCCGACCGCGGGCAGGAGGGAACGAACAGGCGGTAGCGCCGGCTTCCGGCGGCGCAGACGTGGTCGCGCCAGGCGAAGCTCGCGCCCTCGGGAAGCGGGGGGGCTTGAGGCCGCCGCCCGGCTCCCGGAAGCGGGAGGTCGAGGCCGTCCAGTCCGGCGCGGCCTTGGCGCAGAAGGTCGATCGTCTCGCGCAGCGAGGGTCGCCGCGCGGCTTTGGGGCGGCGCGTCGCCGGCCGCTCATCCAGGGTTTCGGCCTCCTCCACGTCGGCCGCGATGCGGAAGGCGCGCGGCGCAGGCGCCGCCTCGGAGGCAGGCTCCACGCGGCCGGCGAGCGCCGCCTGGATGATCGCCGTCGCCTCGGCGAGGTTCTGGGCGCGCACGGAAGCCGTGGCGCGGGACATGGCCTGCGCAAAGTCGCTGTTCATCGTCATCGTCCTTTCGAGGGCCGCAGCCCTTACCGGATGCGGTCGGCCAGGGCCCGCTTGACCTCGGCGCTGGCCTGCAAGGCGCCGAGAACCGTGATCGAGGCGATCGTCGCCCGCGCAAGTTCGGGCGTGACGTCGGACGCGAAGCGCACGAGGCCGACGACCCGAAGGTGAAGCGCCTCGCCCGCCGCGCGCACCGCCTCGAGGTCGGCGGCGGAATAGTCGCGCAGCCCGAGCTCGAGGGTATGCCGCTCGATCGTCTGCGCCAGCTCGCTGGCGTGGCTGGAGAGCTGGTTGCGAATGGCCGAGCGGATGAAGTCCGTCCGGTTGGAATAGAAACCTTCCTGCACCAGCAGGTCGATACGGCCGAGATCGACGTGGCCGAGATTGATGGTGATCTTCTCGGTCTCGCCGCCGCGCTCGCGGAGCAGCCTCACATTGTCCGACATAGCGTCTCTCCATCCTTATGGATGGTATATGGATGGTAAAATCAAGTTTGCAAGTTTGGCGGCTCGGAAATTCTGTCCGGCCTTTTTCAGAGGGTCAAAGGCCCAATTTCAGGAGGACCCCTTTTCAGGAAATGGACGGATCGGCAGGCCCGGCTCGCACGCAGCCCCGCGGCGGCGGCTCCCGAACCCGAAGGCGCGCAAGGCCTTCGCCCTTGCCGCCGACAAAGCTGACAGATCAGTCGGTCTCGGCGGTGGCGCCGACAGGACCTTTGCAGGAATGGTCGACCTCACCGAGGCCGCAGCCAAACGTGAAGGCGCGGGCGAGGACGCCAAGCTTGCCGCTTGAGCGCGAGGCCTGCGACGATCGCCCCAGCCGCCGTGACCTGACGCCGAGGTCAGCAGCGCGCTGGCCTTCTCCGTGATCAGGTTCGCGGCGCCGTCGCGGATCGGGATGCCCGCGCCCTTCGAGCGCGCGCCGGCGAGGCCGCCCCGTTCGAGCGTGATCGCCGCCGGCGCGCCGCCGGTGGTGCTGGTGGGCTGAACCTTGCTGTCGAAGGCTGCGCCTTCTGGCTCTGGGCCAGGAACCTGCTCGCGTCCGCGCCTGAGGCGCGCCCCGAACCGGTCACGTTCACCGTGACCTTGCTTGAGCCCTTTGGCGCGACGCTCTGGGCGAAGACGCCCTGCGCGCCGTCGCCGGGGGTGACGACCGCCCCGCCGACGCCGACGGCGACCGCATCCGCGCCCGGCAGAAAGGAGCGATCTGCCTGGTCGTGCGCCCCATCGGCCTCGCCCGGGCCGGGGTGAAGATCGGCCTCGCCAACTTCGTCTCCAACATGCGCCGCATGGTCTGGCGAGCTGGCGCCGCGCCTGCCTGAACGCGAAGGGCGGCCCGAGAGCCGCCGGGCATCGCGCGCCAGAGGACCAATGTCCTTCGGGCGGCGTCTCCACGCCGACCCGTCCTTTCGACACAGCGCCGAAAAGCCATTATTGGAGGCATCCGGTTCATTGGACATGATCCCCGCGGATCCAAGAGGAGCCGGGGCGCTGCGATCCTTCAATGGGGCGGAGCTGAAATACCCCGGCTGGATTGCAAGTTTGTTTCTTTACAGGCTTCGATGAAGCGGTGTCGCCTGACGTGTTCGCCCGCAGGAACGCGCTCCGGACTATTTTCAAAAGCGGGCGATATTTTCCGGGACCACAACAGGGGCCAGACGCCCCAGGACAAAATGGCGCGCACCCGGGCGCGACCTTGTTCCAAGTATGGACATAACCATGATAGATGCCACATGAGCCTGACGGCAATTCCCACAGGATCGCGCAGATGCCTGAACGCACCAGCTTCCGCGAGGTCGCGGCGGAAATCATGCGGCGGATCACCGCCGGTCCCTGGGGCCCGGGCACGCTGCTTCCAGGCGAGGTGGAGCTGGCGGAGGAGTTCGGCTGTTCCCGCACCACGATCAACCGCGCGATGCGCGAGATCGCCGACCTGGGCCTGGTGGAGCGGCGCCGCAAGGCGGGCACCCGGGTGCGCCTCTCGCCCCTGCGCGAGGCCCGCTTCGAGATGCCCCAGATCCGCGCCGAGATCGAGCGGGCGGGGGGCAACTATCGCTACGCCCTGATCGAGCGCGAGACCTGCGCCATGCCCGAATGGCTGCGCTCGCGCATGGGCCTGCCGCGGGCGGCCCGCGCGGTCCATGTCGTCTGCGTCCATCATGCGAGCGGCGCGCCCTTCCAGCTGGAGGACCGCTGGATCAACGCCGCCGCGCTTCCCGAGGCGCTGGACCAGGATTTCGCCGCCGTCGGCCCCAACGAGTGGCTGATCGCCACGGCGCCCTTTTCGCAGGTGGAGGCGAGCTTCCAGGCGGCGCGGGCAGGCGTGCTGGAGGCGGCGCATCTCGGCTTCGATCTGGGCGAGCCGGTCTTCGTGGCCGAGCGGGACACCTGGTGGCGGGACGCGCCCATCACCCACGTCCGCCTCAGCTATCTCCGAGGCTACCGCATGACGAGCAAGTACTGAAAGGGCGCTTTGCGCGGCGGCCTGACCGATGAACGTTCAAGCGGGCCCAGCGGCTGTGGGGGGGAAATTCCGCTGTCCACAGGGGCTGTGGTTTCGGCGAATTGTAGCAGAAAATTGAAGATAAAGGTGTGAATAGGAGAAATGCATATTTCATATGCAGAAAAATTATCTAAATTTACAGATAATATATCTAATGATTTCAAGATAATGATCCGATTTTACGCGTGAAAATCGGGCCTTCCCCAAGGCGCCCCGGGGGCGGGGCCTTCACGGAGCCCCGCTCCGAGACTTTCCGAACCGTTCCGCCCGGTTCTCCGCCCCGACCCGCCCCTTCGCCTCCTCCGACCGCGGCGTCGGCCCCTGAGCGCCCGACGTCCACGACCGACCGCTTCGCCCGCCCCCTCCGACGGCCGACCTGCCGCCCCCCGACGCCAAATCGACGCCGAACCGGCGCCGGTTCCCCGGTCGGCGCCGGTCCCAGGCCGGTCGAGGGCCGGCCCGGCTATTCCGGCGAATAGCTGAAGCTGATCGTCGGCACGGCGGAGGTTTCGACCCAGACGCTTTTCGTCACCGAATAGGCGAAGAGCGCCTCCCGCCCCGAGGACCGGCCGTAGCCGCTGCGGCCGAACCCGCCGAAGGGGGACATGACGTTGATCGACTTGTAGGAGTTGATCCAGAACGTCCCCGCCCGCACCTTCGACGCCACCCGGTGCGCCCGGCCCACGTCCTGGGTCCAGACCGCGCCCGCGAGGCCGTAGGGGGTGGCGTTGGCGATGGCGATCGCCTCCTCCTCGGTGTCGAAGGGGATGACGCCGACCACCGGGCCGAACACCTCCTCCGTGGCGATCTCCATGTCGAGGCGCACGTTGTCGATCACGGTGGGGGCGTAGAAATAGCCCTCGCTGTCGGCGAAGGCCGCGGGCTTGCCGCCGCCGGCGACGATCGCGCCGCCCTGGTCGGCGGCGGTCCTCACCATCGCCGCGATCTTGTCAAGCTGCGCCCGGTTGTTGATCGGCCCCATCAGCGCGGTCCGGTCGAGCGGCATGTCGACCGGGATCGTCGCGCTCGCGCGGCTGGAGAGGCCGACGAACCTCTCGTGGATCGAACGGTGGACGAGCCCGCGCGAGCCCGCGACGCAGCTCTGGGCCGGCCGCGCCGAAGATCGCCGCCTGGGCCCCGGAAATGGCGCGGTCGATGTCGGCGTCGGCGAAGACGATGTTGGCCGACTTGCCCCCGAGCTCGAGGATGCAGGGCGTGACGTTGCGCGCCGCCGCCGCCGCGATGCGCGCCGCCGCCGCCGCCGAGCCGACGAAGACCACGAGCCGGGTCCCGGGATGGGCGATCGCCGCCTGTCCCGCAGTCGGACCCGCCCCCGCGATGATGTTGGCGAGGCCGCGCGGCGCCCCCGCCTTCTCGCAGAGCGCCCCGATGACGAGCGAGCTGTGCGGGGTGAGTTCGGAGGGCTTCAGGATCACCGCGTTGCCGGCGCAGATCGCCGGCGCCACCTGCCAGCCGCAGGTGAAGAGCGGCGCGTTCCAGGGCGTGATCTGCACGACCGTGCCATAGGGCTCCGGCCGGGTGTAGTTGAGGTGCGTGGTCGGCACCGGGATCACCTCGCCGTGCAGCTTGTCGCACCAGCCGGCGTAGTATTCGAACATCTCGGCGATGCGCACCGCCTCGCCCGCGATGTCGCGGATCAGCCGGCCGGCCGAGAGCGCCTCGAGCTCGGCGAGCGCCGGGGCGTTCTCGCGGACGAGCTGGCCGATGCGGAACATGATCCGCCCGCGCTCGGAGGCGGTCTTGGCCCACCATTCCGCCTGCGCCCGGGCGGCGGCGTCATGGGCGGCGTCGATCGCGGCCTGGCCCGCGTCGCGATAGGTCGCCGTCTTCGCGCCGGTCGCCGGGTCGTGGAGGTCGAGGGGGGCGCCGTCGCCCTCCAGCGCCGCGCCGCCGACGAGGCTCGCCACGCCGGTCAGGCCGGTCAGCTGCGCCAGCAGCTCCGCCGCCCGGGCGCCGGCGTCGATCTGGGTCGTCTCGTTCATGTCAGCGCGCCTTCTCGAAGGGTCTGGCGGCGAGGGCCGGGTCGCCCAGCCGGGTGAAGTCGTCGGCGTCGGCGACGCCCGAGGCCTCCTCGGACCAGATCGCCCGGGCGAGGCGGGCGACCGGCAGGTCCGCCCCCACGGCTTCGGCGAGCCCCAGCGCCAGCCGCACGTCCTTGCGCATCAGCCCTGCGCCGAAGCCGCTGGAGAAGCTGCCCGAGAGCACCCAGTTCGGGAAATGCACCTCCGAGAGCATCGAGCGGCCGGAGGCGGCGTTGACCACGCGCAGCGCGTCGTCGGCGCTGACGCCCGCGGCCTCGGCGAGCCGCAGGCCCTCGGCGGCGGTCAGCATGTGGCAGGCGACGAGCACGGTGTTCACGAGCTTCGCCACGTTGCCCGCGCCGCTGCCGCCCACGTGCAGGATCGTCGCGCCCATGGCCTCCAGCTCCGGGAGCGCCCCGGCGAAGGCGGCCTCGTCGCCGCCGACCATGAAGGAGAGCGCGCCCGCGGCCGAGCCGGCCGGGCCGCCCGAGACCGGCGCGTCGAGGAAGCCGTGGCCCTTCGCCGCGAGGGTTGCGGCCAGGGCGCGGCTCACCCCCGGCTCGGAGGTGGAGGCGTCGACGACGATCCGGCGCGGCATGTCCTCGGAGAGGAGGCCGGACGCCTCGACCACGCTCCGCACATGCTGCGCGGCGGGTAGGGAAAAGACGACGACCTCGCTGGCGCGGACCACGTCGCGCGGGGAGGCGGCAATCCCGAGGCCCGCTTCCGCGCCCTTGGCGCGGCGGCCCGCGTCGAGATCGAAGGCTGTGACGCGGAAGCCCTTGGGGGCGAGGCTCGCGGCCATGGGAAGCCCCATCGCGCCGAGACCGATCACGCCGGTGCGCCGCGCGGTCGCTGTGCTCATCATGTCAGAGCCTGTCGAAGGCGAGGTATGACGAAACCATGCGCGCCCGGGGCGCTCTCGGGGAGAGCCGTTTGGAGCGCGTTGCGTTGCCAGGGGAGCAACGCGCATCGCAAAACCGCGCCCTTCGCGTCACGCCCAGCCGGCTCCGCCTGCGCCCAGCCGTCCCGCCCGGCCCCAGAGCGACGCAGCCCCCTCCGGCGTCAGCCCAGGCGAGGGCGGCGCGCAGGGCGGCGAACGCCGCTTCCCCTGCGCAGGAAGCGACCCGCGGCGCCTCCGCGGAACGGCGTCTTCCCGCGCCCTGCCGGCAATCCCCCAGGATCGAAAGGAACGCGGTCCAAGCGCCGCTCGAACCCCGACGCCGCCCGACGCCTCCGGCGATGGCGATCTTCCGGGGGAGAGCATGGCTGCGAACCGGCGGCGGTCGTCGCGGGAGCCTCCGGCCGCCCGCCCGCCCGCCCCGCGCCGCCGCGGCGCCCAGGAAACCCCGGCGCGTTGCCCTGGCGGCAACGTATCGTTGCGCAGGGGATGACTTCGCGGAACGCCACGGCCGGCTAGCCTCGGGGGAATTTCCTCATCTCCTCCGTCAGCCCATCCGGGAGCCGCCCATGAGCCATGTCCTGTCGCGCGATGCGCCGCCGCTGCACTGATCGTCCTCGCCATCGTCATCGCCGCCGACCTGATCGGCATCGCCACCGTGATCCTGCTGCCCATCCTCTACGCCTTCGCCATGGGCGTCGCGCTCAACCCCGCGCTCTGCAAGCCCATGCGCAAGACGCTCACCCCTGCGCTGCGACATCCGCATCGCGGGGTCCGACCGGCTCGTCGACATGGTGACGCTCGGCGAGGTCGACATCGCGCTCGCCTACAACCCCATCCTCGTGCCCGGCGCCCGCTCGGTCGCGGTCGGTCGCCAGCCGCTCCACGCCATCGTGCCGCCTCTCGCCGCTGGCGGGACGGGGCGCGGTCGGGCTCGCCGAGCTCTTGCGCGACCCCCCCCCGCGCTCCTCTCCGAGCGGCACGGCATCCGCCAGCGCCGCGAGCGACAGCGGCCTCACCCTCGCGCCGCTGGTCGAGACCGACTCCATCACCCTGTTCATCCGCTTCGTCTCGGCGGGGCTCGGGGTCGCCTTCCTGCCGCGCTTCTCCGCCACGATCCAGGAGGCGCGGGGCGAGCTCGTCGTCGTCGCCGTGGACGAGCCCCTGCTGATGAACGCCAGCCCCCGCTGCATCGTCCGCGCCCGCCGCCGCCTGTCCGACCTGACCGTCGCCGTCGCCGCCTTCCTGTCGGGAGGCATGGCCGCCTTCGGCTGAGGGCCCGGCGCCGCCGGCTTCGACCCCGGGCCGGAGGAGGAGGCCCGGGGCGGCTACCCCCTCCGGTCGCGTGGATCTCGCCTCCCGGCCCGCCCCCCTCGGCGCGCGCCTCACTCCACGGTGAAGACGGTGCGGGAGACCGCGGCCTTCTCCACGTCGTCGCGATAGAAGGCCTGGGGACGACAGCCGAAGTCGACGTAGAGCTGAAGCTGGTCCTCGTAGTGCGGCGACCGGGTCCCGTCCGGGGCGATGAAGCCGCTCTGGCCCGGGGGCGTCACGGCGCAGAAGCTGACCTTCCCGTCCCGGAAGCGGATCATGTCGTTCTCGGTGCCGCGGTTCATCGCCGTCCCGACCGCGAGGCCTTCCTCCGCCCCGGCCTGGGGGATGCCGAGGTAATTCTTCGTCTCGAAGACATGCGGGTCGAGAGGAAGCCGCCAGTCGGCGACCTCCGCGCCGCCGAACTGCTCGGCGAGGGCGAGCCGGGCGCTCTCCAGCGCGGCGAGCACGACCGCATCGGGGTCCTGACCGTTGAAGAAGTCATAGGCCTGCGGCACCCCGGCTTCCGCCCCCGCCAGCGCGTTGTTGAGCAGCGCCGAGGGCAGGGCGATGCGGACCTGCATCACCTTCGCGGGGATCTGCGGCGCGTCGTCGAGGAGCACCGCGGCGACCATCTCGTCCATCCACCTGCGCAGGATCGCGACGGCCGGAGAGGTCGCCTTGCCGTCCGCGTCGCGGATCTGGCGCGTGTCCCAGGCGGCGAGCGCCGCGAGCATCGGCTGGCGCGGATCGTCGGCGGGCAGGTCCGCCCCGGCCGCGAGAATGCGCGGCACGAAATACCGGGCGTTGACGTCGACGAAGCTGGTCTCGGGCAGGATGTTCCAGACCTCCTCGGGGGTGAAGCGGTCCTTGGCCTCGATCCGCGCCATGATCTCCACCACCCGGTCGGCAGCGCCCCAGGGGCTGCCCTCCACGGTCGAGACCACGCCCTTGCCGGAGCGGTTGTTCCAGTTGGCGATCCAGCCCTGTTCGGGGTTCAGGGTCTTGGGCGCGTCGGCGAAGGGGCGGCGGCCCCGCCAATCCTGGCTGCCGTCGCCCTTGGCCGGCAGGCGCAGGTCCTGCCCCTCGGCCCGCAGCGGCAGGTAGCCTGGCGAGACGTAGCCGATGTTGCCCTCGCGGTCGGCGTAGTACCAGTTGATCGTCGTCGCCACCTCCGCGGCGGCGTCGAGCCACTGCTCGTAGTTCTGCGCCTGGGTCGAGCGGATCCAGGCCATCAGCGTCTGGATCTCGTAGCCGTCCCAGCTCCGGTGAAAGGCGAAGGCGCGGCCCCCGGGCTCGTCGAAGACCTGCACGACGCCGTAGGCGGACTCCCAGACCTCCGCCGTCACGGGCTCCGCGCCCCTGACCGCGATGGTCTCCCGCCGCAGCCGCATGTCGGCCCAGCCGTCTCCCTGGCGGTACTGGCGCGGGTTCTCGGGGTTCAGCTCCAGCTCGACATAGTCGTTGACGTCGAGCGGGCCGGCGGTGGCGCCCCAGGCGATCGCGCCGTTGGTGCCGAAGAGCACGTTCGGCACGGCGAAGGGGGTGTTGCCGGTCAGGTCGAAGCCCGCGCCGTGCAGGCCGATCGAGAACACGTAGGACGGGTTGAAGTTGCCGAACTGCGGCCCGTTCACCAGGATGGTGCTGCCGTCGGTGGTCTTCTTCGGCCCGAGGATCCAGAGGTTGCTGGCGCGCGGCCGGTCGTCCTCGCTCCCCTCGATCCCCGGCAGGTCGGCGAGCCCGGCGAAGCGGGCGGCGTCGACCGGGGCCGGGGCCTCGGCCTTGCGCACGTATTGCGCGCCCGCGGGCACGGTGGTGGGCGCGAGCGGGTCCTCGATCCAGAAGATCTGCTCGAAGATCCGCCGGCCCAGGGTCTCGCCGTGCTGGGCGACGAGGGCGTCGAGCGCCTTGGCGTTGTTGAGCTCGTTGGAGAAATGCGAGAAGCGGCCGGCCATGGTGCCGACGTAGATCATCGCCACGTCGAAGTCGGTCCAGGGCGTCGGCTCGAAGCCGAAGTCGACGAACTGCTTGGGCAGGAGCTTGCCCTTGTCGGCCATCACCTCGGCGAGCCGCTTGTTCCAGCCGGCGGCGTAGCCGCGCAGGATGTCGCGCTCCTCGGGCTTCAGCGCCTCGATCTGGGCGCGGATCTTTTCTTGGTCGAACCGGGCGCGGGTCTCGACGTCATAGTCCACGTGATCGGGCCCGAGCGCCTCGGACACCGTTCCCAGCACCGAGCGGCGGGCCATCTCCATCTGGAACAGGCGATCCTCGGCCACCGCATGGCCGAAGCCGGCGAAGAGGCCGTAGACGTCCTCCGCATAGACCTGGGGCACGCCCCATTCGTCGCGCAGGATCGTCACGTCGGAGGCCGCCTGCGCGGCGAGGGGAGACAGGCTCAGGACGGCCGGCAGCAAGAGCCGGCCCAGCGACCGCGCGGTCAGGGGCATCGAGGATCCTCCCAGGATTTTGCTTGGGGCCGGGGCGGCCCGCCGTCGCGCGTGACGCGACGTCAGGAGGGATATCATTAACCAGTCGGTCGGTCAATGTTTGAAGCGCGACTTGGGCGACAATCCCGGCGGCAGGATGGCGCGCCGGAAGTCGGGTCACGGACCCGGCCCCGGGCTCCGCTGCGATCTCCCTCCCGCAGGTCCCTGAGGCGTCAGGGAGACCCTGCGACACCCTGGGCGCGGTCGCCCTCGACCCGTTCATGGTCATGAAGGTCGGGTTAAGAGCGTAGAATATATCAAACGATTTCAATGTAATGACCCGATTTTCACGTGTGAAAATCCGCTTTCCCCCACGATGCGGCCGGGGCCGGAGGCTTTCGCGGAGGTCTCTCAGAGGCGGCAGAGCGTCGCGCAGCCCGCCGCATCCATCGCATAGGCGATCTCCGCTTCCCGCCCGAAGCCCGCGAGGCGGATCCGCCCGGCGGCCACCCCCGTCACCCGCGCCGCATGGAAATCCGGGATCTCGTCCAGGCTGTCGGACAGCGCCTTGTAGAGCGCCTCCTTGGCGGAAAAGGCGAGGGTGAGGAAGCAGGCCGTCTCCATCGCCTCGGGCCGCAGCCGCCATTCCGCGTCCCTAAGGATCAGCGGCCCGATCTCCGCCGCCGCCTGGGGCGTCAGCAGGGTCTCGCAGTCGACGCCGAGGCGGGCCGGCCGGCGCGCCGCCACGGCGATCGCCCGGCCCCCCGCATGGGCGATCGAGCCGGTCGCGCCCGGAGGCCAGACCGGCGCCCGCCCGGCGCGCCCGACCTTGGGCGGCGCCCCGATCGCGCGCAGCGCCAGCATGGCGCAGAGCCGCCCCGCCAGGAACTCCGCCCGCCGCCGCGGGACCGCGCCCGCCAGATCCGCCGGCAGGCGCAAGGCCAGCGGGCCCTCCTCATCCGCGAGCGCCGCCTCCGCGCCGGCCGTCTCCGCGCCGGCCGCCTTCATCCCGCCCGTTTCTATCCCGGCCGCCTTCATCCCGACCGTCTCGCCGTAGCGCGTCTCCCGCCAGGCGAAGCCGTCGAGGCCGAACGGGTTCATGGTGATCGCCTGCGCCGCCCGCATCACGCCCCCGGCCGCGGCGGCTGGACCCGCCGGGGCAGGCACAGCGGCCCCCCCGTCTCGGGATCGGTCAGAATCGCCGCCTCCACCCCGAAGACCTCCCGCACCGCCTCGACCGTCAGCACCTCGGCGGGCGGGCCTTCCGCGACGATGCGCCCGTCCCGCACCAGCGCCAGCCGGTCGGCGTAGCGCGCCGCCTGGGTCAGGTCGTGGAGCACCGCGACCACCGTCGCGCCCTCCGCGTCCACCAGCCGGCGCATCAGACCCAATACCTCCACCTGATGGGCGAGGTCGAGATAGGTGGTCGGCTCGTCGAGCAGCAGGATGCCGCTTTCCTGCGCTAGGGTCATCGCGATCCAGGCCCGCTGGCGCTGGCCGCCCGAAAGCGCGTCGAGCGGCCGGTCGCGCAGGGACGCAAGGCCCGTCCGCGCCAGCGCCGCCTCCACCGCCGCGGCGTCCTCCGCCCGCCAGCCCCCCAGAAAGGGCCGGTGCGGATAGCGGCCCTGGCGCACCAGCTCCTCGACGCGGAGTCCCTCCGGCGCCGCGGCGCTCTGGGCGAGCAGGCCGACGCGCCGCGCCAGGGCCTTCGCCCCGATCCGGGCGATGTCGCCGCCGTCGAGCAGGATCCGCCCCGCCTCCGGCCGCTGAAGCCCCGCGAGCGCCCGCAGGATCGTCGACTTGCCGCAGCCGTTCGGCCCGATCAGCGCCGTGAAGCGGCCGGGCGGGATGCGCAGGTCCAGCCCCTCGACCACGCGGCCCCGGCCGTAGCCGATCGCCACCCCCTCCGCGACCAGGCCCTTAGTCATGCCGCCGCCTCCAGAGCAGGGCCACGAAGACCGGCGCGCCCACCAGCGCCGTGACGACCCCCACCGGCAGCTGCATCGGCGCGAGGGCGCGCCGGGCGACCAAGTCGGCCCCCAGCGTCATCAGCGCCCCCACCAGGGCTGCGACCGGGATCAGCCGGCGATGGGACCGCCCCGCCAGCGCCCGCGCCATGTGCGGCGCCGCGAGCCCGACGAAGGCGATGAGCCCCACCCCCGCCACCGCCGCGCCCGAAATCGCCGCGCAGGCGAGGATCAGGCCCCCTTGCGTCGCCGCCGTCCGCTGGCCGCGGGCGCGCGCCACATCGTCGCCGAGGGCGATCAGGTCGAGCTCGCGCGCGGCCAGCCAGACCGCGACCGCCGGGACCAGCGCCCAGGCGAGCAGCTGCCGAGACTTGATCCAGCGGCTGTCCTGCAGGCTGCCTGCCAGCCAGATCATCGCCCGCTGCACCGCCGCGACATCGCCGAATGCGGCGATGAAGCTCGCCCCCGCCCCCGCCATGGCCGAAAGCGCCACCCCGATCAGGATCAGGCGCAGCGTGCCCGGCCCCGCGCGCCAGGCCAGCGCTTGGATGAGCAGCGCCATGGCGAGCGCGCCCCCGAAGGTGAGCCAGGGGAGCAGCGTCTCGGACGGATGCCCGACCTGCACGATGACCACCATGGCCGCGAGGGCCGCGCCCGCGTTGACCCCGATCAGCCCCGGCTCGGCCAGCGGGTTGCGCAGGACCGCCTGGCTGATCGTCCCCGCCACGGCGAGGGCCGCGCCCGCGAGCATGGCGAGCACCGCGCGGGGCAGGCGCAGGCCGGTGACGATGGCGGCGACGGACGGGGAGACGTCCTCGCGGCCGAGGAGCGCGGCGAGGACCTGTCCCGGCGGCAGGCTCTGGTCGCCGAGGGCGAGGGCGGCGAGGAACAGCGCCGCCAGCGCCCCGAGAAGAAGCAGCCCGAGCTTCATCCCCGGACCGTCCCGCACCGGGCGAGCCAGACGAAGAACGGCGCTCCGACCAGCGCCAGCGTCACCCCGACGGGCACGTCGCGCCCCCAGACCGCCCGGGGCAGGGTGTCGGCGAGCAAGGTGAGCCCCGCGCCCCCCGCCACGGCGAAGGGCAGGATCCGGCGATAGTCCGGCCCCAGCGTCAGCCGCGCCGCATGGGGCGCCACCAGCCCGACGAAGCCGATGGGGCCGGCGAGCGCCACCGCCGATCCCGCAAGGCCCACGACCAGGACGGCGGCGATCCCCCGCCAGAGCGCCAGGCTCTGGCCGAGGGCGCGGGCGGCCTCCGCGCCGAGGCTCAGGGTGGTGAACTGTCGCGCCGAGACGAGGGCGGCGGCGAGCGCGCCGAGAAGCCAGGGCAGGACCGGCCGCACGTCCTCCATCCGCCGCCCGGCGAGGGACCCGGCCGTCCAGAGCCGCACCGTCTCCAGGGTCCGGGCGTCGAAGATCAGCACCGACAGGGCGAGCGCCCCGAGGAAGGTCGTCACCGCCACGCCGGCGAGCGTCAGCTTCACCGGCGTCGGGCCGCTGCGCCCGGCCGACCCCAGCGCGAAGACCAGCGCCGCCGCGGCGGCCGCCCCGGCGAAGGCCGCCCAGACCAGCGTCCCCGTGGCGGTGATCCCGAGGAAGGCGAGCGCGACCACCACCGCGAAGGCCGCGCCCGCGTTGACCCCGAGCAGCCCCGGCTCCGCCAGCGGGTTGCCGGTCGCCGCCTGCATGATCCCCCCCGCGGCCCCGAGCGCGCCGCCCACGGCGAGGGCCGCGATCACCCGGGGCAGCCGGACGCCGCGCACTACGAGCTCGGTCCGGCCCGCGCCCGGCGACCAGAGCGCGCGCGCCGCCTCGCCGAGGCTCGTGTCCGCCGCCCCGACCGCCAGAGCCCAGAGGGCGAGCAGCGCCAGCAGACAGGCCGACAGCGCGAGGGCGAGCGCCTGCGCCCGGCTCATGGCGTCCCGATCACGTAGCGCTCCAGGTCGTCGAGCACGCGATCGGCCGAGCCGAGGCCGCTGAACTCCATCCAGTCCGCGTGGTCGACCCGGTAGGCCCGCCCGGCCCGCACCGCCGGCAGCATCGCCCAGAGCGGATCGCCCAGCACCTGCTCCAGCCGGCCGTCCTTGTCGGAATCGTTTGTGCCGCCTGCGATGTAGAACAGCACGTCGCCGTCGAGCGCGGCGAGCTCCTCCCAGTCCGGGCGCTTCATGGACAGGGCGGGGTCCTCCGTCGTCTCCCAGGCGCTGCGCCGCACGCCCGCTTCGCGCATCACCGCGAAGGGGGCGTAGGCCTGCGGCGCGTCAAGATAGACCTGGAAATCCCAGGAGGTGATGCGCAGCACCGAGACGCGGACGTCGGGCATTCGGGCGCGGATGCCCGCCAGCCGCGCGTCATAGGCCGCGAAACGCTCGGCGATCTCCGCCTCGCGACCGGTCAGCCCGGCGAGCAGAAAATAGAACGCCCGCCAGTCGAGGCCGGCATAGAGCAGCGTCGGCGCAAGCTGCGAAAGCTGGGGATAGATCGCCGCGGCCAGCGCCGGGTCGCCGACGAAGCCGAGGATCAGGTCGGGCTGCAGCGCAACTACCGTCTCCAGGCTCGGCTCGGCGACGAAGCCGATGCTGGTCGCCCCGGCCTCCTCGGCCCGGGCCTTGAGATCCGCGTCGCTCATCCGGGCGAGCGGGGCGCCGACCAGTGGCAGGCCCACGTCGAGGCCGATCCCGAGGCCGAAGCTCGCGTCGATCGCCACCACCCGCGCGGGCGCCGCCGGAATGCAGAGCGGCGCGGCGTAGACGGCCGCATCCTCGATCAGGCGGCCCTCGCAGGCCAGCGCCGGGGCCGCGGCGAAGGCGACCCATCCCAGAAGCAATGCGCGCAGCATCCGGCCAACCTCCGACCCGGGTTTCTTCCGATCGGCTTGGGAACGACTGGGCGGCCCTGGCTCGGGCCCTAGACAAGAAGTCCGGCGTCGTTTGTCAATCCCCCGCCGGTCGTTCCGCCCAGCGTCGCTCCCTCGACCGGGGTTCCCCCGCCTGCCGCTCCCCCCGCCGCGCCCTGCGGCCAGAGCGCGGCGATCCGCGCCCCGAGCGCGGCGAAGGCGGCGGGGTCGAGCATGTGCCCGCCGGGGAGCCTGCGGACCCGGGTCGGGCCGCGACTGTGCCCGGCCCAGGAGGCCGCGTCCTGCGCGCCGACGAGGTGATCCTCCTCGGCCAGGAAGACATGCACCGGGCAGTCGAGGCGAAAGCCGCGGTCCGCATGGCGATAGGTCTCGCACAGCCGGAAGTCGGCGCGCAGGGCGGGCTCGAACAGCGCCCGCATCTCGGCGCTCGCGATCACCGCCGCAGGCGTGCCGCCGATCCGGGCGATCTCGGCCCAGAAGGCGGCGGACCTGCGCGCGTGGAGCCCCGCGATCGCCGCATTCAGCCGGTCGGGCGGCGCGGATCCGAGCACGAACAGCGCCTCGGGCCCGGGCAGGCCGCGCCGCGCCAGCCGCTCGGCCACGAGCAGCGCCAGCACGCCCCCCATCGAATAGCCGAAAAGCGCGAAGCGGCCGCCGAGCCGCGGCGCGGTCTCCTCCGCCACCCGGTCGGCGAGGGCGGCGAGGCTTTGCGCCGGCGGCTCGCGAAAGCGGCCCTCGCGGCCTGGCAGGCCCGGCGTCTCGATCGCAAGGCCCGGGATCGCGCGCCAGGCGCGGAACAGGCTCGGCCCGCCGCCGGCGGGCGGCAGGCAGACCAGGCGCGCGTCCTGCGTCATCTCGGCGCGGCCCCGGGGAAGCGTCTTCGGAAATCGTCAACCTTGGTTGAGATCGCCTGAACGATTTTCGGAAAATCATTATAATCCAACTGGATAGCCTTCATAACACGCGTGTTGCGGCGCTTCCTTGGAAGGGGCTTCCGGGCCCCTCCGGACCCCCCTCAGAACTCCATCTCCACCTCGCCCTCCGCCGGATTTGCGGCCGCCTGGAGCGCGTCGAGATAATCGGCGAGCTCCGCCAGCACGGGCCGCTCGAAGAGCGCGCGGACGGAAAGGTCGAGGCCGAGGTCCCGGCGCAGCCGCGTCGCCATGCGCGCGACCAGCAGCGAATGCCCCCCCAGCGCGAAGAAATTCTCCCCCGCCCCGGGCGGGTCGATGCGCAGCAGCTCCGCCCAGAGCGCCGAGAGCCGACGCTCGGTCTCGCTCCGGGCGGGGCGCGCGGCGGCGCCCTCCAGACGCGCCGGGACCGGGGCCGCGGCGGCCGGCGCGACCGGGCCGATCAGCGCGCCGACGGGCCGGCCCGGGTCCGCGACCAGATCCCCCAGGATCGTCGTGTAGCGCTCGAGGAAGGCGTCGAGCCGCGCCTCGGGCAGGACGGCGCGGTCATGGCGCAGGATCAGCCGCATGTCCCCCTGGTTCGGCGCGACGAGCAGGGTCAGCGGGAAATGCGTCCATTCATCGAACTCCACCTGGTCGAGCGCGACGCCGCTCTCCCCGCCGCCGACGGTGACGGGATAGTTCTCCACCACCAGCAGGCAGTCGAAGAGCGCGCCCTGCGCCCCCTGGATGTCGCGCAGCGCCACGTATTCGTGCTCGATCGTCGCCGCCTGGCCTTGCTGGAGGGCGCGCAGCCAGTCCCCGGCGGGCTGGGCGGGATCGACCCGGACCCGCACCGGCAGGGCGTTGATGAAGAGCCCCACCATCGCGTTCGCCCCGGGCAGGGTGGCCGGCCGGCCGCCGGTCGCGCTGCCGAAGAACACGTCCTCCCGCCCCAGCGCCTCCGCCGTCCAGAGCCCGAGCGCGCCTTGAAGGAGGGTGTTGAGCGTAACCCCTTGCGCGCCGGCGAAGGCCGTCGCCGCCGCCGCGAGCCCGGGCGGGAAGGGCCACTCGCGGCGGGCGAAGTCGGAAGGACCCCGCGCCGCGCCGAAGACGAGGCTCGGCCCCGGATTGCCGGCGAGGCGGTCGCGCCAGAAGGCGAGCGATCCGGTCCGGTCCTGCCGCCGCAGCCATCTGACATAGTCCGCATAAGGCCGCGCCGGCGGCAGGTCCGGCGCGGCGTCGCCCGCCTGGTAGCAGGCCATCACCTCCTGGAGCAGCCGCGCCGTCGACCAGCCGTCGAGCACGATGTGGTGGTGGCAGAGCGCCAGCACGCCGCGCTCCGGCCCGAGCCGGCGCCAGCTCAGCCGCAGCAGCGGCGGCCGGCGCAGGTCGAAGGGCCGGGCGCGGTTCCCGGCGAAGAGCCGGGCGAGCGCCTCCGCCTGCGCCTGCGGATCGAGGTCGCTCCAGTCCGCCGCGTCCCAGGCGAGCGGCAGGTCGCGATAGACCACCTGGAAGGGCTCGTCGCGCTCCTCCCAGCGGATGGCGGTGCGCAGGGCCGTGTGGCGGGCCTGGACGCGCGCCCAGGCGGCGCGCAGCCGTTCGGGTTCGATCGCGCCGCGCAGGTGATAGGCGACCTGCGGCATGTAGGTCCCGGCGTCCGGGGCCATCAGGCAGTGGAAGAGGATGCCTTCCTGCAGGGGGGCGAGGGGATAGATCGCCTCCACGTTCTTCGCGCCGAGGGATGTCATCTGGTCGGTCATGTCGCTGGGGCTCCGGAGGGTCGGGGCGGGCGCCCTCCCTGCGACGCGGTGCGCGCCGCAGGGGGGGCCGCCGGCTCACAGGCTTTGGAGGAGGGCGTCGAGGTCGCCTTGGTCGAAGTCCATCTCGGGGAAGTCGGAGGGGGTGAAGCCGGTTTCCGCCTCGGCGGCCAGGCAGTGCGTCGTCAGCTCCTCCAGCCGTCGAACGAAACCCGTGGCCAGCGCCGCGACGGTCTCCCGCCGGAACTGGCCCGGCGAGAAGCGCCAGACGAGCCGCAGCCGGTCGTCCACGGCGAGGGCGTTGACTTCGATCGCGACGTCGCGCGGGTTCTCCGGGCCGATGACCGGGCCGGGACTCTCCGGGGCGGGGCGGAACGGCGCGCCTGCGCCGAAGAGACCGTCGGCGCGCCCGAGATAGTTGAAGCGCAGCTCCGGCCCGGGTCCGGCCGGCCCGCCCTTCAACCAGCGCAGCGCGCCGTGGCCGATCCCGTCGTGGGGCACGCGGCGCAGGACCTCCTTGACCCCGCGCAGCGTCTCGCCGGGACCGGCCGCGGCCGGGGCGGCGAGGACCAGCGGGTAAAGCCCCGTCAGCCAGCCCACCGTCCGGCTGAGGTCGATCTCGGGACCGATGTCGGGCCGGCCGTGGCTTTCGAGCTCGATGCGGAAGGTCTCCGCGCCCGTCCAGTCGTGGAGGGCGCGCACGAGCGCCGCCAGCATCAGCTCCTGCGGCGCGACCGGATAGGCGGCCGGCGCCTCTTCCAGCACGGCGCGGGTGGCTTCCGCCTCGACGCGCGTCTCGACCGTCGCCGCCGCGTCCTCCAGGCCGGGTCCGCCGTCGAAGTCGCGGGGCAGGGCCGGGACCTCGGCCGCGTCGATCGCCGCCCAGTCGTCGCGCTCGGTCTCGACAAACGGCGCTGTGGCGAGCAGTCCGGCCCAGTCCCCCGGCGCGCTGGCGCGCGGCGGCTCGACCGGGTCCCTGCCTGCCTCCAGCGCCGAATAGGCGCGCTGGAAATCGTCGAGCAGGATGCGCCAGGACACGCCGTCCACCAGCAGGTGATGGGCGGCGAGGACGAGCCGCTGGCCCGCCCCGGTCTCGCAGAGGAGCGCCCCCCAGAGCGGGCCCTCCTCGAGGTCGAAGCCAGCCTGCATCGCTGCGGCGGCTGCGGTCACGTCCCCCGCGGCGCGGAGGAGGAGCGGACGCAGGCCGGGGGCCTCGTAATGCTGCTCCCAGCCGTCCGGGCCCCGGCGAAAGCGCGCGCGCAGGCCGTCGTGCCAGTCGGAGAGGCGGGCGAGCGTCGCCGCGAGCAGGTCGGGGTCGAGCGGCCGCTCGGGGACGAGGACCAGCGCTTGGTTCCAGTGCGCCACCCGCGGCAGGTTCCGCGCCAGCAGCCAGGCCTGGGCCGGCGTCAGGGCCTGGCGCCCCGTCGCGGCCCCGCGCGCGCGGCCCAGCCGGTCGCGGCCCGCCGCGGCCTCGGCGAGGGCGGCGAGGCGGCTGTGCTCGAAGACGTCGCGCGGGGTCAGCGCCAGGCCTTCGGCGCGCGCCTGGGCCACCGCCTGGATGGCGAGGATCGAGTCGCCCCCCAGCGCGAAGAAGTCGTCGTCGCGCCCGATCCCGTCGCGGCCAAGCACTCGCGCCCAGATCGCCGCCAGCTGCGCCTCGACGCCGGGGCGCGGCGCGGCGTCCGCCGGGACGGGGGCGGCCTCCGCGACGGGATCGGGCAGCGCCCCCCGGTCGAGCTTGCCGTTCGGCAGGCGCGGCAGCGCCGCCATCGCCACCCAGAGCGTCGGGACCATGTGGCCGGGCAGGTTCCGGCCCAACCGGCCGGCGAGCGTGGCCGGATCCGCGGGGCCCTCGATCCAGGCGGTCAGCCGGGCGTTGTCCGCCGGATCGCGCCACAGGTCGACGCAAGCGGCGACGACGCCCGGCAGCGCCGCGAGCGCGGCCTCTACCTCGCCGGGCTCGACGCGGAAGCCGCGGATCTTCACCTGGCGGTCGGCGCGGCCGAGAAAGTCGAGCGCGCCTTCGGCGGTGCGCCGGACCCGGTCGCCGGTGCGGTACATCACCGGCGCCGATCCGTCCGCGTCGAAGGGATTGGCGACGAACCGCTCGGCCGTCAGGCCGGGCCGCCGCCAGTAGCCCTGCGCGACGCCCGCGCCCGCGAGCCACAGCTCGCCCGGCGCGCCGGGGGGCAGCTCCTGCCGCGCGGGGTCGAGCACGTAGGCCCGCGTGCCGGGAAAGGGATGTCCAAGGGTGAAGCGCCGGCCGGGGCGCACCAGCTCGCCCGTGGAGAAAGTGGTGTCCTCGGTCGGCCCGTAGAGATGCCAGAGCCGTTCGACGCCTGCGTCGAGGATCCGCTCGGCGAGCGCGGGTGCCAGCGCCTCGCCCGCCAGGCAGACGGTCCGCGCCCGCGCCGGCAGCGGCCCGAGGCGCAGCAGCTCGGCGAGGGGGGTGGGCACGGTGTTGACGAGGGTGACCTCCGCCGCGAAGGGCGCCTCCGGCAGGGCGAAGAGATCCTCCGCCAGCAGCAGCGTTCCCCCCAGCGCGAGGGTGCAGAAGATCTCGAAGACCGACAGGTCGAAGCAGACCGAGGTCGAGCCCAGCACGCCGGCGAGCTCCTCCGGGGCGAAGGTCTGCGCCGCCCAGTGGACCAGCGCCGCGCCGTTGCCATGGGTGAGCGCCACGCCCTTGGGCCGCCCCGTCGAACCGGAGGTGTAGATCAGGTAGGCGAGGTCCCCGGGCGCGACCGTGACAGGCGCAGGCCGCCGGTCCGGCGCGGCCTGGGCGAGCGCCGCCGGGTCGAGGATCAGGGCGAGGTCGGCGTCCGCCGCGATGTAGTCGATGCGGGCTGCGGGATAGCCGGGATCGAGCGGCACATAGGCCGCGCCGGTCTTCAGCGTGCCGAGGATGGCCGCCACGAGGTCGACCCGCCGCGGCAGGGCGATCCCGACCCGGTCGCCCGGCCCGACGCCCTGGTCCTGAAGCCAGGCGGCGAGGGCGTCGGCCCGGGCCTCCAGCGCGGCGTAGGCGAGCGCGCCGCCCTCCGCGTCGCGAACCGCCGTCCGGTCCGGGGTGCGCGCGGCCTGGGCGGCGACGAGTCCGTGCAGGCCGCCCGGCCCCGGCGGGGGGACGCGGCCGGTGTCGTTCCAGCGGGCGATCGCGCGCGCCTGGGTCGGGTGGAGCATGGGGAGCGTCCCCATGGCCGCGTCGGGGGCGCGGACCAGCGCCGAGGTCAGCGCGCCGAAGGCCAGCGCCATCTGGGCGATCGTCTCCGGCAGGAACAGGTCCCGGCGGTATTCGAACCGGCAGTCGAGCCGGTCGCCCCGGTCGAGCACGGCGAGGGTCAGGTCGACCTTCGCCCCGGTCGAGGGCAGCGCGACGGCCTCCCAGGCGAGCCCTCCTGCGGGGGGCGGGACGGGGTCGTGGGTCTTCCAGACGAACATCGCCTGGAAGACCGGGTTGTGGCTCCAGCTCCGCTCCGGGGCCAGGGCCTCGACCACCTGCTCGAAGGGCGCGTCCGCATGGTCGAAGGCGGCGAGCGCCTCGTCGCGGGCGGCGGCGAGCAGGGTCGCGAAATCCGCCGCCCCGTCGCAGGGCAACCGCAGGGCGAGGGTGTTGAAGAACACCCCCATCAGCCCGTCGAGGTCGGGATGCGCCCGCTGGGTGACGGGCGTGCCGATCACCGCCTCCGTCGCGCCGCTGTAGCGCCCGAGAAACGCCGCGAAGGCCGCAAGCACGGCCATGTAGGGCGTGGCGCCGGCGGCCGCGGCCTGGTCGCGCAGGCCGCGGACCGTGGCCGCGTCGAGGGTGAAATCCTCGGCGCCCGCCGCCGTGTCCTGCCGCGCCGGCCGGGGGAAGTCGGTGGGCAGGTCGAGGAGCGGCGGCGCGCCGTCGAGCCGCGCGCGCCAGTGAGCGACTTGGGGGGCCAGGTTCTGGCCGCGCTGCCAGGCAGCGTAGTCGGCGTAGCGGACCCGCGGAACGGGCAGATCGGCCGTCGGATCGGCGTAGAGCGCGGCGAGCTCGCGCAGGGCGAGCTGCACCGATTGCGCGTCGCCGACGATGTGGTGCAGCGTCAGCAGCGCCACGTGGTCCTCAGGCCCGACCGCGAAGAGGCTGAGCCGGGCGAGCGGCCCGCGTCCGAGGTCGAAGGGGCGCGCCATCTCGGCCCGGAGGCGCGCCTCCAGGTCGCCCGGGGCGACCGGCTCGGCCCGCAGCCGGAGGGCGGGCGCGGGATGGATCGCCACGCGGGGCCGTCCCCCCTCGGCCGGATAGGCGCTGCGCAGCGCCTCGTGCCGGTCGCAGAGCCGGGCGAAGGCCCGGGCGAGGCGGTCGGCGTCGAGCGGCCCGGTCAGCCGGGCCGCGGCGGGGATGCAGTAGGCCGTGCTGTCGGGATCGAGTTCGGCCAGCGCCCAGAGCCGTTCCTGCGCGAAGGAAAGCGGAGGGATCGCGCCCTCGGCCAGGCGCGGGATCGGCGCGGGCGCCGCCGCGACGGCGGGGTCGAGCAGGCCGGCCTCGTCGAGCGCCCGGGCGAAGTCGGCAAGGCGAGGATGCTCGAAGAGCAGCCGCAGCGGCGCCGTCCGCGGCCCGGCGAGGGGCAGCCGGGAGACCATGCGGAGCGCGCGCATCGACTGGCCGCCGAGAGCGAAGAAATCCGCCGTCCGCCCGGGCGGCGGCAGGTCGAGCGTCTCGCCCCAGAGCCGGGAGAGGAAGGCCTCGGTGGCGGTCTCGGGGGGGGCCGGCGCGACGCCCGGCGCGATGTCCGGCGCGATGTCCGGCTCGGGCAGGCGCTTGCGGTCGACCTTGCCGTTGGCGCTCAGCGGCAGGGCGTCGAGGAACACGAAGCGGGCAGGGATCATGTAGCCCGGCAGGCGCGCGGCGAGCCGGGCGCGCAGGCGCGCCTCCAGCCCCGGCTCGGTCGGCGCGCGGCAATAGGCGCAGAGCTCCGCCGCCTCGCCCGCGCCGCGCAGGACGACGATCGCCTGGCCGATCCCGGGCTCGCGGGCGAGGAGCGCCTCGATCTCGCCGAGTTCGATGCGGAAGCCGCGCAGCTTGACCTGGTGGTCAAGCCGCCCGAGACAGACCAGCGTCCCGTCCGCCAGCCGTTTCGCCAGATCCCCGGTCCGGTAGAGCCGCGGGTCCTGCGGCCCGGCAAGCGGGCTCGCGACGAACCGCTCGGCCGTCAGGTCGGGACGGCTGAGATAGCCGGGGCTGAGGCCGATCCCGCCGATGTGCAGCTCCCCGGTCACGCCGGGCGGGCAGGGGCGCCCGGCGTCGTCGAGGACGTGGAGCACCGTGTTCGCCACCGGCGCGCCCAGGGGGATGATCCCGCGGGCAAGATCGGCGGCGGCGATCTCGGCGCAGGCCGACCAGATCGTGGTCTCGGTCGGGCCGTAGAGGTTCCAGAGCCGCCCGCCGCCTTCGAGGAGCCGCGCCGCCAAGGCGACGTCGAGCGCCTCGCCGCCACACAGCATCCTGAAGCCTTCAGGCGCGCGCCAGCCGCCTTCGGCCAGCATCCGCCAGGTGGCGGGGGTGGCCTGCATCAGAGTCGCGCCCTCGGCCTCGATCAGCCAGGCGAGGGCGCGGTCGTCGATCACCGCGTCGGCCTCCGCCGCCACCAGCCGCCCCCCGGTCAGGAGCGGCAGGAAAAGCTCCAGCGCGGCGATGTCGAAGGCGGGGGTGGTGACGGCGAGAAGCGTGTCCTCGGGCCCCATGCCCGGCCGCTCCGCCATGCTGACGAGCAGGTTGACGAGGCTCTTGAGCCGGATCGGCACGCCCTTGGGCCGACCGGTGGTCCCGGAGGTGAAGATGACATAGGCGATGTCCTCGCCCGTCACCTCCCGCGCCGGGTCATGGGCGGGCGCCCCGGCGATCTCGGCGCGCTCCCGGGATAGCGCCAAGACCGGGCAGGATGCGCCCTCCGGCGCCGTCTCCGCGACGATCATCAGCGCCGGGGCGGCGTCCTCCAGCGCGAGACGCAGGCGCTCCGCCGGATGGGTCGGGTCGAGGGGCACATAGGCCGCCCCGAGCTTGAGCACGGCCAGCAGCGCCACGACCAGGTCCGCGCCGCGCGGCAGGCAGACGGCGACCCGGTCGCCCGGGCCGACCCGCGCCGCCATGTGGTGCGCAAGCCGGTTCGCCTCCGCGTTCAGGGCCACGTAGGTGAGGGCGACGTCCCCCGCCTTCAGCGCCGGGGCCGCGCCCCGCCGGGCCGCCTGCGCCTCGATCAGCCCGGCGAGGTCGGGACCGGGGACCGGCCGTTCGGTCGCATTGGCGCGGGCGAGGGCGGCATGATCGGCCGCGTCGAGCAGGTCGATGTCGGCGAGCGGCAGGTCGGGATCGGCCGTCCCCGCCTCGAGGATGCGCAGGAAGCCCGCGACGATCCGGTCGGCGGTCGCCGGGTCGAAGAGCGCAACGGCGTATTCCAGCACGCCTGTGTACCCCTCCGGCCCGTGGAACATGTCGAGCGCGAGGTCGAAGCGCGCGGTTCGCCCCGGCAGCGGCTCGGGGGAGAGGCGCAGCGCGCCCGCCCGGATTTCCCCCGCCTGCTTTTCGTGGAGGTTGAACATCGACTGGAAGAGCGGGCTGTGGGCGAGGCTGCGCGGCGGATCCGCGGTCTCGACCACCTGTTCGAACGGAACCTCCTGATGCGCCATCGCCGCCAGCACGATCGGGCGCTGGCGATCGAGGAAGGCGGCGAAGCTGTCCTCGGGCTTGATGCGCGCGCGCAAGGCCAGGGTGTTGACGAAATAGCCGACGAGGCCCGTCAGCTCCGCCCGGTCGCGGTTCGAGACGGTGACGCCGATGCAGACGTCCCGGCTGCCCGAGAGGCGCTGGTGCAGGATCTGGAACGCGCCGAGCAGCAGCATGAAGGGCGTCACCCCGCGGGCGCGGGCCAGGTCCTCCACCCGCCGCGACAGCGTGGGGGCGAGGGCGAAGCGGCGGCGGGCCCCGGCGAAATCCTGACGCGCCGGCCGCGGCCGGTCGGCGGGCAGATCGAGCAGGACCGGCAGGCCGTCGAGCTCGGCGCGCCAGAAGTCGAGCTCGGCCGCCTGCTCCGTCGCGCGGCCGCGCTGCCAGGCGGCGTAATCGGCGTACTGGATCGGCAGGGCCGGCAGGGCGGCGGCGGGCTCGGCGTAGAGCGCGGCCAGTTCGCGGATCATCACCTGGAGCGAGCGGTAGTCGGCGACGATGTGATGCACGGCGAAGGCGAGCACGTGCGCCTGCGCCTCGAGCCGGATCAGCGCGCAGCGCGCGAGCGGCCCCGTGCGCAGGTCGAAGGGCTGGCCGACGATCCCGGCGATCGTCTCGTCGAGCGTCTCCGGGGTCGCCGCGCGCCGTTCGAGCGCGAGCGGGGCGGGCGGGTCGATGAGCTGGACCGGCGCGCCCGCCTCCTCGGCGAAGCGGGTGCGCAGGGCGGCGTG
Organism: Amaricoccus sp.; assembly: GCA_965243535.1. GTDB lineage: Bacteria > Pseudomonadota > Alphaproteobacteria > Rhodobacterales > Rhodobacteraceae > Amaricoccus. The sequence goes on from CBDEVG010000047.1 coordinate 466,813, forward strand.
GCGCGCGCGCAGCCGGTCGAGCGCCCCTTGCAGCCGCCCCTCGTCCAGCGGCCCTGTCAGGCGCAGCGCGGCGGCGATGACATAGGCCGGCTGGCCGCTTTCGAGCTGGTCGATGAACCACAGCCGTTCCTGGGCGAGGCTGAGCGGCGCGCGGCGCGGGCCATCCGTCGCGGCGGCGCGGGCCATCAGCTCGGCCAGCAGCGCGCGGCGGGCGTCCGCGTCGGCGGCGGGCCTGGCGGCGGGAAGGGCCGCGGGGTCGAGATCGGTCTGGTCCATGGGGGTCACTCCGCGGTCTCTCCGGTCAGGCGCGCGAGCAGCGCCTCGACCTCCGCCTCCGACAGGCTGGCGACGATCTCGGCCGCCGGGGCGGCGGGGATCGGGGCGGGCGCGGCGGCTGGGGTGGCGTCGACCAGCGCGGCCTGGGCGCGCGGGGTCAGCGCGCGGAAAAGCTGGGCGATGGTCAGGGTCCGGCCGAATTCCTCCTGCAGCCGCAGGAGCAGGCGCATGGCCAGGAGCGAATGGCCGCCGATCTCGAAGAAATCGTCCTCGGCGCCCACGGCCTCGCGGCCCAGCGTCTCGGCCCAGAGCGCGCAGATTCGCGCCTCGGTCTCGGTGGCGGGCGGCGCGGGGACGCGCGCGGCTCCCGCCTCCGCGGCGGTCCGGGCCAGCGCCTTGCGGTCGATCTTGCCGTTGGGCATCCGCGGCATCTCGGCCAGGACATGGAACCGCGCGGGCGTCATCTGCGCGGGCAGCCGTTCGGCCAGATGGCTGCGCAAGTCCGCCGGCGCGACCGACGCGCCGGGCCGCGGCGCCACATGGGCGACTAGGCGGCGGTCGGGCGCGCCCGCCTCGCCCTCGGCCAGCACGACGGCTTCGGCGACCGCGCCATGAGCCTCCAGCGCCGCCTCGATCTCGCCGGTCTCGATGCGCAACCCGCGGATCTTCACCTGGGCGTCGATGCGCCCGAGGATGTCGATCCGCCCGTCGCGCCGCCAGCGGCCGCGGTCGCCGGTGCGGTAGAGCCGGGCGCCAGGCTCGAAGGGATCGTCGAGGAACCGCGCCGCCATCAGCTCGGGCCGGTTCAGGTAGCCCCGGGCGAGGCCCGCCCCGCCGACGCAGATCTCGCCTACCACGCCGCGCGGCGCCGGCGCGCCGTTGCGGTCGAGGATGCGGATGCGCGTCCCCGGGAACGGCCGCCCGATCGGCATCGGCCGCTCGGGCTCGTCCTGCACCGGATTTCCGGCGTCATAGATCGCGTCCTCGGTCGGGCCGTAGAGGTTGTGGATGAGCCTGAGCCCCGGAAACTCCCGCAGCCGGTCCAGGAGGGCGGGCGGAAAGAACTCCCCGGCGAGGTTCACCGCCCGCACGCTCCGCGGCAGGTCGTGGCGCGAGACCAGGTCCCGCAGCAGGCTCGGCACGGTGTTGATCAGGGTCACCCCCGCCTCCGCCGGCAGGCGCGGCAGGTCGAGCAGCGTCTCCGCCAGCACCAGCCGGCCGCCGAGGGCGAGGGTGGCGAAGATCTCGAACAGCGACAGGTCGAAGGAGATCGAGGTGCCGAACAGCGTCCCGGCAAAGTCCCCGGGCGCATGGGCCGTCTCCGCCCAGGCGACGCGGGCGAGGATGTTGCGATGCTCGAGCGCCACTCCCTTGGGCCGGCCGGTGGTGCCCGAGGTGTAGATGACGACGGCGAGCTCCTCCGGCGCGCCGCGCGGCGCGGGGCGCGGGGCGGCGGAGGGCAGGCCGGCGACGTCGATCGCCGTCATCCCCGGCGGCGTCGCGCGGCCATCGGTCAGGACGTCGGTCAGGACCAGGTCCGCGCCCGCGTCCCCGGCGACGAAGGCGATGCGGGCCGGAGGATAGGCGGGATCGAGCGGCACATAGGCGCAGCCCGCCTTCAGCGCGCCGAGGATCGCCGCCACCATGTCGGGGCTGCGGCCCATGCAGACGCCGACCCGCGTCTCGGGCGCCAGGCCCCGGGCGATCAGCGCCGCGGCCACGGCGTTGGCACGGGCCTCCAGCGCGGCGTAGGTCGTGTCGACCCCGCCATGGGTCAGCGCCACGGCCTCGGGCGCCCGGTCGACGGCGGCCTCGAAGGCCGCGTGCAGCGTGGCTGCATGGGGTGGCAGTTCCGGGCCCTGGCCGAGGGCGCGCAGGTCGTCGCGCTCCCCCCCGGACAGCAGGGCGGCCTGCGCGGTCGGCGCCTCCGGATCGGCGAGCAGGGCCGCGAGCAGGCGGATGTACTGGTCGGCCATCCGGGCGATGGTGTCGGCGTCGAAGAGATCCGCGCAGTATTCCACCCGGCCGCCCAGGGCCTCGCCCCCGTCGACGAGGTTGAAGCGCAGCTCGTATTTCGCCGCCTCCTCGTCATAGGCGAGCCGCTCCAGCCGGAGGGAGCCGAGCGCAGGGGGCAGGGCCTCGGCCTGCTGCAGGTCGAACTTCACCTGAAAGAGCGGGGTCATCTCGTTCAGCCGCCGCGGCGGGTTCACCGCCTCGACCACCTGCTCGAAGGGGACCTCGGCGCGGGCGAACGCCGCGCGCAGGGTGGCCGCGGTCCGCGCCAGCGCGTCCCCGAAGCCGGTCACGCCGGAGAGGTCCGTGCGCAGGACCAGGGTGTTGACCAGCGGCCCGACCAGGCTCTGGGTCTCGGGCCGGTCGCGGTTCGCCATCTCGCTGCCGACCAGCACGTCGTCGGCGTCGCACCAGCGCGACAGGAACAGGTTGAAAGCCGCGAGCAGCACGGTGAAGAGGCTGACGCCCCGGGCCCGCGCGGTCGTCCGCGCCGCCTGGGCAAGCTCCGGCGACAGGGCGAAGGGCAGGAAGCCGCCGCGGCGCCCCGGCGCCTCTCCCCGCGGCCGGTCGAGCGGCAGGTCGAGCGCGGGGGCGTCGGCGAGCCGGGCGCGCCAGTGGTCGAGATCGGCGGCGAGCCGGTCCTCCCCCGCGCCCCGCTGCCAGGCGGCCAGGTCGGGCATCTGCCCGGCCGGGGCCAGTTCCCCCCCGGCGTAGAGCGCCGCCAGGTCGCGCACCATCACCCCCATCGACCAGCGGTCGCCGGCGATGTGATGGAGCCCGAGGGCAAGCACGTGGTCCTCGGGCCCGAGCCGCATCAGCTCGGCGCGCAGGGGCGGGCGGGTCAGGTCGTAGGGCGCGGCCGTCAGCGCCGAGACCCGCGCCCGGGCCGCGGCCAGCGGGTCCGGCGCGGCGGCGAGATCGACGTTCGCGAAGGGATCGGCGGGGACCTCTCCCACCACCTGGCGGGGCGCGCCGTCGGGGCCGCTCTCGACCCGGGCGCGCAGCGCCTCGTGCCGGACGATCAGCCCCGTCATGGCCCGGCGCAGCGCGCCCGCGTCGAGCGGGCCCTGCAGGCGCAGCGCCGTCATCATGTTGTAGGCGACGCTGCCAGGGTCGAGCTGCTGGACGAACCAGAGCCGCTGCTGCGCGAAGGACAGCGGCGCCGGCGCGCCCTTCGGACGGCGCGGGATGGCGGGACGGCCGGCGGCGAGGCCGCGCGCGGCCAGCCGCCGCTCCAGAAGCGCCCGGCGCTCGGGCGAGAGCGCGGAAAGCTGGCGATAGATCCCGCTCATCGCGCCGCCTCCTCCAGCGCACGCTTCAGGCCGGCGTCGTCCAGCGCCTCGACCTCGGCGAGCAGCGCGGCCAGGTCGTCCTCGCGCGGCATCTTTTCCGCGATGATCCGGGCGATGCGCGCCGCGGTCGGATTCTCGAACAACAACTCCCGCATCTCCACCTGCACCGGAAAGGCCGCGCGCAGCCGGGCGATGGCGCGGATGGCGAGCAGCGAATGGCCGCCGAGCTCGAAGAAGCCGTCCTCGACGCCGATCGCCTCGAGGCCGAGCAGCTCGCCCAGGATCGCCGCCACCTCGGCCTCGATCGCGTTGCGCGGCGCGACGTAAGGCGTGGGCAGGTCGGGCCGGCCCCGGGCGGCGCCCCCGGGAGTCGCCGCCTCCGCCCGGCGCGGGACCGGGTTCAGCCAGCGTGCCCGCCGCGCGTCGGGGTCGCCCCGGGACACCACCACCGGGCCGGTCAGCCGGGCGGCGAAGATGCGGCAGGTCAGGTCCCAGGCTTGCGCCGGGGTCAGCGCCGCCGCGCGCAGCGCGGCCTTGCCGGGCCGGTCGGGCGCGCCGGCGTCGCCCTCGGCCAGCGCGTCCCAGTTGATCGCCACCCAGTCGGGGCCGCCGTCGCGGGCGGCGCGGGCGGCCAGCGCGTCCGTATGGTGATGCGCGGCCGCATAGGCCCCGAGGCCGACGCCGCCGATCACTGCAGACAGCGACGACTGCACGCAGCAGAAGCCAGGCCGGTGGACCGCCGCCGCCCGGGCCAGCGCCTCGACCGGCGCGATGCAGGTCGCCCGCGCCCGGTCCCATTGCTCCGCCCCGAGCAGGGCGAGCGGGGCCGTCACCGCCGCATCGCTGAACGGCGTGCTGAGGAACACTCCGTCGATCCGCCCCCAGCGCGCCGCCGCCTGCGCCAGGGCCGCGTCGAGCGCCTGCGGATTAGCGCAATCGGCGGGGATCCGCAGGACATGCTCGCCCTCCAAGTCGAGCGGCCGGGCGGCGACGTCCTCGATCAGCGCCAGCCGCGCGCCCGGCAGCGCCGCGATCCCGGGGGCCCAGACCCGCCCGAGGCCCGCCGACAGGTCGCCCGCCACGACGAAGACGCCGTTGCGCTTCAGCCCCACCGCCTTGGGCAGCGGCTGGAGGGCATGGCCGAGCCGCCAGAGCCGCCGGCCGCGCCGCGCCGCGATCGGCGCGGGCTCCCCCAGCAGCGCCTGCCGCAGCCAGGCGGCCACCGCCGCCGGCCCCTCCGACTCGGCCGGGGTCGAGGTCGAGGATGCGGCAACCGAGCGTCGGATGCTCCTGCCCCGCGACCTGCGCCACCCCGTGCAGCAGCGCCTGGCCGGGATCGATCTCCTCGGCGCCGCTCGCCTCGACCCCCCCGCGGGTCGCCACCGTCAGCCGGATCTCGCGCCCCGTTCCGGCCAGCGCCAGCGCGATCCGGGCGAGGGCCTGCGCCAGGCCCTCCGCGTCGCCCCCCGTAAGGTCGCCCCCCATAAGATCGCCATCCGCGAGCGGCCAGAGGAAGACCACGTCGTCCGGCGCCGCGCCGCGCTCGGCCAGCCGGGCGAGCAGCGCCTCGGCGCCCTCGGCCGAGGCCGGCAGGGTCAGCGCCCGATACCCCGGTTCCTCCAGGCTCGCGCCGATCGTCACGCGCCAGGCGTCGTCGCCCGCGCGCTCCAGCGCCGCGGCGAGGGCGCCGCCGAGCGCGCCGTCGTCGAAGATCAGCCAGCGCCGCCGGCCGGCGGCGGGCGGGGCCAGGACCGCGCGGGCCCAGACCGGCAGGTAGGCCTGCGGCTCCGCCTCCGCTTCCGGCGCAGGCAGGGACGCGTCGGGCTCGATGTCGGGGTCGATCCAGTGCCGCTCCCGCTCGAAGGCGTAGCCGGGGAGGCTCACCCGGCGATGGTTCCCGGGCGACAGAACCCGCCAGTCCGGGGCGAGACCGGCGCGCCAGGCCGCGCCGACCGCCTCCAGCAGCGCCTCGGCCTCGTCCCGCGCCTTCGGCGAAGCCCGGGATCGCCGCCGCGCCCTGCGCGCCCAGCAGCCCCGCCAGGACGCCGCCCGGCCCGATCTCGACAAAGACCTGAGCGTCGAGCGCCCTGAGCCGCGCCGCGCCCTCGCGGAACCGCACGGTCTCGCGCAGCTGCCGCCCCCAATAGGCCGGATCGGTCGCCTGGGCATGGGTCATCCAGTCGCCGGTCAGGTTAGAGACCAGCGGCAGCCGCGGCTCGGCCCGCCGAACGCGGGCGACGGCCGCGGCGAAGGCGGCCGCCGGTCCGTCCATCGCGGCGGAATGGAAGGCGTGCGACACCCGCAACCGTCGATGCCCGATCCCCGCCGCCTCCAGCCGCGCCGCGAAGGCTTCGACCGCATCGCACGGCCCCGAGACGACCGAGAGCCCCGGGGCGTTGTCCGCGGCAAGTTCCAGCCCGGCGGACAGCGGCGGCAAGGCGCCCTCGGGATGGAGGACGGCGAGCATCGCGCCGGGCTCGGCCGCCTGCATCAGCCGCCCTCGCTCCGTCACCAGGTCGAGCGCGGTCGGCAGGTCGAAGACCCCGGCGAGGCAGGCCGCCGTCAGTTCGCCCAGCGAATGGCCGATCAGCGCCCGCGGCGTGATCCCCATCGCCCGCCACAGCTCGGCCAGCGCGTATTCGACGGCGAAGAGCGCGGGCTGCGCCAGCTCGGTGCGGTGGATGGCCTCGCCCGGATCGAACAAGGCCGGCAGGAACCCCGCGCCCAGATGCGCGGCGCAGGCGTCGAGCGCCGCGGCGAAGGCCGGCTGCGCGGCGTAGAGCCCGCGCGCCATCCCCGGATGCTGGCTGCCCTGGCCCGGCAACAGGAACGCCGCCTGGGCCGGCGCCGCCGGGATCGCCGCGCCCGCGGCCTGGCGCAGCCGCGCGGCCGCCTCGGCGCCGCTGCGGGCGGCGACGGCGGCGCGCCAGGCGAAGGGCTCCCGCCCGATGGCGAGGGTATGGGCCACGTCGGAGAGCGGCGGCGCATTCGCCTCAAGCCGGTCCGCCAGCGCCTGCGTCGCCGCGCTCAGCGCCGCCTGGCTCCGGGCGGAGACGACGATGATCTGCGGGCCCGGGACCTCCCGCCGGGGGGCGGGGGCGGGCGCCTCCTCCAGCACCACATGGGCGTTCGCCCGCCGATCCCGAAGGAGCTGACCCCGGCCCGGCGCGGACCCTCCGCCTCCCACGGCCGCAGCGCGGCGTTCACCGCGAAGGGGCTCGCCGCGAAGTCGATCCGCGGATTGGGCCGCTCGAAGCCGAGGCTCGGGGCCAGCGTCCGGTGGCGCAGCATCAGCGCGGTCTTGATGAGCCCCGCGACGCCCGCCGCCACGTCCAGGTGGCCGATGTTGGTCTTGACCGAGCCGAGCGCGCAGAAGCCGCGCCGCGCCGTGCCGCGGCGAAAGGCCCGGGTCAGCGCGGCCGCCTCGATCGGGTCGCCGAGCGCGGTGCCCGTGCCATGGGCCTCCACATAGCTGACCGTGTCGGGCGAGACGCCGGCGGCGGTCTGGGCGGCGGCGATGAGCCGGGCCTGGGCCTCGACGTCGGGCGCGGTGAAGCTCGCCTTGCCGCCCCCGTCGTTGTTGACCGCAGAGCCGCGGATCACCGCGGCGATGGCGTCGCCGTCGGCCAGCGCCTCCTCTAGCCGCTTCAGCACGACGAGGCCGACGCCGTTGCCCGTCACCGTCCCGTCGGCGCGCGCGTCGAAGGCGCGGCAGGCGCCCGAGGGCGAGAGGATTCCGCCCTCCAGCGCGCGGTAGCCGTCCTGCCGCGACAGCGCGACGCCCCCCGCCAGCGCCAGGTCGCAGTCGCCGGCGATCAGCGCCTGGGCGGCGAGATGCACGGCCACAAGCGAGGAGGAACAGGCGGTCTGCACGCTCAGGCAGGGCCCGCGCAGGTTCAGCTTGTAGGCCGCGCGCGTCGCGAGGAAATCTTTGTCGTTGGCGGTGAAGATCTCATAGGGCGTCACCGTCGCGCGCAGGGCGGCGTTGCCGTAAAGGTTGTGCAGGTAGCCGTTCATCCCGGCCGCCGCATAGACGCCGATCCCCCCGGGAAAGGCGCGCGGCGCATAGCCCGCGTCTTCGAGCGCATGCCAGGCGCATTCGAGGAAGATGCGCTGCTGCGGGTCGATCAGCGCGGCCTCGCGCGGGGAATAGCCGAAGAAGCCCGCATCGAACGTGTCGGAGCCGTCGAGCGGCGCGCCCACGGGCACGAAGTCGGGCGCGTCGAGCAGGGCCTGGGACACGCCCCGCGCGCGCAGGACGGCCGGATCGAGGCGCAGGGTCGTCGCCCGGCCCTCACGAAGGTTCGTCCAGAAGGCGTCGATGTCCGGCGCGCCGGGAAAGCGGCCGGCCATGCCGATGATGGCGATCTCGAGCCCGCTGGGATCGGCAAGGGCGGTGTCAGGCATGGTCCGCGGGTTCCTCGTTCAGGGTTTGCAGCCGGCGGCGGCGCAGCCGAGCGACGCCGCCGGCCCGGCCCGGTCCGCGCTCGGCGGCTGCGTCGGGCGCTGGCGCAGGGGTGAGAAGGTCTGCGACATGGGCGGCCTGCGCCGCCAGCGTGGCGAAGCGGAACAGGTCGGGCATCTCCGCCTCCGCCCCGAGGTCGCGCCGGATGCGCTCCTGCAGGGTGATGACCAGCAGGGAATGGCCGCCGAGGTCGAAGAAATTGTCGTCCCGCGCGGGCGGGCCGCTTTCCAGCAGCTCCTGCCAGATCCGTCCCAGCCGGGGCAGGATCGCCGCCGCCGCGGCTGGGTTCACGGGCGCCGGCGCCGCGGCGAGGCGGCCCGGCGCGCTGCGCCGCAGGACGCCCCCCGGATGCGGGCCCGCCGGACGGAAGGCCGAGAGGGGCGCCTCCGGCCGGGCGGCGAAGCCGAGCAGCAGGGCCTGCAGGTCGTCGAGCAGGCGGCCCGCCCCGGCGGCGTCGAGACCGCCGTCATGGAGCAGCCGCAGCTCCAGATCCGGACGGGCGGCGGCGAAGAGGGCGAGGGGGAAGCTTGTCCGCTCCCGCACCTCGACCGCCTCGACGACGAAGCCCGGCGCGGCGCCGAGCAGGGCGGGATCGGTCGGGTAGTTCTCGAAGACCGCCACGCTGTCGAGCCGCGGCCGCCCGGCTGCGGCCAGCGCCTCGCCGAGCCCCACATGCGCGTGCGGGGCCTGCGCCTGGACCTGGGCCTGGAGACCGGCCAGCCAGTCGGCGAGCGGCCGGTCCTCGTCGAGGCGCGCGCGGACGGGCAGGGTGTTGAGGAACATCCCCACCCGGCTCTCCGCCCCCGGCAGCGCGGCCGGACGCCCGGCCTGCGCCAAGCCGTAGAGCGAATCCCGGGCGCCGGCATGGCGCGCGACCAGCAGCCCCCACAACCCGTGGGTCACCGTGCCGAGGGTCAGCCGCGCCCGCCGCGCCTGCGCCTCGACCCGGGCGCTGTCCTCGGGAGAAAGACGCAAGACCGCCGCGCCGCCGGGACCGGGCGTCGCCGTTGCAGGGGGGGCGGGCGGCAGGCCCCCAAGCTCCCTCGCCCAGAAGGCCAGCGCCGCGGCGCGATCCTGCGAAAGGAGGCCTGCAACATGATCGCGGAAGGGCAGGGCGGGGGGCAGGTCGCGGCCGGCATAGAGTGCGATCCAGTCGCGCAGCAGGATCGGGATCGACCAGCCGTCGAGCGCCACATGGTGGAAGGTCACGACGGCCCGATGCCGCCCGCCCCCCAGGTCGAAGCGGCGGACCCGCAGCAGCGGCGCGCGGTTCAGCGCAAAGCCCCGCCGGCGGTCCTCCTCCAGAAAGGCCGCGAGCGCCGCCGACCTCGCCGCCTCGGTCCGGTCCGCGAGATCCGCCACGGCCAGCTCCGGCCGGGCGGTCCGGCCGACGACCTGAAGCGGCCGGGGCTGGCCTTCCCAGACCAGCGCGGTGCGCAGGGCGTCGTGCCGGTCGACCAGCGCGCGCCAGGCGGCGGCCTCGCGCAGGGGATCGACCGCGCCGCGCAGGTCGAGCAGGACCTGCACGACATAGCGCCCGTCGCCGGCCCCGCGGGCCGCCTCCAGAAGGATGCCGCCCTGGCCGGGGGCGAGCGGATAGACGTCCTGGATCCGGTCGGTCATGACGCGGACCCGTCCCGCCCGGCCAGCGTTCCGCCGGGATCGATCAGCGCGAGCCGGCTGTCGCCGAAGCGCCGCAGGCTGCGCAGGGCGTCGCGGTCCTCGTAGCGCAGGCTGCGCGCCGTCTCGCCGACGAAGCGGGCGCAGACGTGGACATGGCTGCCAGCCATGTCGCGGTAGGCGGCGGCGAAGCGCAGATGCGCGGGACCGAGCCGCGCCGGCAGGTCGGCGAAGCGCGGCCGCAGGCGCCGCCACAGCGCCACCAGCGTGCCGTGCTCCCAGGACATCAGCCCGCTGAAACGGTCGCTGCGCACATGGGGCGGCGCCATGGTGCCGCGGATCTCGTCCTGGTAGGCCGCGCGGGGGAAGCTCGCGGCGAGTCGCATGGCCGCGCCCGAGGCCTCCATCAGCACGGTCGCCGCATCGAGCTCCGCCTCGGCCCGGGCGAGATCCCCGCCGTCGAGAAAATGCTCGAAACGCCCCAGCGCCAGCAGCAGCCCCTGGGCGTCGAGGAAGAAGGCCCAATGGAATTCCTGCCAGATCTCGTGCGCGGCGGGCGGCGCGGCCTGCGCGGCGGGCGCGAGCGTCATCGCAGCCCCTCCAGCCCGCAGATCCGCCCGATCAGCCGGGCATGGGCCGCGAAGCCCGCGACCTGCCGCGCGAGATCCGCCGCGGCGAAGACGGCGCCGGGCCGGGCGGCGAGCAGAAGCGCCGCCGTCGCCGCCTGCAGCAGGCCGCGCAGCAGCCCCGCCCCGGTTTCGCCGTCCGCCGCCCGGCGCACCCCGAAATAGCGGTCGAAATCCGCGATCTCCTCCGGTCCCTCGGCGAGGCCCGTCCGCACGATCTGGATCGTCCCCGCCGGCCCGGGCCCAAGGGCGGCGAGCAGCCCGGCGACCCGCTCGGCCTGCTGCGACGCCCCACCCTCCGCCAGCGCGTCGAGGAAGCCCGCGAGGATCCCGCGCAGCCGCTCCGCCTCTTCCGGGGCGAGCGCCAGCGCGACCGGCAGCGCGACCGGCGCCGCCAGGTCGAGCGCGGCCGGACGGGCGCAGGCGAAGCCGCCCGGATCGCTGGCGCGGCCCTCGGTCATGCGGACCGGACCTCGCGCGGCCGCAGTTCGGTCCAGACGGCGGCCACATGCGCAAGACACTCGGCCCGCCCCCCGCGAAAGCCCTCGAGGCTCCACCCCCAGGGCGGCGGCAGGACGGCGGGCCAGATCGAATAGCGCCCGTCCTCGCTCGTCACCACGGCGAATTCGGTCGCATCCCCCTCGGCTTCGGACACGCGGTTCTCCTTTCATTTCAAACCAGCAGGCCATGGGCGTCCAGGCGCTCCAGCGCGGCGAGGAAGGCCGCAACGACGAAATCGCGCTGTTCGGCGTCATGGGCGGTCGACAGGAACCCGCCGCGGTCGCCCGGCCGCAGGTGCAGCCCAGAGGCGAGCAGCGCCAGCGACAGGAGCGCGGAGGCCTGGGGTCCGAGACGGCTCCGGCTCCCGTCCACCGCGAAGAACGACCCGAAGCGGGTGAAGCGCACCGGCAGGCCGCGCGCCTCGGCCCCTGCGTCCAGAGCCCGGACCAGCCGCTCGGTCGCGGCGTTGAGCCCAGCCTGCAAGGCGGGCCCCTCGGCCGCGAGAACCTGCGCCATGGCGAGCGCCGCGGTCAGGGACAGCGGATGGCGGCAATGGGTGCCCGCGAAGAACGTCGTCGGGACCAGGGGCGCGGAGTCGTCGCCGAAGGCCCAGGGGCCCCCGTCGACCCGATCCATGAACCGCGCCGAGCCGGCGATGAGCGACAGGGGCAGGCCGCCGCCGGCGATCTTGCCGTAGGTCGCGAGATCCGCCCGCACGCCGAAATGCTCCTGCGCGCCGCCGGGCGCGACGCGAAAGCCCGAGATCATCTCGTCGAAGATCAGCGCCGTTCCAGTGGTCCGAGTGACCTCGCGCAGGTCGCGCAGGAACGCCGCCGGCTGCAGCTCGGGCCGACGGCTCTGCACCGGCTCGACCAGCACCGCGGCGAGGTCCTTGCCGCGGCGGCGCAGGATGTCGAGCGCGCGCGGGTCGCCGTAGTCGAGCACGAGGATGTCGCGCCCCTGGGCGGGCGGGATCCCCGCGAAGCCCGGGGCGGCGGCGGGAAAGGCCATCCGCGCGAGGAGCGGCCGTAAGGCCCGCAGCGGGCCCGAGGCCGCGCGCTCCAGCGCGCCGCGGCGCAGGCGCTCCAGCCGGTTCGGCCGGAAGAGCGCCACGTCGGCGTGGCCGTGATAGGACCCGGCGAAGACCGCGATCCCGCGCCGGCCCGTGGCGGCCCGCGCCAGCCGGATCGCCGTCATCACCGCCTCGGTGCCGGTGTTGGAGAAGGTGACGCGCTCAAGCCCGGTCAGCCCGGCGAAGAGCCGCGCCGCCTCGCCGGCGATCTCCGACTGCGGGCCGATCTGCACGCCGCGCCGCAGGCGGTCCTCCAGCGCCGCGCGGATCGGGGCGGGGTTGTGGCCGAGCAGGTTGCAGCCGAGCCCCATCAGGACGTCGACATAGGCGTTGCCATCGATGTCCCAGAGCCGCGCCCCCTCCGACCTGTCGGAGACGATGGGGTAGAAGGCTTCCTTCAGTTCCGGCGCGAAGGCCATGGCGACCGGCGTCCGGTCGGCCAGCACGGCCCGGTTCGCCGCCGCCATGGCCTTGGACCGGGGCGTGCGCGCGGCGAATTCGGCGACGATGGCGGCGGCCGGATCCGGGACGGCCAGATCCGGGGTTGCCGTCGGCGGGGAGGGGGGCAGGGCGTTCATCGCGCGGTCTCCGCCTCGATCTCCGCCTCTGGCAGGCGACGGCAGACGAAGGCCGCCGCCGCGTTCTCGTCCACCGCGCTCCGGCCGGAGAGCGTCTCGATCCGGGCCTCGAAGCCTGCCGCGGCCAGGAGGTCGAGCACCGTCCCGAGGTCATGGCCGCGCACCGGATAGTCGGCGCGCCGGTGCTCCCAGTCGGGGCGCCGCTCGGCGAAGCCGGCGAGCCGGCGCAGCCGCGTCCTCGACAGGAACGGGCGGTTGAGGAGCGCAAGCCAGAGCGGCGATCCCGCCGGCGGCGCCTCCGCCGGCCGGCGATGCATGTCGACCCGGAAGGCCCCCGAGGCGCTGGCGGCGTCGTAGCGGGGAGTGATCATCCAGGCGTAGTCCGCGCGGATCTCGCCCGCCGCCGGCCGGCCGCGCCAGTGCCGGGCCATCTGGGCCGGATGGTTGACGTCGAAGACGAAGACGCCCCCCGGCTCCAGCGCCCCGTGGACGCAGGCGAAGACCCGGGCGAGGTCGGCGGACCCCTCCATGTGGTTGAGCGAGGCGCTGGCGCAGACCGCCCCCGCGACCGGCGCATCCAGGCGGAAGTCGCGCGCGTCGCCCTCGACGAAGGCTGCGTCCGGGGCGTTGCGCCGGGCGTGGCGCAGCATGTCGGGCGAGATGTCGATGCCCGTGACGGCAAAGCCGCGCGCGGCCATCGGCGCGGCCATCTGCCCCGCGCCGCAACAAAGGTCGAGGATCCGCGCGCCGGGGGCGAGCCCGGCCAAGAGCGCGCGTTCGAGAAAGCCCATCTTGCGGTCCCGGTAGTCGGGTCCGAGCGTCCGGTCGTAGAGCCAGGCCCAGCTGTCGTAGTCGGCGCGGATGTCGGTCATGGCCGCTGCTCCTCGGAAACGGGATCGGGGATCGCGCCGGCCGCGCGGAAGGCGCGCAGATACCGGCGCAGCAGATCGAGGTCGAGCGCGGGCTCGGGGCCGGCCTCGGCCAGCGCCGCGCGGGTCTCGGCGCAGACGAAGGGCGAAGCCGCGCCCGTCTGGGGGGCGCCCGTCTGGGGGGCGCCCGTCTGGGGGGCGCCCGTCTGGGGGAAGCCCGCCGGCGCGGACCCGAGCGCCGCGAGCGTGGCGAGGGGATGGCCCGGATCCGCGCGCGCGATCCGCGCCACGAGGCCGCGCCAGTCCGCCGGTGAAAGCCTGCGCAGCGCATGGCCCTCGGCGGCGCAGGCTGCAAACAGCAGGTCGGAGTCCGCCGGCGCGGAATGGGTGAGGTGGAACGCCCGGCCGGCGTTCTCCGGCCGGTCGGCGAGGACGCGGATGGCGCGGGCGGCGTAGTCCACCGGCAAAAGCTCGATCCGCCCGGCGCCCGCAGGGGCCGCGCCGGCGGCGACATAGCCCTGCGCCTGCCGGCAGAGGAGGTCGCGGGGGTTGAAGGCGCCGGTGCGGCTGTCGCCCGAGATCGAGCCGAGCCGGTAGATCGTGACCGGCAGACCCCGATCGCCCGCCTCCGCCGCCAGCCGCTCGGCCACCCATTTGCTGAGGTTGTAGCCCCCGGAGGGCGGCGGCGTCTCCGCCATCCGGTCGCGCTCGGCGAAGGGCCGGTCGCGCGCCCCGACGTCAAAGGCGCTGAGCGTCGAGACATGGTGCAGCGGCCGGCCCGCGCCCGCCAGGGCCAGCCGCAGGATCTCCCGCGTGCCCTCCACGTTGGCGGCGCGGAGGCCGCGGTAGGGGGTGAGGTGATGCACGACCGCCCCGCAATGCAGGATCGCCCCGGCCTCGGCGAGAATGCGCGCCCGGTCGGCGGAGGAGATCCCGAGGCCCGGGGCCGCCAGGTCGCCCTCGAGCGCCCGGATCCGCCCGGCGAAGCCCGGCCGCCACAGTCCGGCGACCCGCAACCCCGCCTCGATCCGCGCCGCGCCGTCCCCCTGCGCCCCGCCGCCCGCCCGCGCCAGGCACAGAACCTCGCGCGCGGGATCCTCCAGAAGCTCGGCCAGAAGCCAGGTCCCCAGGAACCCGGTCGCGCCGGTCAGGAACAGCCGCTCCGGCAGGGCGGGGGGGATGGAGATGGGGCCGGCGGGGCGCAGCTCCGGCTCCAGCACGACGTCGGCGCGCCAGCCCTCATCCGCCTCGCGCGCGGCGGCGGCGGCGCCTCCAGATCCAGAACGCCGCCCGGGATCCGGGGCGGCGTCCGTCTCACACGCCGGGGCGGCGGCGAGACGCTCGGCCAGGGCCGCGACGCTCGGCGCATTGAACAGATCCATCGCCCGCAGCGTCACGCCGAACCTCGCCGCGATCGCCGCGAGCAGCCGCGTCGCCAGCAGGGAATGGCCGCCGAGCTCGAAGAAGTCCTGCTCGGCGCCGGGCGGATCGATCCCCAGCAGCTCGGCGAAGATCTCCGCCAAGGCGGTCTCGACCGGACCCTCCGCGGCGCGCCCGGCCGGCCCGCTCCAGTCGGGCGCCGGCAGCGCGGCGACGTCGAGCTTGCCGTTGGGCGTGAGCGGCAGCGCGTCGAGCCAGACGATGGCGTCGGGCAGCATCGACCGCGGCAGGCGCGTCGCCAGATGCGCCCGCCGGAACCGCGCGGCGTCGGGCGCGGGCCCCTGCGCCACCAGATAGGCCACGAGCCGGGTCTCGCCCGAGGGGGTTCTGCGCGCCGCGACCGCCGCCGCCGCGATCCCCGGCGCGGCCCGGCAGGCGGCCGCGACCTCGGCCGGCTCCACCCGCAGGCCGCGGATCTTCACCTGGTCGTCGCGCCGGCCGAGCAGGCGGATGGAGCCGTCCGGCCGCCGCACCGCCCGGTCGCCGCTGCGATAGAGCCGCCCGCCCGACACCGGATCGGGCAGGAAGGCCGCCGCCGTCAGGTCGGGCCGCCCGCGATACCCCCGCGCAAGGCCGAGCCCGCCGATATGAAGCTCCCCCGGCACGCCCGGCGGCAGGAGCTGCAGCATGTCGTCCAGCACATGGAGCGTCTTGTTGGCGGAGGGCCGCAAGCCCGCCTCCTCCGCCCCGCAGGCGGTCATCGAGGCGTTCACCGTCGCCTCCGTGGGGCCATAGGCGTCGATGAACCGCCGCCCGGTGCCCCAGCGCGCGATCAGCTCCGGCGGCGGCGCCTCGCCCCCCGTCAGGACCAGCCGCAGCGCGGGATAGTCCCCCTCGGGCAGGTGGGCGAGCGCGGAGGGCGTGATCGTCAGATGCGTGACCCCCGCCTTGCGCAGCAGCCGGGCGAGGCCCGGCCCGGGCAGCACGTCGTCGCGCGGCGCCGTCACCAGCCGCGCCCCGGACCCGAGCGCCATCGCGAATTCGGCCAGCGCGGCGTCGAAGGCGAAGCTGAAGAAGTTCAGCACCCGGTCGCCCGGCCCCACCCCGCAGACGCGGATCTTGTCCTCGGCCAGGTTGACGAGGCCAGCATGCGGGATCTCCACCCCCTTCGGCCGGCCGGTGCTGCCGCTGGTGTAGATCACATAGGCCAGATCCTCGGGGTCCGCGCCCGGCACCGGATCATGGCCCGGCCCCTCCGGCCAACCGCGATCGAGGTCGAGGCGCGGGACCGCCCCGAGCGGGGGCAGATCCGACCGGCTGAGCAGTAGCGCCGCGCCGCAATCCGCCAGCATCCCCGCCTGACGCTCCGCCGGATGCGACGGGTCGAGCGGCAGATAGGCCGCGCCGGACTTCAGCACGCCGAGCCAGGCCGCGACCAGGTCGGGGCCGGGCGGCAGCGCGATGGCGACCACCGTTTCGGGCCCTGCGCCCCGGGCGCGCAACGCATGGGCGAGCCGGTTGGCCCGGAGGTTCAGCGCCCCATAGCTCTCGGTCGCGACGCCCGCCTCCGTCACATGCGTCACCGCCGCCGCTTCGGGATCGGCGGCGACGCGCGCCTCGAACAGGGCGGGAAACCGGCGTCGGGGGTCGAGCGGGCGAACGGTCGCGTTCCAGTCCGCCTCCGCGCGCCGCTCGGCGGGGGAAAGCATGTCGATCAGGCCGACCGCCCCCTCGGGCGCCGCCGCCGCGCCCTCCAGGAGCCGCAGATAGCGCTCGGCCAGCGCCGCCACTGTCTCGGGCCGGAACAGGTCGCAGGCGTAGTCGAAATGTCCCCGCACGCCGCTCGGCCCCTCGCTCAGGTCGAGGCTCAGCTCGTGGCGGGCGAGGCCGGCGCGCCGCGGCAGCCGGCGCAGCTCCAGCCCGGGCAGGTTGAGCGTCTCCGCCGGCGCGGGCTCCAGCTGGAACTTGAGCTGGAAGAGCGGCGTCGCCGCCGGATCGCGCGGCGGGGCGCAGGCCTCGACCACCTGTTCGAAGGGCGCGTCGCGATGGTCGAGCGCGGCCAGGAGCCCGGCCTGGACCTGTCCGACCAGCGCGCCGAAGCCCGCCGTCGGATCGATCCGGCTGCGCAGCGCCAGCGGGTTGACGAAAAGCCCGACCAGCCGTTCGGTCTCGGGGCGCCGGAGCGAGGCCGGCGTCCCGATGACCAGGTCCCTTTGCCCGCCATGGCGGTGGACCAGGAGCTTGAAGCCCGCGAGCAGGGCCGCGAACAGCGTCGCGCCCTGCGCCGCGGCGATCCCGCGCAGCCGGGCCGTCAGGTCGGGCGGCAGCGCCACGGGAACGAGCGCGCCGCGTCGCGTCGCGGAGGCCGGCCGCGGCAGGTCCCAGGGCAGCCGCGTCGTCGCCGGCGCGCCGGCCAGCCTCTCCCGCCACCAGGCGAGCTGCGCGGCCTGCTTCGCGGCTTCCTCGGGCGTCTCGCGCCAGGCGGCGTAGTCGCCGTACCGGATCGGCGGCGACGCCAGCCCCGCGTCCCGGCCCTCCCGCGCGGCGCGATAGAGCGCGGCGAACTCCGCCGCGATGATTTCCGCCGACCCGCCGTCGGCGGCGATATGGTGCAGCGTGAAGACCAGCACATGCCGCCCCGCGCCCCGGTCCAGCACGCAGAGCCGGAGCGGCGGGTCGAGGGCGAGGTCGAAGGGCCGCGCCGTCTCCGCCTCGATCGCCGCGGCCAGGGCCTCCCCGTCGAGGGCGGTCGCGTCGCGCCGCGCGACCGGCGGCTCCACCTCGGGCGAGATCGTCTGGCGGGGCCGGCCGTCCCGGGCCGCGACGCGCATCCTGAGCGTCGCATGGCGCCCCATGATGTCCGACAGCGCCGTCCGCGCCGCGTCGAGGTCGAAGCGCCCGCGCGCCTCCAGCGCGAAGCCGATGTGGTGCGCCGCGGCGGGGTCGAGCGCCTCCAGCGCCCAGAGCCGCGCCTGGGCGCTGGAAAGCGGCGGCTCGGCCGCGCCGAGGGCCGGGATCGTCGAGTCCGACCCGGCCCCCTCGACGCCGGCGAGGAAGGCGAGGATCTCGTCGCGTCGGGCCGTGATGCCTGCGCCCAGAGGACCGGCCAGCAGCTCCCGCGGCCCCGCGCAGCGCAGCCGTCCCTCGGTCGCGCGGACCCGGATCCCCTGCCGGTGCAGCGCGGCGAGAAACGCCTCGACGCCGCGGGCGGACCCCTCCTTCAGGCCGTCCGTCAAGCCTCCGTCGTCTGCGCCGCCCTGCTTCCAGGAAGCCGGCATCGGGCCCTGCATGAAAGCCTCCCCAATCGTCCGCTGCATGTCAGAGGGATTGGGTGGCTAGGCTGCCTGACGCCTCCGTCGCTTAGTTGACTAAAACACTATGTCGTATTACGCAACCCATGTCTGTCGGCCCGCGAGGGTCGACGGCGCCGCTTCCAGCCATCGCCAGAGCGTACAACCCACTGGAAAGCCTGCCCCAGGGCCGGCTGTCGAGGAGAAGCGGGCTTTGGAAGCGCCGACCCCCACTACGCGCGAAAGACGCACGGACGCCGAATCGAACCGGTTCCGCTCGATCCTGGAGATCCTGGCGGAACGGGCGCGCGGCGGCGGCCCCGCCGACGCCTTCGGAGTCCTTCCCGAAGACGGGGCGGCGGAGCCCGCGGGCGCCGCCTGGTCCTGGGGAGAGCTCGCGGCGCGGGCGCGCGGCGTTGCCGGCGAACTCGCCCGGGGCGGGGTCGGGCCCGGCGCGCGGGTGCTGCTCGCCTATGGCGGCGGCCTCGACTTCGTCGCCGCCCTCTACGGCTGTCTCCATCTCGGCGCGGTCCCCGTGCCCGTCTCCCCGCCCCGCCGGCGCGAGGCGCTGAGCCGCTGGGCGCATGTCTCGCGCGACGCCGGCGCCGCCGCGATCCTCGCCGCCCCCGCCCTCGTCGGGCGCTTCCGCCCGATGTTCGAGGGCGTCGGCCCCTGCCTCGCGCCCGAGGCCGCCGATCCGGCGCGGCTCTTCGCGCCGCGCGCCGACGACCCCGTCGCCTGGAGGCCCGACCCGGACGACCTCGCCCTGCTGCAATACACTTCCGGCTCGACCGGCGCGCCGCGGGGCGTCGCGATCCCCCATCGCGCGCTGATGGCCAATCTGGAACAGATCCGCGGCGTCTTCGGCGCCGGGCCTGCGGACCGGATGATCTCCTGGCTGCCGCCCTATCACGACATGGGCCTGATCAGCGCCACGCTCGCGCCGGTCCATGCGGGCTTTCCCGTGGCGCTGGTCGCCCCCACGGCCTTCCTGCGCGACCCGATGCGCTTCCTGGAGCTTGCGGGCCGCCTCGGCGCGACGGGCCTCGGCGGCCCCAACTTCGCTTACGAGCACTGCCTGCGCCACGCCACGCCCGAGGCGCTGGCGCGCATCGACCTCTCGCTGCTGCGAATCGCCTTCTGCGGGGCCGAGCCGATCCGCGCCGACACCCTGCGCCGCTTCCACGCGACCTTTGCGCCCTGCGGCTTCGCCTGGTCGTCCTGGCTCTGCTGCTACGGGATGGCCGAGGCGACGCTGCTGGTCAGCGGCGATCGCCGGGGGGAGGGGCCGACGCTCTTCGGCGTCGCGCCGGGGGCGCTCGCCGCGCACCGCGCGACGCCCGGCGCCGGCGGCGAGATCGTCGCCAGCGGACGGCCCGCGGCGGGGATCGATCTCGCCATCGTCGATCCCGCCACGGGCGCGCGCCTCGCCCCCGACCGCGTCGGCGAGGTCTGGCTGCGCGGGCCGAACCTCGCCCGCGGCTACTGGGGCCAGCCCGAGGCGACCGCGCGGGACTTTGACCAGACGCTCGACGGCGCGGGTGGGTGGATGCGCAGCGGCGACCTCGGCTTCCTGCGCGACGGCCGGCTGTTCGTCACCGGGCGGATCAAGGACCTGATCGTCATCCGGGGCCGCAATCATTATCCGCAGGACATCGAGGCGACCCTGGCCCGCGCCCATCCCGACCTCGCCCCCGGCCGCGCCGCCGCCGTGGCCCTGGACGCGGCCCTCGACGCGGGTGGGAGCGAGGAACGGCTGGGCGTGGTCTGCGAGCTTTCCCGCGCCGGCGGCCGCGCCCCGGACGCGCCCGCGATCTTCGCGGCGATCCGCGCCGCGCTGGCGGAGGCGCATGGCCTCCAGCCCGGCCGCATCGCCTTGCTGCGCCCCGGGGCCCTGCCGATGACCCCGAGCGGCAAGCCCCAGCGGTTCGCCTGCCGCGCCGGCCTCGCCCAGGACAGCCTCCCCGCCCTGGCCCTCTGGCGCGCGGCCGAGGCCGTCCCCGCCCCGCCGGTCGCCCCCCGCGGCGCGCTGGCGGCCGCCCTCATGGCCGCGCCCCTCGCCCTGCGCCGCCCCCGCCTGATCGCTCATCTGCGGCAGGCGCTGGCGGCCCACGCCCCCCAGCCCGACGGCGCCCTCCCCGATCCGGGCGCGCGCTTCTTCGAGCTGGGCCTCGATTCCGTGGCCGGCGTCGCGCTGATCGCGGATCTCGAGGCGGCGCTCGACCTGCCGCTGGAGGCGACCCTCATCTACGAGAACCCGACCATCGCCGCCCTGGCCGACCACCTGCTCGGACGGCTCTCCGCCCGCGCGCCCGACGGAGCCGCCCGATGACCCTATTCCCCGCCATCCCCGACGCCGCCTTCCCCGATCAGCGCATCGCCCTCGACGACCGGCCCGACGACCCCATCGCCGTCGTCGGCCTCGCCGCCCGCCTGCCCGGCGCCGACGACCCCGCCGCCTTCTGGGACCTGCTCGCGACCCGCCGCTCCGGCCTGCGGGCGGTGACCCCGGAGGAGCTCGCCGCGGCCGGCGCGCCGCTCGAGCGCGCCGCGGATCCCGACTACGTGCCGGTCTGGGGCGGGCCCTCCCAGGCCGACGGCTTCGACGCCGCCTGCTTCGGCTACGCCCCCCGCGAGGCCGAGCTGATGGACCCACAGCAGCGCCTCTTCCTCGAATGCGCCCAGCATGCGCTGGAGGACGCCGGCTGCGACCCGGCCCGCGGCCCCGCCCGGATCGGCGTCTACGCCGGCGCGGCGGCCGGCGGCTGGCTGCGCCGCCTGCCCCCCGGCACGGACCCGTTCCAGGCGGCCGTCGGCAACCTCGGCGGCATGATCGCCGCGCGGGCCTCGTTCCACCTCGACCTGCGCGGCCCCAGCGTCGGGGTGCAGACCACCTGCTCGACCGGCCTCGTCGCCGTTCACGAAGCGGCCCGCGGGCTCCGGCTCGGCGACTGCGACCTCGCCCTCGCCGGGGCGGCGGCGATCGCCCAGCCGCGACCGGAAGGCTACCTGCGCCAGAAGGAGGGCGTCGCCGCCCCCGATGGCCTCTGCCGGCCCTTCGACGCCCAGGCCGCCGGAACGGTCTTCGCCAACGGCGTGGCGGTGCTCGCCCTCAAGCGCCTTGCGGACGCGCGCGCCGACGGCGACACGATCCACGGCATGATCCTCGGCTCGGCCGTCAACAACGACGGCGGCGACAAGATCGGCCTGACCGCGCCCAGCGTCTCGGGCCAGGCCGCGGTCCTCGCCGCGGCCCTGGCCGCGGCCGGGGTGGAGGCGCAGGCGATCGACTATGTCGAGGCCCACGGCACCGGCACCGCGCTTGGCGACCCGATCGAGGTGGCGGCCCTGAACCAGGCCTATGGCCCGGGCCTCGCCGCGGCGGGGCGGACCTGCGACCTCGGCTCGGTCAAGGGCGACATCGGGCACCTCGACGCGGCCGCGGGACTCGCGGGCCTCGTCAAGGTCCTGCTCGCGTTCCGCCACGCCTACCTGCCGGGCCTCGCGAACTTCTCCGCCCCGAACCCCGCCTGCGCCTTCGGGCCCTTCCGCCCGCTGGCCGAGGGCCGCCCCTGGCCGCGCGACCCGAACCGCCCCCGCCGCGCCGCGGTCAGCGCCTTCGGCATCGGCGGGACCAACGCCCATCTGGTGATCGAGGAGCCGCCCGCTCCGCCCCCGCTCCCCGACGCCGGGGGGCCCTGCCTCCTCCCCCTCTCCGCCCGGACGCCCGAGGCGCTGGCGGCGGCCCGGACCGCGCTCGCCCGGGCGCTGGAGCGCGACGACGCCCCCCGCCTCGCGGACGCGGCCTTCACCCTCCAGACCGGCCGGCGCGCCCATCCCGAACGGCTCGCAATCGTCGCCGCCACTCGCGCCGAGGCCGCCGCCCTCCTGCGCGGCCCCGCCGAGCCCCGGCGCGCCGCCGCGGGCCCGAGCCCGGTCTTCCTCTTTCCAGGCCAGGGCGCCCAGCACCCGGGCATGGCCCGCGGCCTCTCCGACGAGCCCGCCTTCCGCGCGGCGCTCGACGCCTGCCTCGCCCACATGCCGGCCGACCTCGGCCTGCCGGCGCTGCTCCTCGACCCCAAGGCGGGGGCAGGGGGGGCGATCGACGCGACGCGCGTCGCCCAGCCCGCGCTCTTCGCCTTCGAATACGCGCTCGCCCGGATGTGGCAGGCGCGCGGGCTCGCTCCCGCGGCGCTGATCGGCCACAGCCTCGGGGAATACGTCGCGGCGACCCTCGCCGGCGTCTTCACGCTCGAAGACGCCGCGCGGCTGGCGGCGGCCCGCGGCGCGCTGATGCAGGCCTGCGCCCCGGGCGCCATGCTCGCCGTGATGATGTCCGAGGCCGAGGCGGCGGGCGCCCTCTCCGAGGGCGTGGAGATCGCCGCGGTCAACGGGCCGCGCGCCACGGTTCTCGCCGGGCCGGCGGAGGCGATCGGCCGCCTCGCCGACCGGCTGGAGCAGAGCGGCGTCGGCTGCCGCCGCCTCGCCACCTCCCACGCCTTCCATTCGGCGGCGATGGAGCCCGCGCTCGCGCCCTTCCGGGCGCTGCTGGCCGCGACCCCCCTCGCTCCGCCCCGGATCGGCATCGTCTCCACCCTCACCGGCGACTGGATGACGGCGGCGGAGGCGACGGATCCCGAGTACTGGACGCGGCATCTGCGCGCGCCGGTGCGCTTCGGCGAGGGCGTCGCGGCGGCGCTGGCCCTCGACGCGCCGCTCTTCGTCGAGGTCGGGCCGGGGGCGGGGCTGACCCGCCTCGTCCGCCAGCAGCGCCCGCCGGCCGAGGCGCGCCTCGTCGCCACGCTGCCCGAGCCCGGCGGCGACGCGGCGGCGCAGATCCTGCGCGCCGCCGGCGAGATCTGGACGGCGGGCGCGGACCTCGACTGGCGCAGTCTGCACGCGGGGCCGCGGCGGCGGGTGTCGCTGCCCGGCTATCCCTTCGAGCGGCGGAGCTTCTGGTTGCCGCCCCTGGCCGCCGCCGCCGATCCCGCGCCGGGGCCCGATCCCGCCGGCTGGATCCACCAGCCGGTCTGGACCCGCTTGCCGGCCGCGCCCGCCGCGCCGCCCCCGGCCCCTGCTGGCGCTGGGGGGCGGGGGTCTCGACCTGCCCCCGGGGGCGATCCGGGTGGAGGCCGGCCCGGCCTTCGGGGCGACCGCGCAGGGCTATGCGCTCGATCCCACCGACCCCGCCCAGTACGCGGCGCTCCTCGATGCTGTAGGGACAGGGGAGACGGGCGCAGGGGAAACGGGCGCAGGGGCGGCGGAGATCCTGGTCGCCTGGGGCCTCGACGGGTCGCCCGCGCTGCTCTTCGAGGGGGCGCTGGCGCTCGCCCGCGCCCTGGCGGACCGGCCGGAGCGTCCCCGGCTGACGCTCCTCGGGGCCGGGATGCAGGAGGTGCTGGGCGACGAGGCGCTTCGCCCCGAGGCGGCGCTGGCGCTGGGGCTCGCCCCCGTCCTGCCGCAGGAGCTGCCGGGCCTCGCCCTGCGCAGCCTCGACCTCGACCCGGCCGAGCTGGTCGGGCCGGTGGCGGGCCTCGCCGCCACGCTGGCCGCGCCCTTCGCCGCGGGCGCCTTCGCGCTCCGCCGCGGCCATCTGTGGCGCGCCGGGCAGGCCGCGACCCCGCTCGACGGGGCGACGCCGGGCTTCGCCGGGCTTCACCTGATCGTCGGCGACCTCGCCGACGGCCTCGCCCCCGCCTTCCTCCGCGGCTTGCGCGCCGAGGCGGGGGCGCGGATCCTCCTCGCCGGCCGCGGCCTGCCCGAGCCCTCCGACTGGCCCGGCTGGCTCGCCACCCACGGGCCAAAGGACCCGGCCAGCCGGCTGATCGCCCTCCTGCGCGACGCGGGAACGCCGGGCGAAGATTATCTGGTCCATCGCGGCGATCCCGGGGACGCCGCCTGGCTCGACGGCGTGCTCGCCGCCGCCGAGGCGCGGTTCGGCCCGCTCGCGGGCGTGTTCCACAGCGCCGCCATGGGCGACGCCGCGCACCTGCCGCTGGCGGAGGCGACCCCGGCGGCGGCGGAGCGGCTGCTCGCGCCGAAGCGGCGGGTCGCCGCGGCCCTGCGCGCGGCGCTGGCGGGGCGGCGGCCGGCCTTCTGCCTGATGCAATCGTCGCTCTCCGTGCTGGCGGGGGGCCATGGCTTCGCCGCCTATGCCGCCGCCAACGCCCGGCTGGAGGCCGAGGCGGCGCTCGCCCGGCGCGAGGGTCCCACCGTCTGGCAGAGCGTCCGCTGGGACGTGGCGGAGACCGGCTCGCTCGGCCCGGTCGAGGCCGGCCGGCTGGCGACGCGGCCCATGACCGCGAAGGAGGTCTGGCGCATCGCCCGCGCCGTGCTCTCCACGCCGGGCGCGGGCTGCGTGGCGGCGACGCCCGCGGCCCTCGCCGCGCGCCTTATGGAGGCCGCCCGCCCCCCCGCCGCCGCGCCGTCCGCCGCGCCCCGCCGACTCGCGGGAACGCCCTTCGTCGCGCCCCGCACGCCCGAGGAGGCGGCCGTCGCCGCGGTCATGGCAGAGATGCTTGGCCTGCCGGAGCTGGGCGTCGAAGACAATTTCTTCGAGCTCGGCGGCCATTCGCTGCTCGCGGTGCAGATCGTGGCGCGCCTGCGCCGGGACTTCGCGGTGGAGCTGCCGGTGCGCGCCCTGCTCTTCGAGGCGCCGACCGTCGCCGGCATCGCCGCGGCCCTCGCCCGGGCCCGGGCCGAAGCGGCCGCCGAGGAGGCGCTGCTCGGCCGGCTCCTCGACGCGGTCGAAGGGGCCTCGACCGCCGAAGGGGATGCGGCGGCCGCATTAACGAAGGTTTCCGCCCGGTGAACGGATTCAGGAATATCATTGAAAATCAGTTGGATGACCTGATTTTCACGCGTGAAAACGCGCCCTTCCGCACGCCCCGGCGGCCCCTCGCCGGCCGCGGCCCGCAGGACGCCCGACAAGGAGCCGACCGATGAAGTTCAGCCTCTTCTACTTCGACGGCGACGGATCGCGCCGCACCGAGACCGCCTACCGCCTGCTGCTCGACAGCGCCCGCTTCGCCGACGACCACGGCTTCCTCGCTCTCTGGCTGCCCGAGCGGCACTTCCACGCCTTCGGCGGGCTCTACCCCAACCCGGCGCTGATCCACGCCGCCCTCGCCATGGTCACCCGCAACGTCCGCCTGCGCGCGGGCAGCGTCGTGATGCCCCTGCACCACCCGGTGCGGGTGGCCGAGGACTGGGCGGTCCTCGACAACCTCTCCGGCGGGCGGGCGGGCATCGCCGTCGCCTCGGGCTGGACGATGGAGGAATTCGTCCTCTCCCGCGAACCCCACGGCCTGCGCCGCAGCCTGATGTGGCGCGGCTACGAACAGGTCGCCCGGCTCCTCGCCGGGGAGGCGGTGGAGTTCGAGGACGCCGACGGCAACCTCGTCGCCGCCCGCACCCTGCCGCGGCCCCTCCAGCCGCGGATCCCGTTCTGGGTCGCCTGCCAATCCACCGAGACCTTCGTCGAGGCGGGCCGGCGGGGCGTCAACGTGCTCTGCTCGCTGCTCGGCGAGTCCCTGGAGGAGGTCGCGCCGAAGATCCGCGCCTACCGCGAGGCGCTCGACCGCCACGGCCACGACCCCGCGGCGGGGCGGGTCAGCATGATGGTCCACAGCTTCCTCGGCCCCGACGAGGCCGCGGTGAAGGCCAAGGTGATCGGGCCGTTCAGCGACTACCTGCGCACCCACTACCACCTGCTCGAGAGTCTCGCGAAGAGCATGAAGCTCGGCATCAACCTCGCCGACTTCTCCGAGGCGGATCTCGACAGCCTGCTCCGGTTCGGAGTCGAGGGCTTCATGCGGGGCCGCTCGCTGATCGGCACGCCGGAGACCTGCAAGCCGGTGGTCGAGGCGCTGGCCGCCGCGGGGGTGGACGAGGTCGCCTGCCTGATCGACTTCGTGCAGGACCATGACCTGGTCATGGCGGGCCTGCCCCATCTCGCCGCCCTCGCCGCCGCCTGCGCCGAGACCCGCGCCCCGGAGCTGACCTGAACCATGCTCGACGATGCGCGGATCGCGGCGCTCCGGGCGCGCGTCGCCCGGCTCGACCCGGCGCAGCGCGACGCCCTGCGCGCCCAGGCCGAAGCGGCGGGCGTGCCCTGGGCCCGGCTCGCCCCTTCGGCGGAGGTGGGCGCGGAGCCCGGGTCCGAGCCTGCGGCGGACGCCGCCCGCCCCCCGCTCGCGCCGGCCGAGGCGCAGTTCTGGCTGCTCCAGCAGCTCGACCCGGCCAGCACGGCCCATATCATCGCCTTCGCCTGGGACATCGCCGGCCCGCTCGACCGGGCGGCGTTTCGCGCGGCGCTCGCCCAGGTTGTCGCCCGTCACGAGGCGCTGCGCACCGGCTTCCCGGCCGAGGACGGGCGGCCCTGGCGAGAGGTGGCGGCCGAGGTC
This sequence comes from Amaricoccus sp., assembly GCA_965243535.1. Classification (GTDB taxonomy): domain Bacteria; phylum Pseudomonadota; class Alphaproteobacteria; order Rhodobacterales; family Rhodobacteraceae; genus Amaricoccus. Next base: position 493,200 of record CBDEVG010000047.1, read on the forward strand.
GCCATCCCCCTCACGGAGACCGATCCCGCCGACCCGGCCGCTGCGGCGGAGGCCGAGCGCCGCTTCGTCACGCAACCCTTCGACCTGGCCCGGCCGCCCCTGTTCCGGGCCGAGCTCCTGCGGCTGGGGCCCGAGCGGCATCGGCTGCTCTTCGCCTTCCACCACATCGTCGCCGACGGCTGGTCGCGGGGCGTCTTCGCGCGCGATCTCGCCGCCGCCTATCGCGCCGCCCGGGCCGACGAGGCGCCGCGGCTCGATCCCCTGCCGTCGCGCGCCCTCTTGCTCCGCGCTGGGGCCGAGTGGCTGGCGGGGCCCGAGGCCAGGGCGCAGGAAGCCTTCTGGCGGGCCGAGCTCGCCCGGCTGCCACCGCAGGACCTGCCGGGCCGGGCGGGGGATGCGGGCCGGGCGGCGGGGACGCAGCTCCACGCCTTCCCGCCCGATCTCGCCGCGCGGGCGCGCAGGACCGCGGCGGAGCTGCGGGCGACGCCCTTCATGCTGCATCTCGCGACGTTCCTGCTGCTCCTGCACCGCCTGGGCGGCGGCGACGATCTGGCCGTGGGCGTGCCGACCGCCGGCCGGCGCGCGCCCGAGGCGGCGGGCATGATCGGGCTTTTCGTCAATACGCTGGTCGTGCGGGCGCGACCCGAGCCCGGGATGCGCTTTCGCGACTGGCTCAACCATGTGCGCGCCGCCTTCGCCCGCGCCTTCGCGCATCAGGATCTGCCCTTCGCCCGCGTCGTGGAGGCGGCGGGAGGCGAGCGTCGGGCCGGGCGCACGCCGCTGTTCCAGGCCCTGTTCCAGGCGCAGACCGACGGCTATGGCCGGCAGAACGCCGACATGGTCGACTTGGGCGACCCCACGCTGGCGGTCCGGCAGGCCGTCCTGCCCCTGCCGGAGGCGCGGTTCGATTTGAGCTGGCACCTGATGGATCGCGCCGAGGGCCTGTCCCTGATCGCCGAGCATCGGCAGGGGCTCTTCGACGGCGACCGCGTCGCGCGAATGGCGCGGCAGTACGAGACGCTGCTCGCCGCCGCGATCGGATCGCCCGACACGCCGATCGGCGATCTTGCGCTGATCCCGGCCGAGGAAGCTGCGGCGCTGGCCGCCGCCGGCCGGGGACCGGACGCGCCGATCCCCGACCTTTCGGCGATGCTTGCCGGGCTCGCCGCGCGCGAGGACATGGCCCTCGTCTGCGCCGAGACCGGCGCGGCTTGGACCGGCGCCCGCCTCGCCGCCGCGGCCGAGACGCTGGCGCGGCGGCTCTGCGCCCGGCCCGAGCTGGTGGGGCGGGACGCGCGCCTCGCCCTCTGCCTGCCGCGCGGGCCCGGCCTCGTCGTCGCGATCCTCGCGGCGCTGCGAGCGGGCCTGGCCTACGTGCCCCTCGATCCCGACCACCCGGAGGCCCGGCGCGCCCATGTCTTGCGCGACGCCGGAGCGGGGCTGATGCTGGCGACCGCCGGGGTCGCCGCGCCCTGTCCCGTGCTCGACCCCGCGCGGCTGGAGGGCGGCGCAGAGGCGGATCCGCCGACCCCCGATCCCGAGGCGGCGGCCTATCTGATCTATACCAGCGGCAGCACCGGCCTGCCCAAGGGCGTGCCGATCGCACGACGCAGCCTCGCGAACCTGCTCGCGGCCATGGCCGAGCGACCGGGCTTCGGCGCGGGCGACCGGCTGCTGGCGTTGACGACCGTCGCCTTCGACATCGCCGGCCTCGAACTGCTGCTGCCCCTGACCGCCGGAGGGACGGTGGTGCTGGCCGGGCCGGGAACAGGGGCCGCGCCCGACCGCATCGCCGCCCTGGTCGAGGCCGACGGCGTCACCCACCTGCAGGCCACGCCCGCCGCTTGGCGGCTGCTGGTCGAGGCCGGCTGGCCCGGGCGCCCCGGCCTCGTCGCGCTGACCGGGGGCGAGGCGCTGCCCTCCGACCTCGGGCGGGCGTTGCTGGGACGGGTCGGGGCGCTCTGGAACCTCTACGGTCCGACCGAGACCACGATCTGGTCCGCGGCCATGCGCCTGACCGAGGCGCATCTTGCCGGGCCCCTGGCGCCGATCGGCGAGCCGATCGCCAACACCACGCTCCGCGTGCTCGACGCCCGCGGCGCGACGCTGCCCTTCGAGGCGCCGGGCGAACTGGCGATCGGCGGGGCGGGCCTTTCCCCCGGCTATCGGGACCGGCCGGACCTGACGGCGGACCGGTTCCGGGGCAAGGGGGCTGGGCGCTTCTACCGCACCGGAGACCGGGTCAGCCTGCGCCCCGACGGGACGCTCGACTTCCTCGGCCGGCTCGACCACCAGATCAAGCTCGACGGCCACCGCATCGAGGCGGGCGAGGTCGAGGCCGCCCTGACCGCCCAGCCGGGGATCGCTGCGGCGCTGGTCGCGGCGCAAGAGGGGCGGCTGGTCGCCTGGTGCCGGGCGGAGGGGTTGCCGCCGGAACGCGCGGCGCTGCGCGCGGCGCTGGCCGTCACGCTGCCCGCCTACATGATCCCGCAGGCCTTCGTCTTTCTCGACGCCTTCCCGCTGAACGCCAACGGCAAGATTGACCGCGCGCGCCTGCCCGCGCCGGACCGAACCGCCCCAGCGGAGGATCCCCCGCCCCGCACTACGGCCGAGGTGGCGCTGCACGGAATCTGGGCGCAGGTCCTGGGGCGCGAGGATTTCGGGGTGGAGGCGAATTTCTTCGACCTAGGAGGGGCGTCGGTGCAGGCGATGCAGATCGCCGCCCGCGCTCGGACCCGCGGTCTGATCCTGACCCCGGCCGAGATGTTCGATCACCAGACCATCGCCGCCCAGGCCGCCGCCGCCCGGCCTGCGTCCGTCGTCGGCCGGACGCTGCCCTTCAGCCCCTGGCAGGCGGCCCAGGCGGGACGCGACCTGCGTCCCTGGCGCATGGCGCTCGCGATCCCGGACGGGGCAGGGGCCCGGCTGGCGGAGGCGGTCGGGGCGCTCCGGGCCGCCCATCCCGTGCTCGACCTCGGACGCGAGGCTGAAGGCTGGCGGACGGGGGCGGAACCCCCCGCCTGGAGCCTGCGGGCCGAGGGGGAACGGCTGGAGCTGACCGCCGATCCACTGCTGCTCGACGCGGCTTCCGCCGGGCGGCTGCTGCGCCAGGCCGCGGATCTGCTGGCGGGCGTGCCACGGCCGGCGCGGGCGGAGGGCTGGCTGCGCTGGCTGGCCCAACCGGTTGTCGCGCCCAAACCGGCGCCGTCCTTTCCCGGCGACGGGCCCGAGACCGGCGACATTGGGCCGGTGATCCGGTCGGCGCTCCCGGGCGCAGACCTCGCCAGGACCGCCCTCGCCCTCGCCGTCGCGCTGGGGGACTGGAGCCGCGGCGCGCCCTTCCGGCTCGACCTGCTGGCCTCGGCCGAGCCGCCCGACGCCGCGCTCGGCCAATTCACCCGCCTTGCCCCGGTCGTGCTGCGCCCGGGCGACCGGGGGGCGACGGCGCGCACGATCGCGGCGGCGCTGGCGCAGGGCGGGGCCGATCCGCGCGCGCTGCCTGAAGGGGGCGTCCTGCTCGACTGGCGCGTGGGCCCGCCGCCGGGGATCGCGCTGATCGAGGCGCCGACACCCGAGGCGCCCCAGGGCGCCGTCCTCCATGTGACGGCGGAGGCAGGACCGGACGGCCTCGCCTTGACCTGGCGCTTCGACCCCGCCCGGCTGCGGCGCGCCTCGGTGGAGCGCCTGGCCGCGCGCCACTTGGCGGAGCTGGCGACGCCCGCGGCCGCCGACCCGCTCGCCCGGCTGCGGGCGCAGATCAGGACCAAGGTTTGAGGCGAATGAGCGAGATCCGTGACGTCTTCGAGATGACGCCGATGCAGGCGTCGATGCTGTTCCAGTCGCTCTACGCGCCGGGGGAGGCCGCCTATTTCCAGCAGTACTGGGGCCGGCTCGACGGAGAGCTCGACGCCGCGGCCTTTCGCGCCGCCTGGGACGCGGTGATCGCGCGCCACGACATCCTGCGCGCCCAGGCCCATTGGGAGGATCTGGAGCGCCCCGCTCTGGCGATCCTCGACGCGGCGCGACCGGACTGGACACAGGAGGACTGGTCGGAGCTTGACCCCGAGGCGCAGAGGGGGCGCCTGGACGACTGGCTCGCCGCCGATCGCGCCCGGGGATTCGACCTCGCCGCCGCGCCCCTGCTGCGCTTCGCGCTGATCCGGCTGGGTCCCGAGGCCCATGTCTTTGTCTGGAGCTTTCACCACCTGCTGCTGGACGGCTGGTGCGGCGCGCTGCTGGTGCGCGAGATGCTGGCGATCTATGGCGGCGCGACGCCGGAGGCCCCCCCGCCGCCGTTCCGCGCCTATGTCGACTGGCGTGCAGCGCAGGACGCATCGGCGGCGCAAGCCTACTGGACTGCGGCGCTGGCGGGGATGGAGGCGCCGACGCCCCTCGGCTTCGAGCGGACCCGGACAGGGGCCGCTGGCCAGCACGAGCGCCGCTTTCGCTTGGAAGCCGCCCTGACCCGGGCGCTGGAGGCCACGGCCCGGCGGGAGCGGCTGACGCTCGGCGCCCTGATGCAGGGGGCCTGGGCGCTGGTCCTGTCGCGTCACGCCGGGCAGGAGGACGTGGTCTTCGGCCTGGTCCAGGCGGGGCGTCCCGCCGATCTGCCGGGGGCGGAGGCGATGATTGGCCTTCTTCTCGAAACCGTGCCGGTGCGCGCCGTGGCCGCGCCCGACCGAAAGGTCGGCGACTGGCTGCGCGAGATCCAGGCCGAGGGACGCGCGCGCGCGTCGCATGGCCATGCGGCCCTTCAGGACATCCAGGCCTGGAGCGGGCAAGGGGGCGCGACGCGACTCTTCGACAGCCTGCTGATCGTCGAGACCTACCCCGAGTCGATCGAGACCGCCGTCCGCCGCGAGGGGGCGGAGCTGCGCCTGTCGCAGACGGGCGTCCATGAGCGGACGAACTTTCCCTTGACAATCAAGATCCTGCCGGGCGCGGAGATCGAGATCGTCCTCGCCGCCGACGCGGGCCGCATCCCGGCCGACGCCCTCCCGCGGCTCGCCGCGCATTTGACCTGCACGCTCGAGACCTTCGCCGCCGGGATGGAGGTCGCGCTCGGCGCGATCGACATCCTGACGGCGGAAGACCATATCGCGATCGCCGCGCTGGAACAGGGGCCGGAGCGGCCTGTGGGGCCCTGCGCGCTCGCCCGGTTCCTCGCCATGGCCGAGGCCCGCCCCGAGGCGACCGCGGTCGAGACGATGGCGGGCGAGCGGCTAAGCTATGCCACCCTCGCCGAACGCGCCCGCGCCATCGCCGCCGGCCTCACGACGCGGGGCGTGCGGCGGGGCGACGTCGTGGCGGTCTGCCAGGATCGCGCCTGCGACCTGCTGGCGAGCCTCATCGCCGTCTGGCGCTGCGGCGCGGCCTATCTGCCGCTCGATCCGGGCTATCCCTCCGAGCGCATCCGCTACGTCCTTGCGGACGCCGGTGCGGCGCTCGCCCTCGCCGACGCCGCGGGCCGCGCCGCGCTCGGGGACGCGCCGGGCCTGCCGGTGGCGGCGGTGGAAGACTGCGACGGCGACGGCCAGCCCACGGATCCGGTCGCGGGCGACGACCTCGCCTATGTCCTCTACACCAGCGGCAGCACCGGCCGGCCCAAGGGCGTGCCGATCCGACACGGCGCGCTGGCGAATTTTCTCGACGCCATGCTCGAAGCCCCGGGCGTCGCCCCGGGGACGCGAATGCTGGCGCTGACCACCGTCGCCTTCGACATCGCCGCGCTGGAGCTTTTCGGCCCGCTCGCCGCCGGCGGCACGGTGGTTCTTGCGCCCGCCGGCGCGGGCATGGACGGCCGCGGCTTGGCGCGGATGCTCGCGGTCTGGGAGATTGACACAATGCAGGCCACGCCCGCCGGCTGGCGGGTGCTGCGAGATGCAGGCTGGACGGGGCGGCCGGGGCTCAAGATGCTATCGGGGGGCGAGGCGCTCGACAGCGCGCTGGCGCGCGACCTCATGCGGCTCGGCGGCGCGCTCTGGAACCTCTATGGTCCGACCGAGACCACCATCTGGTCGGCGGCGCTGGAGGTCCGCCCCGACCATCTCGACGGGCCGAAGGTCCCCATCGGCGGGCCGATCGCCAACACCACGCTCTCGGTGCGCGGACCGGGGGGCGAGATCGCGCCCCTCGGCGCGCCGGGCGAGCTCTGGATCGGCGGCGACGGGCTCAGCCCCGGCTATCTCGGCCGGCCGGAGCTGACGGCCGAGCGCTTCGTGACCCTTGGCGGCGCCCGGTTCTACCGCACCGGCGACCGGGCGCGGATGAACCCGGACGGCGCGATCGACTTCCTTGGCCGCCTCGACGACCAGGTGAAGCTGCGCGGCCATCGCATCGAGCTCGGCGAGATCGAGGCCCGGCTGGAGGCCCATCCCGGCATCGTCCAGGCGGTGGCGGCCGTGCGGGGCGAGGGGGCAGCGGCGCGGCTCGTCGCCTATCTGCGCTGCGAGGGTCCCGCGCCCGACCGCGCGGCGCTGCGCGCGCACCTCGGCGCCGCGCTGCCCGCCTACATGATCCCCTCGGCTTTCGTCGCGCTCGACCGGATGCCGCTGACCCCGAACGGCAAGATCGACCGCAAGGCCCTGCCCGCGCCGGAGGCCCCGGCCGCGACCGCCCCGGCCGCCGCCTCGCCGCGCGACGAGATCGTGGCAGGAATCTGGGCGGGCGTCCTCGGGGTGGGCGCGGTCGGGCCGGCCGACGACTTCTTCGCCCTCGGCGGCCATTCCCTGCTGGCGACCCGGGCGATCGGCGAGATCCGCCGCCGCCTCGGAATGGAGCCCGCGCTGCGCGACCTCTTCGAGGCGCCCGTGCTCGCCGCCTTCTGCGCTCGACTCGACGCGCTGCGCCCCGCGCCCGTCCTGCCGCCGCTGGAGCAGGCCGCGGGCCGGCCCATGCTCTCGGCGGCGCAGCGCCGGCAATGGCTTTTGGCCCGGCTCGACCCGGGGAGTTCGGCCTACCACCTGCCGCTCGCCGTCGCGCTCGATGGGCCGCTCGATCCGGAGGCGCTGGCGCGCGCGCTCACCGCGCTCACCGCCCGCCATGACGTGCTGCGCTGCCGCTTTCCGGCCGAACGCGGGGTGGCGACGGTCGAGATCCTGCCCGGCTTCGTCCCCGTCCTCCGCCGCGACGACCTCGGCGCCCTTTCCGAGGCGGAGCGCATGGAGGCGGTCTCCAGGCTGCGGCGGGACGAGGCGCGCGCGCCCTTCGACCTCGGCGCGGCGCCGCCCTGGCGCGCGCGGCTGGTCCGGCTGGGGGAGGGGCGGCATGTGCTGCTGCTGACGCTCCACCACATTCTCGCCGATGAATGGTCTTTCGGGGTGATGCTCGACGACCTCGCCGCGGCCTATGCCGGCCGGGAGCTTCAGCCTCTGCCGGCCCAGTATCCCGATTTCGCCGCTTGGCAGGAACGCCTCGACCTCGCCGCGCAGCGCGCCTTCTGGCGTCGCGCGCTGGCCGGCGCTCCGGCCTGGGCGGCGCTGCCTGCGGACAGGCCGCGTCCCGACCGACGGTCTGGCGAGGCCGGGCGCACGGCGCTGGCCGTGAGCCCGGAGATCGCCCGCAGGCTGGAGGCGCTGGCGCGGGGGCAGGGGGCGACGCCCTTCCTCGTCCTGCTCGCCGCCTGGGCCGTGTTGATCGGACGGCATGCGGGCGAGACCGATCTCGTCATCGCCGTCCCGGTCAGCAACCGCCGCCTGCCGGAGCTGCACGGGCTGGTCGGGCTTTTCGTCAACACGCTGGCCCTGCGCTGCGACCTTGCGGGCGATCCGGATTTCGCGACGCTGCTTGCGCGGCTCCGCGAGACGACGCTCGCCGCCCACGCCCATCAGGACCTGCCCTTCGAACAGATGATCGACGCCCTCGCCCCGCCGCGCCGGGAGGGGGCGTCGCCGCTGGCGCAAGTGTTCTTCGCCTTGGCCGAGGCGCCCCGCACGGGCGCGCTGGGACCGGACCTCGCGTGGCGCGCCCTGCCGGGCGAGGCGGCGGCCGCGCGGTTCGACCTGTCGCTGGAGCTGTGGCGGGACGCGAGCGGCCTCGCCGGTCGGATCGATTTCGCGCGGGACATGTTCGACCAAGACACCGCCGAAAGGCTCGCGCGCCGCTTCGAGCGGCTGCTCGAAGGGCTGGGCAGGGCGGATCTGCCCGTCTCCACGCTGCCGCTGCTGGACGAGGCCGACCTGCGGATCGCTCTGCCGCCCTTGCAGCCCGGGGAGGGCGATCCGGCGGCCTGGCTGGAGCGGCACGCAACGATCCGGCCCGACGCGCCGGCGGTGCGGCGCGCCGGCCGGACGGTCAGCCATGCGGACCTGCGCGCCCTGCTGCGCGACGGCGCGCCGGACCCGCTGTCGCGCGCGATCGCCGCACCCACGCTGATCGGAGAGAACGGGGAGGAAATTGTCTTCGGTCCCGGGATTTTCGGCCATCTTGTCGGCTTTTTCGGCGACCTGGAGCCGGGCGACCGACTGGTCTGCGGCGCCGGCCTGTCGAGCCCCGCGGGCTTGGCCGCGCTCGCCGCCGCGCTTCGGGCGGGGGCCTGCCTGGACCTCGACGGGCCGGATGAGGCGGTGAGGATCGAGCGGCCCGGCGCGCCGCCCCGCCGCCTGCGCTTCGGCGGAATCGACGAGAGGAGCAAGTTGCGCGGCCCCCGGGAGTTTCCGGGCGCCCTGATCGCCGAGGGGGAGATCCTGCGCGCCGCGCCAGGGGTGCGCGCGCTTGTGCTCGACGCCGGGGGGGGCATGGTTCCGCCGGGCAGCGCGGGCCGGCTTCATCTCGGCGGGGCGGGGCTGGCGCGGGGCCATGCCGGGGATCCGGCGCGGACCGCCGGGCGGTTCCGACCCAATCCTCATCTCGACCCGCGCGGTTTCGCGCCGGGCGAGATCTGCCTGATCGACACGGGCTTCCTCGCCCGGCTCGACCGGCAGGGGCGATTGCGGCTCGTCGCGCCCGCGCCGGCTGCGCCGCGCCTCGGCGGGGCGGATTTCGATCCCGTCCCGATCGAGGCCGCCTTCGCCGCTCTGCCCGGCGTGCGGGCCGCAGCCCTCGCCCTGCCCGCAGACGGCCGGATCCCTGAGCGGCTGGAGCTCTTCCTCGAACCCGTTCCGGGCGTGGCCCGCCCGGGCGCCGCGGCGCTGGCGACGGTCGACCTGCCCGAGGCGCTTCGCCCCCAGTCTGTCACCTGGCGCGACGTCTTGCCCCGCCGCGCGGACGGCGCGCCCGACCGGGCGGCGCTGGCCCGCGGCGAGGGCGGCGGCGCGCCGCGCGACGCGGCCGAGCGGCTGCTCGTCCAGATCTGGTGCGTCGTGCTGGGACAGGCGCAAGTCGGGCGGGACGAGAACTTCTTCGACCTCGGGGGCGATTCCATCCGGGCGGTGCAAATCGTCGCCCATGCGGCGGAGGCCGGGTTCGAGATCGAGCCGCGCGATCTCTTCCGAGCCCAGAGCGTGGCGGCGCTCGCGCCGCTGCTGCGCCCGACCGCGCCGCCCCTCCCCCGGACCGTCGCCCCTCCCCCGGACCTGCCGCGGCTGGAGACGGCCGAGCTCGCGCGGATCGCCGCGACCGTCAGCTTCGGCGATGACTGAGGCCAAGGGCGGCCCCGCCGGTCGGCCCCCCGCGGAGCCGGTCGGGATGAGCCTGTTCCAGCTCTCCTATCCGCTGTTCCTGCAGTCGATGGTGACGTTCGCGGTCATGGCGCTCGACGCCATGATCTGGAGCGCCCATTCCCCGCAGACCGTCGCGGCGCTCGGGGTGGCGGCGCCGATCCTGCGCATCGCCTTCGAGCTGTCGAGCGTGCTCGGCATCGGCGCGGTGATCCGCATCGCCCAGCATCTCGGCCGGGGCGAGGCCGCGGCCGCCCGGGAGGTGGCGGGCGTCGCCTGCGCCGCCAACGCCGTGCTCGGATGCGGCATCGGGGCGGGGCTCGCGCTCGCCGGGCCGCTGGCGATCCGGGCTATGGAGCTCGATCCCGGGGTGGCGGCGGACGCGGCGCTCTACCTGCGGCTGGGCGGGGCGGCCATGGCCTTCCAGGGCTTCGGCGCCGCCGCCATCGCCTGCCTGCGCGGCTTCGGCGAGAGCCGGCTGGTGCTGGGGCTCGGCCTCTTCGGCGCGGCCCTCTACCTCGGGCTCGAATACCTGCTGGTGTTGGGGGCGGGGCCGATTCCGGCCTTGGGGGCGGCGGGGGCGGGGCTTGGCAATCTTGTCCTGCGGATCGTCGTCGCCGCCGTGCTCGTCGCCGTCGTGCTGCGCCGCCTCGGCCTGCGCCTGAGCTTCATGCGGGCCTGGGCCCAACTCGGGCTGGTGCGGCGGCTCGCGGGCCTCGCGCTGCCGAGCGTGTCCGACTACGTCGCCTATGCCGCCTACCAGATCGTGCTGATCGGGGTGATCGCCGCCCAAGGCACGACCGCGGTGTTGAGCCGGACCTATGTGATGATCGCCCTGTCGTTCCTGACGCTGGTCATCATGGCGATCTGCCAAGGCACGGAAGTGCTGATCGGCTATCGCCTCGGCGCCGGGGCGCGGGGCGCGGCGCACCGGCAGGGGCTCTGCTCGGCAGGGATCGCGAGCGCGCTTTCCACCGCCTGCGCCGTGGCGCTCTGGCTGGCGGCGGGGCCTTTCATCGCCCTCTTCAACGCGGATCCGGCGGTCCTGGAGCAGTGCCGGCGGCTGCTCTGGCTGACGATCTTCCTGCAGCCCTGCTTCTCGTTCAACGTCATCCTGTTCCACGCGCTGCGCGCGGTCGAGGACGTGCGCTGGCCGGTCGTTGTCAGCCAGTCGCTGACCTGGGGCCTCGGCCTGCCGCTCGCCTGGGCGCTCTGCGGACCGCTCGGCCTCGGGATCGAGGGCGTCTGGTGGGCCTTCATTGTCGAGGAGGGCGCGAAGGCGCTGGCCATGCTCTGGCGCTGGAACGGGCCGAGCGTCCGTGCGGCGCAGGCCTCCGGGGCGGTCGCCCTAGGGGCTCAGACTTCGGGGGCGGTCCAGTAGCCCGAGGCGTGGAACTCGCCCCGTCCCAGCCCGCGCTGCGGCAGCCGGGCCCGGGCGGCCGCCGCCTCGGCCCGCTCGGCGGCGAAGAACACGAACCGGTCGGCCACGGGCGGGTCCAACCCTTCGAGCGCGTCGAGCGGCGTTTCGCCCGCGCCGCGCAGCGCCCAGCGAACCGTCATCCCCGCAGGATGGGCGAGCGGCTGCACGTCCTCGGGCCCGGGCGCGAAGAGCACCGCCGCCCCCCGGGTCGCCGGCGGCGCCTCGGCGAGGATCCGGGCGATGACGGGCAGGGCGGTCTCATCGCCCACCAGCCCCATCCAGGCCGCCTCCGGCCGCTCGGCGCCGTTGGGGCCGGTGAGCGCCACCTCCGCGCCCGGCCGGGCGGCCAGGGCCCAGTCGGTCACCCGGCCGCCCTCATGGAGAAAGACATCACAGGTGATCGTCGCCGCCGCCCCCCGCGTTTCGATGGCGCGGGTGGTGTAGACCGGGCGATGCCAGGCGGCGACGCCCCCCGGCCAGGAAGTCACCCCGCCCGCGTCGGTCGAGGGCCAGTCCGCGCCCTCCGGCCCGAACAGCAGGCGAAAGTGCAGGCCGCCGACGGCGAAGCGGGCGAGGTCGGGCCCCTCCAGACGCAAGCGGACGTAGGAGGGCGAGATGCGCTCCCGTCCCGCCAACCGGGCGAGGCTGAGGTTGGCGGGCCGCCCGCCCCGCCAAGGCGTCTCCCAATGGAGCGCGAGGCCGAGCGCCGAGACCCGCTCCGCCAGCATGTCGCGCAGGAGCTGCAACCCGTGCGGCCCCGGCGCGGCGATCTCCAGCGCCGTCCGCTCCCCAGCCGCCGAGGCCCGCAGGGTTCCCGCCCTCAGCTGGAGGAACAGGCCCTGGGCCTCCTCCTTGATGGGAAAGCCGTTGGCGCGCGCGACCTCCCGCAGGCCGATGGCGATCCGGTCGAGCGGCGCGCCGAGAAAGGCGCGGGCGGCGTAGGCGCCGCCCTGGTCTTCGGGCGCCTCCGGCATCAGAAGGCGTAGGAGAGCTGGACGCCGATCTCGCGCCGGTCGCCGAGGGTGGCGTAGGCGTCGGGCCCGTATTCGTAGGTGAAGTACTGCTTGTCGAAGATGTTTGTCCCGTAGAGCGTCAGCCGCGCCTTGTCCCAGGCGTAGCCGGCCGTCAGGTCCACGGTGGTGTAGGAGTCGAGCATCATCGGCCGGGCCAGGCCGGATTCGAGCCGCGACATGAAGGAGCCGACGTATTTCAGGTTGCCCGTGGTAAAAAACCCGGTGTCCGCGCCCCAGACATAGCCGAGCACCACCGTATGCTCCGGCGCGCCGGGGAAGGGCAGACCGGAGAAATCGGTCTGGCCGATCTGGAATTCGTCGAACTCGGTCTTGAGCAGGCCGAGCGAGCCGAAGAGCTCCAGCCGGGCGGTGGCCTGGTAGGTGAGCTCCAGTTCCGCGCCGTAGGAGGTCGACTTGCCGACGTTGGCGATGTAGCTCGACGAGGAATCGAGCGGGTTCGCCCAGATCTCGACCTGCTGGTCACGCCAATCCTGGTAGAAGAAGTTGGCGGCGATGCGCAACCTGTCCTGCAGGGCCCGGCCGCGCCAGGCGAGTTCGAGCGACTTGGCCCATTCGGGGTCGTAGTCGAACTCGGCGCCGTCCGAGGCGCGCACCCCCGACCCGCCGGGCCGGTAGCCTTCCTGATAGACCAGCGCGACGGTCTGGCTGTCGAGGAAGGTGTATTCGACCCCGACCTTGGGGATGAAGACGGTGTCGCTGTAGTTCGAGGACGTGTCGCTCGTCCTGACGCCGTCGTTGCGGTAGACGGCGGAATTGTCCTGGCGGATATAGTCGACGCGCCCGCCGCCGATCACGCGCCAGCGCGGAGCGAATTCGTAGGAAACCTCGCCGAAGACCGCCTGGTTGAAGATGTCGCTCTTGTTGCGGCTCTGGGTGTAGCTCAGGAGCTGCTGGTCGCGCCAGGAGTTCTGGTCTTCCTGCGAAACGTAATAGCCGCCAACGGCGCGCAGGGGCTCGGTCTCGTAGTTGAGGCGGAATTCCTGGGACAGCAGCTCCTGGTCGAACTCGCCCTTGGTGATCAGGACTTCGCCCGGCGTGCCCGCGTTGATCGAGTTGCGGTCGGTGACCGAATGGGAATAGCCGGTCATCGAGGTGAAGAGCAGCGCCGGATTGATCTCGTGGGTGATCTCGAGGCCGACGTTGTCGACCGTGGTCTCGCGCACGTCCTGGTAGGCCGGGATCTCCGTCAGGCCGAAGGTGCGGTAGTAGTCGGGCATGATCGTGCCCCAGACGTCGCCGCGGCGCTTCGAGAAGCTCGGCGCGTTCGAGGACCAGTTCGGCCCGGCGATGTCGTTGGAGGCCGGGCTGTCGAAGGACCGCCCGAAGCTCAGCAGCACCCGGGTCGCGTCGCCCCCGGTGGGCAGCCACAGCAGCTTGCCGCGGGCCGTCCAGTATTCGTCGTCGGCGAAATCCTCGTAGCGGTCGAACCGCTCGTAGGACGGATAGTGCAGGTCGTTGTCCTTGTCGGACCATTCGCCGCTGATCCGATAGGCGATGCGGTCGTTCAGAGCGTCGCCGAAGGCGAGGCCGACCTGGCGGTGGTTGTTCTCGCCATAGGTCACCTGCGCCGCGCCGGACCGGACGAAATCCGGGTCGCGCGTCCGCAGGTACATCGCGCCGGCGAGCGCGGCGCGGCCGCTCAGGGTCGATTGCGGCCCGCGGAAGACCTCGAACTGCTGGGCGTCGAAGGTCCCGCGCGCCCCGCGCCGGGTGCCCTCGACCGTCTGCTGCACCCCGTCGATGTAGAACGAGACGAGCGGCGCGCCGAGCCCGCCGGGCGTCTGCCCTTCGGAATTGACGCCGCGGATCAGGACGCCGCTTTCGGTCCAGTCGCCGTTCTGGACGTTGGCCATCCGGCGGAAGGCGTCGCGCCAGGTCGAGACGGTGGGAGTCTCCAGCGCCTTCTCTCCGACGACGGCGACGCTCGCCAGGGACTGCTCGGCGAGCCGGGTGGTGCGGTCGCCATAGATCACGATGGGATCGAGGAGAACGGAGCCATCCTCCGCGAGGGGGGGGGCCTCCGGCGCCTCCGTCTCGGGCGCGTCCTGCGCCCATGCCGCGGAAAGCGCGAGGATCGAGATCCCCCCTGCCAGCGCCGATGTCCTGATCTTGTCCACGCTCATGAGCCCCTCTTGCAGCTTCGTGGCTCGCGTAGGGCTGGCGTGCGGCAGCAATCCCGGTTTTTTCGGAGGATGTAAAGGCTCCGCGAAAAATGGGACGTCCTTCGGGCCGTGCCGTGGCTTCGCCGAAAACCGCCTGGCGTCTGGGAGACCTCTGCGAAAGTCTGTCCCGCAGGCCACAGCCTTTGCGAAGACGGAATTTCACGCGTGAAGATTAGATCAAATATATGATATTATTATATATATTTCACGGCATTGACCTCACCTTCATGGGGGTGAACAGGTCGATGACGACCGCGTCAAAGGTTTCGCAGAGATCCGTCTGAAGAGGGCAGGGGCGCATTGAAGGTCGTTGCGCCTGAGTTGCCGATGGAGGTTCGTCTTTACCGGAGCGCGGATCGGTCCCGGCCGTTTCTGGAGCGGGTTTGGGGTGCGGCGGCGGCCCAGGACCTGCGCGATGGAGCGCCGGGGTGATCCGGGCCACGCCGTTTCGGGCGATCTCCTTTTGCGCCGTTTCGGGCGCGCCGCCCGACGCGGGGCGGACGTGGTCCGCGCCTTGCCGGCCCGGGGTGGTCCGGGCCTTGGCGTTTCTGGCGAGCCGCCCAACCCGGGGTGGTCCGGGCCTTGCCGTTCCGGCGCGCCGGCCAGCCCGGGGCGATCTGCGCCAGGCGATTTCGGGCGAGCCGCCCCCGCGCCGTTTCTGGCGCGCCGCCCGGCCCGGGACCCGCTCCGGGACCCGCGTGGCGGGCCGGCGTGATCCGTGGCGGGCCGGGGCCGGGTCAGGGGATCCGTCCCCCGGGCCCGCCTCATGCCGAAACGGCATAACCTATCCGAACACGGCATTTGTCACGGGCCCGTGACACGCGCATAAGAGGCATGCCGGGGGCGGGACCCTCGGCCCGACATCCGATCCGACCATCCGAAAGCCTGGCTCGCCGCCGGACGACCGCGCCCCCGCGCGGCCGGCCGAGGGCGGCCGCCTCAGCCCGCGCCGCGCCCGCGCCCCGCCCCGGGGGCGGGACCGGCCGTCCCATGGAGTCCGCCGATGATCCTGACCGACGCCCCCGACACGCGCAACGAGCACGACCTGCTCGGCGACCGCGCGGTTCCCGCCGCCGCCTACTGGGGCGTGCACACGCTGCGCGCCATCGAGAACTTTCCCATCAGCGGCCAGACGGTGGCGACGGCCCCGGACCTCGTGAACGCGCTCGCCGCGATCAAGCAGGCGGCGGCGCTGGCCAACCGCGACCTCGGGCTGCTCGACCCGGTGCTGGCGGCGGCGATCGTCGCGGCCTGCGAGGAGATCCGGGCGGGCGCGCTCCACGACCAGTTCGTCGTCGACCTGATCCAGGGCGGCGCGGGCACCTCGACCAACATGAACGCCAACGAGGTGATCGCCAACCGCGCGCTCGAGCTCCTCGGCGCGTCCCGGGGCGACTACGCCCGGCTGCACCCGAACGAGCACGTCAACATGGGGCAGTCGACCAACGACGTCTATCCGACGGCGCTGAAGATCGCCGCCTGGCAGGGGATCGAGCGGCTGGCCCGGGCCATGGCGGGGCTGCGCCAGGCCTTCGCGGAGAAGGCCGCGGAATTCGCCGACGTGCTGAAGATGGGCCGCACCCAGCTCCAGGACGCGGTGCCGATGACGCTCGGCCAGGAGTTCGGGACCTACGCGCTGATGCTCGCCGAGGACGAGAGCCGGCTCTCCGAGGCCGCGGGCCTGATCTGCGAGATCAACCTCGGCGCCACCGCCATCGGCACCGGCATCACCGCCCATCCCGAATACGCGGCCCGGGTCTGCGCGCACCTGCGCGACATCACCGGCATCGCCCTCGTCACCGCCCCCGACCTCGTCGAGGCCACCCAGGACTGCGGCGCCTTCGTCCAGCTCTCGGGCGTGCTGAAGCGGGTGGCGGTGAAGCTGTCCAAGACCTGCAACGACCTGCGCCTGCTCTCCTCCGGGCCCCGCGCCGGCTTCAACGAGATCAACCTGCCGGCGAAGCAGGCGGGCTCCTCCATCATGCCGGGCAAGGTCAACCCGGTCATCCCCGAGGTGGTGAACCAGGTCGCCTTCGAGGTGATCGGCAACGACGTCACCATCACCATGGCCGCCGAGGCCGGCCAGCTCCAGCTCAACGCCTTCGAGCCGGTGATCTTCTACTCGCTCTCCCGCTCCATCGCCCACCTGATCGCCGCCTGCGGCACGCTGGAGACGAACTGCATCCGCGGGATCACCGCGAACCGCGAGCGGCTGCGCGCCAGCGTCGAGAACTCCATCGGCATCGTCACCGCGCTCAACCCCTACATCGGCTACGCCCACGCCACCGAGGTCGCCCTCGAGGCCCATGTCAGCGGCCGCGGCGTCGCCGAGCTCGTCCTCGAGAAGGGGCTGATGACCCGCGAGAAGCTCGACGCGGTGCTGCGCCCCGAGCGCCTGACCAAGCCCCAGCCGCTCGCCTGACGCCGCCACGAGAAACCACAAGGAGGGACTGACATGAACCACGCCGGAACCGGCAAATCCTCCGGGCGGCTCACCGCCTGGATCGGCATCGGACTGGTCCTCGGGATCGCGGTCGGCGTGGCGGGCAACCGCATCGCCGCCGATCCCGACCACGCCAAGCAGCTCGCCTCGGGCTTCACCATCGTCACCGACATCTTTTTGCGCCTGATCAAGATGATCATCGCGCCGCTGGTCTTCGCCACCATCGTCTCGGGCATCGCCAGCTTCGGCAACGCCAAGGCCGTCGGCGGCATCGCCCTCAAGGCCATGGGCTGGTTCGTCTGCGCCTCGCTCGTCTCGCTGTCGCTCGGGATGCTCTTCGCGAACCTGTTCCAGCCGGGCGCGGGCCTCAACCTGCCGCTGCCCGACGCGAGCGCGACCACCGGCCTCGCCGCCGCCTCGCTCAACTTCCGCGACTTCATCACCCATGTCTTCCCGACCAGCGTCGTCTCGGCCATGGCGGGCAACGAGATCCTGCAGATCCTCGTCTTCTCGATCTTCTTCGGCTTCGCGGTCGCCTCGCTGCCGGCGCCGCTGGCCAAGCCGCTCATCACCCTCGCCGACGCCGTCGCCTCGGCGATGTTCAAGGTCACCGACTACGTGATGAAGGTCGCCCCCCTCGCCGTCTTCGCCGCCATGGCCGCGGTGGTGACCATCCAGGGCCCGGGCGTGCTCCTCGACTACGGCAAGTTCATCGGCGCTTTCTACGTCGGCCTCGCCGCGCTCTGGGCGGTGCTGCTGTTCGCCGGCCGGCTGGTGCTGGGTCCGAGCGTCTGGCATCTCGTGAGCCTGCTGAAGGAGCCGATGCTGCTCGCCTTCTCCACCGCCTCCTCCGAAGCCGCCTTCCCCAAGACCATCGAGAAGCTCGACCAGTACGGCGTGCACGAGCGCGTCACCGGCTTCGTCCTGCCGCTGGGCTATTCCTTCAACCTCGACGGCTCGATGATGTACCAGGCCTTCGCGGCGCTGTTCATCGCCCAGGCCTTCGGCGTGCACATGGGCTTCGCCGAGCAGGTCTCCATGCTCCTCGTCATGATGATCGCCTCCAAGGGCATCGCCGGCGTCCCCCGCGCCTCCCTCGTCGTCGTCGCCGCCGTCGCGCCGATGTTCAACCTGCCCGCCGCCGGCATCCTGCTCATCATGGGCATCGACCAGATCCTCGACATGGGCCGGACCCTCACCAACGTCCTCGGAAACGGCCTCGCAACCGCCGCCGTCGCCAAATGGCAGGGCGAAGTCGAACCCAACCAGGATGATACCGAAACCATCCCCCAACCCGCGTGAGGGGCTCGCGACGGGGCGGCGCGACGCCGCCCCACCCCATTCCCCGACAGAGAGAAATCATGACCTACCAGTCCTTGCGCGGCCTCGGCCGCATCGCCGGGCTCTGCGCCGCGGCCGCCGTTCTGCCTCTCGCCGCCGCAGCCGCCGACAAGCCCCATGTCGTCATCGTCGCCACCGGCGGCACCATCGCCGGCGCGGGCGCGTCCGCGGGCGCGACCGCCAGCTATGAGGCCGGCAAGGTCGGCGTCGACGCCCTGATCGCCGCCGTCCCGCAGATCGCCGAGGTGGCGGACGTCACCGGCGAGCAGATCTTCCGCATCAACTCCGACGACTTCACCGACGAGAAGCTCGTGACCCTGGGCAAGCGCCTGTCCGAGATCCTGAAACAGGACGACGTGGACGGGGTGGTCGTCACCCACGGCACCGACACGGTGGAGGAAACCGCCTTCTTCCTCAACCTGGTCCTCAAGACCGACAAGCCGGTGGTGATGGTCGCCGCCATGCGGCCCTCGACCGCCATCTCCGCGGACGGACCGCTCAACCTCCTGAACGCGGTCACGGTCGCCGCGAGCCCGGAGACCGCCGGCAAGGGCGTGCTGCTCGTCACCAACGACACGATCCAGTCGGGCCGCGACGTGACCAAGCGCGTCAACGTGGTGCCGAGCGCCTTCCAGGACCAGTGGGGACCGCTCGGCATAGTGGTCGAAGGCAAGACCTTCTACTTTCGCGCGCCGGTGAAGCGGCACGGGACGACGTCGCAGTTCGACATCGACAGCATCGACTCCCTGCCGCTCGTGACCATCGCCTACGGCTCGGGGAACATGATCCCGCAGGTCTTCGACGCCATGGCCGCGGCCGGCGCGAAGGGCGTCGTCGTCGCCGGCGTCGGCAACGGCTCGATCCCGACGGCGCTCGTCGACACGCTCAACGGCATCCGGGGCCAGGGCGTGCAGATCGTGCGGTCTTCGCGAGTCGGCGACGGGATCGTGCTGCGCAATGCCGAGGAGAAGGACGACGAGAACGACTGGGTGGTCGCCCACGACCTGAACCCGCAGAAGGCGCGCATCCTGACGGCCCTCGCCATCGAGAGCGGCGCCAGCGCGGCCGATCTCCAGCGGATGTTCTACGAGTACTGAAACCCGGAGATTGCGACGAACTGGCCGGGCCGGACGTTCAGGAGAGCGTCCGGCCCGCCTCAGGACGGGCGCCATCCGGACGCGCCAAGGTTTTCATGGAGCCATGTCTCAATCATTATCAATAAAACATAAGATGTATTCTGCAATTTTAATTTGGCGTTCATGAGTGTGAACGGGTCGAGAGAGAGCACGCCAGAGGGTTTCGCGGAAGTCTTTCCGACCGGCGCGGCGCTCGAGGATCGGAGGGAGCGGCCGGTCGTTGGGATCCGCCGGGGGACGGTCGGGAGATCGCCTCGCGTCGCGGGGCGACGGGGGGAACCGCCTGCGACCCCTCTGCGCCGGTCGCCCGGGTCAGCCGGCGCAGGCGCATCCAGAACCCGATCCTTGATCCGGATGGAGAGACGGTATATTCTGTCTGCATGTGGCGCGCTTGCGCCCGGGAGATTTTGGAAACCGATGGCCGCCGCCTCCAAGCGCAAGACCTCGCTGACGCTCGACGAGACGGCGCTCAAGGCCGCGCGGGAGCTGGGCGTCAACGTTTCGGCCGTGGCGGACGCGGCGCTGCGGCGGGCCGTCGCCGAGGCCCGCCATCGCCAGTGGCTCGAAGAGAACGCAGAGGCCTTCGCGGCGCAGGCCGAATGGCATGACCGCAACGGGCATCCCCTCGCCGACATCCTCGCCCATCCCGGAGAAGCGTCCTGGAAAGACTGAGGCGCTTCGACGTCGCCGAATACCGCGGCGTCGCCATGGTGGTGGTCGAGAGCGACCTCCTGCCGCCGGATCCGGCGGTGGTGGTCATCCCGCTGCTGCCCGACTATCCGGCGGTCCGCCATCTCAATCCCAGGATCGACCTGCCCGGCCGGAGCCTGATCCTCGCCACGCGCCTCATCGGCGCGGTGCGCCGGTCGAGCCTGCGCTGCATCGGCGACGTGGCGGCCCAGGGCGACGACATCACCCGGGCCATGGATGTCCTGATGGGCGGCGTGTAGCGGCGCCCGCCCAGGGGCGGGGCGCGGCCGGCCTCCCGTCAGAGCCGCCGGGGCGCTCCTCCGGGGCGGTCGTCCGCGAGCACGCCTCGCCGGGGCGGCGCGCCGTTCCGGCGACCGACCGTTCGGATTCGACCGGCGACGGGCAGGCCGCGCCGGCCGCCTCGTCGCAGGCGGGACGCCGCGTGCGCGGCGTGACGCGGAGCGCGGGGCCGAAGCGCGGCCGCCCCCTCAGGCGGCGGGGATCGAGGGCGACAGGTCCTGCACCAGGGCCGCGAGGCTCTCCAGGTCGCGGGGCCCGTCGTAGCGGAGGCCGTTGACGAAGAGCGTCGGCGTGCCGTTCACGCCGCTGCGCACGCCGCCGAGGAAATCCGCGCGGATCCGGTCGGCGTAGCGGCCGGCGAGGGCCGCGCGCACCGCCGCCGGGTCGAGGCCGAGACGGTCGCCGTAGCGCAGGAGATGGGAGTCCCCGAGCGCGGCCTGGTTCTCGTAGAGCAGGTCGTGCGCCTCCCAGAACCGGCCGGCCTCCGCCGCGGCTTCGGCGAAGGCCGCGGCGTGGAGGGCGTGCGGGTGCATCTCGGCCAGGGGAAAGTTGCGGAAGACGAAGCGCAGGCGGGGGCCCGCGGCGCGGACCAGGGCCTTGAGCGTCGGGTAGGCCTCCCCGCAGTAGGGACATTCGTAGTCGCCGTATTCGACGATCGTCACGGGCGCGGTCCCGGCCCCCTGGACGTGGTCGGAGGGGCCGACGGGAATGGCGAGGCGGGTCATCGGGCGGTCTCCTTCGGAGTGAAGGCTTCAAGGGCGGCGAGAATGCCGTCGGCGCCGGGATTGACGCCCATGGGCGAGACGTAGCTCCAGCGGATGACGCCTTCGCCGTCGAGGACGAAGAGCGCCCGCCGGCAGATGCCGTCGCGGGCGTCATAGACGCCGTAGGAGGCGGCGACGGCGCCCTTGGGTTCGAAATCGGCGAGGAGGGGGAAGTGCAGCTTGCGGTCGGCGGCGAAGGCCGCGTGGCACCAGGGGCCGTCGACCGAGATGCCGAGGAGTTCGGCGCCCGCGGCGTGGAACTCCGGCAGGACGGCGTTGTAGAGCCCCATCTGGTCGCCGCAGACCGGGCTCCAGTCCGCGGGGTAGAAGGCGAGGATGACCGGCCGGCCGCGGAGCTCGGAGAGCGAGATCCGCTGGTCGGGGGTCGCGGGGAGGGTGAAGTCCGGGGCGGGCGCGCCCGCCGGCAGGGCGGCGTCGGTCATGGCGGGGCCTTTCAGAGGGCGCGGCGGGTGGTTTCGAACAGGAACCAGGCGCGGCGCTCGGCCTCGTCGATCCAGACCTCGATCAGGCTGGTCGAGGCGACGTCGCCATGGGCCTCGCAGACGCCGTGGGCGGCGCGGAGGAAGCCGGTCAGCCGGCGATTGTCCTCGGCGAGCTCGGCCAGCATGTCCTCGGGCGTCACGAAGTCGGCGTCGTTGTCGGAGAGCCGCTGCAGCCGGGCGACCTGCCCGATCGAGCGCAGGGCAGGGCCGCCGATCTTGCGGGCCCGTTCGGCCAGCGCGTCGGTGATCGCGAAAATCTGGTCGCCCTGCTCGTCGAGCATCAGGTGCCAGTCGCGGAAATGCGGGCCCGACATGTGCCAGTGGAAGTTCTTGGTCTTGAGATAGAGCGCGAAGGCGTCGGCGAGAACGCCGGTCAGCGCCGCGGCGATGTCGCGGCGCGCCTCGGCGCCGAGATCGGTCGGGGCGCGCAGGGGGGCGTCGCGCAGCGGGGAGAGGTCGGTCATGGTCGGTCTCCTTGCGCCGGCCGGGAGCGGCGGCAGGGACAAGGCTACGCCCCGGGGCGGCCTTTGCTGAATCGCGCGCCAGTTTGGCCCGCTCATACGAAGGTTTGGGCGGAGCTCGGGGGTCGGGGCGCCGCAATCCGCGCGACAGGGCGGCTCCGGCCCGCTAACAGGAGGAGACGCAGCCGCCAGGACCCGACGCTTGCCGCCCGCCCCGCCCCTCTCGACCGCCCTACCCCTCCCGACCGCGCGGACCTCGCGCCTCAGCCGCCGCACGTTGCGCATCGTCGCGGTCCTGCTGGCCGCGGCCATCCTGCTCGTCGACGTGCTGACCCCGTTCGAGGGGGCGGTGGCGGTGCTCTACGTGGTCGTGGTGCTGATCGCGGCGCGCACGGGCCGACGCCGGGACATCATCGTCGCGGCGGGCGCGGGCCTCGGCTTCACCCTCGCGGCCTATCTCGCGACCCATGGGCTGGAGCCGGTCGGCTCGCCCAGCCTGCGGGCGGCGGTCAGCCTCGCCGCCATCGCCATCGCCGCGGCGCTGTCGCTCGAGAACTGCGCGGCGACGGAGCAGCTGGCGGCGACGGCGGGCCTCGTCGACATCTCGCACGACATGATCTTCATGCGCGACCCCGGGGGCGCGATCACCTTCTGGAACCGCGCTGCGGAAGACGTCTACGGCTGGAGCGCGGCCGAGGCGCTGGGGCGTCAGGCCGACGCGCTGCTTGCGACGCGCTACCCGCGCCCGCGCGCCGAGATCGACGCGGCGCTCGCCGCCGCGGGCCGCTGGGAGGGCAAGCTCGTCCACCGCACCCGCGCGGGCGCGGAGATCGTCGTGGAAAGCCGCTGGGCGCTCCACGCCGACCGCTTCGGCCAGCCGGTCGGCGTGCTGGAGACCAACACCGACGTCACCGCCCGGGAGGCGGCCCATGCCGCGCTGGTCCGGAGCGAGCGGCGGTATCGGCGCATGTTCGAGGGGAGCCGGGTCGGCGTCGTCGAGGAGGACTGGACGGCGGTGCGGGCCGTGCTCGGAGATCTGCGCGACGCGGCCGGGCTCGCCGCGGCCATCGCCGCCGACCCGGGCCTGGTCGGCCGGGCCCGGCGGGCGGCGCGGATCGTCGGGGTGAATCCCGCCTTCCGGGCGATGCTGGGGCACCGGGAGACGGGCGCGCTCACCGTCGACGACGTGCTCGGCGACGACGACACGAGCTTCATCGGCGTGCTCGCGGCCTTCGTGGGCGGCGCGCGGTCGCTCGAAGGCGACGCGGAGGTCGCCCGCGCCGACGGGACGCGCATGCCGGTGATGTTCGGTATCCACTTCCCCGAGGACGGCGCGGGCGACGCGGGGGTCTTCGTCTTCGTCGTCGACCTCTCGGAACGGCGGGCGGCGCAGGACGCGCTGCTGGCCGCGCAGGCCGAGCTCGCCCATGCGGCCCGGGTGGCGAGCCTGGGGGAGATCTCGGCCTCGATCGCCCATGAGGTGAACCAGCCGCTGATGGCGGTGGTGACGAACGGCGAGGCGGCGCTGCGCTGGCTGCGCCGTCCGGAGCCCGACCTGGGCGAGGTCGAGGCCGGGCTGTCGCGGATCGTCGCCGAGGGCCGGCGGGCGAGCGGCATCGTCGCGGGCGTCCGCGGCTTCGCGCGCAAGGCCGCGCCGGCGCGCGAGGCGCTGGCGCCGGACGCGCTGGTCGAGGAGGCGCTGCGCCTCATAGCCCGCGAGATCGCCCGCGCCCGGGTCCGGCTCTCCGTCTCGGCCGAACCCGGACTGCCGCGGGTGACGGTCGACCGGGTGGCGATCCAGCAGGTGCTGGTCAACCTCGCGCTCAACGCCGTGCAGGCGCTCGCCGGGGTCGAGGGGCCGCGGCGGCTCCGCGTCGCGGCGGCGCGGGACGGCGCGGGCGTCGTCGTGACGGTCGCGGACAACGGCCCGGGCCTCGCCGGCGTCGATCCCGACCGGCTCTTCGCGCCCTTCTTCACCACCAAGCCGACGGGGCTCGGCCTGGGTCTCGCCATCGCGCGCAGCACCGCCGAGGCCCATGGCGGGCGGCTGAGCGCCGGGGTCTCGCCCGAGGGCGGCGCGCTCTTCCGCCTGGCCCTGCCCGCCGCCCCGGAGGAGGGAGCCGCGTGACCGAACCCGATCCCCATCCCGGCCTGGTCGCGATCGTCGACGACGACGCGGCCGTCCGCGCGGCGCTCGACAGCCTGTTCCGCTCCGTGGGTTTCGCCACGCGGGTCTTCGCCACGCCGGCCGAGCTTCTGGCGGCGACGCTGCCCGAGGGGCCGGCCTGCTTGGTGCTGGACGTGCGCCTGCCGGGGATTTCCGGGCTCGACCTACAGGACCGGCTCGCCCGCGTCGGTCCGGGCCTGCCGATCGTGTTCATGACCGGGCACGGCGACATCCCCATGACCGTGCGGGCGATGAAGGCGGGCGCGGTCGACTTCCTCGCCAAGCCCTTCCGGGACCAGGACATGCTCGACGCCGTCGCCGCCGCCATCGCGCGGGACCGCGCCCGGCGGGCCGAGGCCTCGGCCCTCGACGGCCTGCGCGGCCGCTACGAGACGCTGACCGCGCGCGAGCGGGAGGTCATGGGCCACGTGGTGCGAGGGCTGATGAACAAGCAGGTGGCGGGCGAACTCGGCCTCAGCGAGATCACCGTGAAGATCCACCGCGGCAGCGTCATGCGCAAGATGGGGGTGCGCACCCTGGCCGACCTGGTGCGTCAGGCGGAGGCGCTGGGGCTGCCGGGCGGCGGGTGAGCCCGCGGGGCGGGGCCGGCCAAACCTTCGTATGCCAAACCTCCGTATGATGTCGCGCGCCCCGGCCCCGCGCTATCCTTCGCCAGCCCCCCCGGCGCAGGACCCCCGCTCGTGCGCGAGAGGCGCGAAGGAGGCCCGCCATGCGGCAAAGCGCGACGATCGCGATCCTCGATGACGACGCCGGCGTGCGCGCCGCGCTCGCAAGCCTGGTGCGCGCGCTCGGCCACCGGGCGCGGACCTTCGCCTCCCCCGAGGAATTCCTGGGCGCGGCCGCGCCGGACCCCGCCTGCCTGATCCTCGACGTGCAGATGCCGGGCATGAGCGGCGACGCGCTCCAGGCCCGCCTCTTGGCCGAGGGTCGGCCGATCCCTGCGATCTTCATGACCGCCTTCCCCCAGGAGGCGGTCCGGACGCGGGTGATGGCGGCGGGCGCCGTCGCCTTCCTCGAGAAGCCTGTCGACTGCGACGAGATCGCCGCGCTCATCGCAGAGGCGCTCGCGGGAGGCGGCGCCCCCCAAACCAAGGTATAGGCCGCCGATCCGAGCGTAGGGTTCTGCATCCTCCGCCGGGCGGCTACGTTTCCTTCCAGACGCAACGCCAATCGGGAGACCAACCATGCCGACGATCGCCGCCAAGGACGGGACGGAAATCTTCTATAAGGACTGGGGCCCGCGCGACGCGCAGCCGATCGTGTTCCACCACGGCTGGCCGCTCAGCTCCGACGACTGGGACGCCCAGATCCTCTTCTTCCTGCAGAAGGGCTATCGCACCGTCGCCCACGACCGCCGCGGCCACGGGCGCTCGGCCCAGGTCTCCGAGGGGCACGACATGGACCATTACGCCGCCGACGCCTTCGCGGTGGTCGAGCATCTCGACCTGAAGGGCGCCGTCCACATCGGCCATTCGACCGGCGGCGGCGAGGTCGCCCGCTATGTCGCCCGGCACGGGGAGCCCGCGGGCCGCGTCGCCAAGGCCGTGCTGGTCTCCGCCGTGCCGCCCCTGATGCTGAAGACCGAGGCCAATCCGAACGGCACGCCGATCGAGGTCTTCGACAGCTTTCGCGCGGCGCTCGCCGCGAACCGCTCGCAGTTCTTCCTCGACGTGGCTTCCGGCCCCTTCTACGGCTTCAACCGCCCCGGCGCGAAGGTGGTGCAGGGCGCCATCGACAACTGGTGGCGACAGGGCATGGCCGGCGGCGCCAAGGCGCATTACGACGGCATCAAGGCCTTCTCCGAGACCGACCAGACCGAGGACCTGAAGGCGATCGGCGTCCCCACGCTGGTGCTGCACGGCGAGGACGACCAGGTGGTGCCGATCGACGCCTCCGCGCGGCTGAGCATCGACCTTCTGCAGAACGGCACGCTCAAGACCTATCCCGGCTTCTCCCACGGGATGCTGACGGTCGACGCGGAGGTGCTGAACGCCGACCTGCTCGCCTTCGTCGAAGCCTGATCCCGAGGAGGACGCCATGGCGCAGAACGCCCGCGGGCTCTCGGGCCCGACCGTCTACGCCATGGCGACCGCCGCCGGGCTCGCCGTCGCGAACATCTACTACAACCAGCCGATGCTCGGCCTCATCGAGGCCGACCTGCCCGGCCGCGCCGCAGCCCTGGTCCCAACGGTCACCCAGCTCGGCTACGCCGCCGGCCTCTTCCTGCTGGTGCCGCTCGCCGACGCGGTCGAGCGGCGCGGGCTGATCGTGGGGCAGTTCGGCTGCCTCGCCGCCGCGCTCGTCCTCGCCGCGCTCGCGCCCTCGGGCGCAGTCCTCCTCCTCGCCTCGCTGCTCCTCGGAGCGGCGGCGAGCGTCGCCCAGCAGATCGTGCCCTTCGCCGCGCATCTCGCCGCGCCCGAGCGCCGGGGGGCCGCGACCGGCACGGTTCTCGCCGGGATCCTGACCGGCATCCTGCTCAGCCGCACCCTCTCGGGCTTCGTCGCCACCCATGGCGGCTGGCGCGAGATGTTCTGGCTCGGCGCCCCGCTCGCGCTCCTCGGCGGCCTGATGATGCGCGCGGCCCTGCCGCAGGCGCGCGCGGCCGAGCCGCTCGGCTACCGCGCGCTCCTCGCCTCGACCGCCGGGCTCTGGCGCGCGTTCCCCGAGCTGCGCCGGGCGGCGCTGACGCAAGGCATGATCTTTGCGGCCTTCTCGGCCTTCTGGACGATCCTCGCCTTCCGCCTCCAGGCGCGCTTCGGCCTCGACGCGGACGCCGCCGGCCTCTTCGGCCTGGTGGGCGCCACGGGCATCCTCGCCGCGCCCCTCGCCGGCCGTCTCGCCGACCGCCGCGGCCCGCGGCCGGCCGTGGTCGCCGGGGCCGTGCTCACCCTCGTCGCCTGGCTCGTCTTCGGCCTCTGGCCCGGGCTCGCGGGCCTGGTCGTGGGCGTCGTCATCCTCGACTTCGCCACCCAGGCCGCGCTCGTCTCGAACCAGCACATCGTGTTTTCGCTGCGGCCCGAGGCCCGCGCCCGCCTCAACACCGTGCTCATGGGCACGATGTTCCTCGGCGGCGCGCTCGGCTCGGCCGTGGCGAGCGCCGCCTGGACGGCCACGGGCTGGACGGGCGTCTGCGCCGCGGGCGTGGTCTTCGGCCTCAGCGCGGCGCTCCTGCAGATCCGCCGAGCCGGCGCCCGGCCTGCGGCCGACGTCCCGACCCCGTGACCGCCTCGCCCCTGCCCCGGCGCGGCTCACCAGGGCATGCGCCGCCACAGGGTCACCCGGCGCCGGAGGCGGTCAAGGCTGCGCTGCGCCAGGTTCTGCCGCCGGTCGCCGTGGAAGGGCATCAGCCGGAAGCCGTCCACCGCCCGCGCGGAATAGTAGTTCGGCGTCGGGTGGAAGTTGCGCATCCTGAGGTGGAACACCTCGCATCCCGACCCCGCCTGGGGCGGCACGATCCAGCGCCAGTCCGCCGCCACCCGCCGGCCCTGGGACTGTTCCCGATTGTGGAACTCCATGAACTGATCGCTCGCCGTGTGATGGTCGATCATGGTCACGCCCGCGGCCCGGAAGGACTGCAGCACCGCCAGGTTCAGCTCGGTCAGGGTCCGGTCGCGCCAGAGCGGCGCGCCGTCCAGCCCCATCGCCCGCGCCGCCTCGGCCAGAAGGTCGAAGCGCTTCTTGTCGACGAGATTGCGCGAGGCGATCTCGGTGCACATGTAGAAGCCGTTGAACGGCGCGCAGGGGTAGTCGATCCCGCCGATGGTCAGGATCATGCCGCTGACGCAGGGCACCGCATACCATTTCAGCTCCAGCGCCGCGAGGCCCGGAAGCTCCGGGTGGCGGATCGGCGCCTCGCGATAGGCCGAGCGCGGCAGCGGATGCATCGAGCGACGGTCCTGCCGGTCGCGGATCAGCAGCGGCAGCATGTCGAAGCGCGTCGGCTCGCCCTCGGGCCGCCAGCCGAGCGCCCGGGCGTGCCGCGTCGCCTCGACGTTCTGCCGGTCGCCGAGCACCGAGCCGTCCGGCAGGACATGGCCGGCGTACTGGGTGAGCTGGGCGCTCTCGATCCAGGCCGGCAGGGCGTTGCCCTCCACGGGCGGAAAGACCGAGATCATCGAGCGGATGCGCCCGTCGCCGAGCGCCGCGCCCAGATGCCAGACCGCCTGCTCGGCGATGCCGTCGGGCTCGGCGACGCCGCGGCAGTCGACGACCTCGAGGCTCTCCCAGTAGAGCCGGCCGACGCACCGGCCATGGTTGCGCCAGGCGACCCGGGCGCCGAAGGCCAGCTCCTCGGGCGTATGCTCGTAAAAGCCGCGGCGGCGCAGCTGGCGGCCGACCTCGCCCCAGCGGCGGCGAAAGGCGGCGGGACCGCCCCCGCCCTCGGCGTGGAACAGCTCCAGGAAGGCGCGCGCCTCGTCGCGGCGCTCGCCTGCGGAGATCTGGCGCAGGCGCTGTTCCAGCGGGCTGCGCCGGCCGGTGTAGCGCGCGCGGGCGGGCAAAAGGTTGCGAAGCGACAGGCGCATCTACATCAGGCCGTCGAACTGGCGGGCGGTCGAGCGGATCTCGCGGCGGTTGATCTCGTAGACCGCCTGCAGCGCCCGCGCCTTGGCGCGGCGATAGGGCCGCCCGCCGGTCTCGCGGTTGTGGTACTCGGCCCGGGCCTTGCGGGCGACGATCCGGGTCACCTCCAGCGGCGTAGCGTCCTGATGCGCCAGCGTCGCCTTGTAGATCGGCGTGTCCTCCTGCAGCGAGAACTCGTTGAAGCGCACGCGGTCGATGTAGGGCGCATGCTTGCGCAGGAAGTCGGCGGTGGCCTCCATGTCCTCGGCGGTCTCGCCGGGAAAGCCCTTGAACATCGTGCAGCGGATGCTGAGGCCCGCCGCATGGGCGTCGCGGATGAACTGGGAGTTGCGCTCGACGTCGCAGCCCTTGTTCATCAGGTCGAGCATCCGCTGGCTGCCGCTCTCGAGGCCGAAACTGATCCGGCGCATCCCGCCCGCCACCGCCGCCTTCAGGTCGTCGCGGGAGACGCCGTTGTCCTTGCGCAGGTCCACATGCACCGTGCCGATCCATTCCGCGCCCTGGACATAGCTCTGGATGCGGGCGGCGATGCCGCGGATCATGTCGGGGTAGGAGTTGAGCTTCAGGTCGAGAAAGACGAAGTTCGTGGTCTCGTAGCGGCGCGCCTGCTCCTGGATTTCGAGAAGCACGTTCTCCACCGAACGGGTGCGGAAGGTCCGGCCGCTGGCGGAGACCACGTCGCTGCAGAAGGCGCACTTGTCCCACTGGCAGCCGCGCCCGGTCATCACCGGCACGATCTTCACGGGGTAGCGGTCCCAGGGAAAATCCGAGAAGTCGGGCACGGGGATGCGGTCGAGGCGGCGCAGGGGCCCGGCCGGCCGGCCGCGCGTCCCGTCGGGCAGGGTGACGCCGGCGAAGCGGGTCAGGTCGCCCCCCGCGCAGGCCGTCTCCATCATCGCCGCGACGTCGAGATCGGCCTCGGCCCCGACCACGCCGACCAAGCCCGGAAGACGCCGCCATTCCTCGGCGACGCTCGGCAGGTTGAACATGGCGCCGCCGAGCAGCACCGGAATCCCGCGCGCCTCGGCCATCCGCCCGATCTCCCGCACGGTCTCGAAATGCTGGAGATAGGCCGACAGCAGCACGATGTCGGGCCGGCGCTCGAGCGCGCGCGCCACCTCGCGCAGCACGGTCGGATGCGGCCTGTCGCGCGACCAGCCGCGCAGCGCGCGCGTGCCGTTGCGCGCCGCCTCGAAGAGCGGCGAGGTCGACAGATGCACCCGGCGCTTGACGTGGTCGAGGAGGGTCTCGCGCCGCTCGCGCTCGAAGGGGGGCACGTCATGGGCGAGCGGGCAGATCACCTCCACCTCGTGCCCCTCGCCGCGCAGGGCCGAGACGATCACCCCGACGGCGTAGGTGGGGAAGGAGGCGAAGATGTTGAGATCGACCATGAGCACGCGCCGGCGGGTCGCGCCGCCCGTCGCCGCCTCGTCCCCCGCAGCTGCGCTTTCCGAAGGCCCGAAGTCCTGGACCGGCCGCGCCGGCCGCAGGGCGCGGCGTCGTCGCAATGGCTCCGTCATGCCAATATCCCACCTCGCAATAGAATCCGTCCCCCGACGCATAATGTCATCTCGGGCCTGCAAAAGAAGGCCCTCATCGTCGCATTAACCATGTCAGCGGCGGCGGCGCCTTGCTGATCGTCTCTGTGGGGCGCTGCGTTTCGATGCCGATACACTTGGTTAACGTAAGTAAATTTTCAAATAACCTGAAGCGGTCACTGAATGTTCGCGTATTTAAATAATGGGTTTATGTATTTCAGCGGATCTTTAAAAACAACCCGGGGACCGCAGTGAGATTGCCCCGTCTCTTTCATTGGAAGTCAAGGCAGGCGTCGCGCGCATGGTCGCGACGCCTGCGCAGGGCGGCCGGCCGCGCCGGTCCAAAGACGGTTTCCGGAACGCTCCGAGGGGCGTTCCGCGGCGCGCCGGCGGGGTCGGGATCAGGAGAAGATCACCTGGGCGGTGGTGTTCTCCTTGAGCCCTTCCTCGGCGAACTGGACGCCGAAGCCCGACTGCTTGACCCCGCCGAAGGGGGCGTTCGGCTGGATGGCGCCATGCTTGTTGATCCAGACCGAGCCGCATTCCAGGCGGCGGCCGACGGCCTTGGCGGCGTCGATGTCGGCGGACCAGACCGAGCCGCCGAGGCCGTTCTGGCTGTCGTTGGCCGCGGCGATCGCGTCCTCGATCCGCCCATAGCGGATGACCGGGAGGGCGGGGCCGAACTGTTCCTCGTCAACGAGGGGGTCGCCGTTCGACAGGCCGGCGACGATCGTCGGCGGGAAGAACAGGCCCGCGCCGGGCTTGCCGCCCAGCAGGACCCGGCCCCGGCCGGCGGCGTCAGCGACGAGGGCTGCGACCTTGCCGTGCTGCATCCGGTTCTGGACCGGGCCGAGGATCGAGGCCTCGTCGAGGCCGTCGCCGACGGGGACCTTTTCCGCATAGGCGACGAGGGCGTCGCAGACGGCGTCGTGGAGACTGTCGTGAACGTAGAGCCGCTTCATCGCGGCGCAGGTCTGGCCGTTATTGAGGAAGGCGCCCCAGACGAGGCCCTCGGCGATGGCGGCCGGGTCGGCGTCGGGCAGGACGATGCCCGCGTCGTTGCCGCCGAGCTCCAGGGTGAGGCGCTTCAGGGTGTCGGCGGCCGAGCGCATGACGTGGCGGCCGGTGGCGGTGGAGCCGGTGAAGACGATCTTGTCGATGCCGGGATGGACCGCCATGGCCGCGCCGATGTTCACCCTCCGGTCGTCGCCCGAGACGGCGTTGAGCACGCCCGCGGGCAGGACGGCGCTGGCCAGCTCGATCATCCGCAGCGTGGCGAGGGGGGTGAGGGGCGAGGGCTTCAGCACGACGGCGTTGCCGGCGCGGATCGCGGGCATGAGGTGCCAGACCGCGATCATCACCGGGAAGTTCCAGGGCGTGATCGAGCCCACCACCCCGATCGGCTTGCGGTGGAGCTCGACCCGTCCCGCCTCGCCGTCCTGGAGGACCTGGGGCGGCAGGGCGAGGCCGGCGGTGTGGCCCGCCCAGGCGGCGGCGCCGCCAAGCTCCCAGCGGGAGCCGAGGCCGTTCAGGGGCTTGCCCTGCTCGCGGGTCAGGAGCTGGGCGAGCTCCTCGGCATGGGCGGCGAGGACGTCCGCGACGGCGCGGCAGGCGGCGGCGCGGGCCTCGTCCGGCAGGGCGGCCCAGGGGCCCTGGGCGGCGCGGGCGGCGGCGACGGCGCGGTCGAGGTCGGCGGCGGCGGCGTTCGGGGCGGTCCCGACCACCGCGCCGGTGGCGGGGTTGAGGACCTCGAAGCGGTCCGAAGTGGCGACGCTCTCGCCGCCGATGGTCATGTCGAGCATGGGGGTTCCTCCCGGATGGGTGCGAGAGCCCCGCACAACACGCGGGTCATGCGGGTCATCTCTTTGTTATTTATCGGATATCCAGAAACGTTCAGGCGATCTCGACCAAGGTCGAGACCTCCCTTCGCCCCCCGGTGAGGGCGAAGGGGACGCGCTCAGGCGGCGGCCCGGTCCGGGCGGGCGACGGCGATCGCCTGTTCGATCACCGCCCGGTCGCCGATGTGGTTGACGAGGGTGAGGACGAGCTTCGCCCAGACCTTCAGGCTTTCGGCGTCGGTCAGGCCCTCGTGCAGGCGCACCAGCCGCTCGTAGACGTCATCGGCGCCCGCGAGGTTCGGAGTGACGATCAGTTCAGCCATGTCTTGCTTCCCTTGGCGCGCAGGAGGGCCGCCTCGACGGCGGCGGGGGTGGGGGATTTCCAGCGGGCGGCGACGTACTGGTCCGGGCGGACGAGCGCGGCCGCGCCGTCCCCGAGGCCCAGGCGCTCGGCGGCGAGGCCCTCGACCTCGACCAGCCGGACCCCGGCCGGGACCGCGCCCCGCCAGCCGCGGGCGAGCAGGACGAAATCGTCGCCGAGCGCGTCGAGCAGCCAGCCCGCGCCATGGGGCGCGTCGAGCACCGGCGCGCCGGGCGCCACGCCCTCCGCCCAATCGTCCGCGTCGGGCGTCGAGAGGCGGCTCGCCGGATAGCTGACCGGCGTCGAGAGGCGGCCGGAGTTCACCAGGGGCCGGGCGAAGGCCTGGTCGCGGGCGAGCTCCAGCACCGCGTCCCGCAGCGCCTGGCTCGCCGCGGATTTCGGCGTCAGGAAATCGGTGGAGCGGGTCGAGTTCAGGATGTTCTCGTCGGCGGTGACGATGGCCTCCTCGTCATAGGTCTCGATCAGCTCGGCGCCGGCCTCGCCCTTCAGCGCCAGGTCGAGCTTCCAGCCGAGGTTGTCGACGTCGGCGAAGCCGCCGTTGCAGCCGCGGGCCCCGAAGGGCGAGACGAGATGGGCGCTGTCCCCGGCGAAGATCACCCGGCCATGGACGAAGCGCGCCATCCGCCGGCACTGGAAGGTGTAGACCGAGTACCACTCCTGCTCGAATTCCGCATCGTCGCCGAGCATCGCGCGCACGAAGGGCTCGACGTTCTCGGGCCGGATCGCCGCGGCGCGGTCGATGTCCCAGCCGAGCTGGAAGTCGAGGCGCCAGACGTCGTCGGGCTGCTTGTGCATCAGCGCCGAGCGGCCGGGGTTGAAGGGCGGGTCGAACCAGAACCACCGCTCCGAGGGCATCTCGTGCTTCATGCGGATGTCGGCGATGAGGAAGTTGTCCTCGAAGATCCGGCCCTCGAAATCGAGGCCGAGCCTGTCGCGCACGGTGGAGCGCGCCCCGTCGCAGGCGATCAGCCATTCGGCGCGGAGCGTGTAGGCGCCGCCCCGGTCGGCGGTGACGGTGAGTTCGACCCCGTCGTTGGTCGGGCGCACGTCGTCCACCCGGTGGCCCCAGCGGATTTCGACGTTGGGGAGCTTCTGCACGCCGTCGAGCAGGTAGTCCTCGACGAAATACTGCTGGATGTTGATGAAGCCCGGGCGCTTCTGGTTCTTCACCGGCAGCATGTCGAACTGGTAGACCGGCGCGTCGCCCTCCCCCCAGAAGACCTTGCCGACGTTCCAGGTGACGCCCTTGGCCACCGCGAGATCGCCCACCCCGAGCCGGTCGAGGATGTCGAGCGAGCGCTTGGAGAAGCAGATCGCCTTGGAGCAATGGGCCACGAAGTCGAGGCGGTTGAGCACCGTGACCGGATGGCCCCGGCGGCCGAGGTCGAGCGCCATCGCGAGCCCGACGGGGCCCGCGCCGACGATGACCACGCGGGCCTCGTCGAAGCCGCCGCCCGGGGCGGGGGTCGCGCCGATCTCCTTGTAGACAGGTATGCCCTGCACGTTCGCCATTGTTTTTCCCTCCCTTCGTCCCGGTCAGCCCTGGAGCTTCGCCCAGACCTCGCGGTCGCGTTCCATCGTCCAGATCCGCGGATGCTCGACGCCGTCGAACTCGTCCCAGAGCCGCTGCACGTCGAAGGGCAGGCAGTGCTCGAAGATCGGCCAGGCGCCGAATTCGGGAGAAAGGGCGTCGCGGGTGGCCTCGAAGGCGGCCTTGAGGTCGCCGCCCTCCCGGTGGACCCGGCCGACGTTCTCGATCATGCCGTTGAGGAACTTGCGGGTCTGCTCGACCGCGGCGTCGGTTTCGGCGAGGCCCCGGCTGACCGCGCCGCGGCCGCCGACGAGGTTCTCGGACCGGTAGGCCTTGACGTTGTCGAGCGTCCCGGTCGCCCAGTCGAAGTGATAGGCGTCGCCGGTGTAGAGGGCGGCCCTGGATTCCACGAGGTCCCCGGCGTAGAGCGTGCGGGAACGGTCGTGCCAGACGACGATGTCGCCGCCGGTATGGCCGCGGCCGAGGAACTTCAGCTCCAGCGCGCCCCGGTCCCCGCCGAGCTTGATCCGGTGCTCGGCGGCGAAGGTGACGGTGGGCCAGGTGAGGCCCGGCACTTCCTCGGCGTTCCGGGCGAGGCGGGGCATCCGGCCGAACTCGCTCTTCCAGTCCTGTTCGCCGCGCTCGGCCACCAGCGCCTTGGAGGCCTCGGACATGACGATGTCCTCTGCCTCGAAGGCGGAGGCGCCCAGCACGCGCACCGCGTGGTAATGGGTGAGAACGAGGTAGCGGACGGGCTTGTCGGTCTGCTCGCGCAGGATCTTCAGCCAGTCGCGCGAGGCGGCGGGGGTGGCGCGGCTCTCGATGGCGACGACGAAGTCCTCGCCCTCCACCGCGCCGACGTTGGGATCGCCCTCGGCGGTGAGCGCATAGACGCCCTCGCCGAGGATCTCGAGCGTGTCGGTCTTTTCCAGGGTGTCGGCGGACGAGGCGAAAGGCTTGGTCATGGGGTTCCTCCGGGATCGGGTCTCGCGGGTTTTCCGCGTCTCGAAGGGGACCCTACGGCCGGCGCGCGGCCCCTGTCTGTCCACAGGCCTATGGACAGGGTCTGGATTTCCCGGCCGGATCCGCTAGGCTCGCGGAAAAATCGGACTGGCCAGGGGAGGATGCGCGCTTGCGCTCCGGCGGGCTGATCGATCCCGACAAGGCGGCGGAGCTGCTGGAGCTGCGCGATCCCGCGCTGTTCTCCGAGCGGCTGCTGGAGGCCGCCCATTCCACCGCCGGGATCGACGAGCTCTTCATCTTCCGGGTCGACGACACGGGCGCGCCGCGCGCCCTCGCCTCGTCGAGCGGGCTTGGCGACGCGGCGGAGCGGACGCGGGCCTATGCGCAGCGCTTCCACCGCAGCGATCCGGCGGCGGCGGCGCGGCGCGCCACCCCGCCCGGCAGCGGCTTCCACCTGCGGGTGCCGGCGGCGGCGATCGAGCTCGGCGCCTATCGCAAGCTCTGCTTCGAGCGGCCGCGCTTCGCGGAGAAGATCTGCTTCGGCTGGCGCAAGGCGGATCATGCCCTGGTGGTGTCCTTCTACCAGCGCCACGACGGGGCGGAGCCCGACCTCGCCCAGCTCGGTGCGCTGGCGCAGCTCGCCATCACCGGGCTGACGCGGCTCTCGGCCCGGCCCGTCCAGGGCCCGCGATTCGTCGAGGAGGTGGAGCGCCGCCTCGCCACCGCCCATGCCGTCCTGACCGCGCGGGAGCGGGAGGTCTGCGCCCGCACCCTGGTGGGGCGGACCGCGCGGGAGATCGGCGCGGAGCTGGGGATCGGGATCGGCACGGTGCTCACCTACCGGCAGCGGGCCTACCAGAAGCTCGGCCTGTCGCGGGCGAGCAACCTGCTCTCGGCGATCATGACCTGAGGGCCGAACGGGTCCCTGCGCGCCCCGGGGCGTCGCGCCTCTCCGCCGGCGCCCCGATCGTGGGGGACAGGTTCCGCCGGGAGACCGACCCTCGCGCGCCGGCGCTCCGCCGCATGTCCGGACGGCTTCCGAGGGGGCGGCGTTCGAATCGCGGCTGTCCATAGGTCTGCGGACAGACAGGGGCGGCGGAGGGATGCGAGATTCGTTGCATAAGCAATGAACCTCGGGAGGTTTCCATGTCTGCCACGCCGTCCCCCCTGCGGCCCTGGTCTCGGGTGGCCCTCGCCGCCCTGCTCTTCCTGCCGACGCCGATCGTCGCGGCCTATCCCGATCTCGCCGGCTTCTTCGCCGAGGACTGGGCGGGCGTCCCGGCGGCGATATGGGCGGTCCCCGCCTATCTCGGGCTCTTCATGACGCTGTCGGCGGCCTATGCGGGCTTCAGCGCCCGGATGGGGGGCTGAAATGTCGGCCTCGATCCTCAGCTTCCTCGGGACCATCGCGGTCACGCTCGGCATCACCGTCTGGGCGGCGCGCCGCGGCCAGAGCAAGGCCGCGCTCTACACCGCCGGCGGCGAGATCAGCGGCACCCAGAACGGGCTCGCCATCTCGGGCGACTTCCTGTCGGCGACCACCCTGCTCGGCACCACCGCGCTCTTCTACGGCAAGGGCGCGGACACGGCGCTCTACTACATCTGCCCGCTGGTCGGCTTCGCGCTGATGCTGCTGCTGATCGCGGGGCCGCTGCGGCGGCTCGGGCGCTTCACCATCGGCGACGTGATGGTCACCAAGCTCGGGGACGAGCGGATGCGGCTGTTCTCGGGCGCCTCGTCGATCGTGATCGCGCTCATCTACCTGATCGCGCAGATGGTAGGGGCGGGCACGCTCATCTCGGTGCTGTTCGGCCTCAGCTTCACCGCGGCGGTGCTGACCGTGGGCGGGCTGGTGACGGTCTATGTGGCCTTCGGGGGCATGCTGGCCGCGACCTGGGTGCAGATCGTCAAGGCGGTGCTGCTCGTCGCCTCGGTGGCGGGGATGAGCCTGATGGTCCTCGCCCAGATCGGCGGGCCTGCGACGCTCTACGACCGGGTGGCGGAGCTGCATCCCCTGGGGGTGCGGGTCTTCGACGCGGGCGGGTTCCAGATGGACCTGTTCTCGTCGCTGTCCTTCGCGCTCGGCCAGTCGCTCGGCATCCTCGGGCTGCCGCATCTGCTGATCCGCTTCTTCACCGTGCCCGACGAGGCGGCGGCGCGGAAGTCGGTGGTGGTGGCGGTCTGGATCATCGGGGGGGTCTTTGCGCTGCTCTTCGCCTTCGTCGGTCCCGGCGCCATCGCCTTCGTCATGGGGGATCCGGCCTTCCAGGCGCCCGACGGCAAGGGCGTGCTCGGCGGCGGCAACATGGCGGTGCTGCATCTCGCCGCCGCGCTCGGCGGGCAGCCGTTCTTCGGGGTGCTGTCGGGGGTGGCCTTCGCGACCATCCTCGCGGTGGTGGCGGGCCTGACCATCTCGGCGGCCTCGGCCTCCAGCCACGACCTCGCCACGACGCTGCGCGGCCGGCCGCTCGCGGACCGGCAGGAGGTGATGGTCTTCCGCCTCGCCACGGTCGCGATCTCGATGACGGCGGTGCTGCTGGCGATCCTGTTCCAGCACGAGAACGTCGCCTTCCTCGCGGCGCTGGTCTTCGCCATCGCGGCCTCGACCAACTTTCCGGTGCTGATCCTCGCGCTCTACTGGAAGGGCACGACGGCGGCGGGCGCGATGGCGGGCGGGTTCGCGGGGCGGGTCGCCTCGGTGGCGCTGATCATCCTCGGGCCGGCGGTCAGGGTGAAGATCCTCGGCCATGCGGCGCCGGTCTTCCCATCCGACTATCCCACCCTTGTCACCGTGCCGCTCGCCTTCCTCGTGGCGATCGGGGTGTCGCTGGCCACCCGGCCGCGGCTGGCGCCGAACGTGTCAGGCCCTTCGCCGGGCCTGACACGCGCAAGGACGAAGAGGCCCGCCGGGGGGGATCGCCCGGCGGGCCTTTTTCCTTTGCGGGACCGGTCAGAGTCGCGACACGGGCCGGGCCTCACGGCGACGGGAAGGCCGCGGGGCCGGGTCCGGAAGCGGCGAGGAAGGCGGCGCTCGCGCCCAGGGCCTCGGCGGCCGCGGCGAGCAGGGGCGCGTCCCGGCTCCCGAGGCGAGCGGCGGCGGCGAGCGCCCGGGCGGCGCGGTCGGGCGCGCGGCCGAGGGCGGCGCAGCGGGCGCAGGCCAGGCGCAGGCGGCGGCGGGCGGAGGCCCCCAGCGCCGGGTCCGCCAGCCGCGCCTCCATCGCCAGCACCGCCTCGCCCGCGAGCAGGAGCGCGAGCCCCGCCCGGGCCGCGGCCTCCCCCGCGCCGCCCGCGCGCTCGGTCCAGCGGATCAGCCGCAGCAGCCGGTGGCGGAGCCGCGCCCGCCAGCGTCGCCCCCGCCAGAGCCGCGAGGCGGGGGCCGCCTCCGGGCGCGCCGCCATCGCCTCCACCTCCCGCACCATGGCGCCGAGGAGCGCGGCCCCCCGCCGCGCGGCGCTCGGCGGATGGATGAGCCGGAAGGCGAGCCAGGCCACGAGGGGCGCGGAGGCGACCGCCGCCCCGACCACGAGCGAATGCAAAAGGTCGCCGCCGAGCGGCCAGGCGGGCTGGAGCAGCAGCAGGAGCACCATGTTGTAGTCGAAGGCCTGGACCTGCAGCCGCGGCGCGCCGGTCATCACCCCGCCGAGCAGGATGAAGGGCAGCATCGCGAGGATCATCGCCCCCTCGCCCCCGAGATGCGGCCAGACGAGCCAGCGGCACGCGATGGCGAGCGCGGCCCCCAGCGCCTGGCCCATGGCGACCTTGGGCAGGATCGCGAAGGGATTGTCCGAGGTCGAGAAGACCGAGATCATGATCGCGGTCCCGAGCATGACCATCGGGCCGCCGGCCCAGCCCGTCGCCGCCCAGACGGCGCCGATGGCGAGCATGACGAGCGCCGCCCGCACCCCCGCCTCGCGCGCCGCCCTCCAGTCCCGATAGAGGGCGAGCGGCGCAGGCGGGCGGTCGGGGGCCGCGCCCTCGTCCCGGCGGGGGAGCGCGGCGCCGAGGTCGGCGAGCGCCCGGCGCAGCTCGGGCTCGGCCCCCCGCGCCGCCTGGGCGAGGGCCGCGCGCCGCTCCGGCGCCGGGGCGGCCGCGTCGTAGAGGGCGGCGATGGCCGCGACCGCCTCGGCGCGGGCGGGATCGGGCCGGGTCTCGGCGGCGCGGGCGCGCAGCCAGAGGAGGACCGCGACCTGGGCCATCACCGTCTCGCGCCGGTTGCGGGCCTCGCGCCGGGCGGCGAGGGATCCCGCCCCCTCGCCGTCGATCTCCTCGTCGAGGCGGGCGAGATCGGCGAGCCGGAGCGCGAGCGCGGCCTCGTCGGCCGGGGCGGGCCGGCGCAGGGCCGCGGCGACGTCGCGCAGGACCCCCGCCCCCGACCGGCGCAGGCGGCGCGGGATCTCCGCCTCCCTCCCCCGGGGGGTGAGGAGGAGCCCGATCCCGAGGGCGACCAGGATCCCGGTGAGGACCGTCGCGGTCCGGTCCAAGGCGAGGGGCAGCACGTCCTGGGGATGGCCGCTGTCGAGCAGCGCCACCATCACCGCGGTGTAGCCGGCGAGCATCGCGCCATAGCCCGCGAAGCCGCGCAGGAGGTTGCCGGCGGCGGCGCAGAGCCCGAGCCAGAGGGCGACGCCGGCGACGAGCAGCGCCGGCCCGCCCCCCGTCCGCACGGCGAGGCCGGCGAGAAACGCCCCGAAGACGGCGCCGACAAGGGTGCCGACGCCGCGGAAGGCGCTCTTCTCGATCAGGTGGGCGCGCACCGGCTGGGAGGCGGCCCAGACCGTCATCCCCGCCCATTGCGGATGCTCGAGCCCCAAAGCCCAGGCGAGCGTCAGCGCGAGCCCCGCGCCGAGCGCGGTGCGCAGCCCATAGGCCAGCCGGTCGCGGTCGAGAACCCAAGGGATCATCCGAACCTCTTCGCGTTGCGATCCGGGTCGCGGGCGGCGCGACCCGCGGAGGCGATCGGGCGCCGCGGGGCCTGTCGTCAAGCGTCCTTTGACGGGAACGGCGGGCGCGTCCGGGCCGAGGCCGGTCCGAACGCGCGCCTGTCGGGATCGGACCGGCCCCGGATCAGAGAGATCTCTGCAAAACCTTCGGCGCCGGCGCTCTCGACCTGTTCACACCCAGGAAGATCAGGTTGACGCTGTAAAATTATAGTCAATTATATCAATATCTTGACCCCATTTTCACGCGTGAGATTCCAGCCTTTCCAAACTGCCGCAGCTTGCGGGACAGACTTTTGCGAAGGTCTCTCCAGACGGCTCCCGGATCAGACTGGCCTTGGGGTCAGCCTGGCCCGGGATCAGACTGCCCTCGGGATCAGATTAGCGGGCTTCGCCGGGCGGTGTAGGGCTGGACCTGCTCGTAGGCGTGGCCGATCTGGAGCGCGGCGAGGTCGGCCCGGGGCGGGGCCATGATCTGGAGGCCCATGGGCAGGCCGCCCCGGGCCGAAGCCGGCCGGGACGGCGAGGACGGGGACGCCGGCCATGCTGCCGGGGATCACCACCTCCATCCAGCGGTGGTAGGTGTCCATCTCGCGGCCGCCGACGACCCTGGGCCAGGGCTCCATCGCGTCGAAGGGGAAGATCTGGGCGGTCGGCAGCACGAGGAAGTCGTAGGTCTCGTGCAGCTTCAGGAGCGTCTGATACCAGGCGGATCGGGTCGCGGAGGCGCGGAAGACGTCCGCGCCGGACAGTTTGCGGCCGGTCTCGATCTCCCAGATCGCCTCGGGCTTGAGCAGCGCCCGGGTCTCGGGGGTGTCGTAGAGCGCGCCGAGGCCCCCGGAGACGAGGAAGCTGCGCAGGGTCACCCAGGCGAACCAGAGCTTGCCCATGTCGAAGTCGGGGACCACCGCCTCGACCGTGCAGCCGAGGGCGGCGAACTGGCCGAGCGCGGCCTCGCAGGTCTCGATCACGCCCGGATCCATCGGCAGGTGGCCGCCGAGGTCGCCCATCCAGCCGATGCGCGCGCCCTTGAAGTCGCGCTCGAGCGGCCCGGCGAAGGCCGCGCCGGTCCCGTCGAGGGAGAGCGGCGTGCGGGCGTCGTAGCCCGCCTGGGTGGAGAGCAGCAGGGCGAGGTCGGCGACGCTGCGGCCCATGGGGCCCTCGTAGCCGAGCTGCTGGAAGAAGACCTCGGGCGTGGGGCCGAAGGGCACGCGGCCCATGGAGGGGCGGAAGCCGAAGACGTTGTTCCAGCCGGCGGGATTGCGCAGGGAGCCCATCATGTCGCTGCCGTCGGCCACGGGCAGCAGGTGGGCGGCGAGGGCGACGGCCGCGCCGCCCGAGCTGCCGCCCGCCGAGAGGCGCTGGTCGTAGGCGTTGAGGGTGGCGCCGAAGACCGGGTTGTAGGTGTGCGAGCCG
Organism: Amaricoccus sp.; assembly: GCA_965243535.1. GTDB lineage: Bacteria > Pseudomonadota > Alphaproteobacteria > Rhodobacterales > Rhodobacteraceae > Amaricoccus. The sequence continues at coordinate 534,424 of CBDEVG010000047.1, forward strand.
AGGCCGAATTCCGGAGTGTTGGTCTTGCCGATCAGGATGGCGCCGGCGGCGCGGGTGCGCTCGACCAGGATCGAGTCGGCCCTGGGCATGTTCTTCGCGAGGATGGGCGAGCCCATGGTCGTCGGAAGGCCGACGGTGGCGGTCAGGTCCTTGGGCGCCTGGGGGACGCCGTGGAGCCAGCCGCGGTCGCGGCCCGCGGCGAGATCGGCGTCGGCCTCCGCCGCCTCGGCCAGCAGGACCTCCCGCGGGCGGAGCGAGACGATGGCGTTGACCTGCGGGTTCACCGCCTCGATGCGGTCGAGATAGGCGGTCATCACCTCGACGCAGGAGATCTCGCGGGCGTGGATCGCCCGGCTGAGGTCGCGGGCGCCGAGCGCAGTCACGCCAGTGGCGCCTTGCGCGCGCAGCGCCCCGGCGCCGGTGAGGGAAAGGATGCTCGAAGCCATGGCGAGCTTGAGGATATCACGACGGGTGGCGGTCGTCTCGACGGCGTTCTGCATGGGGGCTCCGGACGGGGATGGGGCGTCGGCCGGGGGCGGAGGCGTCTCCGCCGCCCGGCGGGAAGGCGTCAGGCGAAGGCGAGGTAGTTCTTCACGAACCGCGCGCCCGGGACGGTCCAGAGGACGGGCGTGCCCTTTTCCACGAACCAGCCCTCGCCGGGGCCATAGGTGCGGGTCTCGCCGGTCGCCTCGTTCTTCAGCGTGACCTCGCCCTCGACGACCACGGCGTGCTCGTTGAAGGGGTAGGTCATGCGGAAGACGCCCTGGGTGGCGCCGAACCAGGCGCAGGAGACGGGGTCGGTGGGGGCGCCCCAGACCATCTTGCCGAGAGCGCGGCACTCGCCCGCGAGGATCTCGGAGCCGAGATCGGCGACGGTGCCCCAGCTGTCGAGCTCGGGGACGACGTCGGTGGTGATCGGGGTCATGGGAAAGGTCCTTCTGGGAGGTTGGTCTTGGAGGTTGGAAAAGGGGTCAGCGCCGGCCGTTGAAGTAGCCGGAGAGCTGGTGCCAGGTCTTGGCGGCGGAGGTGACGCCGGCGCGGGCGACGTCCTTGCCGAGGATGGAGACATGGGGGATGGAAGACATCAGGTCGTAGCGGGCCGAGCCCTCGCTCATGCCCTCGGCCAGCACCTTGCAGACGATGTGGGAGGGCGTGACGCCGAAGCCGGAATAGCCCTGCACGTAGAAGGCGTTCGGCCGGCCGGGCAGCGCGCCGATCTGCGGGAAGAGGTTGGCCGAGCAGGCCATCGGCCCGCCCCAGGCGAGGTCGATCTTCACGTCCTTCAGATACGGGAAGGTCTTGAGCATCAGGTCGCGGTTCCAGGCGGCCAGATCCTGGGGGATGTAGTCGATCATCCGGGTCGCCGAGCCGTAGAGCAGGCGGTTCTCCCGGGTCACGCGGAAGTAGTCGATGACCGGCCGGATGTCGGAATAGGCGCCGCGGATCGGGCTGATGCGTTCGATCAGCGCGTCCGAAAGCGGCTCGGTGGCGATCTGGAAGGCGAAGGTGTTGATCGTCCTGGAGGCGATGGCGGGCTCCAGCCGGTTGAGGAAGCTGTCGCAGGCCCAGAGCAGCTTCGCGGCGCGCACCGAGCCCGCGCCGGTGCGCACGGTGACGCGCTCGCCGTACTCGACCGAGATCACCGGCGAATTCTCGAAGATGCGCGCGCCATGGGAGACGAGGGCCTGCGCCTCGCCGAGCAGCAGGTTGAGCGAGTTCACATGCCCGCCGCCCATGTGCTTGATCGCGCCGGCGTAGACGGTGGAGCCGATGATCGACTGCACGTCGCGGCCGGTCAGGAGCGCGATCTCGACTTCCGGCTCGGCGGCGCGGAACTCCGCGGCCCAGCCCTCCAGGGTCTTCACCTGGCGGGCGTTGTAGGCGAGGTAGCCGTAGCCTTGGACGAAATCGGCGTCGATGCCGTATTTCGCGATACGGTCGCGGATGATCCCGGCGCCGAGGCCCGCGATCTTGAAGAGGGTTTCCAGCCCCTGGGGCCCGACGTGCTTCTTCACCGCGTTGAGGTCGTGGCCGATGCCGGCCATCACCTGTCCGCCGTTGCGTCCCGTGCCGCCGTAGCCGAGGTGGCGGCCTTCGAGCACCACGATGTTGGTTATCCCCTTCTCGGCCAGCTCCAGCGCGGTGTTGATCCCGGAAAAACCGCCGCCGATCACCACCACGTCGGCCTCGACGTCCTCGGTCAGGCGGGGGAAGGCGAGGTCGTACTTGCGGGTGACCGTGTAGTAGTTCAGCGCGTCGAGCTTGTTCATGACGGCGGGGTTGAGGGCGTTCATGGCGTCAGGCCTCGGTGATGGCGGCGCCGAGCGCGGCGTAAAGCGCGGGGCGGCGGCGGCGGAGCAGGATGGCGTAGAGGGCCCCGAGCGCGGCGACGGCGGCGACGATCCAGGGGAAGGACCAGATGATCGCGCTGTCCGATCCGGCGAGGAGCGGCAGGTTGAGGATCACGAGGCCGAGGGCGACGGCGAGGCCGGCGAGCGCCAGGAGGGGCGCGACGGCCCGGGTCCAGAGGCCGAGCCCGTGGGGGGCGCGCCTGAACCAGGCGACGATGGCGACCGAGACGAGGATCTGGATCGAGAGGATGCCGATCACCGCGATCGCCGAGGTCCAGGCGAAGACCACCGCGTAGGGGTCGAGGCCGGCCGCGACGCAGACGAGGAGCAGAGCCATGGCGATCGCGCCTTGGGCGCGGCCGGCCACATGGGGCGAGCCGTGGGCGTGGTGGACGCTCGCAAACGCCCGGGGCAGCAGCCCCTCGCGGCCTAGGGCGAAGAAGTAGCGGTTGATGGTGTTGTGGAAGGAAAGCGCCGAGGCGAAGAGGCTGACGATCAGCAGCAGCTCCATCGCCGTCACCGACCAGGGCCCGAGCACGTCCGCGGCGGCGGTGAAGAAGAAGGTCTCCATCCCGGCCTGGGCCGTCGCCTGGGCGGCGGAGGGGCCGTAGTACTGGGTGATCGCCCAGGTGGAGAAGGCGTAGAAGCCGGCGATGAGGGCGACGGCGGCGTAGGTGGCCCGCGGGATGGTGCGCTCGGGGTTCTCGGCCTCTTCGGCGAAGATGGCGGTGGCCTCGAAGCCCATGAAGGAGCCGATGACGAAGACCAGCGCCGCGCCTATGCCCGGGACGAAGACCGTGGCGGGGGCGAAGGAGGTAAGGCCGATCCCCTCGGGGCCGCCGCCGCGCAGCAGGATGCCCACGTCGAGCAGCAGGAGGATCGCCACCTCGGCCAGCATGCAGACGCCGAGGATCCGGCCCGAGAAGGCGATGTTGCGCGCGCCGCAGAGGCCGATGACGACCATCAGCGCGAGGACCGCCGCCCACCAGGGCAGATCGATCCCGAGATGGGCGAGCGCGCCGGAGACGAAGACGCCGAAGAGCGCGTAGACCGCGAGCTGGATCATCTTGTAGGTGAGGATGGCGACCGCGGCGGCCGCGACCCCGGCGGGGCGGCCGAGGCCCTTGGCGATATAGGCGTAGAAGCCCCCGGCGGATCCGGCGAAGCGACTCATGGCGGTGAAGCCGACGGCGAAGGTGAGATAGATCAGCCCCGCGAGCAGGAACACCCCCGGAACGCCCGCCCCGTTGCCGAAGGCGAAGGCGGCCGGCGAGGCGCCGACGACGCTGGCCAGGGGCGCCGCGGTCGCGACCACGAAGAAGACGACATGCGTGGTGTTGATCGAATTGCGGGTCAGGCGTCCCGGGCCGGGGCCTGGGCGAGCGGCATCGTTCATCGAGGGGGACCCCATGTTGGGCGCCTTCGGGGCGCATCTTGCGTCATTTGCCTTGGATTGGGGCGACGATATGCCCACCGGGCGCATGGCGGAATTGCAGGATGCGCCATTGATTCGATAGATTGCGCCAGAGGCGGCGCACGGGAGGCGACGGGGTGCGGGGCTATGGGGCGGCGATCCGGGTTTCCTCGCTCATGCCGGCGGTGCGCGAGCTCGACCGGCGGCGGCTGGCGGCGGATGCGCTGCTGACGCGCCACCTGATGACCCGGGAACAGCTCGCCAATCCCTATGCGGAGATTCCGCTGGCCCGCTACGTGGCCTTCCTGGAGGCGGCGGCCGAGGCGGCGGCGGACGAGAGCTTCGGCGCGGCGGTGGGGACGTCCTTCCGCTCGGTGAACCTCGGACCGGTGGGCCTGCTGTTCAGCTCTTCGGCGACGCTGCGGCGGGGGCTGGAGCGGCTGGCGCGCACGCTGACCAGCTGGCAGGACGGCACCTCGATCGGGCTGCACGACGAGGACGGGACGCTGGTCTGGAGCTACCGGATTGAGGATCCGCTGATCTGGCCGCGGCGGCAGGACAGCGAATACACCCTCGCCGCCACCATCGCCATCGCGCGCGACGCCTTCGGGACGGCGGGGCGGCCGATCGAAGCCCATGTGGAGCACGCCCAGCCCGCCGATCCGGGCCCCCTCGCCCGCATCCTCGGCCTGCGGCCGCTCTACGGGCAGCCGAGCAACCGGCTGGTCTTCGACCTCGCCGCGGCGGACCGGCCGCGCCGGGCCGAGGACGCGGAGATGATGGCGATGCTCGATCGCCATCTCGACGACCTGCGCCAGCCGGAGACGGAAGCCGGGCTGATCGGCCGGGCGCGGGCGCTGATCGGGCTGCACCTCGGGCATCGGACGATCACCGTGCCCATGGTGGCGCGCGAGCTCGGCGTGTCGCCCCGCACCTTGCAGCGGCGGCTGGCGGAGGAGGGCGCCTCGCTGCGGGGGCTGGTGCGCCAGGTGCGGGTGGAGCTGGGGCGCGCGCACCTGCGCGAGGGACGCGCGTCGAACGCCGTGATCGCCCGGGCGCTCGGCTATGCCGACGCCACCGCTTTCTGGCGCGCGTTCAAGGCGGGAACCGGCCGGACGCCCTCCCAGTACCGCCGCTCGGAGGACTGAGAGACGGTCGGGAAATCCGGACGGGCCGACCCGGCGCGGGCGTTTCGCGCCAGTTTCGCGCCCCAAGGCCTCGCGCCTGCCCGCCGATACCCCGGCCTCAAGGAAACGGATCTCCTGCGGGGACCCCGCCCCTCCCGCGCCGGCTCCCAGCCGCCGCCTCGCCCAAGGATCTCTGAGGCGGTCGGCGCTTTTGGCGCGGGCTGGGACGGCGCTCAGGTCGCCGGCGCGGGGGCGTGGCGGTCGGGATGGGCGGCGGCGACGGCCGGGATCGCGTCGAGCTCGGCGCGGATGGCGCGGATCCGCGGCAGGGGGTTGAGCGAGACGCCCCAACGGTCGGCGTTGTAGAGCTGGGGGAGGAGGCAGATGTCGGCGAGGCCGGGGGCGTCGCCGTGGCAGAAGCGTCCCGTGGCGGGATGGTCGAGCAGGCGCTCGACGGCCTCCAGCCCCGGGGCGATGAAGCCGCGCATCCAGTCCTCCGTTGCGAGCGCGCCGCCCGAGGCCTCGACGGCGCGGCGCGCGACCCGGAGGTTGCAGACCGGATGGATCTCCATGGCGACGGCGTAGGCGAGCGCGCGGACCCGGGCGCGGCCGGCGGCGTCCCCGGGCAGGAAGCCGGCGCGCCGGGTCTCGTCGAGGTATTCGACGATCGCCAGCGACTGGGTGAGCGACAGGCCGTCGATCTCCAGCACCGGCACGAGGCCCTGGGGATTGCGGGCGAGATGGTCCGGGGCGCGCTGGTCTCCCTTGGTCAGGTCGACGGGAACCGCCTCCCAGCCCTCGCCGATCAGGCCGAGGGCGATGCGGAGGCGATAGGCGGCGGAAGAGCGCCAGTAGTCATAGAGTGTGGTCATTCCTGTCTCCGGGGCGGGCCGGGGCGTGTGCCGGCCGGTTCGGTTGCGCATCAGGCGGCGGGCGGGGGGACGGGCGGCGTCAGGCGCCGTCCTCGGGCGCGGGCCCGTCTTCGCCCGCGATCAGCCGGCCGAGGCCTGCATCGAAATCGTCGGCGCAGGGGCCGAGCTCGGCGAGGAGCTCCGCCTGGAAGGTCGCCGCGATCCCGGCGAGCCGGGCCATCAGCGCCGCCCCGGCGGGGGTGAGGGACAGCGCCACCAGCCTGCGGTCCCCGGGGTGCTCCAGCTTGCGGACCAGCCCCGCCTCCTCCAGCCGGGCGGCGGCGCGGCTGACCTTGGGACGATCCATGTCCACCCGGGCGTGGATGTCCCGGACGCTGACCTCGCCCGCCTCGGCGAGATGGGCGATCACCCGCCATTCAGGAATCGAGATCCCCGCCTCCGCCGCATAGCGCGCCGCGAAGCGCCGGCTGACCCGCGCCGCGGCGACGCTGAGGCGATATGGCAGGAATCCGTTCAATTCAAAGGACATGGCAAGCTCCGGCGATCCTCCGGATCTTCTAGCTTGACTTCATTGCATTTGCAATGATACCGATCATTGCAAATGCAATGAAATGGCCCGGAGGAGCCGAAGATGACCGCCCACGCCCTGCCCCGCGGAATGATCCGCGCCGCCGCGACGACCGGCACGATCGAGGGCTACATGCCCGGCTTCGGCAACGACTTCGAGACCGAGGCCCTGCCGGGCGCCTTGCCCCAGGGCCAGAACTCGCCGCAGAGATGCGCCTATGGCCTCTATGCCGAGCAGCTCTCGGGCACGGCCTTCACCGCGCCGCGCGGCCAGAACGAGCGGACCTGGTGCTACCGCATCCGGCCTTCGGTTCATCACACCGGGCGCTTCAGCCCCATCGACGTCCCGGGCTGGAAGACCGCCCCGAACATCCACGACGACATCGTCAGCCTCGGCCAGTACCGCTGGGATCCGATCCCGGTGCCGGCGGAGGACCTGACTTGGGTGACGGGGATGCGCACCATCACCACCGCGGGCGACGTCAACACCCAGGTCGGCATGGCGAGCCATGTCTATCTCGTCACCCGGTCGATGGAGGACGAGTATTCCTTCTCCGCCGACAGCGAACTCCTGGTGGTGCCCCAGGAGGGCCGGCTGCGCTTCGCGACCGAGCTCGGGGTGATCGACCTGGAGCCCAAGGAGATCGCCATCCTGCCCCGCGGCCTCGTCTACCGGGTCGAGGTGCTCGAAGGCCCCTGCCGCGGCTTCGTCTGCGAGAACTACGGCCAGAAGTTCGACCTGCCGGGCCGCGGGCCGATCGGCGCCAACTGCATGGCGAACCCGCGCGACTTCAAGTGCCCCGTGGCGGCCTTCGAGGACCGCGACGGCGTCCGCTCCCGGGTGATCATCAAGTGGTGCGGCCAGTTCCACGAGACCTGGATCGACCATTCGCCCCTCGACGTGGTGGCCTGGCATGGCAACTACTGCGCCTACAAGTACGACCTGCGCACCTATTCGCCGGTGGGCGCGATCCTCTTCGACCATCCCGACCCGTCGATCTTCACCGTGCTGACCGCGCCCTCGGGCCAGGAGGGCACCGCCAACATCGACTTCGTGCTGTTCCGCGAGCGCTGGATGGTGGCGGAGCATTCGTTCCGGCCGCCCTGGTACCACAAGAACATCATGTCCGAGCTGATGGGCAACATCTACGGCGTCTACGACGCCAAGCCCCAGGGCTTCGCGCCCGGCGCGATCAGCCTGCACAACTGCATGTTGCCCCACGGGCCCGACCGCGACGCCTTCGAGCACGCCTCCAACGGGGAGCTGAAGCCCGAGAAGCTCGACGAGACCATGAGCTTCATGTTCGAGACCCGCTTCCCCCAGCACCTGACCGAGTTCGCGGCCAAGGAGGCCCCGATGCAGGAGGAATACATCGAGGTCTGGGACGCCCTGGAGAAGAAGTTCGACGGCACGCCGGGGGTGAAGTGATGGCGGCGACAAGCTGGGTCGGGGGCGCGAACGACGCCTCCGCCGACTTCCCCCTGCAGAACCTGCCCTATGGCGTGTTCTCCCGCGCGGGCGAGGCCCCGCGCTGCGGCGTCGCCATCGGCGATTTCGTGCTCGACGTCGCCGCCCTGGAACGGGAGGGGGTCCTCGCCCTGGCGGGCGGGCCGCTCCTGCAGGAGCCGCGCTGGAACCCGGTCATGGAGGCGGGCCCCGCGGTCTGGACCGCGCTGCGGGCGCGGCTGACGGCGCTGCTCGCCGCGGGCGCGGCGGAGCGGGGCGCGGCGGAGCCGCATCTCGTCCCCCTGGCGGAGACGGCGCTGCACCTGCCTTTCCGGGTGTCGGAGTACACCGACTTCTACGCGGGCCGGCATCATGCGGAGAACGTCGGCACGATGTACCGCGGGGCGGAGAACGCCCTGCCCGCCAACTGGCTGTCGATCCCGATCGGCTACAACGGCCGCGCCTCCTCGGTCGTGGTCTCTGGAACCGGGGTGGTGCGGCCCTGGGGGCAGGTGAAGGGGCCGGACGAGGCCCTGCCCCGCTTCGCCCGCTCCGCCCGGTTCGACCTGGAGCTGGAGTTCGGGGCGATCGTGGGCGCGCCGTCGCGCGGCATGATCTCGGTCGCCGAGGCCGATGCGATGATCTTCGGCTACGTGCTCCTGAACGACTGGTCGGCGCGGGACATCCAGACCTGGGAATACCAGCCGCTCGGTCCCTTTCAGGCCAAGGCGACCGCGACGACGATCAGCCCCTGGATCGTGACCCGCGCGGCGCTGGAGCCCTTCCGCACGCCCGCGCCCGAGCGGACGCGGCCGCTCCTGCCCTATCTGCGCGAGCCGGGCCCCCTGGGCTACGACATCGCGCTGGAGGTGGGGCTGACCCCGGCGGGCGGGCGCGAGACCATCATCAGCCGGTCGAACGTGTGCGAGCTCTACTATTCGGCGGCGCAGCAACTCGCCCATCACGCGAGCTGCGGCTGCCCGATGTCGAGCGGCGACCTGCTGGGGTCGGGGACGATCTCGGGCCCGACCCGGGAGAGCCGCGGCAGCCTCCTGGAGCTGTCCTGGAACGGCAAGGAGCCGGTGGCGCTGGAGGGCGGCGGCGCCCGCGCCTTCCTCGAGGACGGGGACCGGCTGACCATCCGCGGCCATGCCCAGGGGGACGGCTACCGCATCGGCTTCGGCGACTGCGCCGGCGTGGTGCTGCCGGCGGCGCCCCTGCCCGACTGGGCGCGGGAGGATGCGGCCGAGACGCTGTCCTGACCGGAGAGTCCGTCGCCGGAGCCCGACACTGGGGCCCGACACTGGGGCCCGTCACGGGGAAGGCCCGTCGCCGGATCGCGCGGCGGGCCGTTCGGCCGACGTCAGAATCCTGCCGCCCGCGACGTGCGCGGGCGGCCTTCGTCCTGTGTTGGGGGCGCTTGCGCCAGGCGAGCTTCGGGGGCGAAGGACGGAATGCGCAGGGATCGGAAAGCCGGCCGGCTCCAGCGGCAGCGGCAGGGGAAGGAGGCGTGTCGGACGGCGGCGCCATGGAGCGGAGGCCTGTCGGGCGCGCGCCAATTGTATGTATATTGACAGCATTCACTTTACGACATTGAAGGCGTAATGCTCGGCCGCCCCGCGTGATCCCGCGCCTTCCCCGATCCTTGGACACAGGCTTCGCCATGACCCCTGCCGAACCGCTTTCCAAACCCTGCCGAAGGCCCCCGCACGGCGCCGTCCGATGACGGCGGTCGCCGCCGCGGGGCGCGGGGCGGCGCCGGCGCCGCTCCTGCTGACCGCCTCGATCGGCTGCGCGCTGACGGTGCTCGATTCCAACGTCATCGGCCTGGTGCTGCCCATCGTCGCCCGCGACTTCGGCGCGACCTTCGCCCAGGGCGCCTGGATGGTCAGCGCCTACATGCTGTGCTTCAGCGCCCTCCTCCTGCCCGCCGGCGCGATCGCGGACCGGTTCGGACGGCGGCGGATGTTTCTCGCGGGGCTCGCGGCCTTCGCCGGCGCCTCGCTGCTCTGCGGGCTCGCGCCTTCGATCGTCTGGCTGCATGCGGCGCGGGCGCTGCTCGGGGCGGCCTCGGCCTTCGTGCTCGCGCCCGCCCTCGCCCTCATCGGCCACGGCTTCCCGGACGAGGCCGAGCGCAACCGGGCCTGGGCGATCTGGGGCGGGATCATGGGGCTGACCATGATGCTCGCCCCGCTTCTCGGCGGGCTCCTCGTGGCGCGGCTCGGCTGGCGGGCGGCGTTCCTGGTCAACGCGCCGATCTGCGCAGGGCTCGCGGCCGCCGCCCTGCTCTGGGTCGAGGAGTCGCGGCGCGAGCCGGCGCGACGGCTCGATCCCGGGGGCATCCTGCTGTTCGCGACGCTGATGTTCGGGTTGACCTGGGGCCTGATCCGGGGGCAGGCCCAGGGCTGGACCTCGGCCGAGGCCCTGGCGGGATTCGGCCTCTGCGCCTGCGCCCTGGCGGGGTTCCTTGCGGTGGAGCGCCGGACGGCGGAGCCGATGCTCGACCTCGGGCTTTTCCGCGCGCCCCGGATGGTCGGGGCCGTCTGGGCGATGTTCGCCTATGCCGCCTGCGCGCAGGTCATGGCCTCGCTGCTGCCGCTGCTGCTGCAGAACGGCGCGGGCCTCGCGCCCGTCCAGGCCGGGGCGATGATGCTGCCCTTCGGGGTCGCGATGTTCGCCTTTCCGCATGTGGGGCGGCTCCTCGGCCGGCGCCTCGCGTCCGCGCAGATCCTGCCCCTGGGGCTCGGGGTCGTCGGCCTCGGGAACGCGCTGGCCGGCTGGGGGGCGGGGATGGGGGCGATGCCCCTGGTCCTGGCGGGCATGGCGGTGCTGGGCGCGGGCGGCGGCCTGCTCAACGGCGAGACGCAGAAGGCGATCATGACCGTCATTCCGCGGGACCGTGTGGGGATGGGCTCGGGCCTCGGCGCCACCGCGCGGTTTTCCGGGGTGCTGCTCGGCTTCACCCTGCTCGGCGGCGTCATGGCGGCCGCGACGCGGGCGCGGCTGGCGGGGGCGTCCTGCCCGGAGGGCGCGCCCTGTCCGGCCGGCTTCATTGATGCGGTCGTCGCGGGCGACCTGCCGAAGGCGGTCGCGGGGCTGGAGGGCCCGGGCCGGGAGGCGGCGGTCGCGCTGGCGCGCGCGGCCTATCTCGGCGGCTTCTCGACCGCGCTTTACGGGGCGGCGCTGCTCGCCTGCGCCTCCGCCGTCGCGGTCTGGGCCCTGATGCGGACCCGCTGAGGGGCCCTGAAGGTCCGGCCTCAGGCGGTGAGGCCGGCGAGTCCCATGGCGAAGCGGAACAGGAAGGCCACCGCGGCGAGGGCGAGCACGCTCGCGGCCCAGATCAGCGCCAGCCAGCCCAGGCGCGACAGCCAAGACCGGACTGGCCGCGGCGGGGTAGAGCCGGACGGCGCGCGCCGGGGCGCGGCCATCAGTGGTGGTACCCCTCGCCCACCTTCACCTTGCCGCGGAAGACCCAGTAGGACCAGGCGGTGTAGACCAGGATGAAGGGGATGATGAACAGCGCCCCCACCAGGGCGAAGCCCATGGACTGGGGCGGCGCCGCCGCCTGCCAGATCGAGATGTCGGGCGGGATGATCATCGGCCAGAGGCTGATCGCGAGGCCGCTGTAGCCGAGGAAGAGCAGCCCGAGCGTCAGGAGGAAGGGCGCGAGGTCGGGCTCCCCCTTGAGCGAGCGCAGCAGCAGCCAGGAGAAGAGCGCCACCAGCGCCGGCACCGGCAGGAAGAAGAACAGGTTTGGCAAAGCGAACCAGCGCGCCGCCACCGCCGGATGCAGCAGAGGGGTCAGGAGGCTGATCGCCCCGATCGAGCCGAGGAGCAGAAAGGTCCCCGGCCGCGCCAGGGCGATCATGCGCCGCTGCAGCGCGCCCTCGGTCTTGATCACCAGCCAGGTGACGCCGAGCATCCCGTAGGCGGCGAGGAGCGCGAGGCCGCAGAAGAGCGGGAACGGCGCGAACCAGTCGAGCGGCCCGCCGGCGAAGGCGCCGTCCACGAGCTTGAACCCTTCGATGAAGGCGCCCACGGACACCCCCTGGAAGAAGGTCGCGGTGTAGGAGCCCCAGGCGAAGGCGTGGTCCCAGAACCAGCGGTGGCGCTCGTCCGCCTTGAAGCGGAACTCGAAGGCCACCCCGCGCCAGATCAGCCCGGCGAGCATGAGCAGGAGCGGCAGGTAGAGGGCGCTCAGGATCACCGCATAGGCCTGGGGAAAGGCCGCGAGCAGGCCCGCGCCCCCCAGCACCAGCCAGGTCTCGTTGCCGTCCCAGACCGGGGCGACGGTGTTGACCATGGCGTCGCGGTCGTCCCGGTCCGGCAGGAAGGGGAAGAGCAGGCCGATCCCGAGGTCGAACCCGTCCATCACCACATACATCATCAGGCCGAAGCCGATGATGATCGCCCAGATCAACGGCAGGTCGATCCCCATGTCAGGCCTCCTCGCCGAGCGGGTTGATGTCGTCGGGCGCGGCCGAGAGGGGCCGTGCCGGACGGCCGGGGGTGTAGTCCTCGGCGGCGGGATCGTCGCCCTCCTCGTCGGGGCCGCGGGCGATGAGCTTCAGCAGATAGCTCACCCCCACCCCGAAGACGATCACGTACATCACCACCAGGAGGCCGAGCGTCGCCGCCATGGTCGGCGCCGAATGGTTCGAGACCCCGTCCGCCGTGCGCAACACGTTGTAGACCACCCAGGGCTGGCGGCCGATCTCGGTGGTGAACCAGCCGGCGAGGACCGCGATCAGCCCCGCGGGCCCCATCAGCAGGGCGAAGCGCAGGAACGGCCGGGCGTCGTAGAGCCGGTCCTGCCGGCGCAGCCAGAGGCTCCACAGCCCGAGGCCGAGCATCAGGAAGCCGAGCCCCACCATGACGCGGAAAGTCCAGAAGACGATCGCGGCGTTGGGGCGGTCCTGGGGCGCGAACTCCTTCAGGCCCGGGATCTGGCCGTCGAGGCTGTGGGTGAGGATGAGGCTGCCGAGCCGCGGGATCTCCAGGGCGTAGCGGGTGGTCTCGGCCGCCATGTCGGGCAGGCCGAAGAGGAGGAGCGGCAGGCCCTCGCCGGGATGGTTCTCCCAGTGGCCCTCCATGGCGGCGACCTTGGCGGGCTGGTGCTCCAGGGTGTTGAGCCCGTGCTGGTCGCCGGCGACGATCTGGAGCGGGGCGACCACGACCAGCATCCACATCGCCATGGAGAACATCCGCCGCACCGCGGGCGAGCCGCGCCCGCGCAGCATGTGCCAGGCCCCCGCCGCCCCGACGAAGAGCGCGGTCGAGAGATAGGCCGCGAGGGTCATGTGCACGAGGCGGTAGGGGAAGGACGGGTTGAAGATCACCGCCAGCCAGTCGGTGGGCACCACCCGGCCGTCGATGATCTCGAACCCCTGGGGGGTCTGCATCCAGCTGTTGGAGGCGAGGATCCAGGTGGCCGAGATCAGGGTGCCGAGCGCCACCATGCAGGTGGCGAAGAAGTGCAGCGCCGGCCCCACCTTGTTCCAGCCGAAGAGCATCACCCCGAGGAAGCCCGCCTCGAGGAAGAAGGCGGTCAGCACCTCGTAGGCGAGCAGCGGCCCGGTCACGCCCCCGGCGAAGGCGGAGAAATGGCTCCAGTTCGTGCCGAACTGGTAGGCCATGACCAGGCCCGAGACCACGCCCATGGCGAAGTTCACCGCAAAGACCTTGGACCAGAAGTGGTAGAGCTCGCGGTAGACCCGCTCCTGCTTCCAGAGCCAGAGGCCCTCCAGCACCGCAAGGTAGCTCGCGAGGCCGATGGTGATCGCGGGAAAGATGATGTGGAAGGAGACGGTGAACCCGAACTGGATCCGGGCCAACTCCAGGGCGGTCAGGCCGAGCATCGCGTCTCCTGAGCGGTTCTTGCGTCGTGTTGCGCCCGCGCATGCTCCGCTTGGGACGCGCGCCCCGAGCCGAGTCTTGGGTCCTCGGCCGAAGTCTTGCGTCGCCGGCGGCGCGGGGTCAACCGCCGAAGCCGTGCATCCGCTTGGCCCATTGCACGCCGACCATCAACCCCTTCATCGCGGGCAGCAGCGCGAGCGACAGAGGGACGGCGAGACCGGAGAGCAGGAGCGCGATGGCCCCGGGCCCGAGGTCGGTGTTCTGCGTCAGGACATGCAGTCCGAAGCCCGCCATGTGGCAGACGATCAGCACCGTCAGGTAGGCCGGCCCGTCGTCGGCGCGCTGGTGGGAGAGGTCCTCGCCGCAGTCGGCGCAGCGGTCGACCGTCTCGAGATACCGGGAGAACAGCCGCCCGCGGCCGCAGGCGGGGCAGCGATGGCGCAGGCCGTTGCGGACCGCCGGCCAGACCGGCTGCGGGACGGCGGGGGAAACGACCTCGGTCATCATGAGCCTCCTGTGCTGAGGCATACATATGCCAGACATATCTGCCAATCAATATATAAACAATATACATACAATTTTTTTGCGACGCAGGTCTGGAGCAAGACGAGCGGCCGCCCGCTGAAGAGCACCTCCCGCCAGCCCCGCGGGAGGCGAGGCGGACCTCCATCCGCTTCCCCGGCCCGACGCTGTCGAGGAAGACCTTCCGCCGGTAGGCGACCCGTTCCGCCCGGTCGGCGCGCACGGCGATGCTCAAGAAATGGAGCAGCCCCGCGGCGTCGGAGCGAGGACCAGGCAGGGCGTCACCTGTCGGCCCGCGCCTTGGGATCTGCGGCGGCGCAAGAGGACGCCGATCCGCGCAGCGCCGCAGTCGAAAGCGTCCGGGACGGCCGTCGCAGGCCGACGGCCGGGTCGAGGGCGGGCGGGGGCGCCGCTCTCGACTCCGGCCGACAAAGCCGGGACGAGCGCGATCCGCCCGACCGGCCCGCCCTGGTCGCGGAGCCTTCCTTGGGAGCCAGGGCAGCCTTGTTCGCGTCATGGGCGACCTGCGGACGCTCGATTCTCCGGCGTCGGGGCGACGGCTCGAATGCGACAAGTAATTGATGCAATCAATAATTCAATTATTTATACATACAATATGACAGGATAGAAATTCGCGACGCCTGCATCGCCCTCGATTTGCCTGGATTACGCGCAGGTTCGTCCAGATATGCTTCATGTTTGCGGGAATTAGCCAACGGAGCGCCCCTTGCCTTCCCGTCTATGCTGCATACAATGCGCCTCAATCAGGGGACCTACATGCCATCTTCCGACTGGGCGCCCGAGCTGGGGACGAGCGGCAAGCCGCGCTACATCGAGATCGCCGAGGCGATCGCCCGCGACGTCCAGGCCGGGCGGCTGACGGCGGGCGCCCGGTTGCCGCCGCAGCGTCGGCTGGCCGAGCGGCTCGGCATCGACTTCACCACCGTCTCGCGGGCCTATTCCGAGGCCCAGAGCCGCGGCCTGGTCGAGAGCCATGTGGGCCGGGGCACCTTCGTGCGCGAAAGCGCGGCCCCCGCCGCGCCCCAGGCCGACCCGCGCCGGGCGCGGGAGCAGGACCTGCTGATGAACATGCCGCCCGAGCCGACGGATCCCGCGCTGATCGCCGCCATGCGCGAGGGCCTGGGCGCGGTGGCGGCCAATCTGGTGCCCCTCCTGCGCTATCAGTCGGCCACGGGCAGCGAACAGGACCGGGCGGCGGCCCTGTCCTGGCTGTCGCTGCGAGGCATGGCGCCGAACCTCGACCGGATCGCGATCACCCCGGGCGCCCATGCCGCCATGACGGCGATCTTCTGCGGTATGGCCGAGCCGGGCGACGTCGTGCTCTGCGAGGCGATCACCTATCCCGGCCTGCGGTCGATCGCGGCGAAGCTGCGGCTGACGCTGGTGGGTCTGCCCGGCGACCGGGACGGCGTCCTGCCCGACGCGCTGGAGGCGGCGATCCGCGCCCATGGGCCGCGGGCGCTCTACCTTAACCCGACGCTGCAGAACCCGACCACCCGGACCATCCCGGCGGCCCGGCGGATGGAGATCGCCGAGACGCTCCTGCGCCACGGCCTGCCGCTGATCGAGGACGACGCCTACGGCTTCATCCCCCAGAGCCCGCCCGCGCCGCTCGCGACCCTCGCGCCCGATCTCACCTGGCACATCGGGGGCCTCGCGAAATGCATCGGCGCGGGGCTCCGGATCGCCTATGCCATCGCTCCCGACAGCCGCAGCGCCTATCTGCTCGCCCAGACCCTGCGCACCACGGCGGTGATGCCCTCGCCCCTGTCGGCCGCGCTCGCCTCCCGCTGGATCGAGGACGGCACGGCCGACCGGATCCGCCGCTTCATCCGGGCCGAGACCGCCGCCCGCCAGGCCCTGGCGGCCGAGGTCCTGCGCGGCTTCGACTTCGACGCCGCGCCGAACGCCTTCAACGTCTGGCTGCGCCTGCCCGAGGGCGCGGGCCGGGCCGAGCTGATGGGCCGAATGGCCGGGCGCGACATCGGCCTCATGCCCTCGGACGCCTTCACGGTGCTGGGCCAGCCCAGCGAGCACGTCCGCGTCTGCCTGGGCGGCGCGATCCCACGCGAACGCCTGCGCGAGGGCCTCATGTTCATGGCGAACACCCTGTCGGGGCAGACCTGGCTCGGCTGACGCCGCGCCGTGCGCGCAGTCCAGGCGGCGCGGCGCAGGCAGCAGGCGACCGGCGCGCGCCTCCGGACGCGGCCGGTCATGCCGCCCCCCGTCGCCGTCCGGGGGGCGCTTGGCCCCGCCGCGGCGCCTGCCCTCCAAAAGACGTCCATCAAACCCCCGAGGCGGCCCTCCGGAATCCGTTCACACTCATGAACACCGGGTTGACGTCTGAGAATATATTTAAGTATATCATATACTTGACATGATTTTCACGCGTGAAATTCCGACCCCTCCCGAAGCGCCGCGTCGGGAGGGGCCCTGCGCAGGCCCCCTCAGATCCGATGAACCCGCGCCTCCCAGCCGCGCAGGCGGCCCGCGTCGAACGGCCCGTCGAGATTGCCGATCAAGAGCTCGCCCGGCGCAAGGCCGCCCGGAAGCTCAAGATCGACCGGCGCGCGCGAAAGGTTGAGCAGGACCAGAACCCCCTCCCCCCTGATCCGGCGGGCATAGGCGAAGAGCGTCGGATGATCCGGCGCGAGGTCGGCGTAGTCGCCATAGACCAGCGCCGGCGTCTCCCGGCGCAGGGCGATCAGCCGGGCGTAATGATCGTAGATCGAGCCTTCCCCCGCCTGGGCCGCGGCGTTCAGCCAGGCCGCGTCGGGATGGGGCGCGAACCAGGGCCGGCCGGCGGTGAAGCCGCCGTTCGGGCCGCCGTCCCACTGCATCGGCGTGCGGGCATGGTCGCGGCTGGTCCGGTTCATGTGCCACAGGAAGGTCTCGGCCGGGACGAGCCCCGTCTCCACCTCCGCGCGCCAGGCGTTGCGGGCCTCGATGTCGTCGAACTGGCCGATGTCGGAAAAGGGGACGTTGGTCATGCCGATCTCGTCGCCTTGATAGACGAAGGGCGTGCCCTTCTGGGTCAGCAGCAGCGTCGCGAGGAGCTTGGCCGAGGGGATGCGCCAGGGCTCCGCGTCGTCGCCGAAATGCGAGACCAGCCGCGGGTTGTCGTGGTTCGACAGGCAGACGGTGCGCCAGGTCTCCGGGCCCATGGCGGCGTCCTGCCGGGCGAAGACCGCCTTCCACTCGGGCAGGGTCCAGTCGCGCCAGCGCCAGCCCTCGCCGCGGTCGATGCGCACCGCGTCGAAATGGATGAGCATGTCGAGCTCGCCCCGCCGTTCGTCGGTGAGCAGGCAGGCTTGGTCGAAGGTCACGCCGAAGGCCTCGCCGATCGTCACCGCGCCGTAGGGCGCCAGAACCTCGCGCCGCAGCTCGGCCAGATGCGCGTGCAGGTCGGGGCCGTCCGCGTGATAGAACTCGGGCCGGGCGCGGTGCTCGGGCGGATAGTCGGGAAAGGCCGGGTCCTTGGAGATGAAGGGGATCACGTCCATGCGGAACCCGTCCACGCCCTTGTCGAGCCAGAAGCGCATGAGGTCGCGGACCTCGGCGCGGACCTCCGGGTTTCGCCAGTTCAGGTCCGGCTGTCCTTCGGCGAAGAGGTGCATGTACCATTCGCCGGTGGCCGGATCCTGGGTCCAGGCCGGGCCGGAGAAGAACGAGCGCCAGTCGTTGGGCGGCCCGCCGTCCCGACCCGGCCGCCAGATGTAATAGTCGCGCTTGGGGGTGTCCGCCGAGGCGCGGCTCTCGGCGAACCAGGCGTGCTCGTCGCTGGTGTGGTTGACGACGAGGTCGAGAACCAGCCGCATCCCCCGCGCCTTCACCCCCGCGAGCAGGGCGTCGAAATCGGCCATCGTCCCGAACTCCGGCATCACCTTGCGGTAGTCGCGGATGTCGTAGCCGTTGTCGACGTTGGGCGAGTCGAAATGCGGGCTCAGCCAGAGCACGTCGACGCCGAGCCCGGCGATATGGTCGAGCCGGGCGAGGACGCCGGCGAGGTCGCCGATGCCGTCCCCGTCCGAATCCTGGAACGACCGCGGCCAGACCTGGTAGACCACCGCCTCCTTCCACCACTGCCGCGTCTGTCCGTTGATCCTGTCCACGGGATGTCGTTCCTTTCCTTGGGGGATCAGCGCAGCGGCGCGCCGGCCTTGTCGAAGCGGTGCAGGTGGTCGGGCGCGGGACGCAGGCCGAGCGTGGCGCCATAGGCGATGCGCAGCTTGCCGGGCTGGCGCACCACCACCGGCTCCCCCGCGCCGATGTCGACGAAGAGGAAGTTGTCCGAGCCCAGGTCCTCGGCATGGACCACCGTGCCGGTCCAGGCCGCACCCTCCTCCACCACGTCGATGTGCTCGGCCCGGACGCCGAGGGTGTGGCAACCATGGGCCTCGGCGATGGCGCCGGTCAGGAAGTTCATCTTCGGGCTGCCGATGAAGCCCGCGACGAAGAGCGAGTTCGGCCGCTCGTAGAGTTCGGCGGGGGTGCCCACCTGCTCGACCACCCCGTCGCGCAGCACGCAGATCCGGTCGGCGAGCGTCATGGCCTCCACCTGGTCATGGGTCACGTAGATCATCGTGACATTGTCCATCTCGTGATGGAGCTTGGCGATCTCGAGCCGGGTCTGCACCCGGAGCGCGGCGTCGAGGTTCGAGAGCGGCTCGTCGAAGAGGAAGACCCGCGGGTCGCGCACGATCGCCCGGCCGATGGCGACGCGCTGGCGCTGGCCGCCCGAGAGCTGCTTGGGCAGGCGGTCGAGCAGATGGTCGATCTGGAGCATCTCCGCCGCCTTCTGGACCCGGCGGCGGATCTCGCCGGGGTCGGACTTGGCCAGGGTCATGCCGAAGGCCATGTTGTCGTAGATCTTCATGTGCGGGTAGAGCGCGTAGGACTGGAAGACCATGGCGATCCCCCGGCGCGAGGGGGCGAGGTCGTTCATCCGCGCCCCGTCGAAGGCGAGATCCCCGTCGGAGATCGGCTCGAGCCCGGCGATCAGGCGCAGGAGCGTGGACTTGCCGCAGCCCGAGGGCCCGACGAAGACCATGAACTCGCCCTTGCGGATCTCCAGGTCGATCCCCTTGATGACGTCGACGGCGCCGAAGGTCTTGCGGACGTCGCGAAGCTGGATATGGGCCATGATGTGCGCTCCCTGATTAGCCTTTGACGCCGCCGGCGGTGAGGCCCGAGACGATCTTGCGCTGGAAGATGAGGACGAGGACGATCAGCGGCACGGTCACCAGCACCGAGGCCGCCATGATCGTGCCCCAGGGGGTTTCGTGCTGGGTCGCGCCGGACAGGAGCGCGATGGCGACGGGAACCGTCCGGGTGGTCTCGGACGAGGTGAAGGTCAGGGCGAAGAGGAACTCGTTCCAGGCGCCGATGAAGGCGAGCAGGCCCGTGGTGACGAGCGCGGGCCACAGAAGCGGCAGGAAGACCCGGGTGATGATGACCCAAGGCGTCGCGCCGTCGACGATCGCCGCCTCCTCGATCTCCACCGGCAGGTCGCGCATGAAGGTCGTCAGCACCCAGACGGTGAAGGGCAGGGTGAAGATCACGTAGCTCAGGATCAGCGCCCAGGGCGTGTTGTAGATGCCGAGGAAGCGGATCAGCTCGAAGAGCCCGGCGAGGACGGCGATCTGCGGGAACATGGAGACCGCAAGGATCGTCATCAGCAGAAGCCCGCGGCCGCGGAAGCGCACCCGGGCGAGGGCGTAGGAGGCCGTCACCGCGAGGAGCAGCGCGAAGGCCACCGTGACCCCGGCGACGAAGACGGAGTTCAGCACGTTGCGCGGGAAGACCCCGTTGGTCAGGATCGCGCGGTAGTTCGCGAGGTCGAAGTCCCGGGGCAGGTAATTCACCTCGAACAGCGCCGTGCCGGTCTTGAAGCTCGTCATCACCGCGTAATAGAACGGGAACACGGCGACGAAGACGATGAAGGCGACGGCCAGGTAAAAGGCGGCGGTCTTGATGTATGCGGTCATTTCTCGCCGTCTCCGCTGAGGTCGACCTTGCCGAGCCAGATATAGGCCGACACGAAGATCGCGATGATGGCGAAGAGCAGGGTGGACTGCGCCGAGCCATAGGCGAACTTGTCGAATTCGATGAGGTTCTCGCGGCTGATGATCGACATGGTCTTGGTCGCCTTGGAGTTCGGCGTCAGGACGTAGATCAGGTCGAAGATGCGCAGCGCGTCGAGCATCCGGAAGATCACCGCCACCATCAGCGCGGGCCGCACCAGCGGCAGGGTGACCTTGAAGAAGACCTTGACCGGGTGGACGCCGTCGATCCGGGTCGCCTCGTAGATGTCGCGGGGGATCATCTGGAGGCCTGCGAGGCAGAGCAGCGCCATGAAAGGCGTGGTCTTCCAGACATCGACGATCAGCACCGCGAACATGGCGGTGTCGACATTGGCGGTCCAGGCGATCTTCTGGTCGATCAGCCCGACGCTCAGCAGCATGTCGTTGATGATCCCGAACTGGTCGTTCAGCATCCAGCCCCACATCTTGGCCGAGACGATGGTGGGAATCGCCCAGGGGATCAGGATCGCGGCGCGGACCAGGCCGCGGCCCTTGAACTCCGCGTTCAGCACCAGGGCGACGAGGAGCCCGAGCACGGTCTCGATGGAGACCGAGATCACGGAGAAGCGCACCGTGTTCCAGACCGCGTTCCACCAGGCCGGATCGACCAGCGTGCCGCGGAAGATGGTGCGGCCCGAGGGGAGCGTGCGCCAGCTCAGGTAGTTGTCGAAGCCGACCCAGGACCCGCCGTAGAGGTCGTTGAGCGTCGTGTCGGTGAAGGAGAAATAGATCGATCGGGCGAGGGGCCAGGCTGCGACCAGGAGCAGCATGACGAGCATGGGCGCGAGGAACCAGAAGGCGGCCCGGGCGCGCTGCTGCTGCAGGCTGCGGTCCGGGCGCGCGGGCGCCGGCCGCTCGCCTGTCGAGGCGGCGTAGGTCATCGGAAATCCTCCGGATCTGGAGAGGGCGAAAGGGGAAGGCGGCGCGGCTCCGCCTCAGGCGGCCGGCGAGCGCCGGCCGCGGGGGCGGGGCCGCCTGATCACCAGGCGTCGCCCTTCAGATCGGTGAGGTCGAGCTCCAGCACTTCGAGGTTCTCGGCGGCGGAGCCGTTGCCGGACAGGGTCTCGTGCACCGCCCCCCAGAATTTCGAGGACAGCTCGTTGTACTTGACCTTGGCGGGCGCGGACGGACGCGGCACGGCGTTGGCGAGCACGTCCTTCCAGAGCGGGATGATCGGCTGGGCCGCGGCGATCTCCGCGTCGTCATAGAGCGCGGGCAGGGTCGGCAGGCTGGAGGAGACGATGGCGCGCCGCTTCTGCGCCTCGGGGCCGGCGAGATAGAGCGCCAGCGCGATCGCCGCGTCCTTGTGTTCGGAATGCTGCGACACCGCGACGTTCCAGCCGCCTAAGGTCGCCGCCGAGCCCTCGCCGCCGCTGGGCAGGGGCGCGACGTCGAAGAGGCCGCGCACCGCGCTGCCCTCGCCGTTGCCGAGGCTGTAGGCGTAGGGCCAGTTGCGCATGAAGACGGCGTTGCCCGTCTGCCAGACGCCGCGGGCCTCCTCCTCCTGGTAGGCGAGCACCCCCTCGGGCGAGATCGTCCCGACCCAGCCCGCGGCGAGGTCGAGCGCGGCGACCGCCTTCTCGTTGTTGACCGAAATGGTCCCGTCGGCCTCGACGATCTGGCCGCCGCCGAAGGACTTGATCCATTCCAGCGCGTTGCAGGTCAGGCCCTCGTAGGCGTTGCCCTGCCAGACGAAGCCCCAGAGGTCCGCGGCGCCCGCGGCGCGCTCGGCCTCCTGGATGCGGGCGGCGGTCTCGGTCAGCTCGGCCCAGGTCGTGGGGACGGCCGCGCCATGCTTCTCCAGCAGGTCCCGGCGGTAGTAGAGCGCGGGGGCGTCGGTGAAGAGCGGCAGGGCGACCAGCCGTCCGTCCACCGTCTGGGATTCGACGATCGCGGGAAAGTTCTGCGCCGCCAGGTCCTTGGCGGCTTCCTTGAGGTCGACGAGCTGGCCGGCGAGCTGAGGGGCCCAGATCACGTCGGTCTGGTAGAGGTCGATGTCCTTGTTGCCCGCGGCGAGCCACAGCCGGTACTGCCCGAACTGGTCCGAGGTCGAGGCGGGCATCGGCACGACGGTGACGGTGTTGCCGGTGGCCTCTTCCCAGGGCTTGAGCATCTGGCGCAGGTTCTCGACGTCGTTGCCGACCGCGCCGATGGCGTAATGGAGCTCGACGCTCCACGCCGATCCGGCGAAGCCCGCCGAGACCAGGGCCGCGAGGGCGGCCGATCGCAGGTACTGACCTGAATTCACGTAATTTCCTCCCGTTGTCGCAAGTCGGCAGACGTTTGCAGAAGCGCTGCTCGCAGGTGTCGTGACCGCCGGAGACCCCGACTCGTCCGAAACGTTTCGGATGAAATACCCTTGAGTCGGGGAATATGTCAAGTAAGTTGAATTAAGGTTTCGCGGGCCGCGCTAGGCGCCCGGCCCGTCCGGGGGCGGCGCGACCGATCCCCCCTCCACGAAGTCCAGGGACCCGACCTGCTGCAAGGTCTCGGCCGGCTTGCCCGCGATGGCCTCCGCGAGGAGCTCCGCCATCGGCGCCCAGCTGTCCTGGATCGAGGCGCGGGTCAGCGTCAGCTCCGGCCGGAACAGCGGCGAGACCGACTCGGGCAGGACGTCGTCATGGGCGATGACCGAAACATCGCCGGGAACCCGCCGGCCCATCATCGCCAGCGCCTCATAGACGCCCTTTGCGATCAAGATGTTGGCGCAGATCACCGCGGTCGGCGGCGCCGCGCCGCTCAGGAACTGGATCGTCGAGATGAGGCCCAGGGCTTCCGTCATCCGGTCGTAGCGCACCAGTTCTGGCAGGCAGGGCAGGCCGGCCTCCGCCAGCGCCGCGCGATAGCCCTCCAGCCGCTCCCGGGCGTAGCTGAAATGCGCGGGCCCGTTGATCAGCGCGATCCGGCGGTGCCCCCGTTCGACCAGATGCCGGGCGGCGCGATAGGAAACCTGGTGGTTGTCGATGTCGAAATAGGCGTGGCGGGCCTCGGCGCTGGTGCGGCCGTGGACGACGAAGGGGATGCCGTTCTCGGTCAGGTAGGCGATGCGGGGATCGTCGCGCACCGGCTCCATCACCACGAAACCGTCGAGCGAGCCTCCTTCCTTGAGCTTGCGGTAGACGTCCACCACCCGGTCGCCCTCCTGGGCGATGTGCAGGACGAACTGCATGTCGCGCTGGGAAAACTCCCGGGAGAGGCCCGCGAAGGTCTCCAGCAGGAAGCCGTCCGAGGCCAGCCGGGAATAGCGCGTCATGACGAAGCCGACGATCCCCGACCGGCCCGAGACCAGCTTTCGCGCCGTCAGGTTCGGATGATATTTCAAGGCTTTGGCGGCCTGAAGCACCCTCTCGCGGGTGTCCTCGCTCACGTCCGCATGGCCGTTCAGGGCGCGGCTGACCTGGGTCACCGACAGGTTGAGCCGTCTGCTGAGGTCCTTGAGGGTCGCCATGAAAGCTCCGCCGCGTCAGTTGCGCCGCGGAGGGTATCGCGTGGGACTTGCGAATCCAAATCGTTTCGGTATATCTCAGATGCGCCCGAAGCGTTTCGGAAGCCGCAGTTCCACTCCTGGAGCGACATCAGCATGACCGATCAGAACGACTGGTGGCGGGGCTCCGTCACCTACCAGATTTATCCGCGGTCCTTCCAGGACAGCGACGGCGACGGCGTGGGCGATCTCAAGGGGATCACCGCCCGCCTGCCCTATCTCGCGGATCTGGGCGTGGACGCGATCTGGCTCTCGCCGATCTTCCCCTCGCCCATGGCCGACATGGGCTACGACGTCGCGGACTACACCGACATCGACCCGAGCTTCGGCACGCTCGCCGATTTCGACGCGATGGTCGCCCGCGCCCATGAGCTCGGGCTCAAGGTCATCATCGACCAGGTCCTGTCCCATTCCAGCTCGGCGCATCCCTTCTTCCAGGAAAGCCGGCAGAGCCGCGACAATCCCAAGGCCGACTGGTACGTCTGGGCCGATCCGAAACACGACGGCTCGCCGCCCAACAACTGGTGCTCGGTCTTCGGCGGGCCGGCCTGGGAATGGGACACCCGCCGGCGGCAGTACTATTTCCACAACTTCCTTGCGGAACAGCCGGACCTGAACTTCCACAACCCGGAGGTCCAGAACTGGCTCCTGTCGACGATGAAGTTCTGGCTCGACCGGGGCGTCGACGGCTTCCGGCTCGATACGGTCAACTTCTACTTCCACGACAAGCTGCTGCGCGACGATCCGGCGGATTTCCGCAAGAAGGCGGTTCCGGAGTGGAATCCCTACTGGATGAAGTACCACCTCTTCTCCAAGAACCAGCCGGAGAACCTCGCCTTCCTTGAGCGGATGCGGGCGCTGCTCGACCAGTACGACGGCCGGGCCATGGTGGGGGAGATGGGCGAGTCCCACCACGCCATCCGCATGATGGGCGAATACACCACAGGCCGGCGGCTGCACAAATGCTACTCCTTCGAGATGCTGGGGGACGCCTTCGACGCCGGCCATTTCCGCCGGCAGATCGAGGAGTTCTTCGCCGGCGCGCCGGGCGGCTGGCCGACCTGGGCCTTCTCCAACCACGACGTGGTGCGCCACGCCACCCGCTGGGCGCGGCACGGCGCCAGCCAGGACGCGCTCGCCAAGCAGGCGGCCGCGCTGCTCCTGTCGCTGCAGGGCTCGATCTGCATCTACCAGGGCGAGGAGCTCGGCCAGACCGAGACCGATCTCGCCTATGACGAGCTGACCGACCCCCAGGGCCTGCGGTTCTGGCCCGAGAACAAGGGCCGCGACGGCTGCCGCACCCCCATGGTCTGGGACGCCGACGCGAACGGCGGCTTCTCCGACGCGGCGCCCTGGCTGCCGGTCAAGGCCCCCCAGGCGGCGCGCCACGCCGCGGGCCAGGTCGGCCGGCCCGGCTCGGTGCTGGAGTTCTACCGCCGGATGCTGAAGCTGCGCCGGGAAAGCGCCGCGCTGCGCCTCGGGGCGACGCGGTTCCTCGACACGGCCGAGCCGGTGCTGGCCTTCACCCGCGGCGAGGAGATGCTCTGCGTCTTCAACCTCTCGCCCGAGACCCGGCGCGTCGCCGTGGCGGGCGCGGGCCTGCCCCAGCTCGGCGAAGGGGCGCGCCTGGAGGCAGGCGTGCTGACGCTGGCGCCCAACGGCTTCGCGCTGATGCCCGTCGCCGGCAAGGTCGAGGTCGCGGATCTCGCCGCCCCCGCCCTCCCCGTCACGGAGACGGCGACGCCCGCCTGAGGACGCCTTGGAGCGCGCCCGCCCGGAAAGGGCGGGCGCGACGTCCCACCTTGGAGAGACCCCGCCGCGGTCGTCTTCGACCCGTTCACACTTGTGAAGGTCAGGTTAAGGCCGCAGAATATATTGTTTTATTTCAATATTTTGACCCGATTTTCACGCGTGAAATCCGGCCCTTCCCGAAGCCTTGCGACTTGGAAGAGACGCGCCCGCAGAGGCCTCCCGAAGCCCCCGCGCGGCCCCCGTCCTGCGCGTCCCGGGGCCCGCAGGACCGATCTGGCGCCCTCCGCCCGTAAGATTGCCGTAAGCTCCGCGGGGCAAGGCGCGCGGCGACAGCAACATCGGACGGAGCCTGACCCTCATGCGCCTGACCCCTTCCGCGGCCGGCCTCGCCGCCGCGCTTCTCCTCGGGGCCCTCTCGCCGGCCTTCGCCGCCGCCCCCCCGCCCTCGGGCCGCCTCGCCTTCGACGTGATGCGCAAGGACGCCGACATCGGCGACCAGGTCTTCACCTTCAGCGGCAAGGGCGCAGACTTCGACGTCAGCATCGTCACCGACATCGCCGTGCGCGTGCCCCTGATCCGCGCCAAGGTCTATTCCTACGAACAGCAGAGCAAGGAACAGTGGCGCGGCGGCCAGCTCGCCCATGTCACCTCCAAGACCGACAACGACGGCAAGGCGGACCAGGTCGACGAGCCCGTCCACGCCCTGCCCCCCGGCAGCCTCTGGACCGCCGAGGCCGTCCACGCCAGCCGGCTCGTCAACACCATCGACGGCAGCGTGATGAACGTCCGGGTCGCCGACCTCGGCTCCGAGAAGATCGCGGCGGGCGGCAAGACCATCCCGACCCAGCACTACCGGATTTCCGGTGATCTCTCCCGCGACGTCTGGTATGACGCCCAAGGGTATCTCGCGCGGCTGACGCTGGTGGCGGAAGACGGCTCCACCGTCACCTACGTGCGCAAGTAGGACGGGCGTTTGCGGCTCCTGTATGTCGAGGACAATGCGCGGCTGGCGGAGAACACCTCGGCCAGCCTGCGCCGCAGCGGCTTCGTGGTCGATGCGGTGACGACCGGGGAAGACGCGCTGCACGCGGCCCGTAGCTACGCCTACGACGCGATCGTGCTCGACCTCGGCCTGCCCGACCTCGACGGCCTGGCGGTGCTGGGCCAAATCCGCGCCGCCCGTTCCGGCACGCCGATCATCATCTGCACCGCGCGGGACCGGCTGGAGGACCGGGTGCAGGGCCTGGACGCGGGATCCGACGATTACCTCGTCAAGCCCTTCGACGCGGCCGAACTGGTCGCCCGGCTGCGGGCGGTGCTGCGCCGGCCGGGGGGGGCGCTGGGGGTGCACCTGCGCGCCGGCAACATCGCGCTCGACACCGTCGCCCGCGAGGTCCGGGTGGGGGAGGAACCGGCGCGGCTCTCCCGGCGCGAACTCGACCTCCTCGAGCTCTTCCTGCGCCGCAAAGGCCGGGTGCTGACCCGCGACGCCATCGAGGACGCGCTCTACGGCCTCGACGATCCGCCGACGCCGAACGCCATCGAGGTCGCCACCCACCGCCTGCGCCGACGCCTCCAGCAGCTCGGCGCCACGGCGCAGATCCAGACCCTGCGCGGCATCGGCTACATCCTCGAGGACGACGGCCTTTGATCCTGTCCCCGCGACGTCCCGCGCCGGGCGCGGCCTTGCGCCGCCGGGCCGCCCCATGAGGCTGCTCACTGGGGCCGTCGGGGCGCGGGGGTCTCTCCAGCGGCGGCTGGTGGTCAGCCTCGTCGCCGCGCTGACGCTCTGCGTCGCCGGGGCGGCCCTCGTCCTCACCCAGGAATTCTTCGAACATCTCGACGAGCGCGCCGAGGAAGCCCTGCGCCTGGAGGCGTCGGAGATCGCCGGCCAGCTCGATCCCGCCCGCCCCTTCCTCGGCCAAAACCCTTCCGCCCTGCGCTTCGCCGGGGACGGAGGCGCCTATCGCTACACCGTCTTCGACGACCGGTGGCGGCCCGTGCTCGGCGACGAGCTCGGGCCCGACGCGGCGGCGGGACTTGCGGCGACCTCCGGGATGATTCCCATCGGCGCCCACCGGCTCGGGGTGGTCGTCACCCGCGACCTGCCGGGCGGCCCGGTTCACGTTCTCGCGACCACGCGGCTCTACACCGCCGGGCGGCTGAACGCGCTCCTGCTGCGCCACGAGCTCGACGAGGCCATGCTCTGGCTTTTGCTCGCAGTCGTCTTCGTGCTGACGGTGGCGATCGTCACGGCGCGCCGGGCGATGCTGCCTCTGACCCAGCTCATGGAGCAGGCGGGCGCCATCCTGCCGGGCGCCCCCGAGCGGCGGCTTGCGGCCGATCGCCTGCCGACGGAACTCGCGCCGCTCGTCGCCGCGGTGAACGACGCCTTCGACCGGCTGGAGCTCGGGTACCAGGCCCAGCGGGACTTCGCCTCGAACGTCGCGCACGAGATCCGCACGCCGCTCGCCGTGCTGCGCTCCGCCATCGAGGGGGTGGAGGACCCGAACCGGCGACAAGACCTGCTGGCCGATCTCGGCGCGCTCGACCGGCTTTTCGAACAGATGATCGACCTCGCCCGGGCGGACGCCCTCGACAGCGTCATCCGCACCCCGGTCTGCCTGCGCCGGCTCGCCGTCGATTTCGCCGCCGAGGCCGGGCCCGGGGTCCTGCGCGCCGGCCGCGCGCTGGCCGTCTCGGGCGCGGCGCGGGCCCCCGCCCGGGGGCATCCCGGTCTGCTGACCGTCGCGCTCTCGAACCTCGTGCGCAACGCCCTCGCCCACAGCCCCCCCGGCTCCGAAGTCGAGATCGAGGTGAGCGACGCCCCCCCCGGCTGGCGCGTGCTCGACCGCGGCCCCGGCACGCCCCCCGCCTTGCGCGAGGCGCTCTTCGAGCGGTTCCGCCGCGGCCAGCGCGAGGGCGCGGCCCCCGGCGCCGGCATCGGCCTCGCGATCGTCAAGGCGGTGGCCGAGGGTCACGGCGGGAGCGTCGGCGTCGAGCCCCGCCCCGGGGGCGGCTCGATCTTCTGGATCCGCCTGCCTGCGGCGCCGCAGCACGAGCCGTAAGCGGCCTGTAAGAATCGCCCGCCACAGACGTCCCGAACACGAAAAGGGACAGGCGAGATGCGACTGGAATTCGTTGGACAGTCCGACCCGGGCAGGGCCGCGGCCGAGGCGCATGTCCGCGCGGTCTATCGCGAGGTCTACGGGGCGGCGCTCGACGCCTTCGCGCCCCTGCTCGTCAGCGCCATCGACCCGGGCGGCCGGGTGCTGGCCGCCGCCGGGGTGCGCACGGCGCAGGACGGCTTCTTCTCCTCCGTCTATCTCGACGATCCGCTGGAGGCGCGGCTCTCGGCCCTCGCCGGCCGGCCGGTCGCGGCGGGGCGAATCCTCGAAGTGGTCTCGCTCGCCTCGGTCTCGCCCTTTCCCGTCCTGCCGCTGATCGACGCGATCATCGGCTGGGGCCGGGAGCGCGGCATGGAATGGGGCGTCTTCACCGCCACCGCCCCGCTGCGCCGGCTCCTGCGCCGGGCCGGGATGGCCTATCTCGACCTCGGGCCCGCCCGGCCGGAACGGCTCGGGGACGCGGGCGCCTGGGGCGACTACTACCGCAGCGACCCGCGGGTCTGCGCCTTCTGCGACGTCGCCGCCGCGCTCGTCCTTTCGCCCCGCGCGAGGGCCTGCTGATGCGCGACGTCTTCCACGCCTTGGACCGGCTCGCCCGGACCCGCCCCGACGACGCGGCCTTCCGCGAGGGGACCGAGGCCATCGGCTGGGCCGGGCTCGCCCACCGGGTCGCGGCCCTCGCCGCCGGGCTCGACGCCGCGCCCGCGACCGTGGGCCTCGCGGTTTCCGGCGGGATCGACCATGTGGTCGCCGATCTCGCCGTGACCCTCGCGGGGCGCCGCCTCGTCCCGCTGCCCCCCTTCTTTTCCGCCGAGCAAAAGGCCCATGTCCTGCGCGACGCCGCGGTCGGCCTGCTGATCGCCGATCCGGGCGCGGAGGGTTTCGGCCTGCCCACGCTTTCCGCGCGGCAGGCGGGCGCGGCGACCCTTCCCGCCTATGCGGGCGGAGGAACGCGGGTGATCTACACCTCCGGCTCCTCGGGGCGGCCGCGCGGCGTGGTGCTGGGCGACCGGCAGATCGACGCCTCCCTCGCCGGACTCGCCGCCGCCGTCGGCCCCCGGGCCACGGACCGGCACCTGTCGGTCCTGCCCCTAGCCCAGCTCCTCGAGCAGATCTGCGGGGTCTTCCTGCCGATCCTCGCCGGGGCCGAGGTGGTCTTCGTCCCCGAGGCGCGGATCGCCCTCGCCGGCGGCCCCATCGACCCGCTGGTCGAGGCCATGGCGCGGGAGCGGCCGACGACCAGCCTTCTCGTGCCCGCTCTCCTGGCGAAATGGACGGCCTGGCTCGCCGCGCGCGGGGCCGCCGCCCCGGACAGCCTGCGCTTCGTCGCGGTCGGCGGCGCCGCCAGCGCCCCGGCCCTGCTGGCCGCGGCCGCGGCGCGGGGCGTGCCGGTGGTCGAGGGCTACGGCCTCTCGGAATGCTGCTCCGTCGTCGCCCTGAACCGCCCGGGCGCGGCCCGGCCCGGCACGGTCGGCCCGGTCCTCGACGGCCTCTCCGTGACGATCGAGGACGGCGAGATCGTCGTCGCCGGCCCCACCGTGATGGAGGGTTACCTGAACGGCCCCCCCGCCCCCGCCCCCGCCCGCTGGCGCACCGGCGACCGCGGCCGCTTCGAGGGCGACCGGCTGGTGGTGGAGGGCCGGCGCGACGCGCTGCTGGTCCTGCCCAACGGCCGCAACGTCTCGCCCGAATGGGTCGAGGCGCGGGTCGAGGCCGACCCCCGGGTGATCGCCGCGGCCCTCTGCCTCGACCCGGAGGACCGTCTGCTGCTCCTCGTCGCCGCCCGGGCGTCGGTCGCCCCCGCCGAGATCGCTCGCGCCTGCGCCGACCTGCCCGCCTACGCCCGGCCCGCCGCCGTCGCCTTCGTCGACCCCCGCGGGCTGTTCTTCCCCTCCGGCGCGCCCGACCGCGCCGCCGTCCGGCGCTCAGCCGCGACCCTCGGAGCCGCGGCTGCGCCCCTGCCCGAACCCGAACCGGAGTCCCTCTCATGACCCGCCCGACCGTCCTCATCACCGGCGCCGGCTCCGGCATCGGCCGCGCCCTCGCCGTCGAGGCCGTGCGCCGCGGCCACATGCCGATCCTCGCCGGCCGCCGCCCGGAGCCGCTGGAGGAGACCGCCCTCGGCCTGAGCGCCGAGGCGCGCATCCTGTCCGCCGACGTCGCCACCCCCGAGGGCCGCGCCCGGCTGGTCGCCGCCGCCGGCGACCAGCTCGATGTCCTTATCAACAACGCCGGAACCGTCGAGGTGGGCCCGCTCGCGGGCCAGGACGAAACAGCGATCGCCCGTCTGATCGAGACCAACCTCGTCGCGCCGATTTTGCTCACCCGCGCGCTCCTCCCGGCGCTGCGCGCCGCCAGGGGACGGGTGGTCAACGTCGGCTCGATGTTCGGCGACATCGCCTATCCCTATTTCGCCGCCTATTCCGCCAGCAAGTTCGGCCTGCGCGGCTTTTCCGACGCCCTGCGCCGGGAGCTGTCGGGCGAGGGGGTCTCCGTCACCTACGCCGCCCCGCGCGCCGCCCGCACCGCCGCCGCCGGCGCCTTCGGGCACCTGGTCGAGCCGCTCGGCATGACCCTCGACCCGCCCGAGACCGTCGCCGCCCGCATCTGGGACGCCATCGTCCGGGGCGAGCGCGACGCCTATCCCCGCGGCAAGGAACGCGTGTTCGTCCTGGCCCAGCGGCTGTTCCCCCGGCTGGTCGACGCCTCCGTCGGCGCCCAGGCCCGCCACCCCAGAACGCTCGCGGCGCTCGACGCCGCGGCGGCCGAATGATCCCGAGGACCCTCATGCGCTACAACATCCTTCGCCCCGCCGGCTCCGACCGCGAGATCGGCGACGACGCCCTCGCCGCCCTGCGCGAGCGCCTCGCCGAGGACGGCTGGGCTCTCCTGCGCGGCTTCGACGTCGACATGGCGGCCTTCAGCGCCCTGACCGCCCGGGTCTGCCGCCGGATCACCTTCGACCCCGCCCGGGCCATGGCCGAGGACAACACCCAGAAGGTCGACGCGGGCCTCGGCCCCATCGGCCTGCACATCGAGAACGGCAACACCCCCGTCTGCCCGGACGTCGTGCTGTTCTACAGCGCCCGCGCCGCCTTCGAGGGCTCCCAGACCACGATCTGCGACGGCCGCGAGGTCGCCGCCCGCTTCGACGAGGACCGACGCGCCCGCTGGTCCCGCCCCGTCACCGTGCGCCGCCGCCTGCCCGAGCTGCTGTGGAAGCGCTATCTCGCCAACGAGCATCCGGCGATCAGCCGCCCCGAAGAGGTGCGGGAAGAGCACATCCTCCAGTTCCAGGCGGCGATCCCGAACCAGAGCTTCCGGCTCAACGAGGACGGCTCGCTCGACTACGGCCTGACGATCGCGCCGATCCGGGCCTCCAGCCTGTCGGGGGGCGCGGGCTTCGCCAACGCCATCCTCGGGCCCTCGCACAACTACGAGCCGCCGACCTACGCCTTCGCCGACGGCGAGGTGGTGGGCGCGGACGAGATCGAGGAGATCCGCGCCATCGCCGAGGACTGCACCCACGAGATCAACTGGCAGGACGGCGACGTGGCGGTCATCGACAACACCCGCGTCATGCACGGCCGCCGCGCCATCGTCGACGCCGAACGCCAGCTCTTCATCGGCATGGGGGCGCTCTGAGGGAGCTTCCGGGAAAGCCTCCCTCCGAAGCCGCAGCTTCGGAGGCGGGATTTTCACGCGTGAAAATGGGCTCAAGCTATTGATATAAATCAATATTTTCCGCGGCCTTAACCGGGAGTTCAGAAGTGTGAACGGGCCTGAGACGCGCGCGAGGGCTTCGCAAGGGCCTCTGCGCGTCCGAAAGGCTCCGCGCCTTGCGCGCCCCCACGCCGTTGACGTTCCGCCCCCCGGGGCCTCAGGGTTCCGGGTCCCCTGCCGCAGGGTTGCGCCAGGAAGCCCCTTGCCGTCACCCCGGCCAGACCAGGACCAGGGCCGCCGCCAGGGCGAGGGCGGCGGCGGAGGGGACCAGCAGGTCCTTGCCCCGCGCCGTCATGTCCTCGACCAGCATGAAGGCGGTCATGGCGGCCATCGCCGCCAGCGCGAGGCCGCCCCCGTGGCCGAGCGCCGCCATCACCAGCATCAGCGCCCAGCAGGACCCGAGGCAGCGTCCCCCCTGCAAAAGCGCGAACCGGGCCGAGCCCAGATCGGCCCGAAGCCCGACCGGCGGCAGGGGCGAGGTCTGCCGGCAGCGGAAGAGCGCCCGCCGCTTGGCCGGCGCCACCTGCCAGAGGGCGGCGAGGGCGAGCGTTCCGGCGAGAAGCCGCCGCTCCTCCACCCCCGCCGCCCGCAGCCAGCCGACCGCGGCCAGCGCCCCGAGGCCGAAGGCGATCCAAAGCGCCAGATAGACCGCGACGAAGATCGCCATCGCCCGCCCGCGCCGCCGCCGCAGACTGTTGAGGCCCACATAGCCGACCGCGGGCAGCACGACGGGCAGCATCATCCCCACCGACATCAGCGCCCATCCCGCCAGCAGAGGCCCGAGCCCGGGGCCCGCCGCGGACCCGTGGCCCGCATGGGACATCCCGGGCATCGTCCCGGCGGAGGGCGCATGGCCCCCGAGCCCCGCGGCCAGGGCGACCCAGGCGGCGGCGGCCAGCAGCGCGAAGGGCCATTCCGGCCGCCAGCGCAGCAGGTCCGCAACGGCGCGCGGCCCGGCCACGGCGGCTACCAGGCGAAGAGGCCGACCCGCCCGATGCGGACCGGCGCGACGGCTTCGGGCGCGCGGAAGGCCTCCGTGGCAACCACCCCTGGCGGCGGCGCGACGACGATGGGCTCGAAGCTCACCGTCAGCCGCGCGGGATCGAGGTCGCCCTCGGCCCGCAGCTCGGCGAGCGCCTGGGTCGCGTCGAAGGTCTGGCGGAACCCGGGCGCGCCCTCATGCCGGCGCGTGGGGTCGTTCATCGTGGTGATTCCGAAGAACGAGACATTGCCGATATGCGCGCGCCGGCCCGACGGCCCGTCGAGATAGACGGCATAGGCGAGGCCCGGGTCGCGCTCGGCCTCGATGTCGTCGACGCTGACGAAGAAGCGCTGGTCCCCGCGGGCGGGCGCGGCCATGCGCGCGCCTTCCGCCGCCGAGGGCATCGCCACCGTGACCTGGGCCGTCCCGCCCGCCAGCACCAGCGGCGCGTCGCTCGCGGCGATGAGCTCGGGGGGACCTGCGGGGGTCGGCGGGGTCGGAGCCATTTCGCTCACCAGTGCCGGGGCGGCGGCGCCCTGGGCGTCGTCATAGATGTAGCCGAGCTGGGCCGCGGTGTCGACGACATCGGCCCCGGTCATCGTGACCCGGGCCCCGGTCTCGTCCGCGAAGGTGAAGGCGGAGGCGAGCCAGGAGCTTTGGGTCGGATTCGCCCGCCCGCCCCCGAGCGCGAGCCAGCGGTTCCACAGCCGGTCGATGTTGGCGTGGTGCAGCCAGAAGATCGGGTCGAGCGCCGCGCAGTTCGGATCGGTCATCAGCCCGCCCTGGCACTGGCCGGACTGGGGCCCGCCGATGGTCGGGTGCATGACGTTGTGGGGCGTGGATTCCAGCAGCCCGGTGGCCCCGCCGAAATGCGCGGGCCCCACCCTGCCCCCGCCGAAGCTCGGCGCGCCGCCCGGAAGCGAGAAGTCGACGCTCGCCATGGCCGCCGCCGAGGTGGTGGCGGTGGCGGGGACCTGCCCGCCCGCCATCAGCGCCCCGCTCCGCCGCGGGGCCGCGAGGAACAGCGGATTGGCCGAGCCGTCGGGGAGCGTCGCGGTGCGGAAGGCCGGCGGCAGGGTGTTCCCCGGGAAGGGCCGGTCGTAGTTCCAGTACGGCAGCGCGAAATCCGCGGGCCCGCCCGCGTCGGCCACCGCCTTTCGCACGATGCGCTCGAAGAAATAGAGATACATCCGGTGCCAGGACAGGAAGAACCAGCTCTGGTGCTGGCAGTCGTTCCAGACCGCCCCGGCCGGGGGCGCGACATAGGCGCCGTGGATGCCCGCTTGGTAGGTCCAGCTCGTCGGATCCGAAGCCGGCCGCGCCTGCATCGCCTGCACCCCCTTGGCGTAGGCGAGCGTGATCGGGTCGAAGGGGCCCGCCGCCTCCAGGCCCCAGGCCTCGCGCCGGACGAAGACCGGGCCGCCCGGCGCCCACCACAGCTCCTGGACCGCCGCGCCGCCGCGATAGACCACGTGCTGGGTGCCCTGGGCGTCGAACATGTAGCCGGCGGGATCGCTGCTCGCCCCCGGCGCGCCGGCCTCCGCCGACAGGTCGTTGCGATGCCAGCCCCCGCCGTCCCACCAGAGTTCGTGGATATGCCCGTCGCCCGCGCGATAGACCACGTGCTGGGTGCCCTGGGCGTCGAACATGTAGCCGGCCGGGTCCCCGACCGCATCCGGCGCGCCGGTCGCCGCCGAGAGGTCGTTGTGATGCCAGCCGGCGCCGTCCCACCAAAGCTCGTGGATATGCGCGTCGCCCGCGCGATAGACCACGTGTTGCGTGCCTTGCGCGTCGAACATGTAGCCGGCCGGGTCGCCGACCGCATCCGGCGCGCCGGCCGCCGCCGTCAGGTCGTTGTGATGCCAGCCGCCGCCGTCCCACCAGAGTTCGTGGATATGCCCGTCGCCCGCGCGATGGACCACGTGCTGGGTGCCTTGCGCGTCGAACATGTAGCCGGCCGGGTCTCCGACCGCGCCCGGCCCGCCCGCCGCGGCCGTCAGGTCGTTGTGATGCCAGCCGCCGCCGTCCCACCACAGTTCATGGACATGCCCGTCGTCGCCCCGATAGACCACGTGTTGCGTGCCCTGGGCGTCGAACATGTAGCCGTCCGGGTCGCCGGCCGCGGCCGGGGCGCCCGCAGCCGCCGACAGATCGTTGTGATGCCAGCCGCCGCCGTCCCACCAAAGCTCGTGGATATGCGCGTCGCCCGCCCGATAGACCACGTGCTGGGTGCCTTGCGCGTCGAACATGTAGCCGGCCGGGTCCCCGGACGCATCCGGGGCGCCGGTCGCCGCCGAGAGGTCGTTGTGATGCCAGCCGCCGCCGTCCCACCACAGCTCGTGGACATGTCCGTCGTCGCCCCGATGGACCACGTGTTGCGTCCCTTGCGCGTCGAACATGTAGCCATCGGGAATGCCGGACGCGGCCGGCGCGCCGGTCGCGGCGGAGAGGTCGTTGTGGCGCCAAGGCATGGATGCCTCCAAGCCGCTCGCAGCCGAGAGCCCGAGCGGTCACCAAGAGTGTCGGGGAAAGAGGACGGCGCGCCGATAAAGGGCAGCCGGTCCGGAATTGCCTGTCTGGTCGACCCGGGCCGCCCCGCGAATACTGGGACGGTTGGGCAAGCCACTCGTAAAACTATAAGAATATCCGCGGATCATAGCCGAATCCGCATCCGAAGTCAAACCGGGCGATCCTGAACCGCGTCAGGACCGGCCGTCGCCGGTCATTCGCGATCCGGCCAGGCGGCCAGAAGCTGCGCCGTCGTCGCGATCTCCACCTGTTCGCCGAACCGCCGGCCGAAGAGGTTCAGCATCGCGTCATGGGCCTCGTCGGAGGCGCTGCAGAGCGCGTCCCGCACCAGGATCACCCGATAGCCCAGGTCGACCGCCCCGAGCACGGCGGCGAGCACGCACATGTCGGTCTCGCCCCCGGTGATCGCCACCGCGTCGCAGCCGCGCGCCTGCAGCCGCAGGCGCAGGCCGGAGCCGAGCCAGGGGGAATAGACCGGCTTGTCGATCGCCTCCGCCGGCGGGATGAACCGCTCCAGCTCGGGAACCACGCGGACCATGTCGGACCCGATCGCGTCGAGGGTCATGTCCGGCCATTTCTCGTAATACCGCCGCCAGGCCCCCTGCCCCTCCCCCGCCCGCTGCGCCGGAATGAAGCGGGTGAAGACGCTGCGCCCGGCGTGCCGCGCGCAGATCTCCACGATCCGCGGCAGGACCCGCGGCATCCAGGGCAGCGCCCAGGGCGTGCCAGGCCCGAAGAGCCGCTGCATGTCGATGCAGACATGCATCGCCGTCGCCGGGATCGGCTCCGGCCGCAACGTCGTGAAATCCGTCATCCGTCCTCCTCCCGAACGGAGCCGGCGATGCGCCGCCTGCCCGGTGCATCCCGTCCAGCGATCGACCTCTCGCCGCTGTCCCTGCGGCGGGGCCGGAGCCGGCTCCGCGTCCGCGCGTCAGTATCCCCCGACGATGGGCAGGATTTCCCCGGTGATGTAGCTCGAGCACTGCGGCGACGCGAGGAACACGTAGGCCGGGGCGATCTCCTCGGGCTGGGCTGGCCGCTTCATCGGGGTCTTCGCTCCGAACTGCGCCACCTTGTCCGGCTCCTTGTCGGAAGGGTTGAGCGGCGTCCAGACCGGCCCCGGCGCGACGGCGTTCACCCGTATTCCCCGGGGGATCAGGTTGCCCGACAGCGCCCGGGTGAAGGCGTGGATGCCGCCCTTGGTCATCGAATAGTCGACGAGCTCCTTCGATCCGTCGATCCCCGTCACCGAGCCGGTGTTGATGATGGCCGAGCCCGGCTTCATCTCCGCCACGGCCGCCTGGGCCATGTGGAAATAGCCGTGGAGGTTGGTGCGGATCGTCTCGTCGAAATGCTCGGGCGAGAGGTCGAGGAAATCCGCGGCATGAACCTGGAAGGCGGCGTTGTTGACCAGCACGTCGAGCGCGCCCAGCTCCGCCACGGTCCGCGCCACCGCCGCCCGGCAGAAGTTCCGGTCGGACACGTCGCCGCGCACCACGATCGCCCGCCGTCCTTCCGCCTCGACCGCGGCCCGGGTCGCCTCGGCGTCCGCGTCCTCGGCCAGATGGGCGATGGCCACGTCCGCGCCCTCGCGGGCGAAGAGCACGGCGACGGCCCGGCCGATGCCGGAATCCCCGCCGGTGATCAGGGCCACCTTGCCCTCCAGCTTGCCCGACCCGCGCCAGAACGGCGCATCGTACATCGGCGCGGGATCGAGCCGCCGCTCCTCGCCCGGCTTCGGCTGATGCTGCTCGGGAAAAGGCGGGACAGGATAGTCCCGCGCGCCGGCCTGCATCGCGCCGGCGTCCTCCCCCTCGCCCTTCCCGTCTTCCGCCTGGTCGTCCTGCCGGTCCGCCCGGGCGATCTCCTTCTGGACCCGCCGCTGGGCCGCGACCACGGTTTCCTCGTCCCGCGCTTCGGGATCGGTCATCGGCTGCTCCTTTTCGTTCCGTCGAAGGGCGCGCCGGGCTTTCCGACGCCTGACCCGCAACCGCCCCGCCGCCGCCTTTGTTCCCGGCGGCCCGCCCCAGAAGGCTCATTCCAGTCGCGGCGGTCGAGGGGGGAACCTGCCCGAAGCCGGGGCGTTGGCCAGAAACACCGGAGACAAAGCCCGTGGGAAAATCCGCTGCTCTTCTGGCCGCCTCCGCGGCGGTTCTCGCCCTCTCGGGCTGCGACGGGGTTCCCTTCTTCCGGGACGCCGCCAAGGTTCCGATCGAGGAGGGCTACGGCCCGAACCCGACCCTGCCCGCGCCGGACCCGAGCTGGATCCCGACCGTGCGCGTCGCCAAGGCGGCGCCCTGGCCCCAGGGCGTCGCCCCCACCCCCGCGCCGGGCCTCGCGGTCAACGAGTTCGCCGGCGGCCTCGACCACCCGCGCTGGCTGCACGTCCTGCCGAACGGCGACGTGCTGGTGGCGGAGAGCAACGCCCCGCCCAAGGAAGACGAGGGCTTCAGCCTGCGCGGCGTGTTCATGGACCTGTTCATGAGCCGGGCGGGCGCCAAGGTTCCCAGCGCCAACCGCATCACCCTCCTGCGCGACGCCGACGGCGACGGGGTGGCGGAGATGCGGACGGCGTTTCTCGAGGGCCTGAACTCCCCCTTCGGCATGACCCTGGTCGGCGACCGGCTCTATGTCGCCAACACCGACGCGATCCTGGCCTTCCCCTACCAGCCCGGCGAGATCGCCATCCAGGAGGCCGGGCGCAAGGTCGCCGACCTGCCCGCCGGGCCGATCAACCACCACTGGACCAAGGACGTGATCGCAAGCCCCGACGGCCGCCGGCTCTACGCCACCGTCGGTTCGAACAGCAACGTCGGCGAGAACGGCATGGAGGCGGAGAAGATGCGCGCCGCCGTGCTCGAGATCGACCCCGCAACCGGGGCGACCCGGGTGTTCGCCTCGGGCCTGCGCAATCCCAACGGCCTTTCCTGGCAACCGGACAGCGGCGCGCTCTGGGTGGCGGTGAACGAGCGCGACGAGATCGGCAGCGACCTCGTCCCCGACTACATGACCTCGGTGCGGGAGGGCGGCTTCTACGGCTGGCCCTACAGCTATTACGGCGGCCATGTGGACGAGCGGCCCCAGCCGCCGCGCCCCGATCTGGTGGCGACGGCGATCAAGCCCGATTATGCGCTGGGGCCGCACACCGCCTCGCTGGGGCTGACCTTCAACACCTCCGACCGCTTCGGGGCGGCGCGGCGCGACGGGGCCTTCGTCGGCCAGCACGGGTCCTGGAACCGCTCGCCTCGCAGCGGCTACAAGGTGATCTTCGTCCCCTTCGAGGGCGGAACCCCCTCCGGCCCGCCCGAGGACATCCTCACCGGCTTCCTCAGCCCGAAGGACGAGGCCTACGGCCGCCCGGTGGGGGTCGCGATCGACTCCCGCGGCGCGCTTCTGGTGGCCGACGACGTCGGCAACCGCATCTGGCGGGTGGTCCCGGCGCAGTAGGACCCGTCTCGACGGCCGCCCTCTCCCCGTGACAGGAAGGTCCCGCACGATCCGCAAGCGGCAGGCGCCATGACGACGAGGCTCGACGAGGACAACGGCGGTTTCGACGTCACCGTCCTGGGGCCCCGGACGCCACGCCAAAGCCTCGTCTTCGCGGCTGGCCGCGGCGGCTGTCCCGGACGCCACGCGG
This sequence comes from Amaricoccus sp., assembly GCA_965243535.1. Lineage (GTDB taxonomy): Bacteria > Pseudomonadota > Alphaproteobacteria > Rhodobacterales > Rhodobacteraceae > Amaricoccus. Next base: position 573,919 of record CBDEVG010000047.1, read on the forward strand.
GCTTGCTCCAGGTCTTCGCCGACCAGGGCTTCCGGGTCGTCGCCCCGCATTTCGACAGGCTGGCGACCCCCGTCCCCGCCCGGGAGGCGTTGGAGGACCGCGCCCGCCGACTCGCCGCCGCCGTCGCCCGCCTCTGTCCGCCCGACGCCCCCCTCTGCGGGGCCAGGCATTCCCTCGGCGCGACGCTCCTCCTGGCGCTCGCCGGCGCGACGGCCACGACCCTGGGCGGCGAGACGCTGGTCCTCCGCGCCCCGCGCGCCTTCCACCGGCTGGCCCTCTTCGTCCCGCCCGCGGATTTCTTTCCCGGCCCCGGGTTCCGGTCGACCTGCGCCTGATCGCGGCGGCCGGCCATTTCTCCTTCATGGACGATCTGCCGCCGAACGTCGCCGATCCCCACCCTGACCGTCCCGCCTTCCTCCGGGTTCTTGCCCGAGAGGCCGGCCGCTTCCTGGCGTCCTGAGCGGCGGCGCGCTCCCGCCGTTCAGAACACCGGCGCCTTGGGCGGATTGCGCGGATCCTGCGGCAGGATGTTCACCTCGTAGTCCAGGGGCCGCGTGCTGATGACCCGCAGCCGCCCGTCTTCGATCCGGATGGCGTAGAGGCCGGCGCCCGCGCCCTTCGGCTTGACGCAGGCGGGGGTCTCGCCGACGCGCCTGGTCCGGGTGTCGATGGTGCGAAAGATGCTGTTCTCGTAGTCGATGTTCTGCTTGGTCATGCGCGCGGTCCCGACCGCCTTGCCGAAACCAGCGTTGGTGTCCTTCACGCAGATCCCGTGGTTGTCGACCTTGAGCGTCGTCACGTCGTCATAGTGACAGGACCCGTCGGCGGACTTCCCCCACATCTTGTGGGCGTAGGAGAAGACCCCGTCCTCGTACTTGATAAACGCCAGCGCAAGGCAGCGGTAATGCCCCAGGATGCGCCGGTTCTTGCCGTCCACGTTGCGGACTTCGCCGTAATAGACCGGATCGCCCGTCTCCTGGGACCAGAATTTCAGCCGGGAGGCGATTTCATCCGGATCGGTGATCGCCTGGGCGAAGGCGCTCGACGTCATGACCAGAAACATCATGATCGAAGCAAGGGCTTTCCACATGATCTTGTCCTGAATACAGGATTTCAGAACGACAACCATGCCACGAAAACGATCGTTTCGCAACGTCGCGGCCCAGGCGACCCTCCGGCCCGCAAGACAGATCGCGCCCGCCCTCCGGACGGCGGCGGCATCGGACCCCTCCCGCCGTCCCGGCCCCCAGGTGCAGGCGGCTCCTATTCCGCCGCCTGCACCGCCACGCGGTCGATGGCCTTGAGGAAGGCCGCCTCGGCGCCCTGGATATGGGCCGCCACCAGGGCCTCCGCCTCCGCGACCCGCCCCTCGGCCAGGGCGGCGAGGATCACATGGTGCTGGTCCCAGACGATGGGCCCGCGCTCGGCGTAGCTCAGCACCGCCATCATCACGCGGCGCAGGTAGTGCCAGAGCGGCTCGGCGGTGGCGGCGATCAGCGGGTTGCCGGATTTCTCGTAGATGAAGGAATGGAACTCCACGTCGCTCGCCACCGCGTCGCGATGGCTGCCCCTGGACACCGCCAGGTCGCCGGCGTCGAGGATGCGCTGGCCCTCGACCCGCAGGCTCTGGGCGAAGTCGGGGGAGCGGGCGGCGCGCTCGGCGGTCAGGCGGGCGGCGAGCTGGTCGAGGCTCAGCCTTATCTGGTACCGCTGCACCGTCGCCTCCGCGTCGAGCGGCGCGACGTAGAGCCCCCGGGCCCCCTGCTCCAGCACCAGGCCGTCGTTCTTGAGCAGGGCCATCGCCTGCTGCACCGGCTGGCGCGACACCCCCAGGCGCGCCGCCAGATCCTCCTGCACCAGGTGGGTGCCCGCCTCCAGCGCCCCGTCGCAGATGCTGTCGCGGATGGCGAAATAGACCTGTTCGGCGCGGCTGGGGGTGCTTGTGATCGGTTTCATGGTCCGTCCGTTCTGCGGTCGCGAAATGATACTTCCGTTCGTCCCTATCACAAGCGCCCGCGTCCCGATTGGCTGATCCGGCGCGGAGGGACCCCCGCGCCGGCGGGATCCGTCAGGTCTGGATATAGGCCAGGTGGGTCTGGGTGTATTCCAGCATCCCGTGCTTGCCGTCCGCGCCGCCGATGCCCGAGCGGCCATGGCCCGCGTGGAAGCCCTGCATCGCCTCGAAGTTCTCGCGGTTCACGTAGGTTTCGCCGAAATGCAATTCGTTGCAGGCCCGAAGCGCGCTGTTAAGGTCCCGAGTATAGATCGACGACGTCAGGCCGTAAACCGTGTCGTTGGCGTATTCGATCGCCTCGTCGAGGCCCGAGACCGTCACCACCGGCAGGACCGGCCCGAAGATCTCCTTGCGGATGATCTCCATGTCCTGGCGGCAATTCACCAGCACCGTCGGCTCGTAGTGGTTGCCGACGCCGAGGTCGGCGACGTTGCCCCCCAGGGCCACCTCGGCCCCTTCGGCCTTGGCGCCGGCGACGAGGCCGTCGATCTTCTCGATCCCCGCCTTGTTGATGATCGGGCCCATGTCGAGCTCCTGATCGCTCAGCGGGTCGCCGTAACGGGTGGACTTCATCTCCGCGGTCAGCTTCGCCACGAACTCCTCGGCGACGGCGCTGTCCACGTAAACCCGTTCCGCGGCGTTGCACACCTGGCCGGTGTTGAGCACGCGCGACTGCTTGACCGCCCGCGCCGCGAGGTCGAGGTCCGCGTCCTTGAGCACGATGGCGGGCGCCTTGCCGCCGAGCTCGAGGTTCACCTTGGTGATGTTCCTCGCCGCGTCCGCCATGATCTTCGAGCCGGTCTCGACGCTGCCGGTGAAGCTCACCATCCGCACGTCGTCATGGGTGGTCAGCGCCCGGCCGGTGGTGCCGCCGCGGCCGTAGACGATGTTGAAGACCCCCTCGGGCAGGTCGGTCTCGGTCACGAGGCGGGCAAAGAGCGCGGCGTTGTTCGGCGTCTCCTCGGACGGCTTGATGACGATGGTGTTCCCAGTGATCAGCGCGGGCGCCATCTTGCGGGCGATGAGGAAGAACGGGAAGTTCCAGGGCAGGATGCCCGCGACCACGCCGAGCGGCTGGCGGAACAGGAAGATGCTCTCGCCCGGGCGGTCGCTCTGGACGATCTCGCCCTCGATGCGGCGGGCCCATTCGGCCATGTAGTCGATGTAGTTGGCGGTGAAATGCGCCTCGACGGTGGCGAGGCCGAGGATCTTGCCCTGCTCCTCCGAGATCACCCGGGCGATCTCGTCGGCGTTCTCGCGGATCCGCGCCGAGATCTGGCGCAGGAAGCCCGCGCGGTTGATCGCCGGCAGCTTCTCCCAGGCGGGCTGGGCCCGCTTGGCCGCCGAGACCGCCTGATCGACCGCCTCGGGCGAGGAATCGGGGATTTCCGAGATCACCGTGTCCCGAGCGGGGTTCAGCACGGGGATGCTGTCCCCCGGGCCGGCCTTCTCGAAACGTCCGTTGATGAAGTTCTGGTGCAACGCCATGCGCTTCTCCCTGAGGGCCTTTGTTGGTGGGCCGCTGTCGGCCGGACCCAGCGCCTGGGGCGATTCGGGTCCCGGAGCATAGTGTAGCAGGCTTCAAGCGCATTTGGAATTCCGAATTCAGAATTGCGAATTCCTTATCCCTGCCTCAGATTGGACTTGACCCGTCCTGCGTGAGTCGGGTATCTGAATTCAGAATTCGAAAATCGAAAAACGGTTCGCAGTGGGGTCGAAACGCCGATGATGCCAGCACGCCGGCTGCGCGCCAGCCTGAGCCTTCTTTGCCTTGCCGCCTCCTTCACCGCCGCCCACGCGGCGGATCCGCCCGCGACGACGCCTGCCCAGGCGCTCGTTGCGGCGCAGGCGCCTGCCCCCGCCACCGGGGAGCCCGCCGCGGCCATCGCCGATCCGGAGCTTGCCGCGGCGGTGGAGGCGGGGCGCGGCCTCTATCTCAAGAACTGCCGCACCTGCCACGGCAGCAAGGGCACCGCGGGCGTGCCGCTCGCCGGCAATCCCAAGGTCTCGGCCGATCCGGGCTATCTCATCTGGGCGATCATGACCGGTCCCGGCTACATGCCGGAATTCGGCCCCGTGCTCCCGGACGAGGACATCGCCGGCATCGCCACCTTCATCATGAACAGCTGGGGCAACGACTATGGCCCGGTGACCGCCGAGGACGTCCACGGCCTGCGCTGAGGCGCGGCGGCCGAGGCCTGCGCCCCGCCGGGCGCGCGACGCGAAGACTCGCGCCGGGAGGCGCCAGAAACCCAAAGGCCCGCGCCGGAAGGCGCGAGAAACCCAAGGCCCGCGCCGGAAGGCGCGAGAAAGCTCAGGACCCGCGCCGGCAGGCGCGAGGAAAAAAGACCCATCGGGAGGAACAAGATGGCCTTACGTGCCCTGCTCGCCTCGGCCTCCGCCGCGGCCTTCGCCCTGGGATCGCTCGCCTCGGCCGGCGAGGTGGCGAACTACGCCCCCGTCACCGCCGAGCGCCTGGCGAACCCTGAGCCCGGCGAGTGGCTCAGCATCCGCCGCACCTACGACGGCCAGTCCCACAGCCCGCTCGACCAGATCAACGCGGGCAACGTCAAGGACCTCAAGGTCGTCTGGAACTCCACGACCGGCCCGCGGCAGAAGCTCACCGACTTCGCCGCCCTGCCGGCCGACCCAGCCAACGAGGCGCCGCCGCTCGTCAACGGCGACGTCATGATCTATTCCGCCGGCGACAACCAGGTGATCGCCTACGACGCCAAGGCCGGCTCGGAGATCTGGCGCTTCGCCTACGCCCTGCCCGAGGGGCTGGTGCCGGTCCATCCCACCAACCGCGGCGTGGCGCTCTGGGACGACAAGATCTACCTCGCCACCCTCGACGCCCATCTCATCGCCCTCGACGCCAAGACCGGCGCGAAGCTCTGGGACCAGACGCTGGCGAACTGGGAGGAGGGCTACTACAGCACCCTCGCCCCCCTGATCGTGAAGGGCAAGGTGATGTCCGGGGTCTCGGGCGGCGAGTTCGGCATCCGCGGCTTCGTCCAGGCCTTCGACGCCGAAAGCGGCGAGCCGGCGTGGAAGACCTACACCATCCCCGGACCGGGCGAGCCCGGGCATGACAGCTGGCCGGGCGACACCTGGGAGCGGGGCGGCGGCCCGATCTGGATCACCGGCAACTACGACCAGGCCAACGACACGGTCTATTTCACCACCGGCAACGCCGCGCCCTGGGTCGGCGCGCTGCGGCCCGGCGACAACCTCCACACCGCCTCGGCGCTGGGGCTCGATCCCGCGACCGGCGCGATCAAGACCCATTTCCAGTTCCACCACAACGACACCTGGGACTGGGACGAGACGGTGCCGCCGACCCTGATCGACATCGACGGCAAGCAGATCGCCTATAAATTCGCCCGCAACGGCTGGATGTACAAGCTCGACCGGACGGGGGGCGAGCTCAGCTTCGTCGACGGCAAGCCCTACGTCTTCCAGAACGTCTTCACCGGCCTCGACCCCAAGACCGGGCGGCCGAGCTACGATCCCGCCCACGTGCCCGTCCTGGGCGAGCGGACGGAGTTCTGCCCCTCCGCCTGGGGCGGCCGCGACTGGCCGGGCGAGGCCTATGACCCGAACCTCGGCTACATCTTTGTCCCGGTGAACGAGAACCACTGCGGCGCGATGGAGGCGGCCGAGGTCGAATACGAGCCCGGCGTGCTCTACCTCGGCTCGGGGCTCGAGATGACCCCGACCGAGGCGGCCAAGGAGCACATCGGCGCGGTCCAGGCCTGGGACGTGCGGACGATGGAGAAGGTCTGGCAGACCAACTTCAAGTCACCGAACTGGGGACCCATCCTCTCCACCGCCGGCGGCCTCGTCTTCTCCGGCGGCACCAACGACGCGGAGTTCCGCGCCTTCGACGCCAAGACCGGCGAGGTGGTCTGGAGCCAGCGGCTCGACGGCGGCGTCGTCGCCCAGCCGATCTCCTTCGAGCAGGACGGCAAGCAGTACATCGCCGTCGCCACCGGCTGGGGCGTGGACGCCGGGCGCTTCCAGGGCTTCATCGACCAGGCCTGGGGAACCAAGACCGAGGTTCCCCTGGGCGGGAGCATCTGGGTCTTCGCCCTGCCCTGACCCCCGCCGCGGCCGCCGCGCCCCACCCGACGCGGCGGCCGGCCCGGGACCCCGGCCCCTCCCCGGGGTCCCGGACGACCCCTTTTTCGTCCCGAGACCAGGAGCCCCCCCGGATGGCCCCGCGCGCCGCGACCCTTCTCGCCCTCGCCCTCCTGGCGGCGACCCCGGCCGCGGCCGCCGGCTGGGAGCTCCGGGTCTGCGCCGATCCCGACAACCTGCCCTTCTCCAACCGGGCGGGCGAGGGCTTCGACAACCGGATCGCCGCCGTCCTCGCCGAGGAGATGGGGGCGGAGCTGACCTACGTCTGGCTGCCGGACCTGCGCGGCCGCACCCGCCAGCGCTACGTCCAGGGCGGCGAATGCGACATGGTGATGGGGGTGATCGACGGCCAGCCGGGCTTTCTCACCAGCTACGCCTACTATCGCACCGGCTACGTCTTCCTCTATCCCGAGGCGGCGCCCTTCACGGTAGCCTCCCTCGACGATCCGGCGCTGAAGGATCTGCGCATCGGCCTGCCCGGCGGCGCGGCCAAGCTCGTGCCCCCCGGGGTGGCGCTCGCCAACCGCGGCGTCGTGGCGAACCAGCTCCATTTCATCGACCGGCGGGAGCCCGGCGCCCCCTGGCCCCCGGTGCTCGACGCCTTCGGCCGGGGCGAGGTCGACCTCGCCATCGTCTGGGGGCCGGCGGCCGGCGCCTACGCCGCCGCCCATCCCGGCCTCGCCGTGGTCCCGGTGACGCCCGAGATCGACGCGCCCTTCATCCCGATGATCGCCTCGCTCTCCATCGGCTTCCGCCCCGAGGACGAGGGCCTGCGCGACCAGGCCGACGCCGCCCTCTCCCGCGGCTGGGACCGCATCCAGGCGATCCTCCAGGCCGCGGGCGTGCCCCTGATCGACCTGCCGCCCCCGATGGAAAGCCTCGGGGGGCGCGGCTGATGGCCGAAGTCCCGCCGCTGCCCGAAGGCAGCCCCGAGCCCCGCCTCCCCCAGGCCGGGCTCCCCCTGACCGCGCTTTCCCGGACAGGGCTTTCCCGGACCGCACTGCCCGGAGCCGGGCTTTCCCAGGCCGCGCCCTCCAAAGCTGAGCTTTCCCAAGCCGCGCTTTCCCAGGCCGTTCTCCCCCGGGCTCCACTCCCCCCGGCCGTTCTCCCCCAGACCGCCCTCCCCCGGGCTCCACTCCCCCGAACCGCGCTCACCCGCCGCGCGCTCCTCGCCGTTGCGGCCCTCGTCCTCCTGCCCCGGTCCGCCCGCGCCCAGGAGGAGGCGCCGACGCCGCTGCGGATCGGCGCCGTCCTTCCCATCGCCGGGCCCGCCCTGCCCGCCGCCCGGATCAACCTGCGCGGGGTGGGCGAGGCCGCCCGCATGGGCCTCACCCTCGCCGCCGAGGACGCGGGCCAGAACGGCGCGCTGCTCGGCTGGACGCCCGAGCTCGTCATCGCCAACGCCCCCGGCCCCGAGGCCGCCGCCCGGGCCGCCCGCCGCCTCGTCGCGACCGAGGGCGTCAGCGTGCTGATCGGCGGCTACAGCGCCGAGGAGGCCGAGGCCCTCGCCACGGTCGCCGAAGAGGCCGGCGTGCTCTTCCTCAACGCCGGCGCCTCCGCCGACAGCCTGCGCCAAGGCTGCCGGGCGATGACCTTCCATGTGGAGCCCTCGGCGGCGATGTATCTCGACGCGCTCCTCGGCTGGTTCGTCCGGGCGGGCTTTCGCCGCTGGCATTTCGTCGCGGACGACAGCCTTGAGGGCGCCGCCCGCCTCGACCGCGCCCGCGCCGCCCTCGACGACCGCCACTGGGGCGCCGAGGTGACGGGGACGAGCCGCATCCTCCAGGAGGACGACCGCAGCATCGCCCCCGCCCTCGCCCAGATCGCCGCCGAGAAGCCGGACGTGACGCTGCTGCTCACCGACTGGCGCAGCCAGCTCGACGTCCTCTCCCGCTACGAGGCCGCGGGCCTGACGGCCCCGATCACCGGCTTTCCCGAGCCGGCGGCGCAGATGCGCGACTTCTACCTCAGGTCCCACGAGGCCGCCCCCGTCGCCGGCGGCGGCCGGCGCGCCGCCGCCTGGGAGGCGACCCTCGACGCCTACGGCGCGCGCGAGCTCAACGCCCGCTTCAACGGCCGCTGGGGCCGGCCAATGGACCCCGCCGCCTGGTCCGCCTACATGGCGGTCAAGATCGCCTTCGAGGCGGCGATGCTGACGGGCTCCACCCAAGGCCGCGACCTCGCCGCCCATCTCGCGAGCCCGGCCGGCGTCTTCGACGTCTCCAAGGGCATCGGCGTCACCTTCCGCCCCTGGGACCACCAGCTTCGCCAGTCGCTCTACCTGGTGAAGATCTCCGACGACCCCTCGCCCTCGCTGTCGCTCGACGCGGCGCTCGCCCGCGCCGGCCTCGAGGGCGAGCTGCCCGCCATCTACATGCCCGGGACCGATCCCGTCGAGCGGCTCGACCAGCTTGGCGACCTTTCAGCCCCGGGCGACTGCACGCATTGAAGGAGGCGCCCTTGTCCCGAACACCGACCCTCGCCCTCGGCCTCGCGGCCCTGCTGGCGACCGCAAGCGCCGCCGCGGCCGAGGCCTACCGGGTCTACGCCTCCAACGAATACGACGCGAGCATCAGCGTCATCGACCCCGAGACCGGGACGGTGGCGGGAACCATCCCGATCTCGGGCCGCCCGGGCGACGTGCGCCCCCGCGGCCTGGCGGTCAGCCCGGACGGCGGCACCATCTACGTCGCGGTCAGCGACTTCCTCCCCCGCAAGGAAAGCCCCGAGGACGCCATCGTCGCCATCGACGTCGCCACCGACAAGGTCAAGCGCAGCTACCGCGCCGGCGGCAACCCCGAGCGCGTGGCGATCAGCCCGGACGGCAAGCAGATCTGGGCCGCGCTGGAGGCCACCGCCCAGGCGGTCGGCATCGACGCGGAGACCGGCGCGGAGCTCGGGCGCTTCCCCACCGGCGTCGAGTCCGAGGGCGTGGCGGTCAGCCCCGACGGCCGTTTCGTCTATGTCACAGCCGAGACCAGCCACACCGTCACGGTGATCGACACGCAGGCGATGAAGGTCGTGAAGCACCTGCTGGTCGGCAACCGCCCCCGCGACGTGACCTTCGCCGGCGACGGCGCCAAGGCCTATGTCTCGGCCGAGATCGGCGGCACGGTGACGGTGATCGACGCCAGGGCCCACAAGGTGATCGGCGCCATCAACCTCGGCCTCGACTCCCGCCCCGTGGAGCTCAACCTCTCGCCCGACGGATCGAAGCTCTTCGTTGCCGGCGGCGGGACCAGCGCGGTCTACGTGATCGACACCGCCGCCGACAAGGTCGCCCAGGTCATCAAGGAACAGATGGGCCGCCGCCCCTGGGGCCTCGCGGTCAGCCCGGACGGCGCCCGGGTCTTCACCGCCAACGGGTTGTCGGACAGCGTCAGCGTCATCGACACGGCCTGCCTCTGCGTCGACGGCCAGATCCCCGCCGGCCGGGGCGCCCATTCGGTCGAGATCGGGGTGGTGAAATGAGCGTCCCAGTCCTCTCCCGCCTGCCCCGCCCCGCCGACTCCCGTCTCGCCGACTCCCGCCTCGCCGATCCCCGCGCCGCCCTCCTCGCGCTCGCGCTCACGCTCCTCGCCGGCCCGGCCGCGGCCCAGGACTACGCCCATTCCCCCTTCCGCGAGCATCCCGTGGCCCTCGCCCAGGGTGCGGCGCTGGAGCGCATCGCCGTCGCCGCCCAGGGCCTCGCCCGGCTCGCCGCGCCCCTGCCCGCGCAGGAGCCCGACGAGGATGACGCGGAGGGCGAGGAGGAGGAAGGCCTCGCCGCCGCCCTGCCCCTCTTCGCCGCCAGCCTGAGCGCCGCCGCGCCGGAGGTCGCCGCCGCCCTTCCCGAAGCGATCGGCGAGATGCTGGAGGCCGCGGAGGACGGCGAAAGCCCCGCCGCCCCCGCCGCGGAGGTCGAGGCCCTGGCCGCCCGGGCCCGCGCCGCGCTCCTGCCCGCGGACCTCGCCGACACGCCCGCCTTCCAGGCCGCCCTCATGGCCGCCCTGCTCCTCGACGAGGGCGGCGTGGCGGAATCCTACGAGGAGGCGTCCGAGGGCGACCCCGCCGCCTACGCCATCGGCCGCGCGGCGCTCCAACGGGTGAAGGCGCTCTGGGCCGTCATCCGCCCCGCCGCCGCCCCGGAGACCGCCGCCGAGGCGGACGCGACGCTCGCCCTCCTCGACGGCCTCTTCCCCGGCGAGACCCCGCCCGAGCGTCTTTCCCCCGACCCGGAGGAGGCCGAGGCCCCGTCCCATCGGCTGGTCGGCCTGCTGGAGGCGGCGGCGAACGCCAACCTCTATCCCGGCCGCGACCTCGCCGGCGCGGCCGCCTTGGTCTCGGGCCTCGCCGACCAGGGCTGCGCGGCGATCGCCGCCGGCCAGGGGCCGCAGGGGCTGGAGACCCTGGCGGTCGCCGCCGCCTACCACGACCAGACCCTCGCCGACACGCTCGGAATAATCGCCCCCGAGGCCGCCGAGGCCATCGACGCGGCGCTCGAGCCCCTGGAGGAGGGCGAGGCCGAGGAGATGGCCGAAAGCTGCCCCGCGCTTCTCGCCGGCCTCAGGTCGGGCGGCGAGGCCCTGACCCAATGAGCGCCGCGGCGGGCACGCGCCCCAATCTCCCGGCCCGTGCGCCCGTCGCAGGGCCCCCCGCGCCCGCCTTTTCGGCACCCGCCGTAAACCTAGATCCGGCACCCAGGGCCGTATCCCCCGCCCCCGCCCCCGAGACGGCGACGGCGACCCTGCGCCCCGTCCGCCCCCAGCCGGCCCGTCTTCAGGCGGCCCGTTTTCAGCCGACCCACTGCACCACCGCCCCCAGCCGCCCCGCCGCCCCCAGCCGGAGGCCCGCCCCATGACCCCGCTCGTCCTCGAGACCTGCGGCCTCGGCCGGTCCTTCGGCGAGACCGTCGCCGTCGAGGCCCTCGACCTCGCCATGGCGGAGGGCGAATTCCTCGCCCTCCTCGGCCCGAACGGCGCGGGCAAGTCCACCCTGCTCGCCATGCTCGCCACCGTCCTCGCCCCCAGCCGGGGCGAGGCCCGGGTCGCGGGCGCCGACATCCGCAGGGAGCCGCACCTGGTCCGCGCCCGCCTCGGCATGGTCTTCCAGGACCCCGCCCTCGACGAGCGCCTCACCGCCCGGGAGAACCTCCGCATCCACGCCGCCCTCTACGCCATGCCCCGGGCGCGAGCCCGCGACGCCGTCGACCAGGCGCTCGTCTGGGCGGGGCTCGAGGCCGCCGCCGACCGCCCGGTCCGCAGCTTCTCGGGGGGCATGAAGCGCCGGCTCGAACTCGCCCGCGCGCTGATGCACGGGCCGCGGCTGCTGATCCTCGACGAGCCCACCCTCGGCCTCGACGCCCAGGGCCGGCGCGACCTCTGGGACCGGATCGCCACCCTGCGCCGGGAGGGGCTCTCGGTGCTCATGACCACCCACGCCATCGCCGAGGCGGAGACCTGCACCCGGGTCGGGGTGATCGACCACGGCCGCCTCGTCGCCCTCGCCCCCCCGGCCGAGCTCGCCGCCCGCCACGGCGGCAGCCTGGAAGACGCCTTCCTCGCCCTCACCGGCCGCGCCGCCCGGGACGCGGAGGCCTCGCCCCGCGACCGCATCGTCGCCTTCCGCAAGCGCGGCGGGGAGCTCACCCGATGACCTCCCGGACGCCTTCCCAGCCGCCCCCTCGGACGCCCCCCTGGCCGACCCGCCCCGCGCGCCTCCGGCCGATCCGCCGGCCGACCCGCTCCTCCGCCCGCCCGCCCCTGACGGAGCCCCGCCCATGACCGCCCTTTCGGACGTCCCCCCCCGCCGCGGCCCGCTCGACCCCGGCGTGGTGGCGGTCATGTGGCGGCGGGAGCTGCTGCGCGCCGGCCGGGACCGCGCGCAGCTCTTCGGAGCGCTGTCGCGCACCCTGCTCTGGCTCGTCATCCTCGGCTTCGGCCTCGGGGCGACCCTGCGCGAAATCGAGGGCTACACCTACGCCCAGTACATCCTGCCCGGGGTCGTCACCCTCAACGTGCTCTTCGCCTCGCTGCAATCCGCCATCGCCCTGGTCTGGGACCGCCAGGTCGGCCTGCTGCGCGAGGTGCTGGTCTCCCCCGCCCCCATGCTCTCGGTCGCCCTGGGGAAAATCTGCGGCGGGGCGAGCGTCGCGGTGGTCCAGGGGGCGATCCCGCTCGCCTTCGCGCCGCTGATCGGCCTCCGGCTCGGGCCGCTCGACCTCGTCCTGGCGCTCGGGGTGATGTTCGTGATGGGCATGACCCTCACCGCCGCCGGGGTGGCGATCGCCTGCCGGATGACCACCTTCGAGGGCTTCGGCGCCATCTCGAACGGCATCATCCAGCCGCTCTATTTCCTCTCCGGGGCGATCTTCCCCCTCAAGGGGATCGTGGGCGGCGTCGGCTTCCTCGACCTGCCCGAGCCCCTGCGGGCCGAGCTGCGCCGTTACGGCGTCTACGCCATCGGCGGCGGCTGGATGGTGGAGCTGCCGGGCTGGCTCAAGGTCATGGTCCATCTGAACCCGGTCAGCTACCTGCTCGACCTGCTGCGCTATGTGACGCTGGGGTTCAGCCAGATGCCCATGGCCGCGAACCTCGCCGCCCTGGCCCTGCTGCCCCTCCTCGCCACCGCCCTCGCCGCCCGCAGCATGGCCCGGCTGCGGCGGGGGTGAACGAAATTCGGGCGGCGGCCCGCCTCCCGATCCGGCGCGACCCGCTCCCTGCCGCCCTTCCCCTCCTCCTCCGGCTCTAGGCGACGACCTGCCGCGAGGCGACGCCTCGCTGCGCCGGCTCGCCCCGCCCCTCTCCGGTTCGGCCTGCAGAGGCGCTCGGAGAGGGATCGCCGCCCACCCCCCCAACCCAGAGCTTGACCGCCCGCCCCGATTCGGGGTATCGGGTTCTGAATTCAGAATTCATAACAACGTGACCCCGAAATGATGCGGCTCCGGCCGCGCCAGGATCACGAAAGGGAGGATATGAGACAGACGCTGCTCACCCTCGGCCAGATGGTCGCGGCCCAGGCCCGGTTGCGGCCCGACGCGCTCGGGGCCCGCGACCTCGACCGGGCCATGACCTTCCGCCAGTGGAACGCCCGCGCCTGCCGACTGGCGAACGGCCTGCTCGGCCTCGGGCTGCGCCACGGGGACCGGGTGGCGGTGCTCGCCTACAACTGCGTGGAATGGGCGGAGATCTACGTCGCCCTCGCCAAGGCGGGTCTCATCGCCGTGCCGGTGAACTTCCGCCTCTCCGCCCCCGAAGTTGGCTTCTGCATCGAGGATTCCGCCGCCGCCGCGGTCATCGCCCAGGACGGGCTGCACCGCCTGGTCGAGGAGGTCCGCGACGCCCTGCCCGTGGCGCGCGGCAACTTCGTCCTCTTCGGGGCCGAGACCGCGCCCGCCGGCTGGCGGGGCTACGAGGACCTGCTCGCCGCCGCCCAGGACTCCGAGCCCGAGGCGCGCGTGCTGCCCTCGGATCCCTGGACGCTGATGTACACCTCCGGCACCACCGGCAAGCCCAAGGGGGTGATCCGCACCCACGAGGCCAACGCCCTCCTGGCGCTGATGACCGACATCGAGCTCGGCGTGCACCGCGAGGACGACGCCCTGCTGGTCATGCCCATGTGCCACGCCAATTCGGTGAACTTCTTCGCCGCCTTCGCCTATTGCGGCGGCGTGACCTCGATCTATTCCCGGGCGAGCTTCGACCCCGAGCATTGCGTGCGGGCCCTGGGGGAATCCGGCGCCACCTTCACCTCGCTGGTGCCGACCCACTACATCATGATGCTCGGCCTGACCGGCGCCGCCCGCCGCCAGGATCTCGGCCGCGTCTCCAAGCTGATGATCTCCTCCGCCCCCGCCCGCGCCGACACCAAGCGCGAGGTGATGGAGATGTTCCCGAACTCCGGCCTCTTCGAGCTCTACGGCTCCTCCGAATGCGGCTGGGTGACGATGCTGCGCCCGCACGAGCAGTTCACCCACCTCGGTAGCGTCGGGCGCGAGACCGTGGGCTCCGCGCCGATCCGGCTGCTCGACGAGGCGGGGAACGAGGTCGCGGACGGCGCGCCGGGCGAGCTCCATTCCTGCACCCCCTGGACCTTCTCCGAATACTGGAACCAGCCGGAGAAGACCGCCGAGGCCTTCCGCGGCGACTACTGCACCGTGGGCGACATGGCGATCCGCGACGCGGACGGCTACATCAAGCTCATCGACCGCAAAAAGAACATGATCATCTCCGGCGGCGAGAACATCTACCCCTCCGAGGTCGAGGCGGTGCTCGGCGCCTGCCCCAAGGTCAGGGACGTGGCCGTCGTCGGCCTGCCCGACCCGAAATGGGGCGAGCGCGTCCATGCGGTCGTGGTGCTGCGCGACGGGGCCTCGGCCTCCGAGGCGGAAATCCTCGACTGGTGCCGCGACCGCATCGCCGGCTTCAAGCGGCCCAAGGCGGTCTCCTTCCTCACCGAGGCCGAGATGCCCCGCACCGCCACCGGCAAGATCCTCCACCGGGTCCTCAAGGACCAGCTCGCCGCGCCCGCCGACCACTGAAAGGCCGATACATGCTCACCCTACAGGACGCCCCCGCCGCGCCGGGCCAGGACCTCAACGCCGACCCCCGGTCGGTCGCCGCCTGGATCGCCCGCTTCCTCCAGGCCCGGGGGGTCGACCGCGTCTTCGGCCTCCAGGGCGGCCACATCCAGCCGATCTGGGACCACTGCGCCCGGCTCGGCATCCGCATCGTCGACGTGCGCCACGAGGGCGCGGCCGTCCACATGGCCCACGCCCACGCGGAACTGACCGGCGGCCTTGCGGTCGCCATGGTCACCGCCGGCCCCGGCGTCACCAACACGGTGACGGCGATGGCCAACGCCTCCCTCGCCCGCGCGCCCGTGCTCCTGATCGGCGGCTGCACATCGCGGCCCCAGGCGAACATGGGCCCGCTCCAGGACATCCCCCATGTGGGCATCCTCGCGCCCGTCTGCCGCTATTCCCGCACCGCCCGGGTCGCCGACCAGGTCCTGCGCGAAATGGACGAGGCGGCCGCGCGCGCCATGGGCGACCTCGGCGAGCCCGGTCCCGTTTATATCGAGATCCCGACCGACGTGCTGCGCACCCACGTCCCGCCCGCGCTCGTGCTCGACGACTGGCTGGCGCCCAAGCGCCCGCGGGCGATCCCCCCCGACCCCGCCGGCGTGGCCGAGGCGGCCGAGGCCATCCTCGCCGCCCGCCGTCCGCTCGTCGTCACCGGCCGCGGCGCCCGCGAGGCTGGGCCGGAGATCGTCTCCCTGCTCGACGCCACGGGCGCGGTCTACCTCGACACCCAGGAAAGCCGCGGCCTCGTCCCCGCCGACCATCCCGCCGTCGTCGGCGCCATGCGCGGCGTGGTGATGGGCGAGGCGGACCTGGTCGTGGTGGTGGGGCGCAAGCTCGACTACCAGCTCGGCTACGGCTCCCCGGCGGTCTTCCCCCACGCCCGCTTCGTCCGCCTCTCCGACACCGCCGGCGAACTCATCGACAACCGCCGCGGCGCGCCGGAACTCCTCGCCACCCCCGCCCTCGCCCTCGACGCCATCGTCAAGGCCATGGGGAACCGGACGCCGGCGACGGACCGCGCCTGGGCCGAGGGCCTGCGGGCGAAGCACCTCAAGCGCGCCGCCCCCCGCGCCGCCGAGACCCGCGGCGCGGACGGCAAGATCCACCCCGCCGCGATCTTCGACGCGATCAAGGCCGTGGCCGAGCCCGACTACATCGCCGTGGCCGACGGCGGCGACCTGCTCAGCTTCGCCCGCGTCGGGCTGGAGGCGAAGACCTACATGGACGCGGGCGCCTTCGGCTGCCTCGGCGTCGGCGTGCCCTTCGCGGTGGCCGCCGCCCTCGCCCATCCCGAACGCCAGGTCATCTCGATCAACGGCGACGGCGCCTACGGCCTCAACGCCATGGAGATCGACACCGCCGTCCGCCACGGCGCCCGGGCGGTGTTCATCGTCTCGAACAACGCCGCCTGGAACATCGAGCGGCTGGACCAGCGCGACAACTACGGCGGCCGCATCGTCGGCACCACCCTGCGCCATTCCGACTACGCCGGCATGGCCCGCGCCCTCGGCCTCCACGCCGAGCGGGTGGAGGATCCGGCCGAGCTGGAGGGCGCCCTGCGCCGCGCCCTCGACAATGCGCCTGCGGTGATCGACGTTGTGACGTCGCAGACGGTGGTCTCCTCGGATGCGAGGAAGGGACTGGGCTTCGTCCCGGACTTCCAGCCGCTGACCGCCTGGGACGACGCCGAACGCAAGCGCAGGGGGCTGGAATGACCAGGCAGGAGAAGATCGCGGGCGGGGGGATCGGCTTCGCCCTGCCGGCGGAGATCGAGGAGATCCGCGTCCGCACCCGCGCCTTCGTCACCGAGCACGTCCTGCCGGTGGAAGCCGACCGCGCCAACTGGGACGAACACGACAACATCCGTCACGCGGCGCTGGAGCCGCTGCGGGCCAAGGCCAGGGCCGCGGGCCTCTGGGCCCCCCAGGCCCCGACTTCCCGCGGGGGCATGGGCCTCTCCGTCACCGGCCGCGCGGTGATGTACGAGGAGGCGAACCGCTCGATCTTCGGCCCCGTGGTCTTCAACTGCGCCGCCCCCGACGACGGCAACATCGACGTGCTCGCCCGTCTCGCCACCCCGGCGCAGCAGGACGAATGGCTCCAGCCGATCGTCGACGGCGCCCTCCGCTCCGCCTTCGTCATGACCGAGCCCGCGCCCGGCGGCGGCTCCGACCCGGGCATGATCGGGACCCGGGCGGAACGCCACGGCGACGTCTGGCGCGTGCATGGCCGCAAGTGGTTCATCACCGGCGCGGCCGAGGCCGGGCATTTCATCCTGATCGCCCGCACCGACCCGAACCCGGCGGAAAAGCGCAAGCACCTCACCGCCTTCCTCTTCCGCAAGGACCAGCCGGGGTGGGAGATCGTGCGCCGCATCGGCATCATGGGCCCGGAGGAGCACGGCGGCCATTGCGAACTCGCCTTCGACGGGTTGGAAATCCCCGACAGCGCCCGCCTGCTCAACGTCGGCGACGGGCTGAAGGTCACGCAAGTGCGCCTCGGCACCGCGCGGCTCACCCATTGCATGCGCTGGCTCGGCCTCGCCAAGCGGGCGATGAGCGTGGCGCAGGACTATGTGGACGCGCGCACCGGCTTCGGCATCCGCCTCGCGGACCGGGAGTCCGTGCGGCTGATGCTGGGCAAGGTCGCCCACGACATCCAGATCGGCCGGCTCCTGACGATGCAGGCGGCGTGGAAGCTCGACCAGGGGGACTTCGCCCGCAAGGAGGTCTCCATGGCCAAGATCCACGTGGCCGACACCCTCCAGACCGCCGCCGACACCGCCATCCAGCTCTGCGGGGCGCGGGGCTATTCCCGCGACACGGTGCTCGAATGGATCTACCGCTACGCCCGGCAGGCGCGGCTGGTGGACGGGGCGTCGGAGGTCCACCGCATGGTGCTCGCCGACGCCTACGCCCGGGAACGGGATGATTTCTGGAGCTGGGGCGCATGAGCGGCATGGTCGCAAACCCCGCTCTCGACGCCTGGCTCGCGACCGCGCTCGGGGCGCGGGAGGCCCGGGTCGTCCGGGCGGAAAAGCTCTCGGGCGGCGCCATCCAGGAAAGCTGGGGCCTCGACGTGATCGCCGACGACGTCCCCCGCGCGCTGGTCCTGCGCAAGGATTCCGAGGGCGCCATCGCCGAAAGCCGCTCCCGGCGCGAGGAACACGTCCTGCTCGCCGCCGCTTGGGAGGGGGGCGTGCGGGTCCCGCGCCCCTTCGCCTTCTGCGCCGATCCCACCGTGGTCGGCGGCCCCTTCGCCCTGGTGGAAAAGGTCTCGGGCGTCGGCTACGGCCCTAAGGTGGTGCGCGACGCGACCCTCGGCGGCGATCGCGCCGAGCTGGGGCGGGAGCTTGGCCGCCAGCTCGCCCGCATCCACGCCATCGCGCCCGACGCCGAGCTTTCCGCGGTCCTCGGACCCCGCCCGGCCGATCCGGCCCGGGCCGAGGTCGCGCGCCTGCGCGCCGCCCTCGACGCGCTCGGCGAAAGCCGCCCGGGCCTTGAATGGGCGCTTCGCTGGGCGGAGCGCGCCGCCCCCGCCCCGGGCGAGGTCACGGTGACCCACCAGGATTTCCGCACCGGCAACTTCATGGTGGACAAGACGGGCCTGACCGCGATCCTCGACTGGGAATTCGCGGGCCTCTCCGATCCCATGGCCGATCTCGGCTGGTTCTGCGCCGAATGCTGGCGCTTCTCCCGCCCCGACCTCGAAGCCGGGGGCCTCACCGATCGCGCCCCCTTCTACGCGGGTTACGAGGCCGAGAGCGGCCGCCGCATCGACCCGGCCCGGGTGCGCTGGTGGGAGGTGATCGCCCATGTCCGCTGGGCGGTGATCGCGCTCCAGCAAGGCCGGCGCAAGGCGAGCGGCCCCGAGGCGCTCAGCCTCGCCCTCACCGCCCGCATCGCCGACCCGGTCGAGCTCATGGCCCTGCGCATGACGCCCCCCGACAGGACCGCCGCATGACCCCCGGCCCCGCCCCCACCGGGCCGGCCCGGCGGCCCCCTCCCGCGCCCGCGGCCGTTCTCCGCCCGTGCGGGGCGCCCCGCCAGGCGCGCCGCCCCGCCCTTGCGCGCCGTCCCGCCCTTGCGCAGCGCCCGGCCCTTGCGCAGCGCCCGGTCCTCGGACGGCTCCCTGCCGTTGGCGCCGCTCCGCCCTCGGATGGCTCCCAGCCGTTGCGCTCCGCCCCGCCCTCGCGCGGCGCAGCGACTTCGCGGCCCCTCCGGTCCCCCGTGGCCCGCGCCGCCGCCTCCAGCCCGGGCCGGCCCTCCCATCCCGTTGGACCCGGTCCGGCCGGCGCCCGGTCCGGCCGATCTTGCCTCGCCGCTCGACCTGCTCCAACCCGCGTCCGGTCTGCCTGCTCCAACCCGCGCCCGGTCTGCCTGCTTCTCCCGCCCCTTCAGCCTTTCCCGTCCCGTCCGGCTCACGACGTCCGGCGCCCGGTCCTTCCTATCGCTCCTCTCCATCCGACCTGCTACAGCCTGCGCCCGGTCTGCCTGCTTCTCCCGCCCCCTCAGCCTTTCCCGTCCTGTCCGGCTCACGACGTCCGGCGCCCGGTCCTGCCGGGCCGCCTGGCCCCCCGCTCCGCGCGCCCCGACCCGGAAGGCGCCGCGCTCCCAGCCCTCGGCGCGTTCTGCGCCCTCCCGGAATCGGCGCGTCCCTCTCTTCCCGTGAAAGCCCGCCCGCCGCGCGGCGCAAGGCCGTCCCGCTTCGCTCCGCGCCCGGCCCTGCGGCGGCTTCCGTCCCGGATCCCCGCCCCCCTGTCGCAGCCTCGGCCCGCGGCGCAGGCTGCCCGGCCGGGCCCGGACGGACTGGATTCACCTCCTGTTCGCAAAGGTTTCCGCCCGGTCGACGCCGCCGGGATAATGGCGCTCTTTCAATAATTTGAACCCGATAACACGCGTGTTATCCCCGCCTCGCCCGAAGGGATCGCCCCATGACCGACGCCGCCTTCGCCCTGCTCGACGCAACCGCCGCCGTCCTGCGCGACCTCGCCCCCGGCCTTGCCGGCGACGCCCGCTACGTCGCCCTGCTGAGCGCCAGCGCGGTCGCCACCGCCCGCCGCGACCTCGCCCTCGCCCCCCGCATCGCCGCGGCGCGGGCCGCCCTGCCCGCCGATCCCGCCCCGATCCGCGACGGCCGCCACGACGCCGACCGGGCGCTCTACGACCGCCTCCTCGCCCACGCCGCCCTGCGCGCCTGGGTCGCCGATCCGGCCGCCGCTCCCGATCCCGCCCCCGATGTCTCCGCCGCCCCCCGGTCCGAACCGGTCGCCTGACGGGTCGCCCCGACCCGCCGGACGCCCCTCTCCTGCCCTCGCCGCCCGCCCCCTGCCGGGCGCCCCGCCCCCGGACGACCGCCCGGCCCACCATCCCGCCCCCGACCCGAAGGCCCGCCCATGACCCCCGACCTCGCCGCCCGCTTCTCGCTCCAGGGCCGCACCGCCCTCGTCACCGGCGCCTCGGGGGCGCTCGGGGCCCGCTTCGCCGAGACCCTCGCCGGGGCCGGCGCCGCCGTCGCCCTCGCCGCCCGCCGCACCCAGGCCACGGAGCCCCTGCGCGACCGCCTCGCCGCCGCCGGCCACGCCGTCGCCGTCCTCCCCATGGACGTCACCGACCCGGCTTCCGTCGCCGAAGGCCTGGCGGCCGCCGAATCCGCCCTCGGCCCGGTCGACCTCCTGGTGAACAACAGCGGCGTCGCCGATCCCGCCCCCGCCCTCGACCAGCCCGACGCCGACTGGGCCCGGGTCTTCGCCGTCAACCTCGACGGCGCCCGCCGCCTCTCCGTCGCCGTCGTCCGGAGGCTCGCGGCGCTGAAGCGGCCGGGCGCGATCGTCAACGTCGCCTCGATCCTCGGCCTGCGCCAGGGGGCGGGGGTCAGCGCCTACGCCGCCTCCAAGGCCGCCCTCGTCCAGCTCACCAAGCAGCACGCGCTGGAATGGGCCCGCTACGGCGTCCGGGTCAACGCCCTCTGCCCGGGCTACATCGAGACCGACCTCAACCGCGACTTCTTCGCGACCGAGGCGGGCCAGGCCCAGGTCCGCCGCATCCCCCAGCGCCGCCTCGGCCGGCCGGAGGAGCTCGATGGCCCGCTCCTGCTCCTCGCCTCCGACGCCGGGTCCTTCATGACCGGGACGGCGCTGGTGGCGGACGGCGGCCATCTGGTCTCGGCCCTCTGACCGGGGCACACCGGTCCGGAACCGATCCGCAAGGGAGCACCCCATGGACTACGCGATGACCGTTCCCGCCCCCGGGGGGCCCGAACTCTTCGAGAAACGCCCCTTCGCGCCCCCCGCCCCCGGCCCGGGCGAGGCCCTGGTCCGCCACACCGCCGTCGGCCTCAACTTCATCGACGTCTACCACCGCAGCGGGCTCTACCCCTGGGCGGTGGAGCGCGACCTCGTCCCCGGCTCGGAAGCCGCCGGCGTGGTCGAGGCCGTGGGCCCGGGCGTCGCGGGCCTCGCCCCCGGCGACCAGGTCGCCTACACCCACCCCTTGGGCGCCTACGCCACCGCCCGCGTCCTGCCCGCCGACCGGCTCGTGCCCATCCCCGACGGCGTGACCGACGAACAGGCGGCGAGCCTGATGCTGAAGGGGCTGACCGCCCACTACCTCCTCCACGCCGCCTTCAAGGTCGAGCCCGGCATGGCCGTACTCGTCCAGGCCGCGGCGGGGGGCGTCGGCCTCCTCCTCGGCCAGTGGCTCGCGGCTCTGGGCGCGACCGCCATCGGCACGGCGGGGGGCCCGGACAAGGCCGCCCTCGCCCGCGCCCATGGCTATACGGAGGTGATCGACTACCGGGCAGGGGATTTCATTGAGCCGGTCCGCGCCCTGACCGGGGGCGTGCACGTCGCCTATGATGGGGTCGGCCGGGACACCTGGCGCGGCTCCCTCGCCTGCCTGCGGACCCGGGGCGCCTTCGTCAGCTTCGGCCAGGCCTCGGGCCCGATCGAGGGCTTCGGCCTCGGCGACCTCGCCAAGGGCTCCTTCACCGCCTGCCGGCCGGTGCTGTTCCACTACATCGCCGACCCGGCCGAACTGCGCGCCCGGGCGGCGGATCTCTTCGCCGCGGTGGCGGCCGGGGTCCTGACGGCGGAGGTGCGCCAGCGCCTGCCCCTCGCCGAGGCCGCCCGGGCGCATCGCGACCTGGAGGCGCGCCGGACCACCGGCGCGACCGTGCTCATCCCCTGACAGGAGGCTCCCATGACCGCCATCTACGAGACCGCCGCCACCGCCGGGCACGAGGGCCGCAACGGCTCGGTGCGCAGCGCCGACGGCCTGCTCGACCTGCGCCTCGCCATGCCGAAGGAGCTGGGCGGCCCCGGCGGCGCGACCAACCCCGAGCAGCTCTTCGCCGCCGGCTACGCCGCCTGCTTCACCAGCGCCCTGCTCCTCTGCGCCCGCGAGGCCAAGGCGCGGATCGGCGCGCCCGCGGTGACCGCCCACGTGGGCCTCGCGCGGGACGGCGAAGGCTTCGGCCTCGTCGTCCGGCTGGAGGTGGCCCTGCCCGAGGCGGAGCGCGAGACGGCCGAGGCGCTCGCCCGCCGCGCCCACGAAATCTGCCCCTATTCCCGGGCGATCCGCGGCAATGTCCCCACCGACCTCCGCCTCACCGCCTGGCGCGGGTCCGCGGACCAGACCCTCGACCTGACCCCCGCCGGCTGATTCCGGGCGCGTCCAGACCCCAGCGCCGCGCGCGGCCGGCGCGAGGCCCAAGGCGCGCCCGCGCCGGCCGGTGTCCTGCGGAGGGTCCGGCCCGCCGGGATCGCTTGTCCGCCAGTTCGGACCGGGCTGCCGGCCGGCTCACGCCAGGCGCGGACCCTCCGCCGGCGCGTCGTCCCGGCCTTCCCGGCCAGGTGCCCGCCAGGCCGCTCAACCGCTCGGATCGCTTCTCCGACCAGACCGCATCCCGCCTTGCGCCAGACGCGTCCGTGGCGGCTGCCCCTCCAGTCTAGGACTAATATTTTCATTCGATATCAAATATTTAGATTCATCTGAGCTGATCCAGCATCGCCCGCACCGCCGCCTCCAGCTTGCGCCGGTCGACGGTGGAGAAGTCCATGGGCAGGCGCACCTCCAGCCGGCCGTTCGCCGCCGTGCATTTGGCCGCGCCCTCCGCCCGGGAGAGCTCGAAGGTCACCCGCGCCTTGCGCGGGGCGGGCTTCGGCGCCGGGGCCACCTTCCCCGCGGGGAAGGTGGCCCCCCCCTCCCCTTCCCCGGCGAAGCGCCGCAGCACCTCCAGCTCGTCCATCGCCGAGCGGTTGTCCCAGTCCTTCAGCTCGGCCTTGATCGCCCGCGCCACCTCCGGCTCCTCGTCCAGCCGCTTGCGCAGGGCGAGGCCAAGGTTGCGGGGGATGTCGCGGGCATGGACCAGCCCGTCCCCCAGCCGGTCCAGCAGGCCGACGAAGGCCCGGATGTAGCTCCGCTTCTGGTAGCCCGCGCTCTGGAACAGGATCGCCACGGCCTTGTCCGGATCGTCGCACGCCACGCCCGGGTCGGCGGCGTAGTTCCGGGCGAGCTCGGCCATCTCCGCGAAGGAGATGTCCTTGCGCACCAGGTTCTCGTCCACCATCCGGCGATAGAGCCCCTCGAGCCCGCCGGCGTCGGCGACCAGCCCGGCGGGGATGCGGGCGTAGCGGTCCTCTCCCGTCTCGGCCAGCAGCTCGCGATAGGCGCTCAGCCGGCGCATCCCCTGCACCAGCTCGTAGCGGCCGCCGGGCTTGGCCTCGACCCGGATCGGGTTCGACAGGCCGAGCGCGCGGATCGAGGTCTTGAGCTCGCCGAGCTCCATGTCGGGCCCGCGAGTGCGGTCGCGCACCAGCTTCGCCGCGTCGATGGCGTCGAGCGGGATCAGGTCGACCACCAGCCCCTCGCGCTTCAGCCGCACCAGCTCGTGGGCGAGCGCGTCGTTCTCGGCGCGGATGGCCGCCTCGGCCTCGGCGCGGCTGCGCAGGGCCTCGGCGTTCTCCTGCACCGCGGTCGCCATCGGCCCGCGCCGGCCGCGGCCCTGTTCCCCGTCGACCTTCCCCGCGGGGAAGGTTTCCGGCCCGGGGGCTGGCTCCGGCGTCGACGCCGGCGCCGACGCGCCCACCCCCGGCTCCTCCGGCATGTCGAGCTCGAAGATGCGACGCTTGCGGCTCATGCCCGGCCCTCCTGCCCTGCGCGCCCTGCCTCGGAGATCTTCCCCGCGGGGAAGATCTCCCCCTTATTTCCCCGGCTCACGCCCGCGCCTCCACCTTGTCCCAGGCCGCGACGCAGACCTGCTTGAACTCCTCGTAGGCGGCGTCGAAGCTGCCCCGGGCGCGCCGCCAGGTCTCGCGGGTCATGTCGCGATAGTCGATCTCGTAGACCGAGCACAGGAACCGCCCCGACTGCTCCACCGCCCGGGTCATCTCGATCGGACTTGTCGCCACCCGGTCGCCGAAGACCTTGCGGAAGGCGCCCATCATCGCCTGGTGCAGCTCGTTCGACGGCTCGAACCGGGTCAGCAGGAACTTCACGTCGGCGAAGGCCTTGGGCAGGGCGATCTTCCCCGCGGGGAAGGTTTCCCCGAACCCCGCCGACAGGTCCTCCAGCGCCTCGGCGAGCTGGCCGATGAAGCTGGTGGTGCTGTCGTACTCCCAGTAACCCGGGCCCGAGGGGATATAGAGCACGTCCGCGGCGAAGACCGCGTTCATCGACTGGTAGCCGATGGCGGGCGGGCAATCGAACAGGATCAGGTCGTAGGCGTCGTCGGGCAGGGCGTCGAGATAGCGCGACACCGCCGCGAAGAACGACCACTCCGGGTTCAGGTGCCGGTACTGGGCCGAGGCGAACTCGACGAAGGCCGCGTTGGCGCAGGAAGGGATGATGTCGATGGTCGACCAGGCGGTGGTCTTGAGGAAGTCGCCGATGCGCAGCTCGGCGAGGCCGAGGTCGCGGATCGAGGCGGGCAGCCGCCGCTGGGGCAGGGCGGCCCCGCTCTCCGCGCCCCGGGGGGCGGCGTTCATCCGGTCGGTCTCGCGGATCAGGTCCCGGGCCAGGATGCCCCAGACCGTGTGCTCCTCGCTGACGTCCGTCAGGCCCATGGAATGGCTCAGCGTCGCCTGCGGGTCGAAGTCCACCACCAGCACCCGGTACCCGTCGAGCGCCGCCGCATGAGCGAAGTGCAGGGCCACGGTCGACTTGCCGGCGCCCCCCTTGAAGTTGGCGATCGCCGCCCGCAGCGCCCGCTTCGACCGGGGCCGGGGCGGCATCAGGCTCTGGCGGTTCACCTTCATCCGCCGGCGCAGGTCGTTGATCTCGTCGAGGCTGAACCACCTCTGCCGCCCGTCCTCCTCCACCTCGCCCGCCGGCAGGGCGGGGTCGGCGGCGAGCCGGCCGCGGAAGGTCGACTGGTTCACCTTGAACACCAGCTCCGCCACCTCCCAGCTCGAGAACCGCCGCAGGGTCTTCTCGTTCTCGGGGCTGAAGGTCTGGCGGCGGATCCAGCCCTGCATCTTCAGGGACTGCGCCTGAAGCGCCGCCAGCTCGCTGTGGGTGAACATGCCTGCCTCTCGATTTTCGCGGGACGCTCTTCGCCGCCTTTTGCAGAATTACGTTGAACGCCGAATTTAGGCAAATGAAAGTCTCGCGAAACCGCGCCGGCCGCGCCCCGCTGCAAAGGGGGACATGGAAGAGAGAACGGAACAGGATTAGGGGACATTTCGTCGGTATAGGGGGACATTCCATGGACGTCCCCCTATACCTAGACTCTGATTCACCAGAAGGCTTTCGGGATCGGGAAGGGGCGACAAGTTCGGCGCGAACGCTTGACAGAATCAGAGGAGCGGACGCTAATTTCCCTTGAGCGGCGAAGAGCGTTGGCCTGGAGCCAAAAGGGGAACCGGAATAACCCGGCGGATGAGGAGTGAGCGATGCAGGCGACCAGACTGGTCGGGCCCGAGGCCGCGAGCCGGAAATACGACCTCCTCTCCGCCCTCGGCAGCCATGCCCTCGCGGCGGATGCGGCGACGCAGCGGCTCGTGCTGCGGCTCATCACCCTCGTCACCGCCCGGTACGACTGGCGCAAGGGGGCGCTCAGCGTCGGACAGCGGGAGATCGCCCGGCTCTGGTCGGTGGACGAGCGCACCGTCAAGCGCGAGATGGCGCGGCTGCGCGCGCTCGGCTGGCTCGTGCTGCTGAGCCAGGGACGGCGGGGCAAGGTGGCGAGCTACGGGCTCGACCTCGACCGCATCCGCGCCGCGACACGGGACGGCTGGGCCCGGGTGGGCGAGGATTTCGAGGCGCGCATGGCCGAGCCCGCGCCGCAGGACCGCGGCCAGGTCGTGCCCTTTCCCCAGGCCGAGCGCGCGGAGGAGCCCGAGGCGGCCGACGGCGACTGGGAGGCGGCGCGGCGACGCCTGCGGGCGGAGGACGCGGCGCTTTTCGCGAGCTGGTTCGCCGCTTTGCGCTGCGGCGGCAGGGCAGGGGACCGGCTGACCCTGCTGGCCCCCACCGCCTTCGACGCGGCCTATATCCGCGCCCATTACCTCGACCGCCTGCGCGCCGCGGCGCGCGAGACGACGGGCGCGCGCGAGATCCGCCTGATCGCCCTCGCCCCGGCCGAGCGCGGCTGAGGAAATTCACCTTTGCTTAAGAAAGGGGGCGCCCAGGGGCGGCGGGCTGTGGTCTAACCCGGGCAGGCCCGCGATGAATCGGTTGTTCCGATACAATTTCAGGATGTCTTGCGATGGAAGAAGACGATCTCCCGTTCCTTTCGATTTCCGGAATCGACGGCGGCGGCGTGCTTGAAAGCGGATATGCGGAGTTCGTCGTCAGATTGTCTGCGCCGGCCCTCGATGCGGTCACGGTGGATTATGCCGCCCGCAGCGGCACGGCGCTGTCCCGCACGGATTTCTACGCCACGACCGGCTCCCTCACCTTTCTCGCCGGCGAGCTCGAGAAGACCATCCGGGTCTATGTGCCGGGCGACAGCGAAGACGAGGGCGACGAGAGCTTTTCGGTCGATCTGACCAACCCGGTCGGAGCGAGCTTCGGCGGCGGCAACCGCAGCCTGAGCGCCATCGGCTGGGCGCTCGACAACGACGGGGTGACCGTCGATCGCGCCATCGCGGTGTCGAGCCCCGTCGTGCAGGAGGGTCCCGGCGCCGTGGCGCGCTTCACCGTCAGCCTCTCCGAGGCCTATGACACGCCCCGGACCTTCACCTATTCGACCTATGACCTCAGCGGCCGCGAAGACGCGGACTATGTGTCGCGCACCGGCCAGGTCACCTTCCAGGCCGGGGAGACCCAGGCCGAGATCCTCGTCCGCCTGGTCAACGACGCCGCCGCCGAGGCGGAGGAGAGCTTCGGCCTGCGCATCCTCGGCGACGGGGCGCTGCGGGGGGCGGTCGGCGAGGCGCGGATCCTTGACGACGACGGCCGCCTGCCGGTGCTGTCGATCGAAGGGGAGCGCGCCCGCGAAGGATCTTACGTCAATTTCGTCGTGCGCCTGTCCGAGCCCGCGGCCGACGCCGTGACCGTCGACTACGTCACCCGCTCGGGCGCGGCGCTGGAGCGGACGGACTTCTACAATGCCAATGGCTCGCTCGTGTTCCTGGCCGGGGAGACCCAGAAAACCGTCTCGATCTACGTGTCGGGCGACAGCGAGGACGAGATCGACGAGAGCTTCTTCCTGGAGCTCAACAACCCGGTCGGCGCCTCCTTCGGGGGGAACAACCACAGCCTGACCGCCACCGGCTGGGCCCTCGACACCGATGGAGCGGGCGCGAACAGGGCGCTGGCGGTGTCCTCGCCCATCGTCACCGAGGGCCCCGGGGGCGTCGCGCGGTTCGAGGTCACCCTCTCCGAGCCCGCCGCCGCGGCGCTGAGCTTCAGCTATGCGACCTACGACCTCTCGGCCAAGGCCGGGTCGGACTACGCGGCGCGGACCGGCACGGTCACCTTCGCCGCCGGCCAGACCCGGGCGGTGGTCGAGGTGCCGCTGATCAACGACGCCGCTATCGAGGCGGCCGAGAGCTTCGGCCTGCGGGTGACGGGGGCGGGCGGCGTCGCCGGCGCCGCGGGCGAGGCCCGGATCCAGAACGACGACGGGGCCCTGCCCATCGTCTCGGTGGAGGGCGCCGCCGCGCGGGAGGGGAGCTACGTCACCTTCACCGTGCGCCTGTCCGAGCCCGCCAACGATGCGGTGACCATCGACTACATGACCCGCTCGGGCACGGCGCTGGAGCGGACGGATTTCTACGCCGCCAACGACACCCTCACCTTCCTCGCGGGCGAGACGGTCAAGACGGTCTCGGTCTATGTGTCGGGCGATTCGCTCGACGAGATCGACGAGAGCTTCGCGCTCGAGCTTAGCAACGCGGTCGGGGCGCGGTTCGGGGGGAACAACCACAGCCTGACCGCCACGGGGTGGGTCCTCGACACCGACGGGCCCGGCAACAACCGGGCGCTGGCGGTGTCCTCGCCCCTGGCGGTCGAGGGGCCGGGCGGCGTGGCGCGGTTCGAGGTGAGCCTGTCCCAGGCGGCCACGACCCAGACCAGCTTCACCTATTCGACCTATGGCCTCGACGCCCGGCCCGGATCCGACTTTGTGACCCAGACCGGCACGGTCACCTTCGCCGCCGGCCAGACCAAGGCCGTGGTCGAGGTCCCGCTGGTCGACGACATCCGGATCGAGGCGACGGAACGCTTCGGCCTGCAGGTCGACGGCACGACCACGGTGCGCGGCGCCGCCGGCGAGGCGACGGTCTTCGACAACGACGGAACCGAGCCCGTCCTGTCGGTGGAGGGCGGCGCCGCCAACGAGGGCGGCTACGTCCAGTTCGTCGTGCGCCTGTCGCGCCCGGCCCGGGACGCGGTGACGGTCGACTATCAGACCCGCTCGGGCACGGCCCTGTCGGGGACCGATCTCTATTCCTACGACGACACGCTGGTCTTCGAGGCCGGCGAGACCGAGAAGGTCGTGACCGTCTACGTGACCGGCGATTCCGCCGACGAGATCGACGAGCATTTCTCGCTCGCGCTCTCCAACCCCGTGGGCGCGGGCTTCGGCGGGTCGAACCGCAGCCTGTCGGCGACGGGCTGGGTTCTCGACACCGACGGGGTGGCGAACAACCGGGCGATCTCGGTGTCGAACCCGGTGGTGGCCGAGGCCGGCACGGACGGGGCGGGGACAGCCGTGTTCTGGATCGAGCTGTCGCAGCCGGCGAGCGCCGAGGTGACGCTCGACTATCGCACCGTGGGCCAGAGCGCGACCGCCGGCCGGGACTTCGTGGCGGCCTCCGGCTCCGTCACCTTCGCCGCCGGGCAGACCCGGGCCGCGGTGCCGGTGCGGCTCCTGACCGACCTCGTGCGCGAGGGGACGGAGACCTTCACCCTGCAGGTCCTGCCGCCCTATCCGACGGCGATCGCCGGCAGCCTCGGCCGGACCCAGGGCGTGGCGACGATCATGGACAGCACCATCCTTGGCACCCCGGGGCATGACGTGCGCTATGGCACCATCGTCGCCGACCTGATGGACGGGCTCGCGGGGAACGACCGGCTGTTCGGCCTCGGGGGGGCCGACCTGCTGCGCGGCGGGGCGGGGAACGACTACCTCGACGGCGGGACCGGGGTCGACCGCATGGAAGGCGGCGCCGGCAACGACGTCTACGTGGTCGACCACGCCCGCGACCGGGTGGTGGAGGCGGCCCGGGCCGGGACGGATCTGGTGCGCGCCTCGGTTTCCTACGCGCTGGCGGCGAACGTGGAGAACCTGCTGCTGACCGGGCGGGGGGCGATCAACGGCACGGGCAACGGCCTCGCCAACGTGTTGACCGGCAACGCCGCGGCCAATGTGCTGAACGGCGGGGCGGGCAACGACCGGCTGAGCGGCGGCGCGGGCGCGGACCGGCTGCTGGGGGCGGCGGGGAACGACGTGCTCGACGGCGGCGCGGGGATCGACCGGATGGAGGGCGGTCTCGGCAACGACGTCTATGTGGTCGACCATGCCCGCGACGTGGTGGCGGAGGCGGCCCGGGCCGGGACGGATCTGGTGCGCGCCTCGGTCTCCTACGCGCTGACGGTGAACGTGGAGAACCTGACCCTGACCGGGCGGGGGGCGATCAACGGCACGGGCAACGGCCTCGCCAACGTGCTGACCGGCAACGCCGCGGCCAACGTGCTGAGCGGCGGGGCGGGGAACGACCTGCTCGACGGGGGCAGGGGCGCGGACCGGATGGCGGGCGGCGTGGGGAACGACGTCTATGTGGTCGACAACCTGCGCGATGTGGTGATCGAGGCGGCGAACGCGGGGCGCGACCTGGTGCAGAGCTCGGTGACCTACCGGATGGCGGCGAACGTCGAGGATCTGCTGCTGACCGGGCGGGGGGCGATCAACGGCACGGGCAACGGCCTCGCCAACGTGATGACCGGCAACGCCGGGGCGAACACGCTGTCGGGGGGCGCGGGCAACGACCGGCTGAGCGGCGGCGGCGGCGCGGATCTGCTGGTCGGCGGGGCGGGGGCGGACATCTTCGTCTTCGCCTCGGCCTCGGGGGCGCACCGGGACCGGATCCAGGACTTCACCCGGGGCCAGGACCGGATCCAGCTCTCGACCTTCGACGCGGACGCGACCCGAGGGGGCTTGCAGGACTTCCGGTACATCGGGGCGCGGGACTTCGCCGACGCCGGGGATCTGCGCTTCGCCAATGGTCAGCTCTCGGGGGACCTCGACGGGGACGGACGGGCGGATTTCGTGGTGACGATCTCGCGGGTCGCGGGGCTGTCCAACTCGGACTTCATCTTCTGAAAAGGAAGGGGCCGGGGCTCAGGTCCCGGCCCTTGCCGCAGCGACGGTTCGGGTGGCCGCAGGCTCTGGATGAAGGCCTGCGGCGGCGCTGTGAATCGAGGTGCGCCCGGCGGTAGGACGGACTGTGTGCGCCGAGCGCGAAGTGCGGACGCGCCGTTTCCCGGCTTGGCGTCGGCGCCAAGAGCGGGACCTTTGCATGGTCTTTTCAAGGGGGCCCGCGCCGTCATGACGCGGAGGGCGGCGCCTTCATGCGGATCGGATCCGCCATGTCGGGCAAGGTTGCGCGCCCTTTTCAGAGGTCGATTTTTCCACAGAAAGACGAAGCGCCTCCGGCCGTGGCGGAGCCGCTTGCGGGAGCGTTTTTTCCTGGCTGCAAGAGAGCGTCGTGGGCCCCTCGGACTCGGGCCTTCCGGCCGCATCCTGCGCGCTGTCCACATGCCCGTTGCGATCGGGCGGGGCGCTTTCGGGCTCAAAGCCGGTTCGCGCGATGGGGTCGCGGGAACGATGCCGCTTCGTAGGGGTTTGCGGTGGGAGAAGCGGAGAGGAAAGCCATGGATCGGCAGATAGAGGACCGGATACGGGCGCGGGCGCATGAGCTCTGGGAGGCCGACGGCCGTCCGGAGGGACGCGATCTCGACCATTGGCGGCAGGCCGTGGAGGAGGTCGCCGCGGAGGGACCGGCTGCAGGAGAGGGAGGCGCGGAGGAGCACGGGCAGATCGTCGCGCCCACCCCGCCGCAGGGACAGTAGGCCCGCCGGCGCGGAGCGCGACGAGAGACCGGAAGGAAAGACCATGCCCGCCAAGTCCAAGTCCCAGCAGAAGGCGGCCGGGGCCGCCCTGTCCGCCAAGCGCGGCGAGACGCCCAAGGGCGCGCTGAAGGGCGCAGCCCGGGAAATGGAGGAATCGATGACCGAGTCCGAACTCGAGGATCTGGCCGCGACCCAGCGCAAGGGCAAGCCGGAGCACGTCGAGAAGGACTGACCCAAGACCGCCCCAGCAAGACCGCCCTAGGATAAAGCGCTTCGCCGGATCCCCGCGACGCGCCTTTCACACGCCACGAAGCCCCAAGCCGACCAGCCCCAGGGGAGACGCCCATGGATGACCCGAACGCCACCTTTCGCCGCGGTGAGGGCGGCGAGACCCACCAGGAGGCCGCGCCCGGCGCGCCGGTGCTGACCACGCAACAGGGGATCCCGGTCTCGGACGACCAGAACACCCTGCGCGCGGGGGCGCGGGGGCCGGCGCTGCTGGAGGACTTCCACTTCCGGGAGAAGATCTTCCACTTCGACCACGAGCGCATCCCGGAGCGGGTCGTCCATGCGCGGGGCTTCGGCCTGCACGGGGTCTTCGAGACCACCGACCCGATCCCGGAGCTGACCCGCGCCGACATCTTCCAGCGGACGGGGGAGCGCACCGAGGCCTTCGTGCGCTTCTCCACCGTGGCGGGGAGCAAAGGCTCCCCCGACCTGGCGCGGGACGTGCGCGGCTTCGCGGTGAAGCTCTACACCCGCGAAGGCAACTGGGACATCGTCGGCAACAACATCCCGGTGTTCTTCATCCAGGACGCGATCAAGTTCCCCGACCTGATCCATGCCGCCAAGCCCGAGCCCGACCGGGGCTTTCCCCAGGCCCAGACCGCCCATGACAACTTCTGGGACTTCATCTCGCTGACCCCGGAAGCCATGCACATGGCGCTCTGGATCATGTCCGACCGGACGCTCCCGCGGTCGCTGCGCTTCATGGAAGGCTTCGGCGTCCACACCTTCCGCCTGGTGAACGCCGAGGGCCGGTCGAGCTTCGTCAAGTTCCACTGGAAGCCGGCGCTGGGGATGCAGTCGGTGGTCTGGCCCGAGGCGGTGAAGCTGAACGGGGCCGACCCGGATTTCCACCGCCGCGACCTCTGGGACGCGGTGCAGGCGGGGGATTTCCCCGAATGGGATCTGTGCCTGCAGGTCTTCGACGAGGACTTCGCCGACCGCTTCCCTTTCGACGTGCTCGACGCCACCAAGCTGATCCCGGAGGAAGAGGTTCCGCTGCGCAAGGTCGGGCGGCTGACCCTGAACCGCTGCGTCGACAATTTCTTCGCCGAGACCGAGCAGGTGGCGTTCCAGACCGGGAACGTCGCGCCCGGCATCGACTTCACCGACGATCCGCTGCTGCAGGGGCGGAACTTCTCCTACCTCGACACCCAGCTGAAGCGGCTGGGCAGCACGAATTTCGTCCACCTGCCGGTGAACGCCCCGCGCTGTCCTTTTCACCACTTCCAGCAGGACGGCCACATGGCCTTCCACAACCCCAAGGGCCGGGCGAACTACGAGCCGAATTCCTGGGGGGAGGGGCCGCGGGAGGATCCGCAGCGGGGGTTCCGCAGCTTCGAGGCCCCGGTGGAGGGGGTGAAGCTGCGGGCGCGGCCGGAGCGGTTCGCCGACCACTACAGCCAGGCGCGGCAGTTCTATCTGAGCCAGACGCCGGTGGAGCAGAGCCATATCCGCGACGCCTTCGTCTTCGAGCTGTCCAAGGTCGAGACCGAGGCGATCCGCGCCCGGATGGTCGCCCATCTGCGGGTGGTGGACGAGGACTTGGCTGCCGGCGTGGCCGGGGGCCTGGGCCTCGCCCTGCCGCCGGCGGCGGAGCCGGCGCGCGCGCCGGTGGACCTCACCCCCTCGCCGGCGCTCAGCATCATCGGCAACGCCCCCGGGACCTTTCGCGGGCGCAAGCTCGGGGTGCTGGCGGCGGACGGCGCCGACGCCGGCCTGCTCGACGCGCTGGCGGCGGCGGTCGAGGCGGCGGGGGCGACGGTCGAACTGGTCGCGCCCAAGGTGGGCGGCCTGACCGACAGCGCCGGGACCCTGCGCCCCGCCAGGCAGCAGCTGAAGGGGGGACCGTCGGTGCTCTATGACGCGGTGGCGCTGGCGCTCTCCGAGGGGGGGGCGGCGCAGCTGGCGCGGGAGCCCGCGGCGCGGGAGTTCGTGGCGGACGCCTTCGCCCATGGCAAGTTCATCGCCCATACCGCTGGCGCGAAGGCGCTGTTCGAAGCGGCCGGGGTCGCGCCGGACGACGGGTGCATGGCCCTGGAGACGGGGGGCGATGCGGCGGAGTTCCTCGAATGTTGCGCCGAATTGCGCTATTGGGCGCGGGAGGCGAAGGATGCGTGACAAGAGCCGCACTCCGCCCTGGAAGGCGCTCGCCGGGCTGACCCTGATCGGCGGCGTGGTCCTGGCGCAGCGGGAGCTGGCGCGCCTGCGCCGCCGCCGCGCCTTTCCCGACGACGGGCCCCTGCGCGCCCGCACGGGGCTGGTCCTCGACCGGCCGGCGGCGGGCGCCTCCGTTCGGGTGAACGCGGCGCCGGAGGGGCTCATGGCCTTCTGGCGCGATCCGGCGAACCTGCCCCTGCTGGCGGGCGTGCCGAGCGTGGTCACGTCGCAGGACGACGGCAGCTTCGTCTGGGACCTCGGGCCCGGGGGCGGGCCGCGCCTGCACCTGCGCCGGGTCGAGGAGAGGGTCGAAGGGGCGGGGGGCACGCTCGCCTGGGAGAGCGTGGCGGGCTCCGAGACGGCGGCGGAGGCGCGGCTCGTCTTTCGCCCGGCGCCGGGAGACCGGGGGACCATCGTCTCGGCCGAGGTGCGCCGGCCGCCCGGCCGCGCCGCCCTCGCGGAGGAGGAGCTGCGCCGGGCGCTGCGCCGGTTCCGGATGCTGGCCGAGACCGGCGAGATCGCCCTGGCCAAGGCTCCGGCCCCGATCGCGCCGCCCGATCCGCCCGCCTGGCCGCGAAGCGGCCTTGCGACTGAGGCCGCGGAAACAGACCCCCCCGGCCCGCAGT
The DNA here is from genome assembly GCA_965243535.1 of Amaricoccus sp. Taxonomy (GTDB): domain Bacteria; phylum Pseudomonadota; class Alphaproteobacteria; order Rhodobacterales; family Rhodobacteraceae; genus Amaricoccus. The sequence continues at coordinate 608,224 of CBDEVG010000047.1, forward strand.
CCGAAGCCGAAATCAATCCCTTGCGTCCGCGACGCGGAGAGGCCCCATGCGCGCCCTGACCTGGCACGGAAAGCACGACGTCCGCATGGAGACCGTGCCGGACCCCCGCATCCTCAATCCGCGTGATGCGATCATCGAGGTGACGGCCACGGCCATCTGCGGCTCCGACCTGCACCTCTATGACGGGGTGATCGCCGGGATGCGCCCGGGCGACATCCTCGGCCACGAGTTCATGGGCCGGGTGGTGGAGACCGGCCGCGAGTCGCCGCTGAAGAAGGGGGCGCGGGTGGTGGTGCCCTTCACCATTTCCTGCGGGCATTGCTATTTCTGCGGGCGGGGGCAGTTCGCGGCCTGCGACAACTCCAATCCGGTGGAGGAGCAGGAGGCGTCGGAGCGGCTCTATGGCCAGGCGCTGAGCGGGCTCTTCGGCTATTCGCACCTGACGGGCGGCTATCCGGGGGGTCAGGCGGAATATGTCCGGGTGCCATTTTCCGACGTGGGCCCGATCGTGATCCCCGAGGGGCTGGCGGACGAGCAGGTGCTGTTCCTGTCGGACATCCTGCCCACCGGCTGGATGGCGGCGCTGAACGCCGGGATCGAGCCGGAGGATACGGTGGCCGTCTGGGGCTGCGGGCCGGTCGGCCTGTTCGCGGTGCAGAGCGCGCTGTTGCTGGGGGCGGGGCGGGTGATCGCCATCGACAGCTATCCCCGGCGGCTGGAGCTGGCGCGGGGCCTGGGGGCGGAGGTGCTCGACCATGTCCAGACCGACGTCTACGAAGCGCTGATGGAGATGACCGGCGGGATCGGCCCCGATGCGGTGATCGACGCGGTGGGGATGGAGAGCCACGGCTTCGGCCTCGGCGCCCTGGCGGAGCGGGCGCGGCGGACGGCGGGGCTGGGGCCGGACCGGGGCGACGCGCTGCGCCAAGCGATCCGGGCCTGCCGCAAGGGCGGGCGGCTGTCGGCGCCCGGGGTTTATGGGGGGACGCTCGACCGCTTTCCCATCGGCGCGCTGATGCAGAAGGGGCTGCAGCTGCGCACCGGCCAGACCCACGTGCAGCAATATACGAAGGAGTTGCTGGCCCGGATCGAGGCGGGCGAGATCGACACGACCTTTCTCATCAGCCATCGCCTGCCCCTGGAGGCGGCGCCGGAGGGCTATGCGAATTTCCGCGCGCGGCCGAACGACTGGACCAAGGTGGTGCTGAAGCCCGGGGCAGGGTGAGGCGGGGGGCAGGGGCGGCCCCGCCCGCGTCTCCTTGGGAGAGGCTTCCGCAAAGCCCGCGATGGGGCTGGTCTCGACCCGTTCATACTGATGAAGATCAGGTTGATGGTTTTTGTTATATTTTGCTATTTCAATAACTTGATTCCATTTTCACGCGTGAAAATCGGGCCTTGCCGAAACGATGCGGCTTGAGAGGGAGGCGGTCGCGGAGGTTCGGCAGAGGCGATTGGGGAAAGTTTGAAGGAAGCTGTCGATGACCATCACCCTCACCGCCTTCGAGCGCGCCCCCGACCGTGGCCGGGGGATGGCGCGGGACATGCCGGTCCGCTGGGCGCTGGAGGAGCTGGGCCTGCCCTATGAGGTGCGCCTCGTCTCCTTCGAAGAGATGAAGGAGCCGGCGCACCGGGCGCTCCAGCCCTTCGGGCAGATCCCGACCTATGAGGACGGCGAGGTGGCGCTGTTCGAATCCGGGGCGATCATCCTGCATCTGGCGGAGCGGCATCCGGGCCTGTTGCCGGAGGATCCCAGGGCGCGGGCGCGGGCGATCGCCTGGATGTTCGCGGCGCTCGCCACGGTGGAGCCGATCCTCGTCCAGCGCGAGATCTCCATCCTGACCGAGCGCGACAGGCCCTGGCACGCGGCCCGGCTCCCCCTGGTCGAGGAGCGCATCCGGGAGCGGCTGGCCGACCTGTCCGACCGCCTGGGCGCGGCGGACTGGCTGGAGGGAGCCTTCAGCGCCGGGGACCTGCTGATGGTCTCGGCGCTGCGCCGGCTGGCGCGGTCGGGCTTGGTGGAGGAGCGGCCGAACCTCGCCGCCTATGTCGCCCGCGCCGAGGCGCGGCCGGCCTTCGCGCGGGCCTTCGCGGCGCAGCTGGCGGCGTACGACGCGCAGGCGTCGAAGGCGTAAACCGGGACCGGCGCTCGCCGCGGGCTTCGGGAGCGACGGGCCGGCGGCGAACGAGCCGCCGGGAAAGGCGGCGCGGGCCGGGAGGCCCGCGCCAGGGTCGTCAGATCACTGGGTCTGCCAGGACTTGATGAGCTCGTCGTAGGAGATCGTCTCGGCCTTGGGGTTCTCGTCGGCGAGGGGGCCGACCGGCGCGCCCGGCTGGTCGAGCCAGTACTGGGCGTCCTGCTCCTCGTTCAGCTTCGGCCCGAGATCGCCCTGGACCTTCGACCGCTCGAGCCGGGCCAGCACCTTCTCCTGTTCGGCGCAGAGCGCGTCGAGCGCCTCCTGCGGGGTCTTGGCCCCGGACATGGCGTCGCCGATGCTCTGCCACCAGAGCTGGGCGAGCTTGGGATAGTCGGGGATGTTCGTTCCCGTCGGCGACCACTGGGTCCGGGCCGGCGAGCGATAGAACTCGACGAGGCCGCCCAGCTTCGGCGCGCGCTCGGTGAAGGACTTGTCGTGGATGGTGGAGTCGCGGATGAAGGTCAGCCCCACATGGGACCTCTTCACGTCGACGGTCTTGGAGGTGACGAACTGGGCGTAGAGCCAGGCGGCCTTGGCCCGGTCGACCGGGGTCGACTTCATCAGCGTCCAGGAGCCCACGTCCTGGTAGCCGATCTTGGTGCCGTCCGACCAGTAGGCGCCGTGGGGCGAGGGCGCCATCCGCCATTTCGGCGTGCCGTCGGCGTTCATCACCGCGATCCCGGGCTTGACCATGTCGGCGGTGAAGGCGGTGTACCAGAAGAGCTGCTGGGCGATGTCGCCGCGCGCGGGCACCGGTCCCGCCTCAGAGAAGGTCATGCCCTGCGCCTCGGGGGGCGTGTATTTCTGCAGCCACTCGATCGCCTTGCTCACGGCGTAGACCGCCGCCGCGTCGTTGGTCGCGCCGCCGCGGACCACGCAGGAGCCGACGGGCCGCGAGTTCTCGTCGACGCGAATGCCCCATTCGTCCACCGGCAGGCCGTTCGGCTCGCCCTTGTCGCCCATGCCGGCCATCGACATCCAGGCGTCGGTGTAGCGCCAGCCGAGGCTCGGGTCCTTCTTGCCGTAGTCCATGTTGCCCCAGGCCTTGGCGGGGCCGCCCTCGATGTAGGACATGTCGCGGCCGGTGAAGAACTCGGCGATGTCCTGGTAGGCCGTCCAGTTGACCGGAACGCCGAGGTCGTAGCCGTACTTGGCCTTGAAGTCGTCCTTGGTCTTCTGGTCCGAGAACCAGTCGTAGCGGAACCAGTAGAGGTTGGCGAACTGCTGGTCGGGGAGCTGGTAGAGCTCCCCATCGGGCGCGGTGGTGAAGCTCAGGCCGATGAAGTCGGGCAGGTCGAGGGTGGGCGAGGTGACGTCCTTGCCCTCCTCCGCCATCCACTTCGTCAGGTCGCGGGCCTGCTGGTAGCGCCAGTGGGTGCCGATCAGGTCGGAGTCGTTGACGTAGCCGTCGTAGATGTTCTCGCCGGTCTGCATCTGGGTCTGCAGCTTCTCGATGACGTCGCCCTCGCCGATCAGGTCATGAGTGACCTTGATGCCGGTGATGGCGGTGAAAGCCGGAGCCAGGACCTTCGACTCGTACTCGTGGGTGGTGATCGGCTCCGAGACGACCTTGATCTCCATGCCGGCGAAGGGCTGGGCGGCGTCGATGAACCACTGCATCTCGGCTTCCTGCTCGGGACGCGTCAGCGTCGAGAGGTCGCCGATCTCCTTGTCGAGGAAGGCTTTCGCCGCCTCCATGTCCGCCCAGGCCGGCGCGCCCATGGCGGCGAGCGCCAGCGCGATGGCGGTCATTGTCCGTCGGGTCTTCACGTCAGTCCTCCCTTGGTCTTTTCGCTTGTCGTTGTCGGTCGTCTCCCCGGGCCCTTGCGCCCGGGGCCTTGGAGCGTCGCCTAGACCCAGCGGAACACCGCGGCGCCGTAGGCGAGGCAGAGAAGGAGGGCGCCCCAGAGCGGAGGCCCGTCCGCGCCGAAGACGTAGAGCCAGCCGAGGCAGAGGAACGCCGAGCCGAGGAGCGTGACGAAGAGCCGGTCGCCGCGCGTCGTCTCGATTCTCAGGATCCCCACCCGGGGCGTCTCGGGGCGGCGAATGGCGAGAAAGGTCATCAGCGCGAGGAGCGCGGCGATGACGAGAAAGAAGAGCGCCACCGGAAAGCTCCAGGCCATCCAGCCGCCTTCGACGAGCTGTCCGGTCCAGTCCCGGCCGTCGTCCGCCGCGGGCACCATCCAGACCAACAGGCCGAGGAGGGCGAGGAAAGCCGCGGCGACGATCGTCCCCCAGCGCGCGGACGGGGTCATCACACCCTCCCCAGGGCGAAGCCCTTGGCGATGTAGTTGCGCACGAAGTAGATGACGAGCGCGCCCGGCAGGAGGGTGAGCACCCCGGCGGCCGCAAGAACGCCCCAGTCCATGCCCGAGGCCGAGACGGTGCGGGTCATCACCGCCGAGATGGGCTTGGCGTTCACCGCCGTCAGCGTGCGGGCGAGCAAAAGCTCGACCCAGGAGAACATGAAGCAGAAGAAGGCGGCGACGCCGATGCCGCTGGCGATCAGCGGCATGAAGATCTTCACGAAGAACCGCCCGAAGGAATAGCCGTCGATATAGGCGGTCTCGTCCAGCTCCTTCGGGACGCCGCGCATGAAGCCCTCGAGGATCCAGACCGCGAGCGCCACGTTGAAGAGGCAGTGGGCGAGGGCGACGGCGATATGGGTGTCGAAGAGCCCGACCGAGGAATAGAGCTGGAAGAAGGGCAGGGCGAAGACCGCGGGCGGGGCCATCCTGTTGGTCAGGAGCCAAAAGAACAGGTGCTTGTCGCCCATGAAGGTGTAGCGGCTGAAGGCGTAGGCGGCCGGCAGCGCCACGGCGACGGAGATCACCGTGTTCATCGCCACGTAGATGATGGAGTTGACGTAGCCCATGTACCAGCTCGGGTCCGTCAGGATCGTGCGGTAGTTGGCGAAGGTCAGGTCGCGCGGGATCAGGGTGAAGGTCTGGGTGATCTCGGTGTTGGTCTTCAGGCTCATGTTGATGAGCCAGTAGATCGGGATCATCAGGAACAGGAGGTAGAGGGTCATCACCAAAGGGGAATACTTCAGGCGCATCAGCGATCCGCCTCTTTGTCCATGTTGGTCATGACCGTGTAGAACACCCAGGAGGCGGCCAGGATGACCAGGAAGTACATGATCGAGAAGGCGGCCGCGGGCCCGAGGTCGAACTGGCCGACGGCCATCTTCACGAGGTCGATCGACAGGAACGTGGTCGAGTTGCCGGGGCCGCCGCCGGTGACGACGAAGGGCTCGGTGTAGATCATGAAGCTGTCCATGAAGCGCAGCAGCACCGCGATCATCAGCACCCCCTTCATCTTGGGCAGCTCGATGTAGCGGAAGACCTTCCAGCGGCTGGCCTGGTCGATCTTCGCCGCCTGGTAGTAGGCCTGGGGGATCGACTGGAGCGCGGCGAAGCAGAGCAGGGCGACGAGGCTGGTCCAGTGCCAGACGTCCATGGCGATGATGGTCAGCCAGGCGTGGAGGGGGTTGGCGGTGTAGTTGTAATCGATCCCGATCGACCAGAGGAAATGGCCGAGGAGGCCGATGTCCGAGCGGCCGAAGATCTGCCAGATCGTGCCGACCACGTTGAAGGGGACAAGCAGCGGCAGCGCCATGGCCACGAGGCAGAAGGAGGACCAGAAGCCCTTGTGCGGCATGTTGAGCGCGACGAAGATGCCGAGCGGCACCTCGATCGCGAGGATGATGGCCGAGAACAGGACGTTGCGGCCGAAGGCGGACCAGAGCCGCTCGGAATGCAGCATCTCGTCGAACCACTCGACCCCCGCCCAGAAGAACTGGTTGTTCCCGAAGGTGTCGTTGACCGAGTAGTTCACCACCGTCATCAGCGGGATCACCGCCGAGAAGGCGACGATGACGAGCATCGGCAGGACCAGGAACCAGGCCTTGTTGTTGAGGGTCTTCTCCATCAGGCGGCCTCCCCGGCGACGCGCCAGTCGTCGACGTAGACGTTGATCCGGGAGGGAGCGAAGGTGACGCGCGGATCGGCGGCCGGCAGGCGCTCGCCCTCCTCGGCGATGATGTCGAGGGGCTGGCCGAAGAGCTCGGCGCGCAGGATGCGGTGCCGGCCCACGTCCTCGACCCGGCGGATCGTCACCGGCAGGCCCTCGCCCTCGGCGAGGCGCACGTATTCCGGCCGGATGCCGATCTGCGTGCGCCCCGACAGCCGACCGTAGGCGGCGCCGAGGGGGATCGCGCCCCCGGCGAGATAGGCGTGCGATCCCTCGATGCGGGCGTCGATCACGTTCATGCCCGGCGAGCCGATGAAATAGCCGACGAAGGTATGGGCGGGCGTCTCGAACAGCTCCTCCGGCGTGCCCATCTGCACCACCCGGCCGTCGTGCATCACCACCACCCGGTCGGCGAAGGTCAGCGCCTCGGTCTGGTCGTGGGTGACGTAGATCATCGTGTGGCCGAACTCGCGGTGGAGCTGCTTGAGCTGGGTGCGCAGCTCCCATTTCATGTGCGGGTCGATCACGGTCAGCGGCTCGTCGAAGAGGATGGCGTTGACGTCGCGCCGGACCATGCCGCGGCCGAGGCTGATCTTCTGCTTCGCGTCGGCGGTCAGGCCCTGGGCCTTGCGGTCGAGCATCGCCTCCATGCCGATCATCCGCGCGATCTCGGCCACGCGCCCGGCGATGTAGTCGGGCGCGAGCCCACGGTTGCGGAGCGGGAAGGCGAGGTTGTCGCGCACCGTCATGGTGTCGTAGACCACCGGGAACTGGAAGACCTGGGCGATGTTGCGCCTTTCGGGCGGCAGATCCGTCACGTCCCGGTCGCCGAAGAGCACCCGCCCCTGGGAGGGCCGGACGAGGCCCGAGATGATGTTGAGCAGCGTGGTCTTGCCGCAGCCGGACGCCCCGAGAAGGGCGTAGGCGCCGCCGTCCTGCCAGACGTGGTCCATCTCCTTGAGCGCGAACTGGGCCTCGCTCGTCGGCTTTGGCGCGTAGCTGTGGGCCAGGTGGGAGAGGGTGATCTGCGCCATGGTCAGGCCGCCATCGCATAGGCCGCGGGGGCGACGAGCCGGCCCTCGGCGTCGAAGAGATAAACGTACGCCGGGTCGATCCAGACCCGGACCGGGGCGCCGGCTTCGAATTCGTGCACGCCCTTCACCAGGCCGACCCAGGCCTCCGCGCCGTGCCGGACGTGGAGGAAGGTCTCCGACCCGGTGATCTCGCTGCCGGTGAGGGCGCAGTCGAAGGGGATCGCCGCGCCATGGCGGTTCGCCACGTCGAGGTGGTTGGCCCGGAATCCCGCCCGGTAGTCGCCGTCCGGGATCGCGGCGAGGGGCCCGCGAACGGGCGCGGGTTCGGACGCGCCGAAGCTGATCGCGCCCCCCTGCTTGCGGCAGGAGACGAAGTTCATCGGCGGGTCGGAGAAGACCCGGGCGGTGATCGCGTCGCGGGGCTGGCGATAGACGGTCGGGGTGGGGCCGAACTGGGTCACGCGCCCCTCCCACAGGGTCGCGGTGTTGCCGCCGAGGAGTAGCGCCTCCTCGGGCTCGGTGGTGGCGTAGACGAAGATCGCGCCCGAGGCCTCGAAGATGCGCGGGATCTCGACGCGCAGCTCCTCGCGGAGCTTGTAGTCGAGATTGGCGAGCGGCTCGTCGAGGAGCACGAGCCCCGCCCCCTTGACCAGCGCCCGGGCGAGGGCGCAGCGCTGCTGCTGGCCGCCCGAGAGCTCGAGCGGGCGGCGCGAGAGCAGGGGCGTCAGCTTCATCGTCTCGGCCGTGGCGCGCACCGCCGCGTCGATCTCCGCCTTGGGGCGGCCGGTCAGGCGCAGGGGGGAGGCGATGTTCTCGTAGACGCTCAGCGTCGGGTAGTTGATGAACTGCTGGTAGACCATGGCGACCCGGCGCTCCTGCACGGGCATGCCGGTGACGTCGGCGCCGTCCCAGAGGATGCGGCCCCGGGTCGGACGGTCGAGGCCCGCCATCAGGCGCATGAGCGAGGTCTTTCCCGAGAGGGTCGGGCCGAGAAGCACGTTCATCGTTCCCTTCTCGAGCGTCAGGTCCGTCGGATGGACATGGGTCTGTCCGCGCACCAGACGCGTCGCTCCTTCGAGCGTGAGCGCCATCGTCTCCTTTCCGCGCCGCCGGGCCGTGGCCCGGGCGGTCGTCTTCAGGCCGCCGGGGTCATCGTCCCGGCGGCGATCGTCTGGTCCTGCACGAAGGCCTCGAGGGCGGCGGCCTGCTCCTCCGTCATGCGCAGGCCGAGCTTGCTCCGCCGCCAGAGGATGTCCGCCGCCGATCGGGCGAACTCCCGATCGAGGAGCCAGCGCACCTCGGCCTCGGTCAGGGTCGCGCCGAAGTCGCGGCCGAGGTCGGCGGCGACCCGGGCCTCCCCGAGCACGTCCCCCGCCTCGGCGCCATAGGCGCGGACGAGCCGCCCCGCCCAGTAGTCGGTCAGGAACGGATAGCGCGCCCGCAGGCCCGCGACCAAGGCCGCGACGCCGTCGATGGGGAAATCCCCGCCCGGCAGGGGCGCGCGGGCTGTCCAGGCGCCCGTCGCCGCCGGGAAGAACGGGGCGAGCTTGGCGAGCGCGCTTTCGGCCAGCCGGCGATAGGTGGTGATCTTGCCCCCGAAGACGCTGAGGAGCGGTGCGCCCTCCGCGTCGAGCGCCAGCACGTAGTCGCGCGTCGCCGCGGTGGCCGAGGTGGCGCCGTCGTCGTAGAGCGGCCGGACCCCGGAATAGGTCCAGACCACGTCCTCGACCGTCACCGGCCGGGCGAAATAGCGCGAGGCGAAGGCGAGGAGATAGTCGCGCTCCGCCTCGGTGCAGCGCGCCGACTCGGGCGGGCCCTGGTGGTCGGCGTCGGTGGTGCCGATCAGGGTGAAGTCCTGCTCATAAGGAATGGCGAAGATGATGCGCCCGTCGCTGCCCTGGAAGAAGTAGCAGCGGTCGTGGTCGTAGAGCCGGCGGGTGACGATGTGGCTGCCGCGCACCAGCCGGACGCCGGCCCGGGTCTCGGCATGGACGATGTCGTGGAGCACGGCGCCCACCCAGGGGCCGCCGGCGTTGACCAGGGCCCGCGCCCGATGCTCGACCCGTCCTTCCGGCCCTTGGGTCGTGATCGACCACCCCCCGTCCTCGCGCCGCGCCGAGATCGCCTCGGTGCGGACCAGGATGCGGGCCCCGCGCGCCGCCGCGTCGCGGGCGTTGAGCGCGACCAGGCGCGAATCCTCCACCCAGCAGTCGGAATATTCCCAGGCCCGCCGCAGCTCCGGCCGCAGCGGCCGTCCGGCGGGATCCGCGGCGAGGTCAATCGTCCGGGTGGCGGGCAGGACCCGCCGACCGCCGAGCGTGTCGTAGAGGAAGAGCCCGAGCCGGATCAGCCAGGCCGGCCGCCGCCCCCGAAGCCAGGGCATGACCGTTCCGAGCAGGCGCGAGGTCGGCGTGTCGCTCTCGAAGCGCATTGCGGGATCGTAGGGCAGCACGAAGCGCAGCGGCCAGCTGATGTGCGGCATGGCGGCGAGCAGGGTCTCGCGCTCCGCCAGCGCCTCGCGCACCAGGCGGAACTCGAAGTATTCGAGATAGCGCAGGCCGCCGTGGAAGAGCTTGGTCGAGGCGGAGGACGTCGCCTGGGCCAGATCGCCCTTCTCGACGAGCGTCACCGAAAGGCCCCGGCCGGCCGCGTCGCGCGCGATGCCGCAGCCGTTGATGCCGCCCCCGATCACGAAAAGATCCGTTGTCCCGGTCTCCACGACCCGCTGCGCTCCCTTTCGACGTCGTAGGGAGAGCTAAGCCAAGCCTGCGCCGCCCGTCAATCGTCTTGTGCGCGAAAATGCGCGATTAAGGATATTTCGCGTGATTTCGCGCGCCATATGATGCGCGAACGCTCGCATCTGCGGAAAAAATGATGCTGCAGCGCGACAATGGTTCGTTTTCCCGCGGTCGGGGGCTTTTCCGTTGACCGACGGGTGGCGATCGCGCACCGTCCGCCCCAGGAAACGCGCGGAACCTGCCCATGGCCCTCAGCCTTCGTCAGACCGAGATCCTCGAGATCGCGCGGGGGGAGGGGCGGGTCTTCGTCGAGGATCTGGCGCAGCGCTTCGACGTGGCGCTCCAGACCATCCGCCGGGACCTCGCCGATCTTTCCAGCGCGGGCCTGCTCGACCGCGTGCACGGAGGCGCGGTGCCGCGCACCGGCGTCGCGAATTTCGGCTACGAGGAGCGGCGGGGGATGAACGAGGCGGCCAAGGCCGCCATCGGGCGCGCCTGCGCCGCGGCGATTCCGGACAACTGTTCGCTCATCCTCAACCTCGGAACCACCACCGAGGCGGTGGCGCGCGAGCTGCTGCTCCATCGCAACATCACGGTGGTGACGAACAACGTCAACGTGGCGAACACGCTTCTCGCCAATCCCGGCTGCGACATCATGATCGCGGGGGGGGCGCTGCGCCGCTCCGACGGAGGGCTGGTCGGCGACCTGACGAGCGAGTTCTTCGGCCAGTTCAAGGTGGATTTCGCCGTCGTCGGGGTCTCCGCCATCGACCCGGACGGGGACCTGCTGGATTTCGACCTGGCCGAGGTGCGCGTCTCGCGGGTCATCCTCAAGCAGGCGCGCAAGGCCTTCCTGGTCTGCGATCATTCCAAGCTCGGCCGTTCGGCGCCGGCGCTGCTCGGCTCGCTGTCGCAGATCACCACCTGGTTCACCGATCGCGCCCTGCCCGCGCCGCTCGCCCGCCGCTGCGCCGACTGGGGCACAGAGGTCTGCGTCGCCTCCGCCGACGGGGAGGCGGGCTGAGCGGAACCGGCGCGCCCGGGACTCGTTCCGCCCGCCGCGTCGGCGCAGAAACCTCTGTGCATCCTCGGGGCGGCTACCTTAACGTCGCCCAGCTTCGTCGCGCCGGGGAGATCATGGGCATGGCAGGGTGTCGTTCGGAAACGGGGGCGGAAACGGGCGCACGGACGCGCTGGGGCGCCGCGCTCGGGCTGGCCGCAATGCTGCCGGGGGGCCCGGCGCTGGCGGCGGACGCGGTCTATCATTTCCGCGACGCCCCGATCTCCTGGTCCGCCTGCGCCGACCCGATGATCGACGGGCTGGAGTGCGCGGTCTACGCGGCGCCGCTCGACTATCGGCAGGAGGACGGCCCGACCGTCGAGCTCGCTCTGCGGCGGATGCCGGCGCAGGGCGGCAAGCCGGTCGGCGTGCTGTTCTTCAACCCCGGGGGCCCGGGCGGCACGGGCAGCGTCCAGTTCCCGCAATGGTACGGGCTGTTCCCCGCGGCGGTCCGGCGGTCCTTCGACATCGTGAGCTGGGATCCGCGCGGCATCGGCGAGTCGACCCAGGCCCGCTGTTTCGATGACGCGGGCGAGGAGGCGGCCCTCCTCGGCGACTTCGGGGCGTTCCCGGTCAGCTACGACGAACAGCGGGCCTGGCGCGAGGCCTATGGGAAATTCGCAAAGGCCTGCGCCGCGAACGCGGCCGACATCCTCGCCCATCTCTCCACGGCGGACACCGCGCGCGACCTCGAGCAGCTGCGGCGCGCCTCGGGGGGCGCGCCGCTCAACTACTGGGGGGTTTCCTACGGGACCCTGCTGGGCGCGACCTACGCCAACCTGTTCCCGGACGACATCCGCGCGCTCGTCCTCGACGGCAACCTCTCGCCGCTCGCCTGGACGGCCGAGGGGGAGGCCGAGGGGGACGGGGCGCCGCAATGGCCGCTCGGCGACCGCATCGGCTCCTATCAGGTGGCGGAGGTGTTCGACCACTTCCTCCAGCTCTGCGCGGCCGCAGGGCCGGAGCGCTGCGCCTTCGCCGAGTCGAGCTACGACCTTACCCGGCGGAAATGGCTCGACCTGCTGAACCGGTTGAGCGAGGGGCCGATCGACTTGCCCACGACGTCGGGCGTCCGCGCGATTGCCCTCGAAACCCTGGTCGGGCAGGTCTCCGACGGAATGGACATCGTCTGGCCGCTCCCGGGCGCCAACGGCTGGGCGTCGATCGCGCAGGCGTTGCAGACGCTGCACGAGGCGGGCCGGACGCCGCCGCAACCGCCGGCGCAACCCGAGGCGCAACCTCAGGCGCCGGCCGCCGGAGAGCCGCCCGCGCCCGCGCCGGCGGCGGCGGCCGGCGCGGCCTCGGAGCCCTACGATGGCGTCGAGGGCGTGACCGCGATCATGTGCGGCGACGCCCCCACCGTCGCGCTGGAGCGGTTTCCGACGCTGGCCTCCGAGGTCATGCTCCGCTCCGGCTATTTCGGCCTCTCGACCTCCTTCACCGAGTTTCCCTGCTCGCTCTGGGAGGTCCCGGCGGCCGATCCCTATGCGGGCCCCTGGGACCGGGCGTCGGGCGTCGCGCCGCTCATCGTCAACACCACCCATGATCCCTCCACCCCCATGCAGAACGCCGAGGCGATGGCGGCGCTGCTGCCCAAGGGGGCGCTGCTGCGCGTCGACGGCTTCGGCCACACGACCCTCCTCAACCCGAGCGCCTGCGCCAGCGACCGGATCGCGGCCTATCTGGCGGACCTCGCCCTGCCGCCTCCGGACAGCTGGTGCGCCCAGGACCGACAGCCGTTCGAGGACTGAGGCCCCCGATCCGTTCCCGCCGCCCCCGTCCCAAGGGTGATCCCATGTCGCCTTTCGCTCGCGCCGCCGCCCTCCTGCCGCTCGTCCTGCTGGCGCCTGCGCCCGGCCGGGCGCAGGCGGCTCCCGTGCCGGTCCTCTCCTGGGGCGCCTGTCCCCCGGCCGCGGCGGGGGCCGCGCCTGCCGACGCGTTCCGCTGCGCGACGGCGGCCGTGCCGATGGACTATTCCGACCCCTCCGGGCCGCAGTTCGCCCTCGCCCTCATCCAGGCGCCGGCGCGCGATCCGGCTCGGCGCATCGGCACGCTGTTCTGGAACCCCGGCGGCCCCAGCGACGCCGGAACCGCCTATCTGCCGGTGGCGATCGACGGCTTTCCAGCCGAGGCGCGCGACCACTTCGATATCGTGAGCTGGGACCCGCGCGGCATGGGCGGGCGGACGACGCCGGTCGTGCAATGCTTCGACAGCGCCGAGGCCGAGGCCGCCTTTCTGGAGGAACACGTCTCGGACGGCCTGCCGGCGACGCCCGCCGAGATCGCCGCCGACGCCGCCGGCCAGGCCGCCTTCAACGCCGCCTGCGTCGCGCGGAACGGGGCGCTGCTGGCGCATGTCTCGACCGCCGACAACGCCCGGGATCTCGACCTGCTGCGCCAGGCGGTGGGGGACGAGAGGCTTACCTATTACGGGACCTCCTACGGCACCTTCCTCGGGGCGACCTACGTCAACATGTTCCCCGAGCGGGTGCGCGCCGCGGTGCTGGACGGGGCGGTGACGCCCTCGGCCTGGGCGGGGGGCGCGGGCGAGGACCCGGGCCTCGGCGCCTTCGTGCGGATCGGCTCGGACTTCGGGGCCGAGACGGCGATCCGGGCGTTCCTCGACCAGTGCGGCGCGGCGGAGGCCTGCGCCTTCTCCGCCGGATCGCCCGAGGCGACGCGCGCGAAATGGAGCGCGCTGCTGGACCGGGCCGCGGCGGGCCTGACCCTCGACGGGCGGATCATCGACGACGGCGATCTCCTCTCCTATGTCGGCGCGCTCACCTATACGGTCTCGCCGGTCCCGGGCTTCGACCGCTTCCCGGGCTGGCCCGCCGTCGCGGCGTTTCTCGAACGCGCGGCCGGGGCGCCCGTCGGGGCGGCCGGCGCCGCGTCCGCGCCGGAGCCCGAGGCGGCGCCGGCGCGCCTTACGTCACCAGCGCCGGCCGACAGCTCTCGGTGGTGTGCGGCGAAAGCCCCAATCCCGAGACCGAGGCCGCCTTCGCCGCCCAGGTCGAGGCGAGCTACGTCCGCGCCGGCCGGTCGGCCTGGCCCTTTGCGGCGGCCTGCCAGGGCTGGACCGCCCGGGCGGCCGATCCCTATCGCGGACCCTGGGACAGGCCGACGCCCGTCCCCGTGCTGGTTATCGGCAACACCTACGACCCGGCCACCCCGCTCGCCAGCTCCGTGCGCATGGCGCAGGAATTGGCGGACGGCCGCCTGCTGATCGTTCAGGGCTTCGGCCACACCGTCCTCCTCAACCCGAGCAGGTGCGCCCAGGACCATGTCGCGGCCTATCTGGTGGAGGGCCGCCTGCCCCCCGCCGGGGCGAACTGCTTCCAGGACGCCAGCCCCTTTCCCGGCGACTGAGAGGCCTCCAGAAACGTTGCTCTCCCAAGGCGCGGCATGGGGAGGGGGTGATTTTCACGCGTGAAAATCGGATCAAGATATTGAAATAATTCAATATAATCCAGGGCCTTAACCTCGCCTTCAGGAGTGTGAACGGGTCGGGAGCGCACGCCTCGAGGGGGTCTCGGCGCTCTCGCCGAGAGCGGCCTGACCGGAATCCCGGGCGGCGGGTTGCGCCGCCGCCCCGATTTCGGGTAAGGGGAGCGTCAGGGTGTCAGCCGCATGGGGCGGTTCGGCAGGTCATGCGTCTGGTCGGGCCGCCAGGCGGGACAGGCATGACCCATGACCCCACGGACGCCCCTCCGCGCGCCGTCGCGCGCCCAGCTTCTCGCCGAACGCGCCTTCGCGACCTTCGAGCGCTTCATCCATGTCGAGGCGGTGAGTGGCGTCGTCCTGTTGCTCGCCGCCGCTGCGGCGCTCGTCTGGGCGAACTCCCCCGTCGCCGAGAGCTATGACCATTTCTGGCACCTGCCGCTCTCGATCGGCGTGGGAGAGCACGTCTTCTCCCGGTCGCTGCACTTCTGGGTGAACGACGCGCTGATGACGGTCTTCTTCCTGGTCGTCGGCATGGAGATCCGCCGCGAGATCCACGAGGGCGCGCTGAGCCGGCTCGACCAGGCGATCCTGCCTCTGGCCGCGGCGGCGGGCGGGGTGATCGCGCCCGCGCTCATCTATCTCGCGTTCAATCCGGAGGGCCTGCGCGCCCAGGGCTGGGCGGTGCCGACGGCGACGGACATCGCCTTCGCGGTCGGGGTGCTCGCGCTCCTCGGGCGCTCGATCCCGCCGAGTCTGCGGGTGTTCCTGCTGGCCCTCGCGATCATCGACGACGTCATCGCGGTGCTGATCATCGCCTTCTTCTATTCGGGCGGCCTCGATCCCGCCGGCTTCGCCATCGCCGCGGTCGGGGTCGCGCTGGTGCTCGGGCTGCAACGCATCGGCATAGGCTCGGCCTTCGCCTATGTCCTGCCCGGGGCGGTGATCTGGGCGGGCCTGCTGGCGACCGGCGCCCATCCCACCCTCGCCGGGGTGGCGCTCGGGCTGATGACGCCGGTCGTCTCGATGCCCATGCGCGACGCGCCGGTGGAGGCGCTCTCGCGCATCGTCGGGGACCTGCGCGGGCGGGAGGGGGACGCGCATCGCCTCGCGCGTCCCCTGCGCGATCTGCGGATCGCCAATCGCGAGATCCTGCCGCCGGTGGTGCGGGTGCAGATGGCGCTGCACCCTTGGGTCGCCTTCGGGATCATGCCGGTCTTCGCGCTGGCGAACGCCGGGGTCAGCGTCGGGGGCTTCGAGCTCCACGAGGGGGGCGCGCATCTGGTCATGCTCGGCGTCGGGGCCGCGCTCGTCCTCGGCAAGCCGATCGGCGTGGTGGCCTGCGTCTGGCTCATGGTCCGCAGCGGCCTGAGCCGGCTGCCCGATGGCGTCGGCTGGGGCGGGATCCTGCTGGTGGGTCTCCTGGCGGGGATCGGCTTCACCATGTCGATCTTCATCGCCATGCTCGCCTTCGCCGACGAGAACCTGCTCGCCGCCGCCAAGCTCGGGGTCCTGATCGGCTCGACGCTCGCGGCGCTCCTCGGCCTGGGATTGGGCCTGGCCCAGGCCCGGCGCGCGCGGCGGCGCCTCGAGGGGCGCGGCTGAGAGGCCCGCTCAGGCGTCCCGGGAAGCCGGCTGACCCCGGAGGAAAGGGCGTCGAGACAGGAAAAGGCGGCGAGGGTTCTTCCCGGCCGCCTTGAGGCGACGGCGCTTGGTCTGGGCCGTCGCGTCCTTTCGCCGGGAGGGAGCGCCGCGTGCCGGCGCTCCCTTGCCCTTGCCCTATCTCAGACGACGTATGCGCATTGGGAGGCTGGGGTTCTTGTGTCCATGTTTCGTCCTCTGTTGAGGTGGTCGTCGATTTCTGCGGCGGCTCCGATCATGCGTCCGTAGAGGAAGACGGTGAAGGCTGCGGTCTCGAGGTCGCGTTCGGTGAGGCGTCCGGACTGGTGGTCGGGCCAGAGGAGGGCGAGGAGGAGGGCGGCGATCACCGCGTCGACGTTGACGCAGAAGACGTACGGGCTTGCGCCCTGCTCGTAGAGGGCCTGGACGAGCTCGCGGTAGAAGGCGTGGAAGACGTTGTAGCGTCCGGCCCTGGCCATGTACTCGGCGACGAAGCGCTCGCGCGGGTCATGGTTGACGGGCTTGCCCTTGAAGATCGGGTGGTGGACGCCGGGCAGGGCGCGCAGCTCGGCGCCGACCTCCTTGGAGGCCTTCTTCTCGCGGCGGTAGGCTTTGGCGAACTCGGTCGCCATGGCCTTGAGGTCGAGGCCGTGGGCGGGGTCGGAGGGTTCCTTGAGGCCCTTGTCCCTGAACTGCTCGAGCAGGAAGGCCATGCCCTCGAAGCCGTTGCCGCCGTGGCTGTAGCCGGTGTGGGTGAGGAAGCCCACCATGGCCTTGTTGATCTGCACGCGGCCGGGCGTCTGGGGCCCGTCGGCCGAGACCGCGCCCTTGGCGCCTTGGGCCGAGATCGCGCCGGGGCCGTTGGAGATGAGCAGGCCGATGAGGATCTGCAGGGGCAGCGCCTCTTCGGGGGTGGGCTTCTTGCCGGTCATGGCGAGGAAGCAGAGGTCGGCCATGGTCCACTGGCCGAAGCGCTCGTCGCGCGGGATGCCGTGGAGCGAGCCGGGCTGGTGGTGCGCGCCCGGGATCGAGGCGCCGACCATCACGCCGTAGAGGCGCAGGTGCCAGGGCAGGGTCTCGGCGGTCAGCCGGGTGATGCGCTTGCGCATCAAGGGCCCCCAGGCGATCGTCGTGGAGATCGCCGCGAGGATGGCGTCGCGGCTGAGCCGGCCGCCCTGGGCCTTGAGATACTTCAGGAAGGCCGACTTGCCGCCGCGGGCCTCGATCGCGGCGAGCATGGCCTCGGGCCGGGGGTCGTCCGCCTCCTCCGGCGTCGCCATGAAGAGCGCGCGGGTCTCGGCGTCCATGACGATCGCCGAGGTGTCGAAGGCCTCGTCCCGGGCGCGGCGCAGGCCCGAATGGGCGAAGAGGTCGATGAGCGCGCGGGCGCAGGCGAGCGCGCGCTCGACCCGCTTCGGGCCGGTGATCGCCGCGGCGACGGCCATGACCGCGTTCGGGGCGTTGCCCGCCTCGCGCGCGGCGTCGGCGGCGGCGAGGATCGGGTCGCCGACGAGGTTGACCTCGGCCGCGACCGCGACGTCGAGCATGACCCGGTCGTTCTCGCTGGCGATCTCGTGGACGAGGGGCAGGGCGAAGCAGGCCTCCAGCGGCAGGAGCGCGAGGTCGAGGACCTCGTGGCCGTGCACGCTGGTCACCTGGGTCTTCGGGTCCATCACGGAGGCGCCGGACTTGTCCTTCATGTTCTGGCGCGCGACCACGGCGCCGACCTGGCGGCCGAGGGCGGCGATCTGGCCGTCGTAGGGTTCGGGGGCGGTCACCTTCGGCAGGGCGAGGTCGGCGGGCAGGACCAGCCCCTGGTCGTTGGCCACCCAAGGCTTGAGCGCCAGGTCGCCGCGCGGGGCGAAGTCGGGCTCCGCGCCGTTGAGGGCCATGACGGCGGTGAGCGCGGCGGGGATGTCGGCGATGTTGGTGACGACGGCGCCCTTCTTCGAGACGACCGGGGTCTCGGGCGTGAAGATCGCGTCGACCCCGAAGGCCTCCATGAACCAGCGCTCCTTGTCCTCGGCCCGGTCGCCCGAGCCCGCCATGGCGCCGGCGTGGCCGACGGCGCGGGTGAGCTTGGACTTCCAGCGGCCGACGACGCAGGCGACGACGGGCTTCGACCAGTCGATCCCGTGCTCGTAGTAGCCGCCCGGCTCGGCGTAGAGGACGGCGGCGCGGGAGCGGTCGTCGGCGGCGAAGGCGCGGGCGAAGTCGGGGCAGGCGTAGTGGATGTAGAGGTCCTTGCCGCTGGAGACGAGGGTGGTCGTCCCCCAGCCCGCGGTGCCGAGGTACTGGGCGATGGTGGTGGTGAAGCCGCCGGAGTTCGAGAAGATCGCCACCGAGCCCTTGATCAGGCTCTCCTCCGGATGGTCGCCGCCGAGGGCGCCGCCGATGCGCACCCGGTTCCACGAATCCGCGACGCCGAGGCAGTTGCCGCCGATGACGTCGACGCCGTTGCCTTGCGCCATCGCCCGGATCTCGCGGGCGTCGTGGACGGCGATCTTCTCGGTGATGATGACGATCTTCTTCAGGTCCGGGTTCACCCGGATGAGCTCGGCCACGCCGTCGCGCACGCCCGAGGGCGGCAGGTAGACGACGCCGGTGTTGAAGGCGTGGCCGGCGTCGAGCCCTTCGCGCACGTTGTTGTAGACGGGGATGTCCCCGACCGGCGTCCTGATCACCGACCCGGCGCGGCCGGGCGAGGTGCCGAAGACGACGTTGCCGCCCGAGAAGGCGTGGCTCGTCGGCGTCACCTGCCGGCTCTCGCCGCCGGCGACGTTCAGCACGCAGACCCGGTCCTCGCGCGTGGCGACGTCGGCCAGCGAGCGGATGCCGAGATAGTAGGGGAGCCCCTGGATGCCCTGGTGATACATGTCCGTTCCTCCCTTACGCGGCCGCAGCCTTGAGGCCGAGCGAGGCCGCGATCTCCGCGCGCCCCCCCGCCCGCATCCAGTCGTCGATCTTCTTGGCGTAGTTCACCACCTCGGAGATGGCGCTGTCGAAGCCGAAGAAGCGGTAGGGGAGCCCGAGGCTCTCCAGCGTCTCGGCGAGATTGCCCATGCCGCGCACCAGGTTCGGGCCGCCGCGGCCCACCACCACGTAGAGCGGCGTCGGGCCATGGGCGGCGAAGTGCTCGCGCAGCGCGTCGCCCATGCCGCGGAAGGTCTCGAGGATGTCGGTGTTGTTCGACTTGCCGCCGATGATGAAGAGCACGTTGGTCTGGGCGAGGAAGTGGCGGTAGCAGATCGAGGCCACCGCCTTCATCTTCTCGTAGGGCGGGTTGCCGCCGAAGTCCGAGGAGATGATCGCGGCCTCGCCGAGCACCTCCGTCACCAGGGAGTTCGCGCCGCCGCCGAAGGTGGGGGCGAGGATGGTGCCCTTGTCGTTGATCACGAAGACGTCCGACTGGCCCTGGTGGGTGCGCAGCTGGTTCACCTCCTGCTCGAAGGCGGTGACGTCCGCGGCGAAGAGCTGGTCGGGCAGCCCGAGCCGCGCCACCCGGGGGTCGTCCCGGTCGAAGCCGCACTTGAAGTCGCAGGCCACCGGCGTCAGCCGCCCGCCCGCGCCCACGCGCATGCGGATCGGGTTCAGCTCCAGCGTGGTCATGCCGTAGTGGTGCACCAGCTCCCAGAGCTTGGGCAGGTGCTGCACCAGCGGCGAGATGATCTCCTTCGGCGCGCCGATGTCGCTCAGCGCGTTCGCCACCACGAAGGCCTTGAGGCCCGTCAGCGCCTCGAAGGGCACGGTGGCGACGTCGGACTTCGGCAGGTCCTCGATGTCCATGCCGCCGCGATGGGTGAGCGTCATGGTCGGCGCCCGGAAGCGGGTGTCGTCGGAGATCGAGAAGTAGACCTCGTGCTCCGCCCGGAAACCCCCGCCTCGAAGGTGACCCCGTTCGACTTCGCATAGGCGTTGCCGTGCCGGTGCTCGCAGAAGTAGAGCCGCTCCTTCTCCGCCAGCGCCTCCTCCAGGCTGCGCGCCCGGCCCACCAGCCCCGCCTTGCCCTTCTTGCCGATCCCGCCCCGGAACACCGGCTTGATGAAGATCAGACCGTGCCGGTCGATCAGGCCCTGGATCTGGTCCTCCGTCGCGTCAGGACCCAAGACCTCCGACGTCGGAAAATCCACATGGCCCAAAAGCCGCGCCCCGTGAAGAAGCCCGTTCAGTTGCATCGCAAGTTCCATCCCTTGGTGGTTTTTCGGTGAGGGGGCCCGGCGGCGGGCCGGGCCCGCCGCCAGTCGGCTCAGGGGCGGCGGGCCGGACCCGCCGCCGGTCGGCGTCAGTGGCGACGCGCCCGGGATCAGTCGCGGGCGTCGAGGGCGGGAGCCTCCGCGAGGGTTTCCCCAGGGGCCTCCGCGAGCGCCTCCGCGGGCGCCTTGCGCCGGCGGGCGAGCATGTTGAGCCCCTCGACCAGGGCCGAGAAGCCCATGGCCGCGTAGATGTAGCCCTTGGGCACGTGGAACCCCATGCCGTCCGCGATCAGCGTCATGCCGATCATCAGCAGGAACCCCAGCGCCAGCATCACGATCGTCGGGTT